>CAZLFZ010000009.1:23061-46820 GCA_964559215.1 uncultured archaeon
CTAAGTGCATGAACGCGATATTCGACCCCGGAGAAAACGGGAAGAAGATGAAGGTGGCGGTCTTTTTCTCAGGGGGCGCCAGCTCCTTCAAGGCGATGCTTGATGACCCCAACCATGGAAAGCTTTACGATGTGGTCGTAGGCATCACCAACAAACCTGATACGAAGGGAAGGCAACTTTTCGATAAGCAGGGAATAGAGGTTCTTGATTACCCCCTGAAATTCAAGCCCTTTGATACCGAGGCTGCGATGCCGATGTACGAGGAGGTGCTGCGCGGGTTAGAACCTTTTGAACCCGACATCATCGCCCTGTCCGGATTCATGCGGCTAGTGACATATCCTGTTATAGAACACGAAGACAAGGCAGGGGAATACACCAGCAGGGTCTTCAACGTCCATCCCGCAGACCTTACCATTTTAACGGGGGATAATGCTGGAAAGTTGTACGTCGCTGATATGGAGCCCTCCCAGGTCGCCGTGCTGGCGTTGATCAACGAGCTGAAGCGCAAGTACAAAGGTGAAGACGCGGTCTATGACGCCATCGTCTCAGGAGAAAAGGAAACCAGGTCGACCATACATGTGGTCACCGAGCAATTCGACGAAGGCCCCATACTGGTCCAGTCGAAATCCTTCGCGGTTCCTGACAAGGTCAGAAGATGGATCCAGAACAGGAATTTCAGGCCAGCCAGAAGGTTCGCTGATGATTTGCAGGACCAGATGAAATTGTATGGCGATGGGCCAGCTTATCTTAAAGCCTTGGAGTCAACTGCAAGAGGGGAGCTTGGCGTAAAAGGCAAAGTCGCTTATGACAGGGGTATAGCTCTGCCCTGCTGCGGGATTCGTTTATGACTTCTAAAAATAAGGCCATTCTGTTTGAGGCTGGGGCTACAATTCGCTCTTGCAATAATCCATCGCGTTGACAAATATCTTCAGCCCGTCTCCTTCTTTTTTTGGTCCGGCCTCGCTTGTCCACAATTCATCAGTGTATGGGTCTACTTTGGCTTCAGGATGCGGCATCATCCCAAGTATGGTTCCTTTTTCACCGTCACAGATACCAGCAATGTGAAGAACTGATCCTGTTGGATCCCAGCTCCTTCTGTAGTCGCCTTCGGGCTCCAGTTCATTGCCTTCGGGATCGACGTAAGCAAAAACGACCTGGTCATTTTTGAAAAGCCTGTCCACAACGGACCTGTCACCGCGATAAAAATCGCGTGTAATCAGTTTTCCCTGGCCATTCCTCATGGGCAGGCTTAGGACACCGTCCAATCCGACTGTGAATATGCATTTACCATTGTTCACGTTTCTCAGATGCACGGGATTATCCCTGAAATCTCCGCAGTCGTTGTAATACAAAGTGATATCCCTGTCCCCGAAGACGCCCTCGCTCGTAAGCAAGCCTGCTTGAACGGCCTTCTGGAAGCCGTTGCAGACCGCCAGCATGATCTTCCCGTCTTTGTGGAACTTGCTGAACTGATCAGACAACTTTTTCCGGAAGAACGCCCCTTCTATGCCGCCTGCCCTGACATAATCACCGAAACCAAACCCGCCCTGCAAAAAAATGAAATGATACCCATCGAGGCTCTCCCTGCCTTCGAGAAGATCATAGATGTGGACGTCCTTATGGTCAAAGCCAACAAGCTCGACGGCATGCCTGCTCTCTCTGTAGCAATTTGCTCCGGGTCCTGCCATTATAGCGCATCTGTACTTGCCCATTACCATCCCCTCAGAGGAGCCTTCCAGGCCTCCCCAAATTCATTAATATTCCCGTAAACGACCCTTCTGCCCCCACCACCGTAGATCCTCAGGTCGGGCGTATCCGTTACGGCGCCAATCATCGCAATGGGATAATCGCCCATCCTCCCCTCGAACTCTGATGCCTTTTCGGGTGGCACTTCGACAAGCAGCCTGCCCAGCGATTCGGAAAACATGGCCTGCCAATCCTCCATCCCACTTTCGTTAGGCAGCTTGGAAAAATCCAGTTCCATCCCAAGACGGCCCCCATGAGCCATCTGGGCAGCCGCCACCCCCAGGCCCCCATGGTTCACAGACTTCGCGGCCCTGATGACCTTTTCGTTCGGCATTATCCCTGTCGTTATGACCTTGCTGAGTTCCCTGTACATCTTTCCGGCCCGTTTCCCGTCAATTACCGGGATATTATTACCGACATAGCCATCGATATGGTAATAGTCCCATCCGGCCAGCGGTTCCTTTTCGCGAGACCCGTCCTTTATCCAGTAATATTGACTTCCGCCTAACTCGGGCTTGGTTTGACCTACAACATAGACATAGTTACCGGGCCTCTTCGCGAAGGAGCTCACGGAAGTCCTGACATCATCGATGACGCTTCTCGTATGAGCAATGAGCGTTGGAGCGATATAAAAGAGCCTCCCGGTATCTTTGTCCTCGAAATGGTTGTTCATGCTGTCCTTACCGACATCGCAAGGCACGTCATAGTCGTACATGCAGTCGGTGAATGCCTGCAGTCCCATTGCCAACCTGCCCAGCTCTTCGTCGTCGCCCTTGCAGTTTGCCATGGCCCAGTTATCGAAGATGGTCATCCTGTCCATATTGCCTCCATGTGCTACGTTGTTCCTTATGGCGCTGTCGAAGATGGCCCTTACACCAAGACCGGCATGCTTCAATGTCTTCCTTGCATCAGTATAAACCGAAATCACCCATCCGGCATTGCAGCCTGGAATGGGTCTGTACACGACCGCATCATTGGGTCCGTCGTATCCCGGTCCCGTCAATTGGGGCAGAATGGTCCCGCCTTGGACTTGGTGATCGAAGAGCCTTATCTGGGTCTCCTCGTTCGAGCAGACATTATAGCTTCCAAGCACCCTCATGAGCTCTTTGGTCAGATCATTACCTGCCTCGATCTTTGGTTCAGGAAGATTCTTGACATGGAATGTAGCATTCCTAACCACCTTTGGCTTGCCACCATGCAGATGTGAGAGGTCCAAGTCCATCAAAACCTTCCCGCTTTTTTCATTGTCATAGACAACCGTCCTTCCCGTATCGGTCATCCTGCCAATCGGATACGCCTCGATCCCGTGCCTCGTGAACACGCCGATTACATCATCGACGTCGGACGGAGATACGACCACCGCCTGCCTCTCCTGGGATTCCGATATGACCTTCTCCGAGTTCGTCATGCCGGCTTCCTTCGTCCTTACGTTATCGATGTATATCTCTATCCCTCCCGTCTTCTTGGCGGTCTCAAAGGCAACCGAGGACAGTCCACCGCCCCCGAAATCCTGGCAGTACTTGACTTTCCTTCTTTTGAACAGGTCCTCGACCAGGTGATAGCTCCAGCTCTGCTCCTCAATGGGATTGCCGATCTGCACTCCTGCCACGGCCTGTTCCTTGTCCTCATCCGCCTTTCTGCCGACCGAGGATAGCGTCGCTCCATGGATGCCATCCCGTCCGGTCCTTCCCCCGATGAGTACGAAAACATCGCCAGTATCCACGCCTTCCCTGATGGTTTGATCATAATAATCAAGGTCGACCAGCCCGAAAGAACCACCGAAAACGAGGGGATTGTTCACATTGTTCCTGCTGTATTGCGTGGCGGCCATGACAGTCGGTATGCCCATGTTGTTCCCGTAATCCTGGTTGCCCCTGTTTATTTCTGTCAAGTAGACCATTGTCGGTTTCCTTTTCACAAGCTCTTTAGGAGTGTTCGGATCAGGCAGTACGAGAATGAATGTATCAGCCCTCACGTCAGCCAGAACCGACTCTGGGTCCCTTATGACTCCCCCCGTGCATGTATTGGAGCCACCGAACGGGCCTTCGCCCGAGGGATAATTGTGCGATTCGCACTTCCCTGCAAATCCGTATCTTCTCTGATTATGTTTAGCGAATTCAATTATACCGGCATCATCCTCGAACGCCATGACGACCCATGGCTTGTTCAGCTTCTTCGTTGCAGCCATTATGGTGTCTTTAAGCATGCTTTCATATGTGACCTCCCTTACATCGCCACCAGAATAGTCCTTGAGATTGATCCTGCCGTTGATGGTCCCGTGTGCGGAATGCTCGCACCATGACTGGGCGTTGACCTCGAGAGATAGCTGGATCAGATCCGCATCGACTGTGGTTCCTCCCTGTTCGTACCGACGCATCTGCCCTTTCATATAATCCTGGATTAGGCGCGTCTCTCCGGGCAGGAAGGAGAGCCCGTGCGCCCTGCTGAAATCTTCCAGATCGTTCCCGCTAAGATTGAAGAAGTTCCCGAACGACAAGTCAACATCAGCCATTTCCCTCACCCAACGGAATGCATATGTATGTCTGGACCTTGCTGTCGGCCAGCTTCTCCTCCGAGCATATTTTGTCGATTTGACGCCTAGACAAATCGCCCCTTATCTCATACTCATCGATCTTCCTGACAGATTCCAACTCAGTATCGAAAATCCTGATCAGAGCCTTCCTAGTGGCCTCTCCCCAGTTGTCGATTATCAGTGGCTTTCTCTTGTAACCGACCCTCACTAGCCATGATCCCCTGTAATCCTCAGGAACCTTTGGCTGCTCATAGACAGGCGCGTTTCCAAGAAACCTGTGGTCTTCTACAACGGAGTCCGCCAGAAGCACGTCCCCGAACTTTTGCGCTTGGTCTGGCTTTATATCGTCAGAGAAGAAATACAGCGTCCTCGTACCGACAGAATCCACAGGGACTCCCATGATATCGTTTATATACGTTCGGGTCCTCTCGCCTCTCACGTCCGGGATACCATCTTTTGAACGTACCTCTATAACGGAAGGCATAGCATAACCAAAAAATATTATATTAATTGTTGGCAGGAAATAATTTAAGCCTTGACAACTCTTGACAGACAGAAAGCTGAAATTCGAAAGCTTTTAAATATTGACTACATGAAATAATTCTTAAGTGGTCGTAATGAAAGTGCCGGTTTATGGTCTTGATGGGAAAGTCAAGGGAGATGTTAATCTAGGCGTGGCATTTTCCAGGCCCGTCAGGGTCGACATGATAAAGAGGGCCGTCCTCGCGGAGCAATCCAGCTTAAGGCAGCCTTACGGTTCAGATCCCCTGGCAGGGCAAAGGACATCTGCCAAGTACAAGGGAAGAAGGGGTATAAGGAACAGCATGATGAACAGGGAGATCGCCAGGATGAAAAGGATAGTCGCCGGCGGTTTCCTGCGATTCAGGGCAAGGTCCGTTCCCCAGGCCGTGAAGGGCAGGAGGGCCCATCCTCCCAAGGCGGTGAAGAACTGGGAAAAGAAGATAAACAAAAAGGAAAGGCTGCTCGCGTTCATGTCCGCCATCGCCGGCACCGCTGACAAGAAATTAATAACATCAAGAGGCCACGATGTTGATGATGTTAAGCATATCCCGCTGGTTCTGGACGATAAGTTCCAGGAACTGAAGAAAAACAAGGAAGTCGTTTCCACGCTGCTTGCCTTGGGGCTTGCCAAAGAACTGGATAGGTGTTCGGCTAAGAAAACCAGGGCCGGCAGGGGCAAGACCAGAGGCCGGAGAGTAATCAAGAGGAAAGGCCCGCTCATAGTCATAGCTGAGGATAAGGGGATAGTCAACGCTTCTAACAATATACCTGGCGTTGAGATATCAACCCCAAAAGACCTGAATGTTAGTGCGCTGGCTCCGGGAACGGCACCGGGCAGGCTGACCATCTGGACGAAGTCTGCCGCTGCCGCTGCCGAAAAGATGGCTGGGGGGTAAAGCAATTTTCTTGGATGGTTACCATTCGCTTTGATTAATAAAAGTAGCCAAAGCGATATATTTATATGAAAATCAGCCAGATACTTTTGTTTTTGGTTGTGTTTTCCTTTTTGATATCCCCAGCCATCGTGGCAGCCCAGACCTGCACCACATCGGCTGACATGGATTGCGACGGCTCAGTCAACATTACAGAGCTTATGAATCACATTGACGCATGGTACAGCTGCTCCGCCTGCGTGCCCGATTTGTTCCAGGCCATTGAGGCCTATTACGGCATTTCCCATGCTTCTGCTTACCCCACCGACTACGTTTCTTACTGGAAGCTCGACTCTGCAACGGGAGGGATAACCCCTGACGAAGCGGGCAGGAATGATGGGACCTTTATGGGCGATGCATCCATAACCACTGATTCAGAGAGATGGCAGGTTCTGGGTTTGGACGGAACGGATGATTATGTCGACTGCGAGGATGACGCCAGCCTGAATTTCATGGACAGCCTGACATTGGGTGCATGGATAAAGCCAAACACTTTCGGTCAGTCCGGCTGGGGCAGGATAGTCGACAAAGGAAGCAGCTCCACCGGATTCTCGTTTTTTGTCAGTCAGGAAAACAATAATCTGGGTTATGCAATCTACGGGGTAACCGTGGTCTACTCCAATTCAAATTCAATCTCGTTGAACAACTGGCAGCATGTTGCCGTGTCATATGATGGCTCTGCAGTCACATTTTATGTAAATGGCATGGAATCAGGCACGGTCAGCTATACCGCAGATCCCCCGGATTCCTCCGGCCATCCTCTTGTCATAGGAATCAGGGATTACGACAAGAACAGGGATTTTGACGGCTTGATAAATGATGTAATTATATATGGCAGGGCCTTGACACCAACAGAGATATCCCAGATATACGAAAGCCAGAAAACCGGACCGGCTCATCCTGTCTGTGGCGATGGTACCTGCAGCCCGGGAGAGAACTGCCCCCAGGATGCCGCCGGCTGCCCTGACAACGCCTGCTATGAACCCTCATGCAACAGCGGATGCGGCCAGACTGCTGTTCCCCAGAGGCAGAACGATGAAACCTGCGTTTCCCCCCTGATGTGCGACGGTGCGGGGAGCTGCGTCGAATGTACGGACAACAGCTATTGTTCTGGGGATGAGCAATGTGTTTATGGAAGCTGCGTTATAATATCAACCGGCTGCACAAAGTATGTTGACGATACCGGTTCAGGTAGAGCCTGCTCTTCTTCCAACCCTTGTACTTTGGATTATGCAAAAACCAATGCTGTTCCAGGGGACATTGTTTGTTTAAGAAATGGTAATTATGGAGAGCAAAGCTTCGGCTCTGGAACAGCAGTTGGAACACAGGATGCTTGGATAACTTACCAACCAGCTACCGGGGAAGAGCCTGTATTTGATAGACTAGAGATTAGCGGTTATGGAGATTATTATATAAGTTTCATTGGTCTTGCCATTACCGCACCTGACGATAGTGCATATACTAACTTGGTAAGGATAATAGACGCTCCTTCTCATCTTCATTTAATAAACTGCAGTATAACCGGAAGATGGGATATTCCAGGACCAGGCGCTCTTACAAAAGCTGGGATAGGTATGAAAGTATATGAGGTGTCTGATATTGTGATTGATGGGTGTGATGTTCAAAAATCACAGAAAGGAATTTCTACGGCGGGTGCAAGCAAGTTCCGTGACGGCCTGATAATAAGAAACAATCACATTCATAATTGTGCATCTACTCTATTATACCTTGATTCTGATAATGATTATGACAATGGCTTGGTTATAGTTGAGAATAACCACATACATGACAGAAGAAAACTATGGGAGTTGCATGGCGCGGGATTTTACAGCTTTATGAACAACATTATTATCAGGAACAACATTATACACGACTATGGTGGCTCAGGTGCAATTCGTCTTCACGCTTCTGAAGCGGCAACCCCCACCAATGGCTATGAAAATGTAATTATTGAGAATAATTTGGTTTATGATGGACAGGGCACAACAGGAAACGTTTTTCATGCTCTGCATAAGAATATCACAATAAGGAATAACACTTTCAGAAGCGGCTCAGGGTTCGGGTATCCAAAACCAGGAGCTTCTGATATATTTATTTACAACAATATTTTTGCCGGAGGAGTTAGCATTGATGATAGTATTGATTTCACCGAGGATAACAATATTTGGCGGTACTTAAAAGTAGGGAGTAATTATTTACAAGACCCTCCAGGAGAAAATAGCATAGTTATAGGCTATTACGGCGGGTATTATCCAGGATATGATGAAAACTATTTTAAGGGTTCTGTTAACTTCTTTAGTGGCGGGTCTGACCCTGATCTGTTTGACCAATGGGGTTTTGACCGCGTCCCGCAAGGGCAAGAACATTGTCCGAGTGACCCTGATATCCCTTGCTTCACATGTGACCCAGATGCCAGCATTGGTTGTTCACACAAGGAAAACCTCAACGATGCCTATCATCCTGTAATGACAAGCGACGCCTGCAACGGAAATGTCGATTCTCAGGGAGTTGCCGTTGGAGCTTTCCCCTGCGTCTGCACTGAAAATATTCAATGTGAGGGAGTTTTTGGAGCAGGTTATACATGCAATATTGAAACGGGAGAATGTGTCGAAGGGAATATATATTATCTAGATGCCTCTGCAACAGGGAATAATGACGGAAGCTCCTGGCAAGACGCCTGGAACAATCTTGCCGATGCAAAAGCAGTAGTAAATAATTTGCCAGATGAAGATATCACTGTTTTAGTTAGAGATGGGAATTATGGATATTATTCCGATTCAACTGCAAGAACTGATTGGTTGACTTGGAAAGCCGGTGCTGGTGCATCACCAGAATTCACAGGAATTAGGATTGGCGGAACTGGTTTTAATTCAGATGTTTATTTAAGATTTGAGGATATTCATTTTATTGGGTTTTTGTCAGGAGCTTCTCCTCCGACACCAACTATCAATAATAATGGAGGAGATTATGTTGAGATTATTAATTGTGAAGTTGAAGGTTATGCAAATCCAGATGGTTATAATAAGGGTTATTGGGATGCTGGTTCATGTGTATGGCTTGTTGGTGATCATCTTAAAATAAGTGGTTGCGAAGTGCATGACTGCCATAGGGGAATAGAGCTTGTTCAAACAGATTATCCTAATGTTGATAATATTGAAGAAATCAGCTACAACTATGTTCATGATTGTTCTGGCAGCGGTATACTAATCTTCGATGAGGCCAAAGTTAATATTTCATACAATCATGTTTACAGGCAATGGCCTTATCCCGACCCCGATCTACCTCATATACATGGTTCTGGCATTGGGATTGAAGCTGAGGAGGTAATAATAAGACACAATATTGTTCATGGCTATGGCAATTCCGGGGGCATAAATTTTTATAATAGTGAAGGAGGTAGTTATGGGCATAATAATATAGTGGAAAACAACTTGGTTTATGATGGAGGTGCAATAGGTCTTGGAGCCATAACATCTGGTTGCAAGTGCAATAATAACACAATTATTGGTCATGGTGCTGAAGATCAAGATGGAGTATCAGGCACTGGTCCACGCCGTTATAGTTATGGGGGTATAAATTTCAGGCCGAGTAGTGGCTATGTAGGTGATCTTGAGTTTTACAATAATGTTGTTGTAGGTCTATTAGGCAATACCCAAGCAATGAATATAAACGCTGGTGGGAATATTGTATGGGCTTATGAATATCCCGAGCCTTGGCAATATAGCGATATTTTGGAAAATTCTATAGTTGTGCAACCAACAATAGGAGACCCAGACTATTTTGAGTCTGGATTTTTCATCCAAGATCCAATAAACTTCTCTTGGCCCAATAGCAAGGCAAGAGGAGAATACTGCAATCAATTATTTCAGGATTTCCACCCCCTGATGACAAGCCCTGCCTGTGATGGAAGCATAAACGGCCAGCCAGGCGTTGCTTGGGCAGGCGCTTTGCCCTGTGCTTAACAATAACAAGTTTTTGATCCTGGATATACTTGTAATACGAGTACAGGAAAATGTGTTTCCAGTTGAAATGGATAATTAAAAAAGGAAACAATACGTGTCCCTCTTTTAAAATTTTCCTTCAATTTCTAATGATGGAATTCCCGGAATATTTCGATCCAAACATCCCGACAGTGGCTGAAATAGGCAGGAATTACACAGGTAAGCTCATAGACCTGACCACATACAGGGGCCTGACCCATGAGAACGTGGCCGATGCCGTCATCCAGGCAAGCAGAAGGGGAAAGGGACTTGTCATACCGGAAGGTCCGGGCGTCTACCAGTTCTGGGACAGAAACGCCGTTGCCAGCGTGAAGGGCAAGAAGATACCGCTGAACACGGCGCTGCGCTTCATGAAGTTCGGCCCTTCCATCGACATCACGAAGCGCAGGACCAGCGCAACCGCGCTGAGGGAGGAAAAACTGACCCCCAGGAAATTGTTCAGGGAAGTCCTGGGCTCGCCTGAGAACAGGAAAAAGATGCTGTATGGCTCCTACAGGGGCATAGGATGGTGGGACCCCAAGGCCAAAAAGCACAGGTTGCTGCCCTTTGATGTTCCAGCCGAGGGGGAGAAATTCAGGGATTTTTACGGGAATGGGATGGAATTCTCATACCAGCACGCGGACGCCTACGTGACCGTGCCCTCGCTCAGCAGAGGCGATGAAAGGTCCTATATAATAACGCTGAGGGTGTTGCCCATCACAGCGGATGACGACTGCTTCTACCACGAGTGGGCGATGACAGACAGCCCGTGCGGCTGCGAGGACAGGTTCTTCAGGGGCGCTGCCGGCCAGGCCAAGGTCGATGAAGAGTTCAGGAATGTCTACAAATACGCGATACCAGAGGAGCCGTTCTGCCGGCACGGATGGGGATCACTGATAGAAACGCAGGATAGAGGAAACAAAATTCCAAACGCGGAATCTTTCTTGGTGAAATTCCCCACGGTGAAGGGGCTGATGGGCCCTTGGTACGTGCTCAGCACGGCAACAATAATAAAGCCAGTAAAGGGGTCCGCCAGAAGACCGCTGAAGACGGAAGTCAGGATCCAGCTCGGCAGGACGATAGGGCATGCCGGCCCTGAATACATGTTTGACCTCATAGAGTAACGTATCGTGTTTTGCCGGTTTTCTCAAGCTGATTACTAGGTACCGGGAATCAGGCCTTCCGCCTTTGCGAGATAGATATTTCTCGGATTTGGCGATGACGGGTACGCTTCCTGTACCGGTTCCACCAATGCCAGATTCCATAAAAATTTGTTGCCGCCGCGGGGCGAATAAAGACAATGATCATCTTCTACTATTTGGCTATATACGTTGCTTTTGCCATTTCTTTTTACAACTGGCTTTATCCAGTAAATGGGCAAGCCGCCTCTATCAAGTCTCGCATAAACGAACGCGTTTAACATATCGGCTTTCAGACTCTTTTTGGAGTGCCGCTTTATGAAATCTTCCCTCATGCCCCTGATTTCTTTAACCGAGCCGAGCTTCAGCTTTGTGAATGGCTTCAAAATCAGCTCCATGCCCGAATCCTGGAACCAGGCGAGAACGTCGGCCATCACCACCATGCCGGTATACGTCTTCAACAGCATGTTGAATCCCCCGTCTTCAGAAACATAGTCCCGCATCGGAGTTCTTGCCAATTCCACGTCCCTGCAAGCTTGCTCGGCTGAGCGAACATCGAGCATGACATCGGCTTGTCCATCACCCATCACCGCGGCATTCGCCCTATTCGATTTTAGTCTATATTCAGCCATGTCTTGAAAATAGGAATCTTCATCCTGCGCGGCTCTCAGGACGTCTCTGGTGTCCGCCATGCACGCATCCGGGGTTTGACCGTTGCACCCTTTGAGCGCCCCGACGCACGATTCAGGATACCAGAAATCATGCGCTTCGCTTCGATGAAGGCCTTTGTCATTCTGCAGGCCAAGACCAACCTCGTCAAATCCTTTTAGCATCTCATAAATCCTGATAACCTCGTCGCTGCCAAACCAGTGCGCTTGCTTTGACATATAATTCACAACTTTATAGTACTATTAATCCATTTATAAACTTTCCGCCCGGCTTCGTCTTTTGGGCATATCTCTTGATTTTTAAGCCGGAAAAGTTTTAAAAAAGGCCGCAATGCCGCAACTTATAAATACTTTCCTTTTAAATTGAAAGAAATAAGAAATAAGAAATACATACAAGAGTTTAACAGTTAACAGGTATTGACTATGGCGGAAAAGGAAAAGAAGCTGACGGATGCGAAGAAGGAAGAAAAGGCGGCCGTGAAAGTAAACGAGAAGCCAGAAAAGGAAGTGATGGAGCAGGAAAAGCCAGCCGGAAAAGTAAAGGAGGAACAGGACAAACCGGAAAAACACGAAAAAATGGAAAGGCATGCTGCAAAGGCTAAAGAGAAGGGAAAAAAGGCCAAGAGCGGCAGGGACCCGTGGCTTGTCCTCAAGTATCCGCATCTTGCCGAGAAGAGCATGAACATGGTGGAATTCGAAAACAAGCTCACGTTCATAGTCAGCCGGGAAGCGGCCAAAAGCGAGATAAAGGAAGCTGTGGAAAACCTGTTCGACGTCAAGGTATTGCAAGTGCAGACAGAGATAACGCCCAAGGGCGTTAAGAAGGCGTACGCCAAATTAAGCCCGGAGAATTCGGCAAGCGAGATAGCTTCGAGACTGGGTATGGTGTAATGATAATAGCGGAAGTAAAGACGTTAGACGTGCTTGAACTGTTGGGGGAAAGTACCAGAAATATACCTTGATTGCAGGAATGGCGAAGCAGTGGTTTATGAATTCGTCTGCAGGGGTTGGCAGAAATGCAGCATATCGCCCAACAGGGGAAATAATAAGAAGCAAGGAAGATATTCAAGAAGTGTTCAGGAAAAGGGGAATGGAATGGGTAAAAGGATAATAGCGCAAAGGAGAGGAAAGGGATCGTCTACGTACAGGACGAGAGGTAGAAACTTCATGCGCAGCCTGAGCTATAAAAAAGAGCCGGGCGTTGTCAAGGACATAGTCCACGATTCCGGCAGGACTGCACCCGTTGCCGTTGTGCAGTACGCAGATGGCAGCAGGGGCCACATCCTCGCAAAGGAGGGCCTGGCAGTCAACGACAGCGTGCAAGATGTCGTGCTGCCACTGTCCCAGATACAGGAATCCAAGCCCATTTTTGCAATAGAGAGCAGCCCTAATTCGGGACCCGTGTTTTGCAGGTCAGGGGGTTCTTTCGCCATGATAATTTCAAAAGACAGGAATTCCTGCGTTGTGCAGTTTCCAAGCAAAAAGACAAAGGTTCTCAATCCCGGCTGCAGGGCTATTCTCGGCGTTCCTGCGGGCTCCGGCAGGCTTGAAAAGCCATGGGTAAAGGCGGGCAATAAGTGGATAGCAATGCACAGGAGGGGCAAGTTGTATCCAAGAACGAGCGCGAATGCCATGAACGCCGTTGACCACCCCTTTGGCGGCTCCTACAGCGGGGTGAACAAGTCCAAGACGGTATCAAGAAACGCTCCGCCTGGCAGGAAGGTTGGCTCCATAGCGGCAAAAAGGACAGGCCGGAAAAAGAAGTAATTTATATTTTATGCCTCAGTGATTAGTATGGCAAAGTTCATCTACAAAGGAAAAAGCATGGAAGAGATAAACAACCTCAGTCTTGAGGATTTCAGCCGGCTCTTGACAAGCAGAGCCAGGAGGGCCCTGAAAAAAGGCCTTACCGGGACGCAAAAAAAGTTGCTGGAAGACATCAGGCGAGGACCGGGAAAATTTCACAGGACCCATTGCAGGGAGATGGTGATAATACCGGAGATGGTGGGTGCCAAGTTGGGTATTTACAACGGCAAGGAATTCGTTTCTCTTGAAATAAAGGACTACATGATAGGACACAGGCTGGGTGAATTCATCCTGACGAGAAAGCAGGTCAAGCATAGTGCTCCTGGTTTTGGTGCAACCAGATCATCCAAATTTGTCCCGCTGAAATAAGGTGACTGACATGTTTAGATACGCGCTAAACCCAGGGAAAGAGAAGAGCGTGCATGTGTTCGGGAGAGGATTGAGGATATCGAGAAAGAACAGCACGGTTGTCTGCAGAGAGATATCAGGAAAAACATTGCCCAAGGCCATTACGTTCGTGGAATGGCTGGTCAGGGGGGAGCAAAACCTTGACGGCAAACACTACACCAACGCAGCAAAGGAGATACTGCAAATGCTGAAATCCGCGGAGAACAATGCGGAATTCAAGGGCTTGGAGGCAGAGAGACTGATCGTCAACGCATCAGCGCATCAGGGTTTCAGGTTCTTAAGACCCAGGAGATTCAAGATGAGAAGGCAAAGAAGGAAGGTCACCAACATCCAGTTGGTCTTGCAGGAGATGTGAAAAAAAGCAAGCAGGTAGTATATGTTGAAGAAATACTTCGTCAAGCAGGGCATCAGGGAGGTTTCAATAGAGGATTTCATTCGCACGAATTTCCCTAGCGCGGACTATTCAAGCATAGAGCTGCAGAGGACCCCCCTCGGCTTAAAGGTTCTCATTTACACCCACAAGCCTGGCCGGGTGATAGGCCGGGGCGGCAGCAAGATAAACAAAATGAGCGAAACCCTGAAAACGAAGTTCGAGCTCGATAATCCCCAGCTTGACGTGAAATCCATAGCCAACCCGAACCTGGACGCCAGGATAGTCGCCAAGCAGATAAAGACAGCCCTGGAAAGGGGATACAACTACAAGAAGATAGGGAACCTGTCCATGAAAAGGGTGATGGATGCGGGGGCCATCGGGGTCGAGATAAGAATAAGCGGCAAGCTGGGAGGCTCCAAGGGCAGGATAGGCAAGTTCACGGCCGGATATCTGAAGCACTGCGGCGACACCGCCAGCAAGTTGGTTGACTACGGATTCGAAGAGGCCAACACAAGGCCCGGCAAAATAGGAGTCAAGGTCAAGATCATGAGCGAGTTCATGGACATCACTGGGGAAATTTTGAAAAAGGGAAAAGAGGCCGAGCATCCAGCAGGCGCTGCCAAGGAAAAGCAAGATGCGATAAGCGATGAAGAGGGCACTCTTGATTTCAACTATCAGGAAACCGGGGAAAGCAAAGAATCAGAGGGTGTAACAGAGGACGTCTCCGCCAAAACTGACGAAAAAAAGAAAAAAACTGTGGGTAAAAAGGAAAATAATAAAAAAGGGGAAAGTAAAGATTAAGCAGGTCACAAAAAATGGCAATAATAAAATCGCGGGACGCCAGAAAATTAGACAAGGCGGAGCTTGACAAAAAAGTGCGGGAACTCAGGCTAGAGGTTGCCAAGGAGAAAGCGAATATAGCAATAGGCGCTCCTGTTTCTTCTCCGGGTAAGATGAGAGAGATGAAAAGAACTATTGCTAGGATTTTAACCATAAAAAGGGAAAAGGCTACATGACTGGAATTTGTCCTAAGTGCGGTTTACCAAAAGAATTGTGCATTTGCGAAACAATGGCAAAAGAAGAGGAAAGGATAAAGATTTCGCTTATAAAGAAGCGCTACGGCAAGACAGTAACGGTTATCGAGGGCATAAGCAAGGACGTTGATATAAAGAAGATTCTCAAGGAACTCAAGACAAAGCTGGCGTGCGGCGGCACTTACAAGAACAAGAGCGTTGAACTGCAGGGAAATCATAGAGGCAAGCTGAAGGAACTGCTGGTAAGGCTTGGATTTCCGAATAACAAAATAGAGATTTCTTGAAAACTTCTTGAAAACATTAAAACCATCAAGCTCAAGGCATATTATGATAACCCCCAAAAACATCGTCCGGCATGAGATGATTGGCCTGCTTGTAAGGATTGCGGATTCCGCTAACAAGGCCTTGATAGGAACCGAAGGGAAGGTGATAGACGAAACGAGAAACACACTGACGATCGAAGTTGCCGGACTTGAGAAGACCTTTATCAAGGACCAGTGCGTTTTCAGTTTTTTCCTGCCCGATTCAAAGAAATGGGTGAAGGTCAACGGCGATGTCATCGTCGCCAGGCCGGAGGACAGGATAAAGAAGAAACTCAAACTGTGGTAGGCCCCAGATCAATTTCTATACGTTCCTGTTCCGTTAGTTTTCCCAGTGAGTTTTAGTGGGTACTGGCCTCCACCATCGGTAAACAGGGCCACGGCGTTTCCCCCTAAATAGCCCGGCAAAAAATCCATAGAAGCGACGAATAGCTTCCCAACCTGATTGTTTGTGCTTCCCAAGCCTCTCCTAGAAGCATGGAGTTTCTCTGTAATATCCATTTCAACTTCCACGTCATCTCCTGCACGGGAAAGCACTCCGCAGTATAACTCGTAATCCTTTGAAGAACCATCGGAATCCTTCCTGCAGTCAGTCAAACACAAGACGTACCTCGCCACGGCTTTTCCTGCTACAGTTATGTCCCTCTGCATTATTCTATGTATGCGGCTAAAGCCACTATTTTTTGTTATCTTTAGAAATCCATTCCAGCCATCACGTTCATTATAGCATTTTATCGTTGCGTGGTCATGAGGTAGATACATGTTTGCAGGCAGGCCATTTTGAAAACCTTCCAGCAACTCTTCCTTCATTCCCTTCATATCTAGTGAGGTATGGTCTGCATCTGCATCACACGAGTCAATTCCAAAAATTCCGGCTTGGTTAATAAGGTTGTTTTTCAGCAAATCTTTTTGCTTACCCCCCACCGTTCCCACTTTCATAGACATAAATAATAGTGAATATAATATATTTATATATATTATGACAAAAATATGTTATAAATATAACATTTGGAGGATAAAATGAGAGAATTGGACGAGAAGGAAGTGAAGATAATCCGTGAGCTGATAAGGAATCCCAGGGCAAGCGACAACATGATAGCAAAAAAGACGGACATACCGGTGATGACCGTTAACAGGAAGAGGAAACGGATGGAGGAGGAGGGGCTGCTCAGGTACTACGTATCGCTGGACAAGGGGGAGTTCGGCATGAAACTATTCAACGCAAAAGAGCTCTTCATAATAAAGTTCAAGATAGGGATAACAAGGCGTCTGTATCTCGAGAAGCTGGAGCCAGACCCCAACTGGAGGATGTTCAACTCAAGGTTCATCTCCCTTGCCTATCTCGGCGAGAAGGGCGGGCACCTGGCCCTTGTCCTAATACTGGACGCTGTCACCGAGAACCAGCTTGTCGAGGAATTCAACGGCAAGATAGTGCCTTTCCTGAAGGAAAAGCTCGGTCAGGACTGCATCCGGGAAGTGATAACGACGTCCCTCAACAAGCTGGTGAGGGTACACCACAACTACCTGCCATACATGAACACAAAAAATGGGAAAATAAAGAAGGACTGGCCGGACCCGTACATCTTCGTGAACGAAACCGGCAATTCGCAGGAAAGTGAGTGAAAGCATGCCCCCGCCGGAACTTCTCTTAACCCCAATTTATTTGGGATGGTAAACGTTATCAATCCAGTCTCAATAACTCATCACCAGAAAAATAATATATATCTTCCTTCTTGAATCCAAAGTGTCCGTCTTTTCTTTTAATATGGGGTTCGAAGGTAAAAATAGCGGCATCAGATAATCTTGTTCTACAGCCACTTTCGATATAAATCCTCCTTTCTATATCCCTTTCAATGCTATGCCCCAGATTTCCTTTGAAATCCAAGTTTACGTAATCCAGACCGTCTATTATACTATTCATTGAAAAAAACAAATCTTCAAATGTCATACGAGAAGTCGAAATGTGTTGCAACCTTTCATGTAGTCGCCTTTCAACATCAATCCCCTCAAACAATTCTTTAACTTTTATTGGGTGATCTTGTCCGACATCAGTAACTACCCTTCCATCAGCAACGACAAGTGACCTTGCGAAATCACCCCAATAGGAGTCGATTTGAGGGCATAGATCAACTGTAATTAAATCACACCTTCCTACTTCTTTCTCAGAAGGACTGTATTCTCTCCCAGAGATTGAAAGCGTTGTTCTATCTCCCACCAAAACTAGTGTTCCCACACCGTGATACCAAAATGAAGATGCGCCATTATCTAGCATGAATTGATTAGCGACATTGGCTATTTCCTTTTCAGTTACACCTTCTTTTACATATTGCCGCAAATATTCAATTGTTGTTATGGCTATACCCTGAACTTCACGATATTTGTTTAAATCACTATAGTCCATCATTATGGATTTGATGTAACTTTTTTATTTCCATATGATTAATTGAAAACTAAATTATTATAAAATCAAATACCATCTTATATTACCACTGTTCCTAATGTGGACAAAACAATGAAGTGCCCCCGCCGGGATTCGACAGTTTGTTCATGTCAGGTAATAGTTTTACTATTTCAATAACTTCAATTTATTTCTAATTCTTTCTATGTAATCTGGCTCAATCTCATCTATAATACCTTTCAACTCCATCACAAAATCCCCAGCGGTTTCCATATTCTCTTCCAGATCACGTTCTTCAACCAACCTGTCTGTGTAGTACTGCAGATTGATTCTTTGGATTTTGGCACCTTCGAGTTCCTTAATCCAGCTGTTTGAAATCAAATCGCTAAAGATAGTTTTTGCAATCTCTATACTGCAATCATGTATTTCGGACTTTATCCCACACTTCATAAATAGTGCGTAAAGAATATGATAGCGTGCGTAATAAGCGGCTGAAGATGCCCAGTCTTTTATTCCTTCCCTTAAGTTGACTCTCATTGACAACAGCGAATCTTCCGCTTTCTTTATGTAAGACTTTGAAAGATTGTTGTTTGGTCTGATCAGTTTGACGCCTCTTTTCACATTCAAACACCATTTAATTTTATTCACAAAAATGCCTCCAGAGGATATTTACAAAAGCGTCCTGATTGTTTAGAATTATATGGTCTGAAGCTATTTCAAATAACAGAGGTTCCTTCTCTTTAAGCCCTCTTTCGATTTTCTCTTGACTGAGAATTTGAACGTGAACCTTTATGTCATACTTGAGTTCAAATTTATTGACATCTTCCAAAAGCTTTTCATTCTTCTCGAGCAGAAGCAAATCTATATCGCTTTTTTTGTCTTGTTCACCTTTTGCGTAGCTCCCAAATAGGATTATAGGAGTTTCTGAAATCGACGGGCTTAGAAGCGATGAGTACAATTCTTTAATCGTAGAATTGCCATTAAGCATGTGACCAAGTCTATAGGATTCAACGTCCCTTACTTGGTCCTTTGTTCTGGGATTCTCCACGTTAAGATAAAACACCTTATTCCTTCCCGATGTTTCGTGCTTCACTAATCCTTGCTTTTCTAGAGAATTAAGAGCCAGTAATACAGTCCTGTGGTTCATCGACATTTTCCTTGCTATTTCCCTTATATGGAATCCCGAACTGTAATTTCCAAGATATGGGACAAGTACATCGTATTCCCGTATACTTAATATTTTTTTATCCATATGGATAATAAAGTATCCATTACTTAAATAATTTATGTAATTGTGCCATGAAATCTGAGCGAAAATTAATTCAAAGTGCCCCCGCCGAGCAATGAACAAATTGTTCACATTGGGCCATGCTTTTTGTTTATTGTAATAACTCGGCATTTATAAATCAATTTGCAGCAACCATTTCCATAAAGGAACGTATTTTATTTTTATACCATCAATTGTTTCTTCTTTTTCAATATCTTCCGTAATTAAAACACCTTTTTTCAGCTTGAATTCTTCGCAGCCAGATAGTAGTCCTTTCAGTTCTCTCTTTTTTGTCTTCGGATCTTCAAAATTCCAGCAAACCTGAATTAGCTCGTGTACTTTCATACCATCTTTTACTAAAATGTCTACTTCTCTACCGGTCTTGTTTTTCCAATAATAAACGTCCTTTCCTCTCCTTTTCAGCTCAATGAAGACGGTATTTTCTGCCAATCTTCCCAAATCTTCCGAAAATCTAAAGGAAACTGTATTCCTTAGACCAGTATCAATACAATACACCTTTTTATTCTGTTTGAATTGAACTTTTGTTTTGTAAGAAAAGAAATCTGCAATTAAAAGCACAAAAGATTCTTTTAAAAATCCCAAATACTTCTCAACTGTTTCAACACTGAGTCCAGTAGCGTTAGCAATGCTCCTGTAAGAAAATTCATTCGCCACATTACTCAACAAGTGGTAACTTATTTTTTTGACAATATCATAGGAAGCTCCAAATCTTGCAGAGATATCTCTTGAGAGAATGTCATTATAAATATTCGTCAGAATTATCTTTCTTTCAGAATCGGTCTTCCCAATAGTTTCAGGGAAACCTCCATTTTTAATGTACCCCTCTTGATGATAAAGCAATTTATTTTTATGGTATTTTAAGAAGTCTATGTTAAACTTTTTCCATCCAATAAATTTCAAGTATTCTTTGAATGAAAGGGGGAATACCGAGAACGTGAGATGTCTTCCTGTTAAGACTCTCCCCATGTCCTGAGACAACAGAGAAGCTGAAGAACCTGAAACAAAAATTTGCTTGAACATGTGCGTATCATACAACGTTCTAACCCATCTTTCCCAGCCTGGTTTTTGCTGTATTTCATCTACGAACAAATATGCAGCATCTGGGTTTATTTTTCCCACCGACTTTAAAATATCTTCGAATGAAGACGCATTTATTTCAGAATCGTCAAAATTCAGAAAAACAACATCCTTTGGCTTTATTCCCCCATTTAGGAGCGATTCTACAATCTGATACATTGTTGTGGTTTTACCAGCTCTTCTTACACCTATTATGTCTTTAATATGAGACAAAGTAACGGTTTTCAGAATTTCGGGTAAAATATCCCTTCCAACACCTGACAACACTATAACGGATTCTCTTTCCATCCACCACGGGTTCCATCTTCTTATCCCATCTTCTAGCATAAATATATTTTGCCTCAAGCATTTATAAATCTTTCTATTATCATCGACAATATTATATGTTTTTTGTCGACATATATAGACGATATGATATTAGTAGAATGCATTACTTTTCGAGGCTTCAAGTTATAACAAATTCATACTTATAATCCTTGAAAATCTCGATTATCTGAGTTTCAGCAACGATGTCATGAAAATTATGCTTTATTTCCATAACAAGGTCATGACATTTTTTGCCATCTTCGATTTCCACCTCAATCTCTCTCAATCTCTAATTCCCAGGGTCCAATGCATTTTATCAAGTAAACCACACTGAGATGGGCTTTGAAGTATCTGAACAATTCAAATTGGGAACGCTTAAAGAAACACCAACGGTTAGATCATTTTTGGACGATTACCTTAATTTCCAAAGATATTACCATAAACCTGCCAATGTACTCGAAATAATCGCTAATATTGGAAGAGGGGCGTAGGGAACTACAGTTTCACCTAAGGGACATTCCTAACATGAACAATTTGTACAATGCCCCCCCTGCCGGGAAGCGAACAGAATGTTCATGTTGGGCGTAGCTTATTGCTTCTACGATGGAATGATGATTTAAAAATATAGCCCTGGTAAGTTTTATATCGATAGATTTTATAAAGAAAGCGGTATCAAGGATTACATTAATTATTATTTTCGCAACGGAATGTGAAATTTTCATTTAAAACATTTTTAAGCTGTGGGAGGAAATACCATCAGGTGAGTGTTTATTTCTAAAGATGGATCAGAAAAAAGGAAAGAGAAACTGACAACAGCTTTTGGCATCACCGTTGGTGACGACCAGAATAGTCTTACTGCGGGTACCCGAGGGCCTGTTCTGATTCAGGATGTACACTATCTCGAGAAGATGTCACATTTTGACCGTGAGCGAATACCCGAGCGTGTTGTGCATGCAAAGGGTGCAGGTGCACATGGCTATTTCGAAGCCACAAAGGACATGAGTGAATACACAAAGGCCAAGTTGTTCTCGAAGGTCGGAAAACGTACCGATGTCTTTATGAGATTCTCCACTGTCGGAGGCGAGAGGGGTTCCGCGGATGCAGAGCGGGACCCGAGGGGTTTCGCCATGAAGTTCTATACCGAGGAAGGCAACTACGACCTTGTGGGCAACAACACTCCGGTGTTCTTCATACGCGACCCCCTGAAGTTCCCTGATTTCATCCACACCCAGAAAAGGAATCCCGCAACCAACTGCAAGGACCCCGATGCGTTCTGGGATTTCCTTTCGCTGACACCCGAGTCCATACACCAGGTGACTATACTCTTCTCTGACCGGGGAATACCTGCTACTTTCAGGAACATGAACGGCTACGGCAGCCATACGTTCAAGTGGTATAACGAAAAAGGCGAATACTTCTGGGTCAAATATCACATCAAGACGAATCAGGGTGTCAAGAATCTCACAAGGCAGGAAGCAGGAGTCATGAAGGGGAAGGACCCTGATCATGCCACAAGGGACCTGTTCAACGCCATTGAAAATAAGGAATATCCCTCATGGACCGTCCAGGTTCAGATCATGAAGCCCGAGGACGCCGAGAAATACCGCTTCGATGTGTTCGACGTTACAAAAGTGTGGCCTCATGGCGACTACCCCGTTATCGATATAGGAAAGCTAGTCCTTAACAAAAATCCTGAGAATTACTTCGCAGAGGTCGAGCAGGCAGCATTCAATCCGTCAAACCTCATTCCGGGTATAGCGGCTTCACCTGACAAGATGCTTCAGGGTAGGCTTTTCTCTTACCATGATACTCATCTTCATCGGCTGGGCCCGAATTATCATCTTATACCAATCAACATGGCAAAGAATGCACCTGAGTCAAGCTATCAGCGGGACGGGCCAATGAGAACAGACAACAGTGGCGGAAGCGGACCCAATTACTGGCCGAACAGCTTCAACGGACCTGCACCCGAAGGGAGGCCGTCAGAACCTGCCGTTAAAATATCAGGAGACGGGAACCGTTACAAATACGTTCACCCCAATGACGACTTCGTACAGCCTGGAAACCTCTACCGCGATGTTATGACCGAGCGTGACAGAACAAACCTGATTGGAAATATCATAGACCATCTAAAAAACGCCAAGAAGAATATTCAGCTCAGGCAGACAGCACTTTTCTATAAGGCCGACAAGGACTACGGAACGAGTGTCGCAAAGGGTCTGGGTCTCATCGTTTCCGAAGTGGAGAAGCTTGCCGCAATGACTCAGGAAGAGCGGGAGAAAGTAACGGCTTAACTGTTTATCAGCAGCACGTTACGATTTCTCTTTTCGACGATTTCTTATCGAAGCTATGTGGAGTGTAACAGCAATTGCTATCACAATAAGGATAAGCCTGATTATTACATCAGACACTGCAAAAAGAATAGAAAATGATATCGCCGACCATAGAAATGTGATTGATATCATCTTTACCCTGAAGGGGACGCCTCTTCCCTCTCTGTAATTCCTTATATAGCTTCCGAATACCCTGTTGTTAATTAGACCATTATAAAACCTGTCAGAACTTCGTGCATAGCATGCCGCTGCAAGAAGGAGGAAGGGTGTTGTGGGCAGTATTGGAAGAAATATTCCCATTATTCCCAGTAATACAGACAATGTACCCGTAAATACCAATACAGACCTGACTATTCTTTTAGTGCTCATGGGAATCTTAACAACTCTGAATTTAATAATTGGTTTGACATGATAGAAAATAAATAGCCCTCACTCATAACACTGTCGAATATTTAATAATTGCTTATTGTACATCTTTCTAATCCCTCAAATGGATTGGAAGAAAAATGTTCAGTGCCCTTTCATATATAGTCAAAATCGACAACAATAGAAGAATTAATGCCCCCGCCGGAAGTGGACAATGCTTTCTTTGGTGAGTTACTTTTATATTCTGATTTGATATGATCAATAGGTGAATTGCAATGGCTAATAAAATTATGTTTTTCATAGGAATAATACTCATAGTAATAGCAGCAATTTTGCTGTTGGGGAACTTCACGGGCGAAGGCACATCTCCGATAGTTTTAGCTGTAATCGGAATTGTATTCATAGGCGCTTCCAAGTACCGTCCAATGGAAGGCAAGAAATCCTGAACGTGCCCTACGTAATGTCCGATTAATTCCTCACTTTTGATTTTTAAGAAAACAAACGAAACAACAGTAATGGATAGTCATGTG
>CAZLFZ010000010.1:0-44457 GCA_964559215.1 uncultured archaeon
TCACTTTCCATATGTCGCAAATCTTACACCTGGAATTGCATTTGTATGTCAATGCGAGGGTGAGGTTTTTGAGCATGGGTCTGGCCATGTTAATTACTAATGGGCACAAAAATAAAAAGATAAAGAATAGAATTGCTTCTCTAATTTACAATTTTCATCGAGCCAGGTCTTTATTCTTTTTTCCGAATCCCTCCATTCCAGATGAAAGTTGTATATGTACCAAAATTTATCAGTTGTTGAATACATATTTTGGAGTTTTACCGGTGAACTCCAGTCATTTTCATCCACACCGATTATTGTCCTATTGCTATAATATCCAAAGGGTGCCGTAACAACGGACGGTTCAACCACAACAAGCTCGTTTTCATCAACACTCTCTAAAAAAGATGCAGCTGACCTGTAGTCGTGATTTGGTGTTGTATAATAAACATACAAACCTAAGGAATTTAGAAAAATTACAATTATCAGCGATATTGCAGAAAGCCTTTTCTTCCTAAAAGATAACATACCCTTTGCAACAAAAATCAAGAAGAATGGCAGAATAAAAAAGAAATACTGTTCATAAATTCTGGAAAATAACGAGTATATTGTGAGTAGTAATACAGGCACCACAACCGTGCTCACTCCCAATATTTTTTTACGCCTTTCTTTTGCCGTTAAAAGGTAAGACGCAAATATGCACACAGATATATACAGCACAGCAAGGTTCACGTCGAAAATTGAATAGCTCGGCTCAAGTGACCTTAAAAGATCAAGCCCGTCGTAATTATAAAACATTGGTGCAGCAGAGGCTCTCATTATGCCTGAAGCGGTGTAATTATATTGCAAGAACTCCAAAACCTTGAAAATCTGAGGTAAAAGCAGGACAAAGATCGTTGTAATGGAAATAATCAATTTCTTATGAAAGATTTTTTTCTGCCCAGAAAAATTCAAAACAAAGAGCGTCATCTCACCGATGAAAAGAAAAATTGTGAAATAATGCACGTAAAAGGCAAATATGGTGAATAGGGAATATAAAATCCAATATTTGTTAGCGTCCTTTTTGAGCGCCTTATAGAAGAAGTAAAAAGACAAAAGCGCCGTTAACATGAGAAGCGTATACATCCTAACCATTTGAGAATTCTTAATCAATATGGGCATCATCGCCAAGAGGAGAGAAGACAGCAAACCGACTCTTTCATCGAATAAATCTTTCCCTAACCTGAAAACCAAGGGTATCGACAAAACGCCAAAAATTACAGAGAGGAATCGCACCGAGAATTCACTGCTGCCAAAAAATGAGATAAATGCCTTGAGAATGTAAAAATATGCCGGCGGGAACACGGGATTGGAGGAATAGTTGTAAGGTGGGTTATAAACAACAATCTTCTGACTTTTAAAAAGGAAATCTGATAAATCGGTAGCTTCTGCCCCCCGTATGGAGGAAACCTCATCGTACCACAGGCTTTTTGAATCCAGACCATAAACCTGTAAGAGAAATGCAAAAAGGATTATCAAGACTAGTATTTTTTCCGTCCCGGATATTTTATTTATAACATCCGCCATTTGCATGCACCATTCAAAAATATGAATTTATACCCCCGTTATCTTTTTGGCCATAGCCAGTAATCCTTTCTATAAAATCTTCACTCAAATAACGTTTAGCTATAACTTTGTTGTAGTCGTATTCTGCTGAAGCGCCGTTGATGGAAGTTCCAATAAAATCCAAGATTTTTCTGGGTGTGAATCTGAGGATGTTTTTTAAAATGAAGGCGTAATCACTTCTAAAGTAGTCTTTTTCGTTCTTTGTCCCGTTAAACATTTTGAAAATCTTGCTTGGCCTTATGAAATCCTTTAAATATTCGTTTCTCACCTTCCTGAATTGTTTTTTAAAATTTTTCATGACTGCTATCTGACTATCGTAATAGAACATATCACTGATTATTCTACCGCTTTTTTCAGCTTCCTCGTAACCAATGGTACAGGGGATAGGTCTAAAAGGATTAATTGCCCTTTTATCGCATATTTTTTTACTATATTTTATCATCCTACGGGCTTCACCTTCTGTCTCTCCCGTATAACCTAGTATGAACAGTCCGTAGACAAAAATATCGTTCCTTTTCAGGAATTTGTATACATTCAAGTAATCATCCAGGACATCATCAAATTTCATTCCCTTCTGAAAAACATCAAGCATGCTTTGTGACAGATTTTCATAACCCACCATCAAAACCCTGAGGCCCGATTTGGCTGCGCTTTCATAGAGATCGGGATGCGTTTTTATAGAATCAACCCTGCCGAAAGAAAACCAATCAATATCAAGACCCTCTTTCCTAATCCTGCTGCATATCTCCAAATCTCGTTTATAATTCGCCCCAAAATTATCATCAATAAAACCCAGTTTGCTAACGCCCATACTTCTCAGTATATTCAACTCTTCGAGGACCCTGTCAACTGATTTGAATCTTTGTTGCCTTCTCCACAAGGCATTTACAGCACAAAACTTGCAAGAATGAGAGCAACCCCTTGATGTTTCTATGCTGCCTGTCAGTCCGTTTTTTTTATAATAAAAGCTGTATTTTTTTAAGTCCAACAGCTCCCATTTGGGAATGGGAAGAGAATCGATGTTATTTACGAAAGGTCTGTCTTGGTTTACCCTAACCTTTCCGTCGTCATTGTAGGTGATGCCCTTTATTTTTTTTACACCCCCTCCATTTTCCAGGCAATTTATCAGCTCAGGAAATGTCAATTCCCCTTCATTTCTGACGACAAAATCAACACCCTTTTTTGACCATTTCATATGATGAAAGGTGGCGTGGTGGCCGCCAATAACTATCTTGACATTTGGGTTTATTTTTCTTATGACCTTGATATTTATCTCTGTGTTTAAAGCTATTGTGCAAGAGGGGATGCTGATTGCTACAATATCGGTGTCATTGACCTTTTTCTTAAATTTTTTGATGTCGGGCTTTTCCACGACACCGTCCAATATTTCGCAATCGTTGTCATCCACTGTAGCGGCTAACTGGGGGAATGTTACCGATGGAAAATTAAATACAGACCTTGTTTTGTCTGGAGGCAATGGCCATTTTTCATATAATTTAATAGGATTGAGGAACAATATTCTCATGCAATCACACTATTTAGTATAATTTAATAATCGTGTTTACATTTTTATAATATGAAAATATTGTTCATACACCCAAGGCCCGAATCTCTCGGAATCGAGTATCTCTCAGCTGTTTTGAAAAAGGCGGGCCATGAAACTAAACTTATAATTGATCCTGAACTGTTCAGTGATTCACATATAGAAATTAAGTTTCTCGCCAAAATATTCAATTTCAAAAAGAAAATTATAAAAAGGGCGAAAAAGTATGGCCCGGACGTGGTTTGTTTTTCAGTAATCAGTGATTACTATAACTGGGCAAAGGATATTGCCAGAGAAATAAAAAATGAACTGGATGTGCCCATAATCTTTGGAGGAATTCATGCAACTTCCGTTCCAGAGCGTGTAATAAGAAACAGTTTTGTCGATTTCGTCGTTGTCGGAGAAGGTGAATTCGCTATTTTGGAGATAATAAATAGTATGAAGAGTGGAAGAAAAAAAACTGACATAAAGAACGTTTGGATGAAAAATAACGGCAAAATTATATCTAACCCGCTAAGACCGCTGGAGAAAAATCTGGACAGTCTTCCATACCCAGACAAGGATATTTTCTATGATGAGATACCGAATATAAGATACGGGTACAGCATGATAACTAGCCGTGGTTGCCCATTTAGGTGCAGCTACTGTAATAACAGTCTTTTGAAAAGGCTTTACGACGGAAAGGGGGAATATCTTCGAAGGCGGACCGTTGATAATGTCATAGATGAACTAAAACTCGCGAAGAAAAAATACGATATCAGAACTGTGATATTCCACGACGAAATTTTCACCTATGACGTGGGATGGCTAAGAGAGTTTGCAAATAAATACAAGAAGGAGATAAACCTCCCATTTTTCTGCTGGATTCATCCAAACACGGTAAATGAATTAACAGTCGAACTTCTTGAAAAGGCGGGGTGTGCTACAGTTCAGATGGGGGTTCAGACTATGAATGAAAATACGAGGAAAATGATACTGCAAAGATATGGTTCTAATGAGCAGCTTAAGAGGGCGGTTGGACTTTTAATAAAAAGCAAAATTTGGTTAATAACAGATAACATTCTTGGCTTGCCGGGACAGGAGAATTCTGAACTGATGGAACTGCTAAAATTCTATAATGAGAATCGGGTCGATCAGATTAATATTTACTGGTTGAGATATTTTCCCAAAACAGAAATTGTGGATATTGCAAAAAGGGGTGGATTTTTAAATGACGGGCAAATCGAAAATTTAGAGGAATGTGTAAGCTCAAAGAGATTCACTTCTGGTGGAGACACGTTTAATAAAAATGAATCGAAGATTGGCTCTTTGATTTTACTTACACAAGTGCTCCCAAAAGGGGTTGTTGATTTCCTCGTTCGAAGAAAGTTGTATAAGTTGTCCCCCCCCATAAACCTTTATACCACTTCAATATTCATTTCAATATTCAAAAATATAATTAAAAATAAGCGAAAAATATATGTGAAATATTTCTCAACGGGTCTGTATTTGAGTTACTATATGAAGCATATGATAAAAAGGTTCTTTTAATTGAATTTAACAAGTTTTAAGTTAAAAAATCGGACAAAATCTTCTTTGCGGCGTTCCAATAAATTTTGTAAATCAGCTTCCTTTTTCTGGCGTGTTTTTCTTTTGGAGGAATTTTGTTCATCAAAGAACTACTTGCAGTTCCTTCCCTGTCCGAATATTCAAAAACATATGCGATATCAAAAAAGTCTAAAATTGATGATGACTTAAGAAAATCCTCCTCATCTTCGCTAGGAAAACCAACAATTATTTGAGTCCAAAACATTGTTTTGTCTGATACTCGCTTGAGTTTTTTCACTATTTCAATTAACCTATCAGGAGAATATTTCCTATTCATCAATTTCAATATTTTTTCTGATCCGCTTTGCATGGGGATATTGATACTGTTTATCTTAACTTTCTTCAACAGACTGATAAATCCCTTTTCATACTTCTGTATCCAAAACGGATTCATGTAACACAAATCAATTCCCAAATTCGGATATTTTTCACTGATAGAATACACGAGATTGAAGATATTCTCCCCGATGTCAAGACCGTAACTCCCGCAGTCATCCCCTACCAGGCACAATTTCTTATTCGAATCGTATATCTTATCCACATCATTCAATATCTGGTCTATCTTTCTGGATTCAATACCCCCCCTTGCCTTTTTTATTACACAATAACTACAATTACTTATACAACCTTTTCCAATCTCAACGTACAATTTATTCAGATGCGTGGCGTGTTCAAATCCTTGTGTGAGAAGGAGGCTCTTCTTAAAAACCCTCTTGTTTATGGTGTATAGGAAGCCTATTATAGGAAACGCAATTTTAGTGATGCTGTCAAAGATCCTTTTATCCGGGCCTGTATGAAGACTGTCGATATCCTTTCCATCCAGGTACATTTCTTTAATATCTTCAAATCTTTTGTTATTCAGAAATACCCTATCCAGTTCAGACAAATCTGAAACAAATTCTATTTCAGGAAAAATGGCATTTAGATTATCTTTTATCTTGTTTAGACACCCGACTGAAATTATTCTTGCGCCATTTTTTTTATTTTTTTCGTAATATCTAAACAATTCCTTACTTATCTTCTCCCTTTTTTCATGATAACCGCACGTATTAATAATTATATAGTCCGCCAGAGAAACATCCTTCACGATACCGTGACCATTTTTTGTAATATACTTATAAATTCTTGAACTGAGAATACCGTTGGGTTTGCAGTTTATGTTTGCGGAATCGAGTAGTACCCGATATTTCTTCATACCATTTTATGGAAGGGTAAATTAATAATACTTCCCTTCATTTACGACTGAACCATTTCTGAAATATTTTCCCCCATTTTTACACAATTATTAACATTTCTATCATGCGGATATATCTGGGAAGTATTGGCCACGAACAAATTTTTTATTGGCGTTTTGAAATCGGGCTTTTGTTTAGAATAGTTTATCGTATAAACGGGACTTGCATATTTGTTCCTGAAAACAAAAAATGATTTTATTTTATTTATTTTAAAATCTGGAAATATAGATTTCAGCGAATGGGTATATCTTTGAAAAATATCTTTATTCGGTAAATTGTAGAGGTCGCCTTTCCCATCAGTGTAATTGAAAAGATAAATGATGTTTGAACCGCACATTTCATTCGGAACAAAGTTTGTATGCTCTATCACTCCGCCCAAGCCGATATCATCATTTATATTGAGCCAATAAATGTCACCAAGTGTATTTTTTAGCTCCAGAACCAAGCAAACTACAGCCCTGTATTTTGTTTTTTCCAAATTATTGATAAATTGCTTTGGTAAACCCTTTGCAATTCTAATAAAAACCGGAAGAGGAACTGTTGATATAACTTTCTCAAAACTGTAACCCTTCCCAGCTTTAACGTATATTTCCCCATCCCCTTTAATGATTTTTTTCACCCCCTTTCTAACTATTTTACCTTTGTTCCTCAGTATCTCCCTTTCCAGCTTATTTATCAATATTTGAAAACTGCCGTGTAGGTAACCAAGTCTTTCCTTGGAAAAAAACCTCGGTTTTATTCTGGCTTTTATTCTCCCCCAGACCCAAGCTGCAGATACATTTTCGGACTCGGTGCCAAACTTTGTTTTCAACAGGGGCTCCCATATTACTTTGCATACCTTCTCGCCGCAATGTTCTAAAAACCACGCTTTTGCACTGACATTTTCCAAATCTCTCCAATTTTTAATTTTCTTTAGACGTGAAATCGAAAGTCCAAGTTTCATTTTTTCTGAAAAACTCAGTGGTTCGAATTTCAGTAAGTCTGTAGCATTCGTAAGTGAATGAACTTTCCCGTTATAAAAAAACCCTAACTTTGCAGGATTCCAAATAATTTTATCATTCAGATTTAATTCATCAATCAAATCTAACAATTCTCTGTCCCCTTCAAAAAAATGATGATAATATTTCTCCAAAAAATGACCGTTTATTTTGAAAGAACCGGACAGGCCACCTAAATCATCACTTTCAAAAACAGTAACAATAAATCCCTTTTTTGAAAGATAATAGGCTGCTGTCAAGCCTGTTATTCCACCCCCAATTATGCCAATTCGCTCCATAGACATCATGGCTCGTTTTAACGCATTTTATAGATAGACATAGCCCCTACCATGTATTTTTTCAACATTTTGAAAGAATATATGGAAAATAATTTTTTAATTATAAAACCAGGTCTAAAATAAAATTTTCTGTAAGCAATTTTAATCCATTTTTCCGAATCCTTGACGAAATAGGGCATTTTTCCGACTGTGCGACCTAAAGTGAAATCTTTCCAGTAGTCATCATTAACTAAACACCGTTCCTTTGCTAGCTCATATAAATGGGTTCCTGGATAAGGAACAGGTATCGTGAACATTACAAAGTCTGGATCTAAATCTATTGCCAAATTAATCGTTTTCTTAATTGTTCCTGAATCTTCATCCGCATAACCAATCATAAAATATGCAAAAGTTTCAATACCGGCTTTTTTTGTCCATTCAAATGCCCCTTTAATTTTTGCTATTGTAATATCCTTCCTCATAATTTTCAGGATGTTTTTATCACCAGACTCAACACCATATCTCAATCTTATACATCCCGCCTTTTTCATAAGCTTCAATAATTCAGGATCTACTTTATCGGCCCTGGTAGGCGATTCCCATTTAATTTTCAAATCCCTCCTTATGATCTCTTTACAAATCCCTGCTATGTGTCCTCTGTTGAGAGTAATAGTGTCGTCATAGAACATGACCTCCTTGATTTTGTAATTTTCAATGAGATATTCCATTTCATCAACAACATTTTTTGGGTTTCTAGCCCTATGGAATTTTGCAGCGGGGTTCTTGAAACAAAAGCCGCATCTATAAGGGCAACCCCTTGATGTTATCATGGTGGCCACGGGATGCAATCCTATAACTGAAGAGTATTTCTTCATTGGAAGCAGATGATATGCTGGTAATGGCAGTTCGTCCAGACTTTTAACAATACCGGGTTCGTTTACGCAAACTTTACCCAATTTTTTATAAACCAGGCCCCTGATATTTCCGGTCATCTTCCCATTATCCAGGGCATTGACAAGTTCTAATAATGCATATTCACCTTCACCATATATGCCATAATCAACAAAATCATGAGATACGCTTTCCTTTGGGTATGCATTCACATGCGGTCCCCCAAGAACAACAACAGAGCCGATTTCTTTGCATATTTTGGCCGCTTTGAGCGTATTATAATATGTCAGTGTTGTACAGGTAATTCCAACGATATCGGGCTTCTTCATCATCATCACTCTCCTAAAATCATCTTCTGTCATGTTGAACGCTTCGCCGTCTATGATTTCTACAGCATAACCAGCATTTTCCAAAACCGCGGCCATATAAGCTAAGCCGAGAGGGGGGAGAATTCCCCGGACTCTGTTTAATTTTTCAGGTAAAGTTGTGTAAGGTTTATTTCTTCCATGATATCTCACCAAAGCTATTTTCATTTGATCACTAAAGAAAATCATTTACCCTCATTATCAAAAATTTGAAATGCTTTATGGATAGTATATCCCTCAAAAGTTTTGAGAATATTTTTGGTCTTAGGTAAAATTCTAGAAACGCTCTTCTTTGGATTTTTTTAAGCTCTTGCTTTGTCATATGCTTAGGTTCATGAACAACATGGCCGTATGAATAGTATAGATCCCAGTCAATATCTTCCAATTGGCCATTATTTACCAACTCCTTGAAAATGTCCGTTCCAGGTAATGGAAGGAAGATGCCGAATTGAGCCCGATCCAAATCTAATTCCTTTGAAAATTCTATAGTTTCCTTTATACTTTCTTTTGTTTCACCGGGATAGCCCAAAACGAAAAGGCCTACGACTTTTATCCCAAATTTTTTAATCAGTGATATTTTTTCTTTTATTTCCCTTTTTGTCAATTCCTTTTTCATGGATTTCAGGATTTTTTCAGACCCAGATTCAACACCAACATGAAGGGCATAAAACCCAGCCCTCTTCATCCAGCCCAGTATCTCACTATCCAGAGTCTTAAGGCTAACGCCATTCGGACAGCTAAACAATAGTTTATATTTTTTCTCGATGAGCGCCTTGCAGAAATCAATAACATCCTTTTTATTGATAGTAAAATTATCATCTTCTATGTGCACTTCACCGATGCCATACATTCTATATAACAAATCTATCTCTTCCATTACTTTATTGACGCTTCTCTTTCTCACTACCCTTCCATTTATTCTGTTTCCTGCACAGAATTTGCATCTGAAAGGACAACCTCTTTTTGTCTGGACGAGGGCAACGGGTGGTTTTTTTGCGAATGCCCCGTGATATGTTTCGTTATATTTGTCTGGTGGTATCAAATCCCATGCAGGAATCCCTAAATTATCCAAATCCCTCTCAAAATGCTGGGGATTGATTCTTGTTCGACCGGATTTTCTCCAAACGAGTCCGGGGACCGATTCTAATTGATTCGATTTGCCAGATTCTATGCAATTCAACAACATACATAAACCTTTTTCCGCCTCTCCTTGAAAGGCATAGTCTATATTATCAAGAAGCTCAAGAATCTCTTCCGGCAGACACGATGGAAAGGGTCCACCGGATATCGTAATAACCCTGGGGTTCACACCTTTCGCCAATTCTACATATTTTTTCACCGTTTTCAGATCATCAGGAAAAGTTTGGAAGCCTATGACATCCGGATTATATTTTTCGAAGTAGTTCTTAACTTCTTTCAGGACCATCTTATTCCTCAAACAGTCCAGTATTTGAACTTCATGCTTTTCTTCTCTCAAGCTGGTGGCCAAATACCCAAGCCCTATCGGGGGAACTATGAAATAACGTTTTTTCTTATTAGGCTTTACGAGTAAAACCTTCATCAAATTTCCCTTTTTAATCTTAACATGTATGGTATGATTTTCAACTGATTTCTTAGACCAAATGGCCTCTTTCTTACGCATTCCCATTCTATCGGAAGTTCTGATATTTTTAAACCATTTTTCTGCGCTCTTATCAGAAGTTCAGCGTCCCAAAACCACCCTCTTTTTTGGTTTTCGACATATTTCATATTTTTGATCAAATCCAATATGACGTCCTTTCTGAAAATTTTCAAACCACACTGATGGTCCCTAACACTAGAACCAAAATATAATCTTAGGAAATTATTGTATATCTTGCTGACCAAGAGTCTTGAAAGTCTTCTATTGATTTTTGAGCCTTTGACATATCTGCTTCCAATAGCGATGTCAGCCCCTCTTCTCACCTCGTGATAAAGTGCTGGCATATAGCCGAGAGATACAAGAATATCCGAATCTGCAAACGCTATTATCTCACCATTTGATTTTGTAAAGGATGCTGCCAGATTCTCTCTTTTTGATGGACCGTTCTCGAATCTGACATATTTAATATTTTTTTCATTGGTAGTCAAGCTCGTTCCTATTTTATTTGTTAAATCCGTTGAGGCATCGTCTATTATCACAATTTCAAAAGATTTCGTAAACTGGTTTAATACCTTTTCAATTTTTTTCACGGTTCCCGGAAGATACATATCTTCATTATACGCAGGAACAAACACAGACAAATCCATGTTCATCTTTTAAGCACAAATTTTATTAAAGGAGGAAGCGATTTTAATACGTGCAAGGAAAAATCGGGGTTTTTACACGTTATCCTCAATGTTTTGAAAAAATAACTTCTTCTAAAATAAAATTCCTTGTAACATTTTTTTAACATTTTATTCATATCAATATCTTCAAAACTCAACCTTCCATATTCATTCGGATTGATCAATGAAGATTCGTTATTCAATGTTCTACCCCTTTGATACCATTTAGGGTCACATAGGATATTATTTTTAATGGACTCTTCGTAAAGATCAGTTCCTGGCAGGGCGGTTGTAACAAAAAATTTAGCAAAACGTGGTTCTATATCTTTTGACATATCAATAGTTTCATTTATTGTGTTCAAATCCTCTCCGGGGTTGCCAATCATAAATGATGCATCAGCGTTTATACCTATTTTTTTTACTAGTTCAAAAACTTCTTTCACTTTACTCGGAGTGGTGCCTTTTCTTAAGTTTTTCAATATTTTCTCAGAGCCGGACTCAACACCAAATAAAATCAATTCGCAACCTGAATTTTTCATGCTTTTTAACAACACCTCATCTACTCTGTCTACTCTTGTATTACAGCACCATTTTATTTTCAAGCTTCTCCTTTCAATCTCTTCACAGAAGCTCAAGACCCATTCTCTATCTGTCGTTAATGTGCTGTCTTTCATAATGAAGAATTTGACACCATCTTTGTCCCGTCTATATTCAATCTCGTCGACTACATTTTCAGGTGATCTGAATCTCGTTTTTCTACCATGGATTAGATGTACACCACAAAAGCTGCAATTATAAGGACAGCCCCTGCTAGCAATGATTGTTGCTATTGGTTTAGAGGTTGTATAAACAGTGTTATAATCACCACTTCTGTAATTCTCTATTAAGTCTAAATCGGGGAAAGGAAGCCCGTCTAAGTTGGTTATGAAATCTCTCGGTTCGTTCGTTTTTATTTTGCCGTTCTCTTTTCTGAATATAAGGCCCTTGACATCGTTTAGCGATTTATTTTCCTTTAACTTTTCAACAAGTTCCAGAAACGTATATTCACCCTCCCCATAAACTAGATAATCAACATACTTTGTAATTTCAAATGTCTCGGTCAAAGTAGCTGTCACATGCGGTCCCCCTAAAACAATTTTTATGTCGGAATTCATTTTCTTGATCATTTCCGCAATTCTTAAAGTGGCGGCATAGGTCAATGACATTGTACTTATCCCTAAAATTTCCGGTTGTTTTTCAGTAACTCTATCAACCGTTTCCGTGAGTGTTAGACCATCTTTCTCGGCATCAATAACCATCACTTTAAAATTCTTTCTTCTGAGCAAAGTCCCTATGTAAAGGATGCCTAGTGGTGGCAGAGCATATTTTGGTTTCAGACCAGGGGATATGGGCGGGTACAACAGCAAAACATCGGTTTCCATTGGTTCCTCCTCATCTAAATGTATAATTGAAAATTAGAAATAAATTTTAATTGGCTAAAATGTGCCGTTGAGATATACTTCAAAAGAAACATCTCCATTGTAAGAATTTTCATCACAAATCCTTCTTGCGGTCTCCCGGCAAAAATCAGGGTTTTGATTTACGAATGCTATACACTTTACCCTGCTGAAACCACTGGAGATTTGGTTGCATACAGAAGCGTCATTCTTATCAAAAGCCAGCTTTAAAAGGGTTATTTGCTCACAATCACTTTTAATTTTGATGTCAGATATAGAATTACATGAAGATGTATCGCCTGTTAAAATGGCTTTGCAAATATTTCGAAGATCGGCATTCTCGTATTTATTGCAATAGCCAGCGTCTCCGTTTGCAATTAAAATGCAGCCATCTTTTTTGTAGTTATTTTTTATATTCTGGCACATTTGCTGGTTTCGTGATTTTATTACTGCACCAAGATAGAATTCATCATAGCATGATTCGACCTGTTCAGAATTCATGTTATTGCAATAATTAACATTGCCTGATGCAAATGCTAAGCATTCATAATCTAAAAGTCCGTCAACGCACATCTTTTCCATTGAAGGGGGGGATTGTTCGAATTGAATTTGAAAAGCATAGTAAACTACTGCAACTATTATTATCAAAAAAACAACTAAAAGAACTGTTTTACTTCTTAGTATTCCAGATTCTCTTTTCGACACATTTTCCTTTTGATTCTCCATATTATAATTTTATGTTAGTCTAATATATACTTTAGCTCTGATTTACCCGTCAAACGGTATTTAGAAATGTATTTGGAACCTTGTGAAGGTTAAAATCAAAAGAACAAACCTAGTATGACGAATGAGATCCGTGAGAAGCATGTGACGCATGAGAAGCGTGAGAAGCATGTGACGCATGAGATCCGTGAGAAGAATGCGACGCGTGGTGGCTATGCTGGCCCTCGACTGTCCCGCCCCATGCTTGGCTATCAAAACTGGCTGTCAATCCATCACTCCCGATACCCGCCTTAAGCTCTTTTGCGAACATAGAAGTCACCAACAAAAATGCACCTATAGTTAAAATTGATTGTTTGGATATTTTGCCCTCTTCACCTACGAGAAAAGCAGATAATTCTCTCTTAATCTTAGGAATTTTGGATTTCATACGGCCTTGATATATAGTTGATTTTATTATTTAAAAATACCTGTTTGCGACCATTTCATGAAGAGGTCTAGATATTTTTTGTCGGACAACATCTTTTCGAAAATGTAATTAAATTGTTTTTTCAGTATTTTACATCTGTAGTCTAGAGGCAATTGTGTTATCAGAGTGCCTCGAGTTGCGTATGTGCAAACGGGGCAAACACCGCAATATGGTTTCCAAACACAGGCATCGCATAACAGGGTGTCATTGGTTGACGCCGCAACGATGCTGCATGTCTTAGGTGATGTCAAAATATCCTTGTAGCTGTCCTTTTTCACATTACCTAACTTAAATTCATCAAACATCCTCGCTTCATCGCATGTATATATGTTTCCTTTTTGGTCATATGCCAGCTGACCAATTGCTGCACCACAAGGTGATTGCAAGTCTAAATACAACGGGTCTTCTTCATTTAGAACTTTTTTTAGTAAATAGTATGTTACAACTTCTATTATGTTTAGTTTGTTGTTAGTTAAGTAATCCAAACCCTTTCTCCAAAAATCAAAATATTCTTCGGGTGTGCAACCTATTTCATCCCACACTTCCTGTGCATAACCTAAATTATTTGCGCACTTGAACCAAATCTTTTTAATACCCAATTTAACGTAGTTATCGATAATTTCTTTCAAGTAAGGCAGAGAATGCTTGGTGACAACACAAAGGGCATGCGGGGTAAAGTCGTATTCTTCTATCAGTCTTCTAGTCCAGTAGGCAATCTTTTCATAGGAACTCCCGCCTATGTATTTCCTGTTTTTATCATGCACCTTTTTTATTCCATCCAAGGATGTGCATATACCAACTTTGTTGCTTATTAAATATCTGGCAATATCGTCATTCATAAGGGTAAGATTGGTCACTATGGCAAATTTCAATTTCTTTTTGTACGTTTCATTCATTTTTTTGGCATATTCCACTATGTACTTGACTATTGGAAAGTTTAGAAGGGGTTCACCACCCTGGAATTCTATGGATATGTTTTTGACTGGAGTCTGGAATATGAAATCCACAGTCTTTTTGGCTGTTTCCTCGTCCATGTCAAAACCTTTTTCATTCTGACCTCTCGCTTTTGAATGACAATAAATACACCTATGGTTACATCTCAGGGTAGGGACTACTATATGGAGTGATGTTCCCTGAAAGAGGAACCTCTTTCTCTTCATATAGCTTTGGATAACATCTTCCGTGTTTTTTTCTGTCAAAATGATGCCCCTATTCTCTAATAATTCATACAGCTCGGAATCATTTTTAATTTTGCCTAACCTCAACAAATCATATTCTTTTCTGGATAGTGCGACCCAAGAACCCATATCTGTAGTAACAAGTATTTTATTCCCGATTTTTTTTGTTCTTATAAAATTGTTAAGATATGGTGCTTTTGTTTCATCGCTTTTTTCTATGTTCGGAAAATAGCTTATTGCCACATTATCACCTTAAACTTCACCTTTGTTTTTCATAACACCAAGCACATAACTAGAGAATTCATAACCTAATTTTTCCGCGTCCAAATTGTCTTTCGCTTTTAATACAACAAAAATATCCTTTTCGCCTTCCTTCACCCTACAACTACATATTTCACCAAAATCTTTTACTGCGGCCAAAATACAGGTTTTAAGGTAAAAATTGGAGTTGAATTTCAGTTCGACCATGTTTTTATTCAACTTTTTTATTCTTCTTGCCATGTTTTTCTTCCCAAGGTATTGCTATTCCTTCAGGGTCTTCTAAGTAGCTTTCTTTACCTGATTCTTGACCCGTGCTAATTTTAAGACTGGAATCATTTGTCAACAATGCCCTCTGGATTATCATCTGCCTTATTGCTGCATTTTTTTCAACCTGTACCTTGTATACGGCATAGTTTAGCAACTCGTTGTTGAATTCCCTTCCCAATGTCTCGAGATTCTCTTTCCCTGTTTTCGACTTGAGCTCGATGATAATCTCCTCTTCTGGATCACCATCTATCAACACATATGCCCTGTCCAAGAAAACATAAGCAGCGGAGTATATCACATCCAGCGGATAAATCTTTGGGTTGATGGAAACTATTATGCAGTTTTCACTCTTATGGATTTCAAAATTACCCTTTGTTTTTACATCTTCTGGCATTAAACTCATATATTAATTATGAAATTTATTTATAAGTTTATGCGAGCAGAAATAAGGACAAGAAGCTGCCTTGAAAAATCAACGTAAGTAAAATGCCGAAAAAAATTATCGGCGCAAAAGGTATGTCATCCTGGATTCTCAATGCATGCGACTTAAATTTTCCACTGCTGTGCAGCCTTTTTATCTTATTAATATCTTTTTTGGTTAAACCCCTGAGGTCAAAAATACTCTTTGTTCTGCTTTTGCCAAATTCTGGCAATATGCTGTATTGAATCTTGTTTACCTTTAAGTATTTTTCACCTTTTTTTCGCACAATTTCTGCAGGTATCATTCCTGGTTTCAGGTTTTCTATGAAAACCGGTGTTGTAAAAACGTCAAAGGCAAGATTCAATATGAAGTACCTTATGAATACAAAGGAAAAAAGCATAATCGAAAAAAACTGCAAAAACTGGAACGAGAGGATATTCTCGTAGCTGAAAAACATCATCACTATGAAGAGGACCGTCATGGCACTGAGAAGATTTTTCCCGAACAGTTTTTCCATCGTGTAATAAGCCACGAACATGAAGAACAGGTTTACGAATATGTTGCTCGGTATATTCAGCAAAGAGATCAAAATCGATATCAGAGAAGAGATTCCCAGTACTGTGATAACACTGTTTAGGATGCTAGACGGATCCAGAGATTTTTTCAAACTATTGATTTTTTCCTTGGAATTGGTGACCAGAAAAACCTTCACGAAGAAGAATACGAATATGGGGATGAAGCTGTTCACCAGAATGGTGAAGGAAGGGAAGTACTCGAAATTCACGAGCTTGTAAACGGTCAAAGGCAGGAGGGCAGAAAAGGCCAAAAACAGCTTGGCATCTCCAGCAGACCACAGGCCCGTGGACCATATGAAAAGACACGCGAACAAGGAGAAAGCCAGATTTATCGCGTAGGCATTTATATATTCAAAGCTTAGCGGAACGTTCGAAAGATACAGGTTCAAAATCAAAAGAGAAAGGAGTATGAAGGAATACACAAGAGCGGAGATTATCCACTTATTCCGGATTTTTCCAGATTTTACATCTTCATAGGAGGTGATAATTCCCAGAAAGATTATCATGGGCATGAAATACCAGAGCATTTCGATATCGACTATTTCCATATTAATAATACCTCTCGCCTTTTTTATTGCTGATGTAAAGCCCCTTGAATCCTTGGGGACGCTTCACATTTCTTACATTTTCCTGCAATATCTCAGCAACAGGTCAACCACGCCGATTGCAGCCATGCTCTCAACTACCTGAACCGCCCGGATGGCGACGCAGGGGTCATGCCTCCCGTTGATTTCGAGTTCACATCCCTCCATTTTTTCCAGATCCACAGTTCTCTGCCGTTTCCGGATACTTGATGTCGGCTTTACGGCAACCCTGAAGACAATAGGCATGCCGTCGCTTATTCCACCAAGGATTCCCCCGGCATTGTTCGTTTCGGTGATTATTTTCCGACCCTTTATAATAAATGGGTCATTGTGCTCAGAGCCGAGCATCCTAACACATCTGAATCCGGAGCCGAAATCTATACCCTTTACTCCTGGTATACTGAACACCAAATGACTCAAAACACTTTCAATTGAGTCGAATAACGGCTCTCCAATGCCAATCGGAACTCCAAGGATTCTGCATTCTATCAACCCACCGACGGAATCACCTTGCTCTTTCGCGCTCAAAATTTCCTTTTCCATCCCCTTTGCTACTTTCAAATCAGCACATCTTACCTTGACTTTGTAGACATTTCGCTCAATTTCATCATCATTGATTTCTTTGGTAACCCTTACTTTCCCAATCTGAATTATGTGCGCTAGAACTTTCACTTCTTTATCAGCAAGAATCTGCTTTGCTATCGCACCAGCCATTACAAATGGAGCGGTCATCCTTCCTGAAAATATCCCGCCGCCTCTGTAGTCATTGAAGCCATCGTACTTGACTCTGGCGGTGAAGTCCGCATGCCCAGGCCTTGGTGTGTTCCTGATTTCCTCATAGTAACTGGAGTCGACATCTTTATTCTTGATCAGCAGCACTATCGGTGCACCTGTTGCATGCCCATTAAACACACCGCTGAGCACCTCTATTTTATCCCCTTCTTTCCTCTCAGAAGTTAGATAACTCTGTCCAGGCTTGCGCTTGTCAAGTTCAAGCTGAATCTTTTTTTCGTCTATTAGCTGACCATGGGGGCATCCAGCGACCACTACCCCCACACATGCCCCATGACTTTCGCCAAACACTGTTATTCTGAACTTTTTCCCATATGAAAACGTCATTTCAAATCAGCTCCTATTCTTTTCATGTCTCGCAAAAAGTCCGGGTAGCTCTTGTTTAGGCATTCGATATTCGAAATCACGGTTTCCCCCCTTGCGACCAAGCCGGCTACGGCACAGGCCATCGCTATCCTGTGGTCATTGTGCGGATCTATATCTGCTCCGGCAAGCTTTGTAGGACCTTTTATTATCAAGCCATCGTTCGACTCCTTTATGTTTGCGCCCATCTTTCTAAGTTCAATCGTAATCGAGGAAAGCCGGTCGCTTTCCTTTAGTCGCAGGCGCCCTGCATTGATTATCCTTGTCTCCCCCTTTGCCTGGGTTGCTATCGCAGCACAAATCGGAACCAGGTCAGGGATATTTGACGCATCTATGTTCGTAGCCCTCAGCACCCCATTTTTCACGGTTATGTCACCCTTCCCTTCCTTCACAGCGGCTCCCATATCACTTAATATATCAACAATATTTTTATCTCCTTGCTTCGAATCCAATCTCAAGCCGGAGACGCTGACTTTTCCGGCCAAGGCTCCCGCAGCCAGCATGCTTGCGGCCGAGGAGAAGTCCCCCTCAACATGGTAATTGCTCGGTTTGAAATCCTGTCGCGCTGGGACAACAAAGTGGCTGAGGTCTTCGCTCGCGGGAATTTCAACACCAAAATCTCTCAACACCTCCATGGTCATCTCAACGTAAGGCCTTGATTGACATTCAGTTGTAAGTTCTATCGTTGTCTTATTCAAGGCGCGAGGGCAAGCTAACAGCAAAGCCGATATGAACTGGGAGCTTATATCTCCGCGAATTTTTACACAACCCCCCTTGATACCTCCTCCAAAAACCACAACCGGAGGCAATCCGTTCCCTCTTGTTGAAAAGCTCTTAACACCCAATTGGTTCAGGGCATCGAGCAGCTCACCAACAGGTCTTTTCATGAGCGACTCGTTCCCGGTGAGTGTAGAAATTCCAGAGGCAAGCGCTGAAATTGCCGTGAAAAATCTGAGAGTTGTCGCCGAACCTCCACAGTCAAGGATATCGGACGGGGTTTTCAGTTCTTCCGACCCGATTACAACCAAATCGTCTCCTCTCCTTGTTTCAGCGCCAAGCATTTCACACAACTTTATCGTGGCGAGTGTATCATCACTAAACAAAGGATTGATTATCGTGGATTTTCCCTTGGCTAGCAGTGCACAAATCATCGCCCTGTGCGTACAACTCTTTGATGACGGTGCCTTTACTTTTCCGGCAACATCACCACCTTTTATCACCATTTTCATTTACTCACCCTATCGATTATCTTATCCACAACCTCACTAACTTGCAGCGTGGTTGTGTCTATGCTAAAATCCGCTGCTGATTTATATGCATGCTTTCTCAATCCCAGCAAATGCTTGATATTTTCCAGCTTGTCCGAATCTAGCAAAAGCGGTCTTCCACTCTCATTTGAGGTTCGTTCCTGGATTACTTCAGGAGACGCCGTCAGCAATATGACCACACAATTTTTCTTCAGCCGGTTGACATTAGCCTTGTTTAAAACTGCCCCCCCACCGCAGCTTATTACCAAGTTTTCAAGCTCAGCAACGTCTTTTATCACATCATGTTCAAGCTCCCTGAAGAATCCTTCCCCACCCTGTTCAAAAATTTCGCTGATTGACTTCCCGGCTCTTTTTGCCACCAGCTCATCTGTCTCGACAAATCTTTTCCCAAGCTTATCAGCTAACAATCTACCCACCGCAGTCTTTCCAGTTCCCATGAACCCTATCAATGCTATGCTGTTTTTCATTCCGTCTCCATTAGACAGCGCTTCTCATTTATATACGCCATTCAATTAACTCTTTTTCCCAAGAATTAAAAAGATGCAAATCAGCTAAATATTTTGGAACATACACCATTAAATACGCAATGCTCGCACAACGGCTTAGGCCTGCAGCAATTCTTCCCAAGTTCAACGATAAGGGCGTGAAACTCCTTGTACATGTTTACGTCCTTGGGAAGATTAGATTCAAAAAACACTCTCCATTCTTCATAGTTTTTCCTTTCCCCGAGTCCTAATCTGGTAAAAGCCCTTTTCGTGTAGGCGTCTATAACAAACACGGGCCTGCCAAGTGCATAGAGTAGGATCGAATCAACCGTCTCAGGTCCCAGACCCTTAACTTCGAGTAACTGCTCGCGCGTGACCTTGTGGGAGAACTGCCTGAAACCGCCGAATCCAAGAACAAAATCCGCGAATATTTGCAGCCTGGCCGCCTTCTGCTTGTAGAACCCGCTCGGCATGATGGTTTTTTCCAGCTCTGGCGTTTTTATTTTTATGATGTCGATAGGGGTAAGTATTCTCTCGGCCTTGAGATTTCGCAGTGCAAGTCCCACGTTGTTCCAGTTGGTGTTCTGCGTCAGGATGGCGCCTATGCACACCTCCCACTCCGGCGGCGAAAAGCCGTTTGTCATGGGCCACCAGTCCTGTTCACCGAAACGCGTCAGCAGTTTTTTGTATATCGAAATCATCTTCATGTAGCAGTAATTCGGGCTTTATCATAAAAATGTTTACATATCGTGAAATTTTCATGAAATTTGGCAATTTCCAGAATTTATTTAACATTTTACCGAAACTATTAAACAACATGTGTGCTAAAATCTGCGCTAAAAAGCTGAACGAGTTGAGAAAAGAGATAGACAAAACAGATGAAGACATATTCAATTCGATATTGAAAAGGACCGAGATCTCGGGGAGAATATTGGAAATAAAAAAATCGGGGAATTTGCCTGAAAGGGATTCCGGCAGGGAAAAGGAAATACTCATGCACAAAAGGGCGCTCGCAAGGCAATGCAATCTGCCGGCTAATGCAATCGAAAATATTTTCAAGCTGCTCATAAAGATAAGTCTCGAAAGGGAAGGAATTTCCTAAGCCAACACAATTTAAAATCTGATGCAAAAAATATTTACATGCTCCTTGCAGTTGACGGGATAGCTTTTGACATCGGGAACACGCTGGTTCTGGACCCTTTCGATGCCGTGCTGCGAATGAAGGCGACAGAGATAAGGCATATGTTCAGCTCTTTTGGTTACAAGTTCACCAGCGATGAGATAATCAAGGCCTGGCAAGAGTCAAACGAGGCTGTCAATTACAGGTTCATCTCACACTTTTATCAGGAAAAGCCCATAATAGGCCAGTGCATGGAATTTCTCGGTGTGGAGAAGCAGCACAGGCGGTCCATTGGAACGCAATTGCTGATCATATACAGGAGCGGACTGAAACCTGCGGTGCTGGCAGTAAACGATGGAAGAAACCTGCGGGAAACGCTTGGCGAGCTGAAACAGCTCGGCAAACGGCTTGCTGTGTTCGGGAACGGCAGGCAGAAAGCAGTAGAGCTTTTTATCAAATGGCTTGGTATAGACCCCTTTTTCACACAGGTTTCCACCTCCGAAAAACTGGGAATCGAAAAGCCTGACGAGATAGCATTTAACTACATTCTCAAGATGCTGGGGACTGTAAGAGAAAGATGCATATACGTGGGCGACGACCCGGTTAACGACATCTGCCCCGCAAAGGCGGCAGGCATGCTGGCCGTCAGGTACGTTCCCCCCGCCCAGGTTTCCACGCCCTGGCGTAATTACAAAGCAAAAACCGGGCGTAAGCCTGACGCTGTTATCCACTCGTTAGAAGAACTGCTGGAAATAGTGAAATAACCCTTTCAGATTGCCCAAGAATCACCTCTTGATTCTAAACAGCGCCATCACCAGGGCGAGGAACGGGAATATCTCAAGCCGGCCCAGCAGCATGTTGACGATCAGCAGCAGCTTCGCAGGTCCAGGCAAAGAGGCTATAGGAACCAGCGACATGCCCACCGTCCCCTGGGCGCTAGCCGCCTGGAAGAAGGAAATCAAGGGGGAGTAGCCCAGCATGGAGAGTACAACAGTCGTGATGCCCAGCAAAATAATGTATGCCAGCACGAAGAGAAATATCTTAACCATGGCCGGAGCCCTCAGGAATGTCTGGCCTATCTTGAAAGGGACGACTGCTTGTTTGGGCAACAACAACCTCTTTCCGAACCAGTAGAGTCCCTTGCCGATTGCGAAAACCCGGATCAGCTTGAGCCCGCCAGCGCTTGAGCCGGCAAAACCGCCTATCAGCATGAGCACCGAGAGCAGGAACGCCCCGGTGCCAGGATTTATATCCGATACACTGAAGCCTGTCGTGGTCAAGGCAGACAATGCGTGGAACATGGAGTAGTAAAGCCCGGAACCGGCGATGAACAGCAGCCCGGAAAAGAGAATGAGAATAACCCAGAACAGCCTGGCCTCGGGATTTTTTAGATAAGACCTGAACCTCCTACTCCATAACCGGTCGTGGACGATGAATGACGTGGCCCCCAGTATCATGAGAAGACACGCCACGATGTTAACTAATGGGTTTTGGAATCCCGCCAGCGAGTTATTTCTCGTGCTGAATCCCCCCGTGGATACGGCGCTCATGGAGTGGGCCACAGCATCAAATGCTGGCATCCCGGCCAGCGCGAACATGAACATTCCAAGCCCGGTGTAGGCCAGATAAATAACAGAAATTCTGCGCATGCTATGATACACCCCGGCCTCTATTCTCTCCCGGCCCTCGGCCCGGTAGAGATAATAAGACGATATGCCCAGACTTGGCAGCATCAGCATGAAAATCAGCAGTATTCCAAATCCACCCAGCCACTGGGTCATGGACCTCCAGAATAGTATCGATTTTGGTAGCCCCTCCGGCAAAACTGTGGTGAGGCCTGTCGTGGTGAACCCGGAAACCGATTCGAACAGCGCATCGATTGGCGGCAGGTAAGACAGGTAGGGCACAGCGCCGACCACGCCAACGACAACAAAGCTCAGGCTGGCCAGCAGCATGGCAGAGCCGAAATCCAGTTCGCCCCTCGGGAAATGCTTGTCCAGGATGGTGCCTATGCCAAAGGCCACAAGGGCTGCGACCAGGAAGGGGTAGTAGACCCCCTCTCCGAATATCCCGCTTACAATGACTGGAACAATCAGCAGCATGCCCGTTAGTTCCAATACCACGCCCAGGTAAGAGATTACGTATTCATTTTTTGGCATTTGACCTTAGCCCATCATTTCCAGCCCGTTCATCCGGATGATTCAGATCATGCAAATTTAATATACAATTTCAAATAACTTATTAGACTTTTAATTAATAATATCGCAGGAGCATGATTATGCTTAAGGGATTTCTGCACGTCAGCGAAATAATCATAGTGATCATGTTAGTTTTCGTGATGCTGTATCAGTTCACGTCAATACCCGAGATGAAAACCGCATGGGGGATGTCCAAACTGACGCTCATGTCACACGACATTTTGTATTCTATGGAGAGAAGCGGCATAAACTGGTTCGATGCTGCCGAGGCGAAAGCCAATCTTTCCGCCGCACTGCCAACCACTACAGGCTTCGCTCTCCGCACAAGGCAGGACGTCAGGCCTGAGATTAAAGCGGGCTGCGTATGCAACCAGTCCCATTTCGACATTTTGCAACAGGAAATGTTGACTGATTTTGATTTGAACGGTTTGAGGAGATCGTTCAAACTGGAGCGGATAGACCCGGACAGTATAAAATTTAGCGTGGACAACGATGTCATAATCTTCTGGGACTTCCCAGATAATATCAAAGACGACTTTGATGAAGACAAAAATCTCAGAAGATACCTGGCAAGCGGGCACGGCGTTGTGCTATTCTCATCCCTTACGGAAAACGATGTCAAGAACAACAAGTGGCACCAGGACGTTTTCAATCTGGAATGGGTGGACCCAGCAGATTCCTCGTATCTAAAGACAAAGGATGCGCGCTTCCCCCTCTTGACGCCCCCTCAAAACGGTTATCAGGTGCGGAAGCTGTTTTATCACATGCCTTACGAGCTATCCCCGGAATCCTCGCTAGTCGGATACTGGAGAATGAACCTGGGCAGGGGGAAAACAGCCTGGGACACATCGTTCAAATCGAATCATGGCGTTATGCATGACGCAAACTGGACCAATTATGACGGGAATAACGTATCGAGGTGGGTCACAGGCAAATACGGCCATGCCTTGTCGTTTGACGGGGTGGACGACTATGTTGAAATACCAAGTCATCCAAGTCTTTACATCACTAACCAATTAACGATTGAGGCATGGGTCAAGTACAACAAACAAACAGAAACAGGTGACCACGATATCGTTTGGAGTGCCAAGGACTGGAGGTACAGCCTGAGAAGAACAGATGATGCTTACAGATTCGTAATTTATGATACGACCACAAGTTCATGGCAGAAGGTTGATACAACAGGCGTCGCATTCGAAAAGGACAAGTGGTATCATATAGCAGCAACCTACAAGAACGGGGATAAGATAAAGATATACGTGAATGGCACTTTTAATAACGAGACATCCATCCCCAGCATAACACTCAATCCCCAGACAGATTATATACGCATAGGCGTGGCACAAAATATCGCTTCAGCTGGAGAATGGTTCAACGGCGCTATAGACGAGGTTGCAATTTACAACAGGGCATTAGGCCCGGAAGAAATCCAGCGGCATTACGCCAGGAAATTCAGCGATGACCAGGATTTTGAAAATTTCGTAAGCGAAAGTGTTTACCCGTTGGATAACTCAAGCGAAAAAATAATAGTTGAGCAGGAAAGCAGGTACACCGGCGGCGGCAGGGCCGGGTGCAGCGTGCCGCTGGCCGTGATAAACTGGGCTGTGGAGGGGAAAGGCCGGGCAGCCTGGATGTCATTCGCTCCGCTCAATGTGGAAAACAGGCATTTGCTGAAATCCTTGGTCGTATGGGCCGCGGGGGAGCTCGACTACGATGTTGTTACAGAAGGGGAACTGAAAGAAAGCGTGAAAGCAAGCATGCTCAAGGTTCTCAACAGCGACATGTACGAGCTGGTGAGAGTTGACCTTACCATTGGTTACTTTTATTGAGAACATTGAGAACGAGCCCTTGCATTTCCGCGTGAGTGGCGGGGGCACTTTTTCAAAACTTAAAAATAAATCGGATGCATATAGCATATATAAAGAGATGTAAGAGAGGTTTCATAATGGAAGAAGAGATAGTCAGGGTGAGGGTACCGAGAGGCCAGGAGATGCTGGGCACCGTTATAGAGATGCTCGGCGCCAGCAGATTCAGGGTGGACTGCAATGACGGTAAAGAAAGGGTGTGCAGGATTCCCGGCAGGTTTAAAAGAAGGGTCTGGGTAAAACCCGGAAACGTAGTTCTGTTAAAACCCTGGGACGTGCAGGCAGACGAGAGGGGTGACATCATTTGGAGATACAGCCCGGCACAGGTCAACTGGCTTCTCAGGCGTGGGTTCCTTAAACACTCTTAGTTTCCAGGTCAAATTCTCATGATTTCGATAGTCAGGATCCCGGACGAGAGGAAATCCGTGCTCATAGGCACGCGTGGACACGTTAGGGAAAAGATAGAAAAAAGCACTGGAACGAAAATCGAAGTCTCGGATGTAGTGAAAATTTCAGGGGACGATCCGCTGCTGGTGTTAAAGGCAAAAGAGATTGCGACGGCAATCGGGAGGGGGTTCTCCCCAGGAAAGGCGAGCAGGCTGCTTGAAGAAGAATGTGAACTGCGTGTCATTTCTCTTGAGGGGGAGAGCCTGAAAAAGAGAAAGCGCTTGTTCGGCCGCGTGATAGGAAAAAGCGGGGGAAGCAGGGAAAAAATAGAATCCGAGGCAGGGGCTTCGATCTGCATATACGGAAAGACCTTGTCGCTTATAGGGACGCCAGACGAGCTGGGACCAGCAGAGGACGCCGTGGAAGAATTGCTCGCCGGCAAGACGCATTCGTATGCCTACAGAAAGATGCAGATGAAAAAATCCAGAACATGACATGTCTGACTGGAAATAAACAATGCATTATATTTTTCCCAGGTCATCTAATTATTAAAGGGGACGGAAAGAAAGTATTTAATCTGAGAGCAAGACAATAGACGAGGGTTTGCATATGGACACTGCCGAAGAAATGGGCCGACGGCAAAGGGCGATCTCCGTATCGGAATTTTTCGAGAAAAACAGGCATCTGCTTGGCTATGACAACAAGGCCAAGGCCATGCTGATGATAGTCAAAGAGGGAGTGGATAACAGCCTCGACGCATGCGAGGAAGCAGGAATCCTGCCTGAGATATACGTCAAAATCAAGGAAGCCGGTCCAGACAAGCACCAGATAGTAGTCAGGGACAACGGCCCTGGCATAGTCAGGGAGCAGATTCCCAAGATATTCGGCAGGCTGTTGTACGGGAGCAAGTTCCACAGGCTACATCAGAGTCGTGGGCAGCAGGGTTTGGGTGTCAGCTGCGCCGTCCTTTATTCCCAGCTCACGACCGGCTTGCCGGTAAGCATAGCATCGAGTACGGGCGACGGCAAAACCCACAAGTACCAGCTGAAAATAGATGTCGCGAAGAACAGGCCGTTGGTTGTAGAAACCAAGCTTGAGGAGGGCGAGGCATGGCACGGGGTCGAAACCAGATTCGTGGCAGAGTGCACATACAGGGAAAACAGGCAGTCTGTCATGGAGTACATAAAGCAGACGGCCATATCAAACCCTTACGCAGACATAGTTTTCGATTCCCCGTATGGCAAGATGGAATTCAAAAGGGGGGTGGACAGACTCCCCCCCGAGCCTCGCGAGATAATGCCGCATCTGTACGGCGTTGAGCTGGGGGTGCTGGGCAGGATGCTGGCATCGACAAAGGCAAGAACGGTCATGTCATTTCTGACGTCTGAGTTCAGCAGGCTGGGCAAGCGGAGCGCCAGCGAGATTTTGCTGAAGGCCGGGATAACCAAAACAGGAGAGGGTGGAAAGCCGGTTCCAGACACAAAATTGAAACCCAGGCGGGTGACGGACGAGCAGGCCGGGGGGATCATAGAGGCCGTGAAACAAGTCAAGCTGGTAAGACCGCCGACGGACTGCTTGTCGCCGCTGGGAACGGAGCTCATCCGGTCAGGGCTCGTTAAAGAGCTTAACCCTGAATTCGTGGCCGCTGTGAGCAGGTCGCCAGAGGTTTATCGCGGCTGGCCCTTTCAAATAGAATGTGGATTAGCATTTGGGGGGTCCATACAGTCATTCAGCCTGCTAAGGTTTGCGAACAGGGTCCCGCTCCTTTACCAGCAGGGGATATGCGCCATGACTAGGGCGGTCCAGGAAACGGACTGGAGGAGATACGGGCTGCAGGCGAACAAGGGCATAGACGAGCCTTTGGCGATTTTTGTTCACATTTGCTCGGTATGGGTCCCGTTCACCAGCGAGTCAAAGGAGGCCATAGCAAACTACGATATCATAATAAAGGAGATAAAGCTGGCTTTGCAGGAGTGCGCCAGGCAGTTGTCCATATGGCTTTCCGGGAAGAGGAAGAAAGCCATGCTGACAAAGAAGAAATCGACATTCGAAAGATACGCGGGTGAGACGGCGCACGCGCTCGGGAACATGACAGATGTATCGGCTGAATCGATTCAAAACAAGATTTTAAATCTCATCAAGAATAAATGGGGAGAGATTCATGGAGACGAAATCGAAGGAGAAGATCAGGAATCTGGGGAAGGGGATAATCAAGCAGCTTGACGAGAAGGAGAACCCGAGCATAACGCTGCCCGTTCGAAGCTTGTCAAACATATACTTCGATCAAGAGCACAGGCTCATAAAGATAGGCGGCAAGACGAGCAAGAGGCATTATCTCAACGTGGCCCACACCAAGAAATTCATGCAAACGATGCTGGTGGCCGCGGAGTGCAAGAAGATAATAGACCAGGGCGTCACGACAAGCATCAGGGACCTGTATTACGCATTGAAGCACACGATTCAGGACACGAAAGAGAACACGTTCGACAGCCAGGGCGACAGCGACCCCATACTGGAGGACCTGGAGGCCGCCCTGAACTTGCTGAGGGAAGAGCTGCACATGAAGGCCGACAGGAAGGGGTACATGGCAGGCCAGATAATAATAGAAGATGCGGGTGACAGGATAAACTGCGCCAAGATGGGCTCGAGCGGTTGGGGGATACCAAGCGACGTGGAGCCCGAGATGATAAAGTTCGTGGAGAGCAAGGCTGAATTCGTCCTCGTGATAGAGAAGGACGCTGTCTGGCAGAGGCTGAACGAGGACAGGTTCTGGCGACGCCACCGCTGCCTGATAATCACGGGCAAGGGGCAGCCTGCAAGAGGTTGCAGAAGGCTGGTCAACAGGCTGCATAACGAACTGAATATCCCTGTCTACGTGCTGACCGATGCGGACCCGTGGGGGTTTTACATCTATTCTGTCATAAAGCAGGGCTCGATCAACCTGTCCTTCCTGTCCGACAGGCTTGGGACACCCGATGCCAAGTTCATAGGCCTTACGAGCAAAGACGTCCCAGATTACGGCATACCATTGAACGTCACCATCAGGCTGAACAAGGGGGACCAGAAGAGGATAAAAGAGATGATAAAGTACATATGGTTCAAGCCAAAGCCATGGCAGCAAGAGCTGCGCAGGATGCTGAAAGCGGGCTACAAGCTTGAGCTTGAGGCCCTTTCAAGCAAAGGCATAAGATTCATTACTGAAAAATATCTACCGCGAAAAATCAAAAACCGGGATTTCCTGCCATAAGAAATCCCTGTTTTCTCCCCTGAAAAAACAATAATAGCTGACTGGACAGAAGCACATTCTTTCGTCAAATAAAAGGTTGCTAACCAATAATATAATAAATAATGCAATACGGACAAGTTTTTGGAGAAAGGCAGGCATCGCTTTGCAAAATTTACCTTAACGAACCTCATATTTATTGCCCCCACCCTCTTACCGAGGCTTGTGATGAGATTTACTGGAATTACAGAAGGCCTCTTGGTTATATAGCGGAATTGCTTGACAAGGAATTATTGAATTGCAATGAGTTGGTAGATGCGGCAATTGAAAAATTAACAGGAGTTATAACCGAATTATTTATGATATTCAGGCTCAACTGATTGAGGGACGAGAGGGGCTGGAAAATAAAATATCTGTTTGAAGATGGGATGATCAATGCACCAGATAAAGAAATCTACACGCTTCGCCCCACAAGACCTGGAAAAAGGGTGGAGGTGCTAGAATCCGGAACAAACAGACATGTAACGGATTTTGATGGCGTCGCTTTGATAGAAGGTTCTTGGACACTTGCAGAGGCAAAAACGAGAAGCCCCTTCAGCATCAAAAAAGCAATGAGACAAATCGAATTATTCCAGCACTCTGGAGCAATGGGTGACGGAGTTGACGGCCCAGCCTACCTTTTAGGCGTGGCCGATAACCATCGATTAAAAAAAAGAAGGAGCAGGGCAAAATTTGAAAATAAAGGCGGCACTATCTTGTTTTTAAGGGGAGTGGAGTCCCAGCACATAGGAATGCTGGCCAGCGAGTATGCGCATAAATTGAATTTGCAAGCAAGTGACATAATTCGGAACTGAAACATTTATTAAAACATATCCCAACATAATTCTTACGAGGAAGCCCCGGTAGCTCAGAGTTCCTTCTGGAGTGTTACTTCAGAACGAACGGGAAATAGGTAGAGCGCTCGGCTGTTAGCATGGATTCTTCCCTTTGAATCCGAATGGCCGAAACCGAAAGGTCGAAGGTTCGAGTCCTTCCCGGGGCGCTTACATTCATTTGGGTTTTCAATAACAAAACTATATCATTCGCTTGAAATGGATAATCAGGTTTCGGTGTGGTTTTCTTCGCCATGCAGGATGAGGAACGTGTGCGCCTTCTCTACGCCATCAATGTCATCCAGCTTGACCAGGAAATCGTTCAGCTTGTCCGTATCCTCAACGCTTACCCTCATTATAATGTCATGGTTGCCTGTAACAGCATATGCCTCGTGCACTTCGCTGTACCGCTCAAGCTCCTTCAGTATTTGTTCGCACCTTTTGGCCTGATTATTCGCCGTGACATCCAGTGAGATGAAGGAGGAGATAGCATTGCCCAGTTTTTTGTGGTCCAGTATCGCGGTGTACCCCTTTATGATACCCATCCTCTCCAACTTCTTTATGCGGTTATGCACCGTGGTTACCGGTATCAAGGTTTTCTTGCTAATGTGGTGCGTCGTCCATTTCGCATGGTTCTTCACGACATCGAGGATTTCCATGTCTTTTTTGTCAAGCATAATGAAAAATTATTCCAAGCATTTAAAAAAGCAACCTAAAAAACGGAAAAAAATTCCATAAATAGAAATTCTAGGAAAAAAATTCGGTTTTTTGTTTCATTTTTCACGCCTAATTTGGTGAAATCTGGAACGTTGTTTTGCTTTCCGGAATGCATACTCTTATAATTTTTGATTCAAGTGGGAATTGTGGGGGATGCTTGACTGAAAATTATCAAAACCGCATACTAGTGGGGGTGAAAGCACGAACAACGTACCTGTTTGCAAGCTATGCCTGGAACCCATATCGAATTTCATCTGCCCTGATTGTCTTTACAGATCGGTACAGCAATGGATTTGGCGTTGCGAGCCCAGTCTCATTAGAAAGTTCAGGGATTTCCACACGAAGTTCATCGAAACGGTCATTTCTCAGAAGACCGCGTTTTGCGTGTCTTGCAAACATGAGTACTACCACATGGTATGCCCCTATGACTACCTGAGAGAGGTGTATGCCTGGCTGGGAGATTACCTGACTGAAAAGCACCTCAAGGAATTCCTCAGGATATTCAGCATGGGCTTCAATAAGATGGAAAGGAATCTAGAGCGACGCGTTTTCTACAGGAACTACGGATCATCACACCATATCAAAGAAAGGGTAGACGTAGGGATTTGCGAGCTTTGCGAAAACTTCTCCGATAATCTGAGGAGGGACTCTTCAAACCGCTACGTATGCGAAAACTGCAGGATTATATGATGGATTTCGCATACTACATGTGCGACAATGGAACCGAGGATGACAAGAGGAAAGACATAGAGGATTTGCTCAGGCTTGTGGACGTGGGCTATGTGGCCTTCAGGGAAAGCCGGGAAGGCAGAATAACCGTGTACAGACCTTTCAGATTGGGGGTGATGCTGGCTGGAAACCCCGGGGAGGAATACCGGTTCAATCGTTGGGCGTGCCAGCAGGAGTGTTGATGCATGGTCCAAACGGAAACCTGTTCCGAAATGCGCAGATTGCCTGATGATTATCAGGCAGTTCAGGCAGTGGAAAAGCCGCAAGGGATGAGGGTGTTAACGGTTTTTGAAGATCTATACGACCTTCTGCACGGCTTTGAGAGTGTTGGGAACGGGCTCTGCAGGGAAGCACTGAAAAAGGGGAGATTCAAAGTCCATTTTCACCGGTATATTAATCCCCTTTCCAGTACAGAGAAAGAATTTCCGGGTGTGTACGAGTACAAGGTTACAATCAAGACCGAAGAATTTCCAGCAAGAATCGATAATCCTGTTATCAAATATCGGGGAAGCTGGGAGGGGATTGAACACGGAATCAAGGATGATATTGCGTATCTGAAATCCCTCGGGATTCGGAAAATCAAGTACTTGGGATACAGGGGGGAGATGTACGCCTGAAAAGGGAGAACACCGGCTGACCGTTAAGGAGGTAGAGGTGCCTGCATAACCGTTAAGGTTGCCTGGGGTGTGCGGAATATGGTAGTCAGAAGGCCCATTTCAATAGAGCCCTTGACGGACGGGGGTATAGATGCCTACGACATAGACGGAAATGGATTGTTTTATGATGCATGCGGGGACGATTTCTCACCACCACAATCTTCTGGATACGACCAAGATAAACTTCAGGATGAGAAACAGGATGTATTTGAAAAAGCAAATTCAGGAAATGGGAGATTTGTTGACCCAATCCGGCAGTATCTGAGTGAGATAGGCAAATTCAAATTACTTGGAAAGGACAGGGAAGCTGAACTTGGCAAAATCATAAAGGAAAATGCCGTGGAGGTTAAAAGGGAAGCTTTAGTAATCGGTTACGGCGCCCGGGAGATTTTGGGTTTGCTGTACAAATGCCTGGATGGTGAGATCAGGTCACATGCGGGCAAGTACGCCATTTTCGACTTGCCATACAAGAAACTAAAAAACTACGGCCCCACCGTATCCAAGTCCATGGAAAAGCTCTTGCCGAGGGCCGACAGAATAATAAAAAGCGTAACGGGAGGAAGAATTTCAGCTAGTTATGAAAGGAGAATCAGAAGAGAGTTCGCACAAATGAAAAACGAATTCGGTGATTTGCTTCTGCCCCTGAACCCGGAATATTCTATCATCACACCGTTAATTCCCCGGCTTTTTGATTACCGGGAGCGTTTAATGGACCTGTTGAAACATGGCTCGTTGAACGGAGAGTTGACGGAAATTGCACTGGAAATAGGCGATTTGCCTGAACAATTTCTGGACTCGATGCCTGAACTGGTAAGAATGTTCAACAACGTTGAAGGAGCCAGAAAAGAGATGATAGAAGGGAACCTGAGACTTGTTGTAAGCATAGCGAAGAACCACAGGGGAAGGGGGCTGGATTTCCTTGATCTGATACAGCTTGGAAGCATGGGCCTTGCAAGGGCTGTTGACAAATGGGAGTATGGCAGGGACCTCAAATTCAGCACTTACGCAACATGGTGGATAAGGCAGGCCATTAAAAGGGGACTGGACAATTATCGGAGAGCCAAAAGCATTCCGCTGCGGGTTCGCGGGTCAAGACGAAAACTTGCCGTTCCCGTTTCGCTTGAGGAAAAATTTCACGGCGGAGACAACTGCGAATTTGAAGACATGCTGAAAGATGCAAAATCTCCCGATCCTGCCAGGCAGGCCGAGCTGAGAGAACTGGCTGAAAGGTATTATAAAATCTTAAAGGTTTCAGACCCCAGGGAAGCTGAAATAACCAGGATGAGGCACGGCCTTGACGGATGTGGAGGAGAAGCGTTCACGCTTGAAGAGTGCGGGGAAGTCCTTGGAATAAGCAAGGAAAGGGTAAGACAGTTAGAGGGGAACGCCTTGGTGAAATTGCAGACTTTCAGATAACGGAAATGGGGACCGGGGCCGCCAAAACGTTAAGGAGGTTGATATTGTCCCGCTATAATCCGGACACGGGAGAAACGCAAGAGATAAAGGTACTGATGCCTTTTCATGACTGTTTATATGAAGATCCCGTATCGGAATTTGCTGGCCTGGATGCTTTGAAAAGAGGATATTTCGAGATCAGTTTTCACAAATACATAAGCCCGTTCGCAGCGATGGAGAGGGCATTGACAGGCTCCGTGCGAAATTTTCGGGTGACCGTCCGAGCCGAAAATTTCCCTCTTATAATCCATCCATATCACCTTAGCCATGACGGAACATGGGAAGGTCTTGAACAGGACATAAAAGACGATATAGCGTACCTGAACTCTTTGGGGATCCCGAACATCAAATATTTGGGGTATAAAGGGGAGCTATGAAGCGGCTTTGAATGACATGAAAATACTTCTCTTGAAAGCCCCATGAAGCCCCCACAAAAGGTTCGATTCCCACAACCGGCAATCAACTTTTTAAAATTCAACTTCCCATAAAAAAGATGGCAAATGAAAGGATGTCTCTCACAAGTATATTCGGTTATCTGATGAGATGGGGAACCTTGGATGAAGCCCATATGAATTATCTTGTGGAAAATGTTGACGTGGGAAACGCCGAGTCGGTTGCTTGGACACTCATACAATGTGGTGATGGGGGCTATGAAGCCTTGATGAGCCTAAGAAACAATTCCCTAGACAAAGAGGTAAGGAGTTGTGCAGGTGCAGCATTGGCTATACAGGCACCGTCAGCCACCGAGCAAGATGATCTACGGCAGCAATACCCAGGAGTTGATGAGAGGCAACTTGAACTTGTTTTTAGGGATTCCCCTTTTGATGCCGAGAATGTGTTAATGAAGGTTAAATCAAGTAGATACTCGCGTAGTAAAACACCAGCTTACGCCAGTGCAGTGGTTTAAAGATAATGATGTAAAATTATAGAAATCGGCCATCTCTAATTAATTTAAACCTGATACATTAATTAACATCTTAGAAATGGGGTGGACTGGGGCGGTAATCCTGTTGTTGGAGGGCCGCAAGCTCAGTTCGGGAGAGCGCTTGGCTGAAGACCAAGGTGTCGCGTGTTCAAATCACGCCCGCCCCATAACATTCTTTCGAATGAAAGCGTTGTGAAAAGTATGACCAAGAAAGCTGCAAAAAAAACGAAAAAGGTAAGCCAAGGCCAGAAGAAGGCGGGGACGAAGACAAAGCATGAAGAGGAAAAGAGGAAAGTTCCAGTCGCGAGAATGCTGGTGAACAAGGTGGTTATCGGGAAAGACTTTGACGAGCTGGCGGGAAGAGCCTACGGGAAGGTCATGGGAAAGAGGTTGGAGCTCGCCTTTGTGGAGGCCCTGTATCTGCTGGAAAAGGAAAAAATCGTTTTGACAAAAAACGGGAAAAAAATCAGTTTCAGCGAACTGATGTCCGCCGGCCTTAGGCTGGATCCCAGGTTGCATGAAAAGTATGTGGTTTATTCCGATCTGAGGGAGAGGGGGCTGGTAGTCAAGACAGGCTTCAAGTTCGGGTGCGACTTCAGGGTCTACAAAAGGGGGGTCGGCGTTAAAAAAGGGCCTAAGGGGCCGGGGGAGCACACCAAATGGATAGTCTTTGTTGTCCCTGAGGACTATACATGCGCCTTCCAGGAGCTCAGCAGGGCGGTGAGGCTGGCCCATTCCATCAGGGCCAGGATGCTGTGGTCCATAGTAGACAACGAGAACAACGTGACGTACTATGAGGTTTTAAGGCTGAAGCCGTAAATAACCATTAACATATTGGGTGGTACGATGGGAAGGATAAAAAGCATAGCGATAAAGAATCTGGCAAGGGAGATAATCAAGGATCACGGAGACCGCTTTAGCACGGATTTCGAGCGCAACAAAAAAATCATACAGGAAATAAAAAAGATAGACTCCAAGAAGGTCCGGAACGTGCTGGCTGGGTTTATAACCAAGGAAATGGAAAGGATCAAAAAGAGCGGCATCTAGGCTTTTATAGCTTTAGGCCATGGGGCAATATATGCAAATCGAAGATATTTTTGAGGAGCCGTTGGTTGTCAGCGCTGATTCAAGCATATCCAAAGCTGTAGCCAAGATGCTCGAGTCCCGCTCGCACGAAGCCCTGGCGATGGACGACGACGGGCTTCAAGGCGTTCTGTCGGCCGCGGACATGGTAAAGACGAACATATCAAACCCGGGAAAAAGCAGCATAAAACCATTCCTGAAGCAGATATCACCGATACACTCTGGTGCAGAACCAGGGGACATTCTGAACACGATTCTGGTCAATGAATGCAGATCGATACCGGTTGAAAAGGATGGCAAAATATTTGTTGTGAGCAAGCTGTCCCTGCTGAAATTTTTCAGGGACGAGATAGAATTGAAAGGAAAGACGGTGAACGACGTCATGAACTTCCCCTTCTGCGTCAGTTCAGATGACAGCATATCGACAGCGAGAGCGTTGATGAGGGATATGAATGTTGGCAGACTGGCCGTTGTTGACGAAAAAGACAGGGTTGCGGGGGTTCTGGACACACTCGACCTGCTCAGGTCGGTCATCGGGAAGCGAAGAGCGAAAAGGGGGGAGGAAATAGGTGAAAAGATAAAGCTCGACGATTTGCCTGTGAAATCGATACTCTCCAAAGATATCCTAAAAGCCGAGGTGGACACGCCGCTGATCGGAGCGCTTGAAAAAATGACGGCAAAAAACGCGTCTTCCTTCGTTGTTGAAAGAAAAGGAAAGCTCGCCGGCTTGGTGACAGTAGTCGACATCCTGAAGTTGATATCAGGCGTCGTGGAGGGTGTCAGGGTCACGATTTCGGGGATGCAGGATGAAGACGATTTCATCAAGTCCGTCGTTAGTGAGGAAATAGAGCATGCAATCAAGAAACTCGCAAAGATATTGCCTTTGTCCTATTTCGTCATGCATGTACGCACATATCATAAAACCGGAAAAAGGGTAAAATACTCCGTCCAGTCCAGACTGATAACTGAGAAGGGAGATTTCTTCGCGGACGACTACGCCTGGGACCTGACCAAGGCCACCAAGGGGGTTCTCGCAAAGATTGAAAAGGAAGTCATCAGGCACGCGGAAAAAGCAAAGGTTTACGGAAGAGGGCCTTGACTACATGGCAGAAAATGAGTTTGGACGATATCTTTTTTGTGAAATTTAAGGAGACAAGGAGTCATTTTATTAATTTCCCAGCATTGGCGAATTCCAACTGGTCCCTCATTATCCTTTCCATGATTTGGACCAGATCCTTGACCTCGACCCGAATCTGTTTTTGATCATCGCGATTTCTTATGGTTACAGACTTGTCCTTTAGCGAGTCATAGTCATAGGTGATGCAAAAAGGCGTCCCGGCTTCGTCCTGCCTGTAGTACAGCCTGCCTATGAAGCCCTCGTCGTACAGGACGTAGAACCCGGCATTTCTGAGCATCCCGTAGATATCCTTGGCATGCTTGGGCAGGCCGTCCTTTTTCACCAGCGGGAAGACAGCGACCTGATAGGGTGAAACGGTTGCTGGGAATGAAAAATAGACCCTGTCGCCGTCCTTTTTCAAAGTCGATTCGAGGATGGAGTATAGCGGTCTGTCGATGCCATATGCAACTTCCACGATGTGAGGGACGAACTTTCTGCCGTCCATGTTGACCTCCATGCTCTGCTTGCTGAATTCCTGGTGCCTTTTGAGGTCGTAGTCGGTCCTGTCCGCTATGCCCACCAGCTCGATTTTCCCGTAGACGTCGGACATGAATTCGACGTCCCATGTATCGGTTGAGTAGAAGCTCCTCTCATCGTCCTTGTGCTGCCTGCACCTGAGCTTTGACCCGTCCATGCCCATTTTCTCGAACAGTTCCACCGAAACGGCAAGGAAATAGGCTATCCACTCGTTCGTGAGGCGCTTTCTAACCAAACCGCTAGCCTTCATTACATTTTCTTTGCTGTTTTTGACCTGATCCTGCTTTGTCAAAACAAGCAGTTCCTTCTTTTTGACGGTGTCAAATTTTGGATGCCTGGCCTTTTCCTTAGGGTCGATGAAGAACTGCGCTTCTGCCTGGGAGAACTCCCTGAGCCTGACCAGACCCTGCCTCGGGGATATCTCGTTCCTGAACGACCTGCCGAATTGGATGACACCTAGGGGCAGGTGCTTCCGGCCCAGTTCGAACAGCCTTCTGAACGGCATGTAGGTCGTCTGCGCAGTCTCCGGCCTCAGGTCACCCGCCACCTTGTTCTTTCCGGGGCCTATGTAAGTCTTGAACATCAGGTTGTAATCATATATGTTGGCGAGGTTCCCGCCGCACTTGGGGCATTTTATATCATGCTTTTTTATCAACCCCTTGATTTTCGGGAGGCTCATCCCATCGGTGGATTTCTTGGTTTTTTCCTCCAAAAGATGGTCCGCCCTGTAAGGCTCTCCGCAGCGTTGGCACTCTATGATCATATCCGTGAACGATTCCACATGCCCGCTGGCAACCCAGGGGTCCTCGGGGGTGAGGACAGGGGCTTCCACCAAGAGACAGCCCTCGTTGTTCACGTAGTGTTCCCGGATCATCTGCTCGATCCTTAATTTCAGCAGGGAACCCAGAGGGCCATACGTATAAAATCCTGCGCAACCGCCGTATATTTCGCCCGACGGCCAGAAAAAACCCCTCCTCTTTGCTATATCGAGAACGTTATCATTTTTTGCCATAATTAATCATGTTTCCTGCTTTATTTATCATTTCCTGATTCCAAAAAATTCAGCGCAGTGAGGTTCAGGCTCTGGTTGATGGCATCCTGCACCTCTTCCAGTGTTTCATATCTCGACTCTGAGAGATTCTTTAATCCGTCTGCCACACTATCCGGCAATTCCTGATAGACGCTTTGCTTGTACTGATCTATAGTGGATGTTATGTTGCTGTTGGCTTGGGCGATAGGGGGGATGCTGAGCATAAGAAAGGCGAGCACGATCATAGGCAATATAGCGAATTCAACCCACAGCCATTTCATGAACTGGAGCCTCTTTCCTATGCTGAACTTGGCCAATGCAAGTGACATTGCAAGGAGAAATATCATAGGCAGCGCAAAATCATACAGGAGAATGGAAACCAGATAGGAAAAAGCGGACGCCAGGCCAAGCGGCACTATAACAGACTTGTTTGAAATTATCTCTTTGCCTCTGAATCTGGACTTGTAAACAAGATACATGGCCGAGTATATAAGAGAAAAGGTCAATATGAGCCAGAAGGGGAAAGCGGTGAGATTAGAGGTGAGGGCGAACCACCCTGAAGAGTACTTCAGAAATTCTATGGCTGTTATGTTAACCGTGACTATCGGCATACTTTTCTTCAGTTTTGTGTAAGGGGATGAGTGCAAAAAATTTAAGAAAACAAGGATTGCCATCATTAAAAGGAACCATCCGTTTATCATGCTTGCTAGTGCAAGGCCAGCAAACAGGAATATCAAACCCGCGATTCCCGCTCCCCTTTTGCTGATTTTACCATTCGCTACAAGCTTCCACTCCATTTTTTCGGGGTCATGCTTGTCTTCCTCGCAGTCGACGATATCGTTGAAAAAATACACCGAAGAATATGCCATTAAAAAGGCGGCCATGGCAACGGAGGCTGTCGCAAAGTCGAGGCTGCCGTAAACAAGCCAGAAAAGCACCACGCCCAGCATGAACTGCACTGCGTTCTTCGGCATGCTGACGGTAACGCTGTTGTAAAGAAAGCTCTTCATCGCCATAATTTATTATTCACCTTATTCACCCTATATATCTTTCTTTATCCTATTTTCGCTTTATTTTCGAATAAATGGTAGCTAAGTTATTTATAGATTTCTGAATTTCGCTAGTGTAGCGTCAATGCAAATTTGTGAAAACAGTTACTCGCTGTTTGTTTAATGAGGATTATTTTTAAAAACAATGCAGGCAAATCGGCAGGGGGTGAGGCGCTCATTTAAGTTATTTAACAGCAACGAACAATATTATAATTGCTGCAAGGTGTAAGACATGCGTGTTTCTGTGGTTGTGCCTGCATATAACGAGGAGAAGCTGCTGCCTCTTTGCCTGGAGTCGCTGCTCAGGCAGTCATATCCCTGTGAGATAGTGGTTTGCGATAACAACTCGAGTGACAGCACTTATGCTATCGCGAAAAAATACACGGACAATGTGGTCAGGGAGCACAATCAGGGAGCTTTGCATGCGATAAACATGGGGGTGAAAAGTGCGTCCGGTGAACTGATAGCGATTACAGGGGCGGACTGCGTAGTGCCTCCAGACTGGGTAAAGAATTTCGTTGCCCATTTCAGGGACCCTGAGGTTATCACCTGCTACGGGCCTGTGGACCCTCTGGAAGGTAGGCACAAAAGGTATTTTTCAATGATGAATTATGCGGAAAAGATATGCATCAGGACTGGTCTTTGGTTCGTGATTCAGGGAGCCAACGTCATGATGAGGAAGGATCTTTTTGCCAGGGTGGGTTACTTTGACCCTGATGTCGAGGTGTTCGAGGAGAACGGCTTCTTCAAGAAGATAAGAAAACTGGGGAGAGTGAAGTTCATCGCCAGGAACCCCATCAAAGCTTCGGGGAGGAGGGTTGACGAGTGCGGCAAGTTACACCTTGTCCTTTTCGGCCTCATGCAGATGCTGAAGCTCACCTTATCCAAAAAGACCGATACCAGCCAGTTCAAGGTCGTGAGGCAATGAGAGTATCGGTAGTCATCCCTGCTTATAACGAGGAAGTTTTTATAGGCAAATGTTTGCGCTCAATAAAGGCCCAGACAGTTCCCTGCGAAATCGTGGTGTGCGACAACAACAGCGCGGACAGGACGGCCCGGATCGCAAAGAGGTACGCTGACAAGGTCGTTCACGAGCCCAAGCAGGGCATCGCATACGCTTTCAATGCTGCCTGCAAAGCAGCGGCCGGAGATTTGATAGCTTTCACGGGGGCTGACTGCGTGGTCCCCCCGGACTGGATAGAAAGGTTTTTGCCGTATTTTGATAACGAAAGAGTCATAGCGTGCTTCGGCCCAGTCCACTCGACGGGCAGAAGCTACAGGAGAACCCTGAAATTCTTCAGTTATTTTGACAAAGTGATAATCAAGCTTAAGATTTCTTGGGGGGTATCGGATGCAAACCTGATAATGAGAAAAAAGGTGCTTGAGAATGTCGGCTATTTCGATCCAAGGGTTCAGATGCTCGAGGATTCCTGGCTCATGAAAAAAATAAGAAGGTATGGAAAGCTTAAATTCCTGAACGACAATATAGTAAAGACCTCACCCAGAAGGCTCAAAAAAGAGGGAGCGAAAAAGGTTTTTATCGACAGAACAATATCATTATTAAAGTTGAAGATTTTTCATAAGCTAGGAGACGAGAGGTTTGAAACCGTCAGATAACTACAAACTGACCGAAGAGGGTTTGAAATACCTGAAGCATGGCCTGCCTGAAGAAAACCTAGTCAGATTGCTGAAAAAGCCCATGCCCGTTTCGGCCGCTAGGAAAAGAATCGAGAATTTCCACATAGCCCTGTCCTGGGCCAAGAAGAACGGGTGGGTACGTCTGGAACACGGCAAACTTGTCTTGGTGAAAAAACCCGGCAGGTTAGAGATAAAAGACGCTTTAGAGAAGTTGCACAAAGGAAAAGGCAGCTCTCAAAACGAATTAAACATTCTGCTAAGCAGAAATCTCGTGCAAAAAGAGAGACTGGCTTTGAAAAAGGCGATGGCCCTTGCAGGAAAGGAGATACCGAACCTGACACCGGAACTGATAAAGACGGGGATGTGGCGTAAGGTCAGATTGAGGCCGTATGATGTCACGGTCCCCGGCGAGAAGATCCATCCCGGCAAGAGGCAGCCCTACAACAGGTTCCTTTTGCAGGTCAGGCAAAAACTGGTCGAACTGGGCTTCAAGGAAATGAGCGGGCCGATGATAGAGACGGAGTTCTGGAATTTCGACGCGCTGTATCAGGCCCAGGATCACCCCTCAAGGGACTGGGCACAGACGTACACGCTAAAATACCCGAAACAGGGGGACTTGCCGGATAAGAAAACGGTAAATCAGGTAAAGGCCGCGCACGAAAACGGCTGGAAGACCGGAAGCACGGGATGGGGCTACAAATGGGACCCGGCAAAGGCCTCGAACCTGATGCCCAGGGCTCACGGCACAGCATGTTCGGCCAGACAGCTTGCCACGGGGGTTGAAATACCGGGAAAATACTTCGCGATAAAGAGGTGCTTCAGGCCTGACGTTATAGACGCGACCCATGGCGTTGAGTTCAACCAGTGCGAGGGAATAATAATCGGCGAATCAATGACCTTCAACGAGATGCTTGGGATGCTCAAACTTTTCGCTGTAGAGATTGCGGGGGCTGAGAAGGTGAAGTTCTTCCCTGATTACTATCCATTCACCGAGCCCTCAGTTCAGCTTTCAGCCAGACATCCGGAAATGGGATGGATAGAGTTCGCGGGTGCCGGAATATTCAGGCCGGAGTTGACGGAACCCCTTGGAGTTAAGCAGCCAGTCTTGGCGTGGGGCCTGGGAATCGACAGGCTTGCCATGTTCAAGCTTGGGATAAAAGACATCCGGGAGATTTTCAGCCACAATCTTGACTGGCTGAGAAAACAAAAGGTGACGGTTTAGGTGTTAAGGTGCTATCATGCCGACGATAGAAGCAAACTACAATGACCTGCTTTCCCTGGTGGGCAAGCACATACCCTTGGACGTGCTGCAGGAAGAGGGAATCCTGTACGCAAAGGGGGAAATCGATGAAATAGAAGGCGAGATGCTCAAGATAGACATCAAGGATACGAACAGGCCGGATTTGTGGAGCGCCGAGGGCATAGCCCGGGAGCTGCAGGGAAGGTACGGTATGCTAACAGGCATGCCCAGATACGATGTTACGCCGTCCGACCTCGTGGTCAAGGTTGATAAAAAGCTTCGTAACATCCGGCCTTTAACCGTGTGCGCCGTCGTCAAGGGCCTGAACATAACCGAGGATGTCTTGTCCCAGATGATACAGCTGCAGGAAAAGGTTTCAATCACCTTCGGCCGGGACAGGAAGGAGGTTGCGATTGGTGCTTACGATTATCACAAGATAACCCCCCCTATTACGTTCACATCGGTGAAGCCTGACGGGATAAGGTTCGTCCCCCTGGAGTTCGAGACCGAAATGACGCCCGCGGAGATACTGCGCAAGCATCCGAAGGGTATGGAGTATGCCCATTTGCTTAAGGGACTGTCTGAATACCCCATATTCATAGACGCCGCCGGGGAGGTGCTGAGCATGCCGCCCATAATAAACTCCGATTATACAGGCAAGGTCACCTCCGCGACCAGGGACTTGTTCATAGAATGTAGCGGTTTCGATTTCAGGTTCATAATGCCTGCATTGAACGTGCTGGTGGCGGCGCTGGCTGACAGGGGAGGGGTGATAGAGTCCGTCAAGGTTGTGTATCCGGATGGTGTCAAATACACGCCTGACATGAGACCAAAGAAAACCAGAATCAATATTGATTATGCCAACAAGATGTCCGGATTGAAACTCAGCCCCAAAAGAATGTGCGAATTGCTGGAACAGGCGAGGTACGACGCAAAGGTCAAGGGGAAAAACATAAACTTGCTCTACCCGGCCTACAGGCAGGACATCATGCACCAGAGGGATGTTATAGAGGATATCATCATCTCTTACGGCTACAACAAGATCGAGCCAATTGTCCCAAAACTCGCTACCATCGGCTCCGTCAGCAAAATCGAGAAATTCGCTGATTCCGTTGCAGAAGCCATGGTGGGTCTGGGTTTTCAGGGGGTGCTCTCCTACATACTGACCAACAGGAACAATCTCTTCAAAAGAATGAACCTGGCAGAGCAGGGAGTGGTTGAGATTTCGAACATCGTTTCGTCCAACTGGTGCGTTTTCAGGAACTGGCTGTTGCCAAGCCTGTTGCAATTCCTGTCCAAGAACAAGCACAGGGAATACCCCCAGCCAATTTTTGAGATAGGGGACGCCGTTGTTTTGGACAAAAACAAGGAAACAAAGACCAGGGACGTCAGAAAGCTGGCAGTGGCCGTATCTGGCAACAGGATCGGTTACGAACATATCGCAAGCGTCCTTGACGCGCTCATGTCCGCGTTAGGCCTGGAATACGAATTGGTCAAAACGGAACACGAAAGCTTCATTCCGGGCCGGACAGCGGAAATAAAAATCAGCAACAAGCCTGCCGGAATAATTGGGGAAATCCATCCACTTGTTCTTAACAACTGGGGACTGGAAAAGCCCGTGGCCGCATTCGAGCTCGATCTGGAAAAGATAGATTTCTAATAAAAAAGCAAAACGGTGTAAAAAATATATTACCTCAGTCATCCTCCGCCGAAACATTTATTAAGACTGTAACATATATGTTACACATGGAACAAAAATATTACAAATATCCTAACGAGAAACTTGAGATACTGGGGGAACTTGTTAGGGGGGACTCGCATGTGAGAGGCCTTGCAAAGAAGCTGGGCATAAACCACATGAGCGTATCCAGAAAGCTAAAAGAACTTTCAGGGGATAATGTCGCTGATTACAGGAAAGAGGGTAAGAACAACGTGTATTTCCTCAAGAGAACACCGGAAGCGAAGGCTTACATTCTCATGTACGAGCAGTACAAGCTTGTGAAGTTGCTGGAAAGATACCCAAGGCTCCGAAAAATCATCGAGAAGATACAGGAAAATAACAGAATAAAGATGGCACTGATCTTTGGTTCTTATGCGAAGAGGGCCGCAAAGAAGGACAGTGATGTCGATGTCTACATAGAAACTACCGACCGAGCACTTAAGCGGCAACTCGAACTCCTTGACAGTAGGCTTAATGTAAAGATCGGCTCTTATGAAAGAGGCAATCCGCTCATAGGAGAGATAGAAAAGAATCACGTGGTGATAAAGGGTACCGAGGAGTACTATGAGAAGAATAAAATTTTTGGTTAAACTCGTGAGTGAAGGCAGGCTGGAATCCGTAGAACCTAGCGAGAAGATATCCATATCCTATCTCCGCAAGTCCGAGAGCAACCTGGCCTCCGCGAAGATACTTCTCGAGAACGGTCATCCCGAGGAGTCTGTCTCCCTCGCTTACTACAGCATGTACAACGCACTCGCCGCACTTCTTTTCAGGACAGGCATCAAGTGTGAGAACCATTCCGCTTCCATATTGCTGCTCAAGGAAGTGTTCAGAATTGACAACTCAGACATATCATTCGCAAAGAAAGAGCGAATAGACAAGCAGTACTACGTTGATTTCCACGCTACTGAAGAAGATGTGAAAAACCTTATAGGGAAAGCCGAGGAATTCGGCGGGAAACTGTTCGATTTCATTTCCAGACTGAACAACGAGGACATCATGAAGTTCAGGCAAAGATTCAGGAAGCTAACAGAATAAGGAACTGCAAAGATAACCGCAAAAGCCGTAAAACCCTGATAAAACAAAGACTATAAAGACAGCGAAGATTACCTCAGCCAGCCGAAAATTATAAATCGTTTGAACCCCTTTCAAAGCCTCTTCTATTGTTTGGGGCTTTGCTTTTTTTGGTTTTCCTTCCCATCGAATAAACATCCGCAACTATGGCTACCAAGTTCAGACCTGTATAGAGCATCATCATCACCCCAATGTCGCAAGGAAGCCCACACGCTTTAGCAGTGGGTAGTTTACATAGTATCTGACCATAGCTCATT
>CAZLFZ010000010.1:44557-46639 GCA_964559215.1 uncultured archaeon
AAGCCCACACGCTTTAGCAGTGGGTAGTTTACATAGTATCTGACCATAGCTCATTAACAGTATAGATTACTTTGTGTTTATTCAGAAAATCGATTATTTCCATTCTATTTTCCATTGGTATTAATATAATGGCCTTTCCGAGTTTCTTCCCGCCAAGCCTTTCCACAAGCCCCTTTCCAGTGTATACTTTTGTTCCAATTCTTTGCCTATACCCATACAGCTTTCTCCATATACTCATCTGTTTGCATGATTTGAACTTCCTCATGTCCATTTTTATCAGCATATAATAATTCACTTTTTCTGGAATCTCATTGTATTTTCCATACAACATTATACCCGAACTTATGACATCACGTCTTAAAGACCACTTTTTAAGGTCACCAACTTTGACAGAAATTTCGCTCTTTATACCCTTTAGTTTCCAGGTTTCATTGATTTTGGATAATCTAAACAATCTAAGCAATTTATTTATTTCCCTTTCAATCTCTTTGTCTGTATCTACAAACAAATCAATGTCAGATTGAGCATCAAAATTACCTCTGGCAATAGATCCAAACAAGATTATTTTGTTAATTTTTTCACCTATTTTGCTGTCTAATAAGAATGAAACAAAACTAATTGCATATCCGATTAGAGAATTTCTTTCTACCATTACATCATCTCCTTTATTGCCGTTTCAAGTTCTTCAAATAATTTTAAAGCTTCCTTGATTCTTTCAATCGGTTTTGGGACACCATAGGATAAACTTTCGCAAAGCCTTTCCAATTCTATCACCTTTCCAATAATATTCCTTTTGTTCTCAAATTCAGGCAACTTTTCAAAAGCCTTTTCTGATTTAAACCACGTGTGATTTATCTGAAACCCCTCATCTATTTTCTGTCTTTTATGCAAATACGCTGAGAGTAGCTCAGTAATGGCTTTTGAGGCATTATCACCTACAATCCTTTGGGAGTTCTCAAGTCCCCTAACCTCAACACCCCATTTGAATATTGTTTCTTTCCGTTCTTCAAAAGCTCCCAAATGGAATTCGGATTTCATAGTTATTTTTAGTAAGTTACTTTATAAAGTTTTCGTTAGTTTCTTACACATGTTAGTAACTATATAAAATTTATGTTAGTTACTTTTATAAATAAATCCCCTGATTATCATGTGTTAATTTTAGTTCACAACTGTTGTCTAAAGTTAACGGTATATAAATTGACAGTGCTAGAGCCAAATTTTACTCTTGACAAACCTCACCATGTTTTGGGGAAAGAAATGGATTGAAGTGGATTTTATCTTACCTTAGCCATCCGAAAAGTCTCGTTGCTATGGAGGTTCTGGGCGTGTACTCCTCTCCTATGAGCCTGGCGGCTATGCTCATGATGTGCTGCGACGCCTTTGACCTGGGATTGTGAACTACCACAGGCTGCTTTCTGGCTATGGATTTGGCAACAGCAGGATCTTCTGGGATGTGGCCAAGAACAGGCAACTCCAGGAACTTTTCAACCGAAGGTATGCTAAACTCATGCTTTTCGCCTTTCACCCTGTTTACCACAACCCCCAAGTTATGCGTTCCGTATTTGTTGGCAAGATTTCCCAACTTGAGAGCATCTGTCAGTGCAGGCAACTCGGGATTGGTAATGGTTATGAGCTCGTCAGCCGCCTCTACAGCGGCCAGTGCCTCTTTTCCCAAACCGGCAGCGGAGTCAACGATGATGAAGTCGCAGCCTCCTATCAGCTTGTAGAAAACGTCTACCAGCTCGTGGGAATTGGCCAATCTCAGCTTCTTTAACGAGAGATCCGCGGGCAGCACCGTGAAGCCTGCCGGATGGTAGTACATGGCATCGTTGAGCCTAGCGTTGCCATTCAGAACATCCTGCAACGTGACAGGGTACAAAGGTATGCCCAAATGCAGGCCCAGATTTGGTGTCGTAAGATTGCCGTCTACGGCTATGACGGACTTCTTGAAGGTAGAGAGAGCACTTGCCAGGTTGGAGACCAGCGTGGTCTTTCCAACCCCCCCTTTCCCGCTGGCCACGGTTATGATTCTTGTCATAATAACCTTTATTTTACAACACAGGCTTTTTTAATGTTTGGTTT
>CAZLFZ010000011.1:0-43861 GCA_964559215.1 uncultured archaeon
CCGGTGTCAAAATAGCCGCGCCTGATTTGGAAAAAGTTATTGCGGGATCGCCTCTCAGGGCGGTCAGTGGCAAGAGCAGGATCGATGTTCTGAAAAATGAAATTTTGGAAGAAGTCAGCGAAGTGGAAATAGCAACGGAAAACAAAGGCGTGATACTCAGGGCAGACACCCTGGGTTCTCTGGAGGCCTTGGTGAAAACGCTGAAAGAGATACACGTTCCCATCCGGAAAGCTGCCATCGGTGAAGTCACAAAGCAGGACGTGATGGAAATAAAAAGCCTGCCAAAGCACGTGATATTCGCCTTCAACGTCAGGCTGCCGCCGGAGATAATCAAGACAGCATCTGACAACAAGGTCAAGGTTTTCAGCTCGGACGTCATCTACAGGCTGATTGAGGATTACGAACAGTGGGAAAAAGAGGCTGCCAAGAGGAGAGAGGACGAGTTGCTGAATTCGGTTAACAGGCCCGGCCGGTTCAGGATAATGCCGGGCTACCTGTTCAGGCAGTCCAAACCCGCGATTGTGGGCGTTGAAGTCGTGCGAGGGATTATAAAACCCGGCAACAAGCTCAAAAAAGGTGGGAAAATAATAGGCGAAATAAAGGAGCTGCAGTCGCAGGGGGAGAACGTCAGCGAAGCCAAGGCGGGAGAAAAGGTCGCGGTTTCCATAGGCGGCGGCATCGTCGGCAGAAACATAGACGAAGGTGACGAGCTGGACGTTGCTCTGAGCCCCGCTGACGTATCGGTTCTAAAAAAGCTGAGACACAGGCTCAGGGGCGACGAGCTTGAGTTGCTGGACGAACTGGAAAATAAATAACCGGCTTTATCTCGGTCCATCAACTCTCGATTTCCATTCTAAGCCAACCGAAATATTTAAGCCTATTCGTAACCAAATAATATGCATGAAAGAAAAGAAGAAAGATGAGAAGAAAAAGGAAAAGAATAAGAAAAGCGAGTTCAAGATCAAGGTGCAGAACATTGTCGCCTTTACGAGCCTTGGCAAGCCGATTTCACTCGAAAAGCTGCTGAATAATGTCGAAAACACGGAATGGCAGCCGGAGCAGTTCCCTGGTCTGGTTTACAAGATAACGGATCCGAGGGCGTCCGCGCTGATTTTCTCTCAGGGGAAAATAGTCTGTACCGGAACCAAGTCTGAAAAAGACCTCAAGGCGGCGATGCACAAGATAGTCGACAGGATAAGAAAGGCCGGGATCCCGATGCCTAAAAAGTTCACCACGAAGGTGGAGAACATAGTGGCATCCACCAAGGTCAAGGCGGACCTGGACCTGGACGAAATCGCCTTTTTGCTGGAGAACAGCGAATACGAGCCGGAGCAATTCCCAGGGCTTGTCTACAGAATTAAAGAGCCGAGGGTCGCCTTTTTGCTGTTTACCAGCGGAAGAATAATCTGCGCAGGCGCGCAGAACGTGGAGTCCATCCAGAGGGCGCTGCATAAATTCAAGGAAAATCTGGCCTCTATTGGCGTACATGTAGAGCCTGCGAATAATCAATGACCGCTGGCGGCGCGATAATCAAAATTGGGTGTGCCGATGTATGAAATTTTGTGGGCAATCATAACTGTTCTTGGGGACCCTATATTATTGTCAGCTCTTATGATAGTCTTGACGGCCACGTATTTCCTGCTCGGGCGTAGACGACCCATGGGAGAAGAGGTGGCAAAATACAGAAGGCTGCTAAAGAAATTCCTGCTGCTCATTATCCCGGTGCTCATCACAGCTTTCCTGGGAGCCGAGCTGCTAAAGCTGCTTTTTCAGATACCAAGGCCATGCATCCCCTGCCCGGCCACGGGATGCAACCCATACTGTCCCATCACGTTCTCGTTTCCGTCAGGGCATACAGCCACGATAACAGGAATCGTGACAGCCCTGTCCCTCCTGTTGAGAAAAAGGAGATATCTTTTGCTCTACTGGCTGACAATCATGGTTGCGGCTTCAAGGGTGATGCTGGGTGTCCACACCCAGGCTGATGTGGTCGGTGGTTTCGTGTACGGCTTATTTATAACACTCTTTATCTGGAGATTCAGGAAAAGGCTGTACAAGTGGGAAGACGAGATATTGTAAATCCGCAAAAAAGCACGCGCAGCATAGCCCCGCCAGGACTGTTATCCTTAAGGGTTATAGTAGTTGGTTTTCTTGTTTAATCCTTGGCTTTGAGGCTTTATAAAAACAGCAACAAACGCAAACAGTATTCTGTTATGTTACAAACATGTAACATATGCTACAAAAATGTAACACTTCAAGAACTACTTCTGGTATCTTCTTCCTTTAGATAATCAATTATCATCTCTAAAAGTGGTCTTAAATTGTGGAATTTCTGTGACTTGTAAAGTGAATCATAATATCTTTCCTTGTCTTTATTCTTGATGTCTATCATTGGGAATCCTTCCTTCCTTAGCATGAAGTTCATTATCAGACGTCCAGTCCTTCCGTTACCATCCCTGAATGGATGTATGGATTCAAATGCTGAATGAAAATAAGCGGCGATAACGACAGGATTGTACTTATTCTTATTTTTCGTATACCATTGCATTATTTTCTTGAAATCACTTTCGACTCTTGTGTGAGGTGGTGGAAAAACATCAACACCCCTGATATACACATCAACATTTCTAAGTTTACCCGCAGCTTTCCATAATATATTATGCATGAGACGTCTATGGATTTCGAGGACAAAACGTTTTGTAAAATTCCCTTTGTAAGAAAGTGTATAATCGAATGCTTGCTTGTGGTTTTGGACTTCGTTTATCTCCATTGGCGATTTACCTCTGGGAACAATATTTTCGAAAAGTATCAGGCTCGTATCCTGAAGGGTCAGAGTAGATCCTTCTATTGCATTGGTGTCATAAGTAAATTGTGCGAGAAACCATTCATAGTAATTTTTCCATGCAAGTTCATCCATTGATTTGAGTTTTTTCTCGTTTCTTTTTCTTATCACATCCAACTTTTTTACTTCCTCATCAGATAATAATCCAAATAAAGGGTCGACAGAAGAAAGCATTTCTCTTGCAGCTTTTTCCAGTTCGGGTTCTTTCTTCTTCAAAATTTCTTTAATTTCACTCTTCGTTTTGTCCCCCTTTCCGGCATACATCCTTATCTTTTTTACTTTATCACCGACTCTTACTGCTTTCACAATGTAGTAGAATGTCCCGTTTCCGATCTTTTTCTCTTCAATATAAGCCATGTTAATATGTTAGGGGGTACGTATTTATATGTTTTTGTTTTATGCGTACCCCGTAATTAATAGCCCTCACTAATAACACCACCAAAACGATACCAAGAGAGCTTAGTAGCCCCGCCAGGGCTACACCTTGTACCTGAGTATGCCCGCTATGCCACCCATCTCGTGCAGCTGCTCCCCTTCCCCGGTGTCCACCGAGATGATTTCAACGGTGGTGTCTACTTGCTCGGCGGTCTCGGTCAGCTTTTCTATCGCATCCTCTTCTTCGGTAACCTCCATGACAGAGCCGCATTTAGGGCACTTGACAGAATCCTTTTTATCATCCTTCACGATCTTTTCGATTGTGTTTTTGCACGCGGAGCACGACAGGTGTACATGCATCCAGTCGAATGCCTCGGAAACGAGCAGGGTCTCCACAGCGCCAGCCTCCAACGCCTTTGCCGTTTCTTTAAACCCGTAAACACCAAGGCCTGAATCCTTTGCAAGTTCAGAGAAGAATCTTTCCAGCAGCTTTCTTTCCCTGGTAACGGACGCTTGCACGAGGATGTCCTCTCCCCTCTCCAGAATCTCCTTGAGCCCGAACTTACCAGTGTAAGAGGTGTCCACTACGCCAAGAACCTTGGACTTGATGTCGGTTGGCAGGAAATCACCGCTGAAAAACATTTCCTTTATCGGACCCGGGCCCCCTATGATTATACCTTTGAGGTCGGGCATGTCCCTGAAATAAGAAGTTGCAATCTCCCCGGTCTTCTTCATGTGGTCGTTAAGCAGGCCCTCGCGGACACGCGCAAAGCGGGCTTGGGACCACCCACCTTTCTTCGTTTTTCCAGGGACCAGGGAGTCAAGATGCTTTAGCGACTCCACCCTTTTTCCCTTGAGCATGCCTACCTCCGATTCCGACTTGTCCAGGACTACGAGCCCGTATACCTCCTTTTCCCTGACCATATGCTTGAGCGGGTCAAGGACAAATTCCTGGTCGCACCTGTACAACCTCTGTTGCATGGGTTCAGGGGGCTCTATCGCCCACAGCTCTATGTCGCTTTCCCCTTCCTTTTCCGAGATGTTTCCGCAGAAAATCGCCAGGCCGTTCTGGGGCGTCTGCCTGTAGTACTTCAGGTGCTGTGTTGTCTTCTCCAAGGCTGCCAGCACGTTCTTCCTGACGGTCTTGGACTTTATGTTCGATGCCGTCCCCTGTTCCTGCTTCACCTGATTGGCTACGATGTTCAGGTTGGACCCTGACGGAACATAAATGGTGATTAACTCGGTATGCCTGCCCCTGATCGCCGCCAGCTTCTTGATCAGGCTAATCAGCTTCTTATGCGCGATGTCTGGCTTGCCCATATCAATCACATTGTGCACCTTATGATTTCACAATTTTAATTTAGAAATCAGGACTTTAAAATCAGGCTGTTTCCTGCCAGTCCTGCAAGAATGTCATTCTTCTTCCGTCTCGGATTCAGCGGCAATGCCTTTTCTCTGCTTTATCTGGGACACGACCTTTTGTTCCAGTTCTTTGGGCAACGGTTCGTATTTCACATCAATAAGCCAGAAGAAGCCCTGACCGCCCGTGCCTGATTTCAAAGCGGAATTGAATCCGAACATTTCAGCAACCGGCAGCTTCGCCTTTATGATGGAGACTCCCCTCTCCTCGCTCATTTCTATTATCTGTCCCCTCCTGTTCTGCACCTCTTTCATGGCGCCGCTGAGCTGCTCTGTTGGGACGTCTATCCGGATTATCTGCTTCGGCTCGAGTATGAAAGCTTTTGAACCGATCATCGCTTCCCGGATGGCCCGCCTGACGGCAGGGATGACCTGCGCAGGCCCGCGATGGATGGCATCCTCGTGCAGCTTCGCATCAATCAGCTTGACCTTGACGGCAGAAGACGGCTCCCTTGCCAAGGGGCCTTCATCCATGGCCTCTGTGAATGACTCTTTCAGCATCTCCATCACTTCTAGGATGGCATGAACGCCCCTGGTCACATCCAGAAAAACGTTCCTCTTGTAAATGAGCTTGATCTTCTTCACTTCGTCCCTGCTCATGCCGAGGGAAACCAGCTTGTCCTGCAGTTCCAGATTTTTCTTCTTGACCTCCTGGTCCGGTATCTCACCATCCACCATAGCCTGATATACAGGCCCTTCAAGCGGCTCGGTCACTATGTAAAACCTGTTGTGCTTGTTCGGTGACTTGCCCTCTACCGCGGTTGGCGTGGTGGCCTTCACCGACTCCTTATAGATGACTATGGGGGGTGAAACGCTGACTTCTATGCCCGCGTCTTTTAATGGCCTCTCTATCTTGGCGTCTATATGCAGCTCTCCCAGACCAGAGACCAGGTATTCCCCTGTATCCTCGTTTATCTTGACTTCCAGGGTTGGGTCCTCCATGCTTGTTTTCCGCAAGAAATCTATGAGTTTCGCTAACTGCTTCGGCTGTTTGGGCTCGACGGCCTTGGTAACAACGGGCTCGAATATGTGCTTTATGCTCTCGAAGGCCGGTATGATGTAATCCGGCTCGCACAGGGTTTCCCCTGAAAAGGCGCTCTTCAACCCGACTATGCCCACGATATTGCCGGCCACAACATCGTCCATCGTAATCCTCTGCTGTCCCTTGTAAATCGAGACCTGCTGTATCTTTTCATTCCTCTCCGAGCCAACGAGGTGTAGACCCTGTCCGCTCCTAATCTTCCCTGAAAATATCCGGACGGTTGCAACGTAGCCCGCGTGAGGGTCTGGATATATCTTGGTCACTATCGCGGCAAGGTGACCATCTGGATTACATTCCTGCATGTTCTTTGCAATAGGAGAATCCGACTCTCCGGACCATATTTTCTTGATCCTGTACGACTGGGCCGTCAAGGGATTGGGCAAATGCTTTATGACCATGTCAAGGACGACCATGTGAAGGGGAGCTTTCTTCGCAAGCTCCTTCTCCTCACCACGTTCAGTCATCTCGATTATGTCCTTGAAGGTTATGCCGACGTCTTTCATCAGGGGGATGGATATCGCCCAGTTCCGCAACGCCGAACCAAATGCGACGCTGCCCTCGACAACGTTGACCGTGCACTTGTCCTTGTACTCCGGCTCGCCATATTTCTGGATGAGCAGGTTTACCTCAGTTATGATATTTTTGAACCTTTCCTCCATCTGCTCAGGGGTGAGCTTGAGCTCCTTTATGAGCCTGTCCACCTTGTTTATGAACAGAACGGGAATGACCCTTTCCTTAAGCGCCTGCCTCAGGACAGTCTCTGTCTGGGGCATGCACCCCTCTACGGCATCCGCAACCACGACAACGCCATCGACAGCCCTCATGGCTCTCGTGACATCGCCGCCGAAATCCACATGACCCGGGGTATCTATGAGATTAATCAGGTAATCCTGGCCCTCATAGTCGTGGACCATGCTCACGTTGGCGGCGTAGATCGTTATGCCCCTCTCTCTTTCCTGCTCGACAAAGTCCATCGCCAGCTGCTTGCCGGCGAGCTCCTCTGACATCATTCCGGCTCCGGCTAGCAGGTTATCGGTCAAGGTTGTCTTCCCATGATCGATGTGAGCTACGATTCCTATGTTCCTGATATGCTCCGGCTTCCTCATCAGTTCCTTGACTGTTTGCGTAACTTCCGCTTTTGCCATTCAAATCACTCTTGATATATTCATATAGTTTAATCGAGTTTCATATTTAAGTTTTGAGTTTTTCTTGATGAAGAAATCACCAAAAGACTACCTCGCCCCTTCAGCCTCTTTCTCTATCCTGTTCCTTTCCCGTATGGGCAGGGCCTTGCTGTCGTTGTTGGCGATGGCAATCAATTCGTCAGCGATGGCGGCTGCCAAGGTCCTCTTGTGCTTGAAGCTTGACCTGTATATGCCCTGGGTTATTAGCCTGAGGGCCACGTCGACCCTCCTCTGTGGGCTGGTGATTACGGCCTTTCTGGCTATTATGCCGCCGAGCCGATAAGCGGCTATCTCTTCGTACAGCGCAGCGTTTTCTATGGCCATCAGCAGCACCTGGACCGGGTTCTTTTTGGTCTTGCCCTCGATTATCTCGAAGGCCTTTTTCGTCTCCAGCATCACGGTCTGGTAATTTCCGCAGAATCTTCCGCTCGTAAGTTTATGTCTTTTTCCTGTATGCCCGGTTATCATCAGCTTGTTCATGAACCTTTCAACAATGTTCATCTCGTTCTTTCTGAAATCACCCCTGTACCTGCCGAAGGTGCGCGGCAGGACGACGGGCCTCAGATTTATGTATTTCACAAGCCCCTGGTCTTCCACCCTCAGATTTTTCGTATCCCATTTGTTGAACAATAACATACTAGCACCTTCTTAACGCCTAACTGTAAACTCTAGGCTGTCTTCGGCTTCTCCTTCTTACCTTTGAGCAGCTCGCTGAGCGAAGCGCCGTTGACAGCCACAACCTTGTACTTTATGCCGTGCATGGAGCCTACCGCGGACTTCTGCGAGCCGCCAACACCCGCGATCAGAACCTCGTCATGCTCGTCTATGAACTTTATGGAATTGGTGCCTGGAACGAAGGCCGTGACCTGTATGCCGTTCTTGATAAGCTGTACCCTTACGCACTTGATAATCCCCGAGTGCGGCTGCTTCTGCTCAACGCCTTTCTTCTTCAGGACGATGCCCCTTCCCAAAGGGGCGCCTTTCAAGGGGTCTCGTTGCCACAATCTGAGCAACTGCTTCTTCCCCTGCTTAGAACTCCATCTAAACCTTTTCCTCTTTTTATTCACGTTCCGGGATGCAAACTCTCCTACCATATTATCGCAACCTCATCGCAGCCTCAGGTATTTTATTTTGAAGTGTCTTTTTAAAAATTCCTTCATCACCTTGATGTTCTGTCCACTCCGGCCTATCACAACGGACCTGTCGCTTTTCGGTATAGACACTGTCACAGATTCCCCGTTGACTTCCATACCCTTTACCGACGGTATCATGTTTTTTACCATACTTTCCAGATCAGGCGCGAACTCAAAAACTTTCACAGGCTTGCCGAGCACCCGGCCAACCGATTTTACGTTCGAACCGTTTTTGCCTATGGCAAGACCTGACTTGCCCTGTTCTATCATGACATACACGCAACTCTCGCCTCTTATGCAGTCCTTGGCATGGACATGCGTCACCCTTTCGAATACCGCTATGTCCCTTATGTTCTGTGTGGCTAGCTTTATGCTCATAGTTCTCTATTTCTTTATCCCGAGTACGGTTATATTGAACGGCTTGCCGCAGAGCTGGCCCAGCCGGGCTGAGTTGCCCCTGAATTTCTGTAAATCGATGCTTGAAATTTTGATGTAATAATCCAGTTCCCTGAGCATCTTAGTTGGGCAGTTGCTGGCGCAAAAAACCGATTCCAAGGAACCCAGCTTTAGTGACCGGACCACGGCAGAGCGGCCGACCAGCACTTTTCCTGCCTTGAGGGCGTCCTGGATCATCTTTTCAGAACTCATCTTTACCACCTAGTAAACGTAGCCGAGAAGCTTGCCTCCTATATTCTTTTTCTTGGCATCGCTGTGAGAGATGACGCCCTGCGATGTGCTCACCAGCAGAATCCCCAGGCTGCTGGCAGGGAGAAAGCGCTTTTCCCAGGAGATGAAGTCCTGCCTGCTAACGGAAAAGCGCGGCTTTATGACGCCGCAATTGTTCATTTTCCCAAGCAGCCCTATTTTGAATAATCCACCCTTTCCGTTATCGATGAATTCGAATTCGCCTATGTATCCATTTTGCTGCATGATGAGCAGGATATGCTTTATCAGGTTCGAAGCCGGCGTGACGCATCCGGCTTTCCCTATAGCTTCAGCGTTCTTTATAATCGAGAACATGTCCGCTAGCAAGTCGTGCCTCATAGTAATCAATCATATTTTTTAAATCCCAGCTTCTTCGCCTCTTCCCTGAAGCACTGCCTGCAATACCGCAAACCGTATTTGTTGATCAATCCTTCCGTCTTGCCGCACCTTCTGCATGGCGTTGCGCTCCGGCCGAACTTTCTTTCTAACGGCGCTGAAAATTTTAGAAATTTGGCTAACTTTACCGGCTTGTTCGTTATCTGCTTCTTCGCGTTTTCAAAAGTCATACTATTCACTATTACCTAAGCTTTTTAAATATTTTAGCAGCTTCATTCCGCTTTCGGTGAAATTCGAGGTTGAAATCCTGAAAAAGTCCCGCAAATCCGCCCCTGATTTCTCGTACTCCGCCGCTGTAAGCAGCATGTCAAGCTTGTCAGCCGTTTCCACTATTTTCGATGTGGGTGTCTTTGACGCCGAGAGTTCCTCAGCCAGGCCAATTATCTCTTTTTGCATGCCGGCCGGCAATCCGGCCACAACATCCCTGAGTTTATCCTCTTCTATATGCCTTTTCCTTTTATATTCTTTATCGTCTGGCGTTAAGTCGCCGGCAAGCGCCTCGGCAAGGTCGTGAACCAGCGACATTTTAAGCACCTTTTCCATGTCAACAGGCTTTCCATGAGACAATACCCAGGCCAGCAAGGCAGCTCCGTACATGTGCGCCGCTATGGATTCCGGATCTTTTATCCCATGCCTGAGCCAGCCGGATCTTTTGGTCGCCTTGAGTTTTTGAACATGCCGGGAGAATTCAACGATCTTCCTGCAATCAGGGCTGTCCATAGAATCAGACCACTTCGGCTCCGAATTCCCTTTTGACCCATTCTTTTGCTTCGGCCGCCGTTATCTGGTGTGATTTTCCAACCGGTTGCTGCTTGTATTTTCTTCTTTTCACCCTGTAGCCAGGCCTCTCGAGGGTGACGCACACATCAAACCCCCTGATCCCTATGTCAGGGTCGTATTCTACCCCTGGGATGTCTATGTATTCGGCAAGGCCGAAAGAGAAGTTGCCGCTTGCATCGAGCTTGTTTTCCGCCGCCTGCAGCAATCGCGCCAGGAATTCATGCGCCTCCCTGCCTCTGAGCGTTGTCATGACCCCAATCTGCCTGCCTTTGGCAACCCCGAAGGTGCTCCTTTTATGGCTTTTTGTCAAGACTACCTTCTTCCCCGTAACCATTTTCAGCAACTTTTTCGCCTTTTCAAGTTCGGGTCCCGGCTCTCCGGTGCACATGTTGAGTGTCAGCTTCTCTAACCTTATCTCTTTCATCTGATTCATTTAATTTCACCAACCAGCACGTACTCCTTGAGGGTTTCTATCTCCCCATGTGGCGTCTCAAGTACAACCCTGCTTTTTTCCTGCATCTTCCCCCTCTGGTGCACGGCCTTTACATTTCCCTTAACGCCGGTGTTCTTGCCCGATACTATTATGGCCGGAACGCCGGGCTTCACCCGCCAGTGATCGAGAATCTTTTGCGTGGGGATCTCTATTAGAACGGAGTCACCTGGTTTGTACTTCTTTTCCTTGCCGACTATTATGGAGCGGCCGTCATGCAGGTTTATCTGGTATCTCGCCCCTTTGATAACAGTTTTTCCCTGGATCGAGCACAGCTTCTTTGACGATTCAGGCCCGGATATTTCTTGCACCTGCAGCCCGTGCGGACCTGCGACAACCCGGAATTGCTTCTTTATCGAGGGGAATTCGATGACATCCATCAAGCCAACGGGGTACTTAGCTTCCCTGACTACCCTTTTATCAATCATAACCTCGCCCCTGCTGAGTATCTTCTTCGCTTCGGCGGATGTCTCGGCATACTCCAGTATGTTCCTGAGCACGATTAACAGCGGGATGTTGGAATGCTTTGGATGAGGGCCCGGCACGGGGGTTACGACGAACTTGTTGACCTTCTTTCCCAGGGGCCAGAATCGTGGCATTCCGTATCTTTTCATATGCATGGTCATTCACCCCTTAGACTTTAGCTCCTTTTTTGCCGGCCTGCCGGACCTTTCCAGCACAGCCTGCCTTCTCTTGTCATCAAGATTCAGCTTTGTTATTAACAGGTTTGACGGGGAGACAGGCCTTGATACATCGGAGCCGTCCACTTTCTTCATCTTCACACCCTCTATGTAAACCTTTTCCTTCTTTATGTCCACTCTATCAACCAGCCCTTTCGTGCCTTTATGTCCGCCTCTCATTATCCTGACTTCGTCGCCTTTCCTGACTACCATGGACCTCTTCCCATACCGATCCCTCAGCGGGGAGGCAACGTTCGCGGACAAAAAGTGCCTTAGTACATGGAGAGGAGCGTTTTGCCTGTATTTCCTCTGTTTCCTCGGCTGGGTGCTTGCTTTCCACTTGCTTGACCATTCCTTTTTCATATCGTCACCATGAGCATCTAAACAATAATACTTGACACTTTCCCGATAGTCTTGAATCGCTCGACTACCTCTTTTGCCACAGGACCCTTTATCATGGATCCCATGGGGTCGAATTTGTCATTGACCAAAACCGCGGCATTTCCTTCGAATTCCACTCTCATGCCATTTGGCCGGCGGTACTCCTTTTTCTGCCTCACGATCACCGCCTTGAAGACCTGATGCCGGACCTTTTCGCTGCCGCTTTCCACCCTGCACATTACAATGTTCGCCACACCTGCCGACGGCCTGGTTCTTCTAATTCCCTTGAATCCCCTGACGGATATGATCTTCAGCATCTTCGCACCGCTGTTGTCAGCGCACTTTAAAACAGATCCCACCTGCAAAGCATTGCCAGTCCTCGAAGATACGGCCTTCATACTTTCTTCCTCTCCTCAAGCGCTACTACAACAAAATGCTTGGTTTTTGCCAGGGGCCTGCACTCCGCTATCACTACATGGTCACCCTCTTTGGCCGATATGCATGCTGGATTGTGCGCCACTATCCTGGATTTTCTCCTTTCATACCTCTGGTATTTGGGCACGCGATGATGATAGCTCCTCTCAACTATGGCGGTCATGTGCGCATGCGTGGACACGACCACGCACCCGAAAACCCGGCCTCTGACAGCAAGGTGCCCGTGCCATGGACAGTTCTTATCCTCGCACGCCTTGCCAGGTTCCGGCAGCCCTAATCCGATATCCTTTTTCATGTCAAAACCACCTGCGGGTTTTAACGAATCCTGCGTCCTTTTCATTCCAATACCTCTTGATTGAGATTTAACCTCAAGTCTTGGTTTTGAATTTATAGATTAATAAAGTTATCAAGTTTTAATACCTTAGCCTAGTTTTTATTCTTTTGTATTTTTTTGCCCTAAGTGCCTAAAATGAATTTGAGATGACTACTAAAAACGGCAGCATCGTTGAATTTTTTCGCCTCGCTGGGGCTACCAAAACATATAAATATATAAATGTTTTATAATATAAGGTTCACTGGGTCGCATAGAACATATGCGCCCCTAATAGAACAATAGATAGGAGGGATATACTATGGCGGAAAAGCCGCACGTAAACATAATAACTGCTGGTCATGTAGACCACGGTAAATCGACATTGCTAGGCAGGCTTTTATACGATTCCGGCTCACTTTCAGATCAGGAGCTTAGAAAGCTCAAGGATATTGCCAAGGAAGTGAAGAAGGAAACGTTTGAGTTTGCTTTTGTAATGGATAAGCTGAAGGAGGAAAGAGAGAGAGGTTTGACCATAGACCTGATGTACAGGCCGATCATAACAGACAAGTTTTACTTCACTGCAATAGACTGCCCGGGTCACAGGGATTTCGTAAAGAACATGATAACAGGGGCCAGTCAGGCAGACGCAGCGATACTGGTGGTATCGGCAAAAGACGGTGTACAGGAGCAGACAAAAGAGCATCTGTACCTGTCCAAGGTTCTCGGGATAGGACAGATAATAGTTGCTATAAACAAGATGGACACAGTGAACTATGACGAGAAGAAATTCAACGAAGTCAAGGACCAGGTTTTCAAACTGCTGCAGACGCTTGGGTACAAGGTGGACCAGATACCATTCGTTCCCGTGTCTGCGTACGTAGGCGACAACGTGGTGAAGAAATCCACCAACATGCCATGGTACAAGGGAGCAACTTTGTTGCAGACAATGGACCAGACGGTAACTGTGTCGGAGAAGCCTGTCACCAAGCCCCTGAGGTTGCCCGTGCAGGACGTCTACACCATAACCGGCGTAGGCACGGTTCCTGTCGGCAGGGTAGAGACAGGGGTTTTGAAGCCGGGAGACAAGATCGTTTTCGAACCTAGCGGCACGAGTGCTGAGGTCAAGTCAATAGAGATGCACCACAAACAGCTTGAGAAGGCAGAACCGGGAGACAACGTCGGATTCAACGTGAAGGGCGTGAGCAAAAAGGAGATAAAGAAGGGTGACGTTATCGGTCATCCGGACAAGCCGCCCACGGTGGCAAAGGAGTTCACGGCACAGATAATCGTGCTGCAGCACCCGACAGTGATCACAAAGGGGTACACGCCAGTGTTCCACATACACACAGCACACATAGCGGGAAAGATAATAGCGATACCCAAGAAGCTTGATCCGAAGACAGGCGCAACCGTCGCCGAGAACCCGGACACTCTGAAAACAGGGGATGCCGCAGTTATAAAGGTCCAGCCTCTGCAGCCTGTGTCGATAGAGAAGCAGGCAGACTTTCCTGAACTCGCGAAGTTCGCAATCAGGGACATGGGCAAGACGGTGGCAGCAGGCATCTGCACGGATCTTGTAAAAGCGAAATAAAATCGTAGCAAAGCGGGGGCCTTAAACCCCTCTTTTTTATTTTATTTCTTCTTCTTTTTTGTTTGGCTGGTTAGCCCAGGCTTTCCTTTGAAAACACTTTGAAAACAATTTCCTAGGAGGTCATGTACCGTTTGGAGTTTTTCAGACCCAATTCTACTTATTCATTTTTCGGCAAGTTGAGGAAACGCCTTCTCAAGCCTCCCTCGGTATCCTGCATTTGATTTAATTTCACCTAGAACTTGTTTTGCTAAGATCTGAATCCTTTTATCGCCTTTATATGCGCATGTTGACAAGTCTCCTCCATCACAAGGAGCATCCTTCTATGCCATTCAAAAAACACCTAGGCAATACCGATTCTTCAATGTAGACTATGTGAAAAGGACATCTACCATAAGACATTAGAGATACTCCGAAAATAAATTTTATAAACCTTTGGCATGAACCTGAAATTTAGCGCCGGGGGCAAGCGGAAACCAAAAAGCAAAGCGCCTGCGTTATCCGCATTTATGCGCAGATTTCAATATATTATTGGTGGAAATGATATATATGAGTTGCGCTTAATGATTAATTTCCATTTGAAGTTTTTCGTGGTCTTCTATTAGGTATTAATCTGACCCTTCTTGAATTCTCATTGATTTCTATCTTGAAATATTTGAAAAATGGATCCCTCCCAAGTAGTATTTCATCTATCCCGCTTTTTTCAATTTGAACGTGAATTCTCATATTTCTTAATCTTTGAGATTTCTCACCCCTTTTTATTATAATCGTTGCTAACCCACTTTTACATTTTATCTTTCCACCAATCCCATTAGCTTCTTCAGTTTTGCTAGTTAGCTTTATTCCAACTGCCTCCGCAATTTCTTTAGGAAATAATACATAATCTGAGCCCGAATCTATTAAACCATAAAGCTGGGTTTTGAAATTAGCAACTGAAATTATTATTGGTATTTTTGGCCTATAGAATCCGTGCTCTTTGATATAAGGAAAGCTTAAGGTAGTTATTCAAACCACCTCAGACTATTTGCATGATTTTTTTGGGAATTTTCGCAATAAGTGGAATATTGCTGGGATGATTTTTTCTAAAGTGTTTCATTTCTTCTTTAATGTCTTTTGCAGTACCAGAAGCAATAACTTCATTGTTGGATATTAAAACCCATCGTCCTTCATAATCCATTTTCGTAGAAATTTTTGAAAAGGTAGAAAGATTATTTTCCATAATCATATTATTCACTCAGCCATTTATAAGATTTACCTTTTAAATTCTTTACTGTTTTTATCTGCATCTTAAAAGCAATCATGCTTGGAGGCGTCTCATTTTTTGTTAAGCGCCGGGGGCAGGATTTGAACCTGCATGTCCAAAAGGACACTCGCTGTATCGGGATAAAACTCTCGAGGCGAGCGCTTGCCAGCTTTTGGTAATTTTTGATGTTTTCGCTATTAGCCAGATTCTGCCACCCCGGCACTTTAACTCAGTTTAACTCACGTTTAACTTACTTTTGATATTAACAGTTAATATTTTTAATTGATTAACAGTTCTGAAACTTTTTCTTGAAAGCTTAAATACTAATCTGGTTTTTACTTTTTAGTATGAGTTACACATTGATCATAACGGAAAAACCTACTGCTGCAAAGAGGATAGCCCACGCTCTTGCCGAAAGCGGTGTGCAGAGATTGTCTCGCCACGGGGCATCCTACTACAAAATCAGGAGAGGAGGGAAAGAGATCGTTGTGGTGTCAGCTGTAGGACACTTGTTCGTTCTTGATGAAATAAATAAAGGTCTCAAATGGAGGTACCCCGTCTTTTCAGTTGACTGGAAGCCAACCTATACCGAAAGGGGCAACGAGTGGACAAAGAAGTATTTTGAGAACATAGCAGCCCTCGCGAAAAATGCAGGCAAGTATATTTCTGCGTGCGATTATGATGTTGAAGGTAGCGTGATCGCATTTAACGTGCTCCGCTTCATATGCAAGGTCAAGGACGGGAAAAGGATGAAGTTCTCGACACTCACAACCCCCGACCTCGTGAATGCGTATGAGAGCACGTCCCCTCATCTTGATTTCCCCCAGATACAGGCAGGGCTGACCAGGCATCACATGGACTGGTACTTCGGCGTGAACTTGTCAAGGGCCTTGACGCTTTCCCTGGAGCACGTTGGAGGTTACTGGGTATTGTCTACGGGCAGGGTGCAGGGGCCAACCCTCGAAATTCTGGTCAGAAGGGAAGAGGAGATTTTGAAATTCAAGCCAGTCCCGTTCTGGGAAATAGACTTGCACGGACATGTGGATGGGAAGGACATCACAGCCTCGCATGTGCATGGGAAGTTCTGGAAGCTTGAACAAGCAAAAACAGTGCTGGATAGATGCAAAGGCAAAGACGGGGCTGTCGCAGCTGTGGACAAGAGCCAGCAGAAACACATACCACCCGTCCCTTTTGATCTCACGACATTGCAGAGGGAGAGCTACGCCATGTTTGGCTACTCGCCAAAGACGACCCTGGACATAGCCCAGTCTTTGTACGAGTACGCCCTGATCTCCTACCCGAGGACATCGAGCCAAAAATTGCCCCCGGCCATAGGCTACAAAAAAATAATCAAACACCTTTCCGGCCAGCCATGGTATGCCGAACTCTGCGGGAAACTGCTGGCAAGAAAAGCGCTCAGGCCAAGACAGGGCAAGAAAACCGACCCAGCCCATCCTGCCATATATCCAACAGGTGGCAAGCCGAAGAGGCTGAACAGCTACCAGAAAAAAGTGTACGACTTGATCGTGCACAGGTTTTTGTCGACGTTTGCCGATCCTGCTATCAGGGAGCTGTTAAGGATATTGATCAAAGTCGATGGTGAGGATTTTGCTGCCCACGGAGTAAAGACATTGGTCCCTGGCTGGATGGAATTCTACAAGCCCTTCTTGAAGATGAAGGATGTCATTTTGCCTGAGATAAAGGCCGGTGACTTGGTGCATGTAAAGAAGGCAGAACTGCTGGAAAAGGAGACCCAGTCCCCCAACAGGTTCACCCAGGCGTCCATACTCAAGGAAATGGAGGAAAAATCGCTAGGCACAAAAGCAACCAGGGCCCATATACTGTATACACTCTACGAGAGGGGCTACATAAAGGAAAGATCTATAGTCGTCACCGAACTCGGGAAGGCCGTCACCAAGGCCCTGGAGAAGTACTGCCCTGAGATCGTTTCGGTAGAGCTCACGAAGAGATTTGAAATGGATATGGAAGAGATAGAAAAAGGAGAAAAGACAGGAGAGCGCATAATAAAGGACGCCGAAAAGGAGCTCATGAGAATACTGTCGAAGTTCAAGGAGCACGAGCACCACATAGGCAGCGAGATAAAGGTGGCTGTGCAGGAGCACGAGCACGAGCAGCACGATGTCGGAAAATGTCCTAAGTGCGGCAAAGGCGACCTGATGATAATCCATTCACACAGAACAGGGAAAAGGTTCGTTGGCTGCAGCCATTACCCCAACTGCAGTAATTCCTTCCCCCTGCCGCAGCACGGTTACCTGACCGTCTTGTCCAAGAAATGTCGCTGCGGACTGTATCTGATTCTGGTGAAATCCAAAGGGAGAAGGCCCTGGAAATTCTGCGTTGAACACGGCTTTAATTATTACAATAAAAAGGAATCGCCGAATAAAAGTGGTGGCAAGGAAAAGCCGGGCAAAAAATAATTACGAAAAATAATCTTTCAACCTTGGGGAAAGGTGCGACATGCTAAAATGTCCTAAGTGCGGCTCAATGAACGTCACGCTGTGGATGGGAGGCAAACTGGGAATGGTTTACCTGTGCAAGGACTGCGGCTACAGGGGCCCCCTTGCTGTCGAGGAAGAGATCAATGACTAGAGGCAGTAGAGGTGTAGACATCTAAAACAACTTGAACCCGCTTGCCGGCTTTATCCCGTCCTGGGTTATCACAAATCTCACGGTTTTTCCCTCTGGGAGCGATCTGTGCTTGATCACGGTAGCATTCCTCTCGGACATTTTCCCGGTTCTTTCCAGGAAGACCAGGACCTTTGACCAGTATTTTACGGAATCGCCGCCAACGATTTCATGCCTGTCGGTATCCCAGTTCTTGTAGGTATGGCTCGTTACGACTACAGGGATACCCCTTTCTCTCGCCAGGCTCGACAGGATTGACATCTGCCTGCTCAGCTCCCTGTTCGCCTCTAGGATCTCTTTTTCAGGGTCGGCATACTCCAGCCTGTATAAAGCGGCGGCAGAATCGAGTACGATCAAGTCGGCCTCCTTTTTATCCAGACCCCTGATTATGTCACCCTGCTCCTTGAAGTTTTTGGGCTCGATCAGGTTTATTTTTTTCATGGCATCATCGACATTTCCTGTCATCTGGGACAGCCTGTCGGGTGAGAAGCCTCCCTCCGTGTCTATGTACACGACTTTGCCTCCGTTTTTTATGCACTCGATGCTAATCAGCAAGCAGATATTGGTTTTTCCGGTGCCGGGAGCCCCGTAGAAATTGCTCAGGGCGCTGAATTCTATCCCGCCGAGCAAGGCATGCAGGGGTTCAGGCAGCTGCAGTTTTCCTATCATGAAAAATAATTAAGCGCTATAATTTTTAAATCCCTGCATCCCTGTAAAATTGCCAAATCAGTTCATGTGCGTGTTGAGAGAGGGGGCGTGGTTATCGCATCTCGTGGGTCCTTGCAAATAATTTATAGAACCTGCTTGAATTATGTTTATGACGAAGAAAAAACTGCCAGGTCTTTCCGTTGTGATACCCTGCTACAAGAGGCCCGGACAGGTTTCCAGATGCCTCAGACTTCTTCTGAACAGTAGCGGACTGGGCAAGCAGTTCAAACTTGAAATTATACTGGTTGATGATTCCCCGAATAGTAAGATAGAAAGGAGGGTGGAAAAGCTCGCCTCGGAAAGTCCCGATTCGGTCTCGTTCAAATATAAAAAGCCCAGAAAGAACGCAGGCATAGCCAAGGCCAGGAACATAGGCGTTGGGTTGGCATCGAATAAGATAATAGTCGCAACGGACAGCGACATCGAAGTCGAGCCTGATACTGTTCTGGAAACTCTGCTAACATTTGAAAAAAATCCGGCTGCGGCCATGGTTAGCGGCAACGTCTACTGGCTCGGGGGCTTGGTGGACGGAAAGCTCGACCGGCCGAGAAGGCACGACAGGCGTGTAAAGGTAGGGAAGACGACGTACATCGAGATGTTGCATGGCAGATACGTCGCGTTTCTGCGTAATGCTTTCAAGAAAGTCGGCGGATACGACTCGTTACTTTTCCCGATGCAGGGGGAGGGGCCGGACCTGAGCATCCGGTTCTGGAGGGCTGGATGTCCCCTGGTTTATAACCCAGAGATAAGGGTGCACCACCTGAGCGGATACGCTAAAAGAGAGAAGATAAAATCCCCCTATCTCTATCATGGCTGGAACATGCACAGGACGGCTTTGATGTTCAGGTCCATTTTGCTCTACTTCTACAAATACGGCTGCCTAGAGCCTAGGAAATCCAACTGGATGAAAACCATAGCCCTGGAGTCGGCTCGAAACTTTGGGGAAAAATCGGGGTACATGATACTCTCCTCTCTGGCAGGCACGTTTGAGTGGATAAGTAAAAATTACAATAAAATCGAAAAAAGCAAAAGAAAAATACCAAAAAAATACGACTTCAAGCCCTATGATGTTTTCACGGACAGGCTACTGTTAATGAGATGCATCCATGCATCCGGTAAACGTTAAAGACATCACTTGTTAATTACATCTTCTTGTATATCTTAAGCAGGCTGTCGACCGTCTTCTCCCAGGTGAAATTCCTCATGACGTGTCGCCTGGCAAGCTCGCCCATCTTTTGCAGATTGCTGTCTTTCGCACGCAGAATCTTCTCAGCCAAATCCAGGGTGGATTTCGGCTTTGCGAGGAATCCGGTCCCTTTGGCGACTATTTCCCTAGGCCCCCCGTTGTTGATCGCAATGACAGGTTTTCCGCAGGCCATGGCCTCCACAAAGGTTATGCCGAAAGGCTCCTCGGGGGAGGCGGAGATGAAGGCGTCGCATGAGTTGTACATCTTTACGACATCCTCCTGCCGTATATAGCCCAGGAATTTGGTGTTTTTCAGTCCGATGCGCTTTGCCATTTCTATTATGCCCTTCACATCGGTTCCGCTGCCGCCTATCCACAGCTCTATGTTTTCGTCTTTATCCTGGACGATTTTCATCGCACTGAGCAGATACTCGAATCCTTTCCACCACAGCATGGCACCAATGGAAAACAAGATTGTTTTTCCGGTCTCCCTTTGGGCAGGGACGGGTTTGAAATATTCGGGGTCAACACCATCATAGACTACGTGAACACGCCTTTTGATAGTCCTTTCAGCCCAATCAGCGATGAACTTGGAGCACGCGCAGTAGGAATCAGCTGTAACGGAATTAAGTATATTCTTGTACGAGACTATGGAGCCTCCTCCATGGAAGTTCATGAGGATGGGATCTTTTGTGACGGATTTCAGCACGAGATTCAGGGGGAGATGTACGTGTATGACATCGTATTTGTACTTATTGAAATGCGACGCTGTGTTCATGAAGAATGTGCCGCATTCGGCAGCGTAATGCCATTCCCTTGGCAGCTCAGACGGAAGCTGGCTTCTCATCAAGTAGGGAAAGCTGAACGTCCTCAGGCGGGCCCGGTTGAAGGCCTCTCTCTCCAGCTTTTCCCCTCCTGTTCCGGCAATCAGATGTACCTCGCACCTTTTTGCAAGCTCGGTACTGATGCTTTTTACAAAGGTCTCCGTTCCCCTGGACACATTGAAAACGGACTGGCAGTACTGTGCTATTCTCAAACCAACACCCTCCTGAATATATTTATTGAACGCTCCCCATAAATAATATTATCAGGTGAGTTCTTATGAAGATGCGCATAGCCCAGTTTTGCCCTCCCATTCTGCCAACCCCACCACCGAAGTATGGGGGGACCGAGAGGATAGCAAGCATGCTTACCGAAGAGCTGGTCAGGAGAGGACACGATGTCACCCTCTATGCTACAGGAAACTCCAAGACCAGGGCGAAACTGAGGTATATTTACAAAAAGCATACAAGCATAGACGATTTCAGGCCCACGAAGGGGATCGCACAGTCTAGTCTAGTCTTTGACGATCAAGACGATTACGACATCATCCACAGCCACTCAGGCGGCTATGGGATGATGGTTGCACAATACCTGTCCACCCCTGTTGTGACGACCATGCACAACGACTACCTGAGGCCGGGGACCATGGAATTTGATTACTACAAGGATGTGTGCCGTTTCGTTTTCATCTCCAAAAAGCAGCAAAAAAGGCTGCATGGCTTGAAATCGGGAGGTGTCGTTTATAACGCTACGGATACGAATGAGTACAAATTCAGCGACGAGAAACGAGATTACTTCTTCTTCATAGGGAACATAACTAGGAACAAAGGCCCGGACATAGCCATAAAGACAGCCAAGCAACTGGGTAAAAAGCTTATAATGGCCGCCAAGGTTGACAAGAAATACATGCCATTCTTTGCCAGCAAGGTAAAGCCGTTCGTGGATGGCAAAAAAGTGGTCTTCTATTCAACCATAAACATGGACAAGAAGATCGGCCTTTACCAGCATGCAAAATGCCTGCTCTTTCCAATACGCTGGGAGGAGCCGTTCGGCCTGGTGATGACAGAGGCGATGTCCTGCGGCACTCCGGTGGTTGCGTTAAACAGGGGCTCTGTCCCGGAAGTGATCAAACACGGAGTAACAGGGTTTATCGCTGACAACTACAGGGAGTTCGTCAGTTACGTCAGGAGGGTTGACGAGATAGACCCGCTTGCGTGCAGGCGCTGGGTCGAAAAGAAATTCAGCATCCAGGTCATGACAGACGGTTACGAACGCGTTTACAGGAAGGTCCTGAAGGAGAAGGGATAGATATGCGCATAGCTCAGCTTGTGCCGCCCCTCGTCTCGACCCCCCCAAAACTTTATGGAGGGACCGAGAGGATAGCGAGCATGCTAACCGAGGAGCTTATCAGGAGGGGGCATCATGTCACCCTTTATGCCACCGGGGATTCAAAAACCAAGGCGAAGCTGAGATACCTTGTTAAGGAGGCAGTGGGTATAGGGAACTGCAGCTCTTTGCTGAACATGGCGCAGGTAAATTCGGCGTACAGGGACGAGGAGCAGTTCGACATATTCCATAACCACGCGGGCTTTTTTGGAATCGCAAGCTCGAAATACATAACAAAACCCACAGTAACGACCATGCATAATGACTATCTTTTGCCAGGCTCCGTTGAATTCGATTATTTTAGAGACGCGTCGCATTTCGTTTTCATCTCCAAAAAGCAGCAAAAAAGGCTGCATGGTCTGCGCTCTGCTGGTGTTGTATATAATGCGACCAACACCGATGCGTATAAGTTCAGCGACGAGAAAAAGGATTACCTGCTGTTTCTCGGCAATTGCTACAGGCACAAGGGGCCCGATATAGCGGTGAGGGCTGCCAAGAGACTGAAAAAAAAGCTCATCATATCCGGAAAATACGACCAGGGAAAGCAGGAGAGGTGGTTCAAAAAGCACATCACGCCTCAGATAGATAACAGGAATATAGTTTTTCGACCTTTGATACCATTCAAAGAGAAGCTGCAACTCTACCAGCATGCAAAATGCCTGCTCTTTCCCATCCGGTGGCAAGAACCGTTTGGCCTTGTCATGATAGAAGCGATGTCCTGCGGTACCCCCGTGGTAGCCTTCAACAGGGGCTCTGTTCCCGAGATTATCAAGCATGGGGAGACAGGATTCATAGCCAACAACTACAGGGAGTTCGTCTCTTATGTGAAAAGGGCGGATGAGATAGACCCAAAGAAGTGCAGATGCTGGGTAGAGAAAAAGTTCAGCATCCAGATCATGGCCGACGGTTACGAACGCGTTTACAGAAAGGTTATAAAATCAAAATGAGGAGAACGGCGAAACTACCTCATGGCCTTCTTGTACACTTTCTCCGTTTCCCTGCCCCCTGCCTTCACCGAGAAATGTTCTATGACCCTTTCCCTGCCTGTTTTCCCCCTCTTTCTGAGCCAGCCATCATCGAATACCCTGTTCATAACAGCATCGGCTATCTGCTTAGCTGACCCTGGTTCGACAACATCCCCGACATCCCTTGTAACTATTTCAGGTATGCCGCCGATATTCGTGGCAATAACGGGGGTCCTTGATGCCAGCGCTTCCACGGAAACCATCCCGAATGGCTCTTCCCACATGGAAGGCGTGATGAACAAGTCAGCGGTTCCGTACAACTTTATCAGGTCCTTCCTCAATACCCAGCCGAGTATCCTGGTGTTTTTAAGTCTGTACTTTTTGATCATCCTTTCCATTTCCCGCTGGTACGGGCCCTGCCCGGTTATGAGGGTCATGACATCATCATTATTTTTCTCATAAATGCTGGCCGCCTTTAACAGGTACTGGAATCCCTTTTCCTCGCTGAAGAACCCGGATGAAAAAACGATTCTCTTTCCCTTGCAGCCGTATTTCCTTTTCACGGCGTTTTTCACCCGGTCGGTGACCGGTCTGAAGATATCCGTGTCAACCCCCGGATAGATGACCTTTATCTTGTTGGGCTGTATGCCAAAGTCCTTAACCAGTCCCAGTTTGGTGAATTTGCTGTTGGCTATCACCTTTTCCGATTCGGCAAGCCCGAGCCTTGCGATCTCGAAGTTCCTTTTGCTTTCCAGCGAGGAAAGCATGCCTGTCCCGTGGGCCGTGACAACGTAAGGCACTTTGTTTATCTTTTTCGCCATGTAAGCCGAAAACGGGATTATACTCGCGTGATTTGCATGAACAACGTCTATGCCGAACCTTTCGTTGATTTTCACCTCCCATTCCGCGAACCTCCTGATGAGGCTGAATATCTGGGAATCCGGGACGGTTGATATCTTGATGTTCTTTTTTACGTCGGCCCTGCCCTGGTAGACCGGTATCTGGAAAGGGAAATGCACGTATCTTACGTAGACGCCTCTAAGGATGCTGAGTTGGGATCGCATCCCCTCCACAAGGAAGAGCTGGTGCCTCTTTCCCTTGAAGTATTTGAGCAGGGACTGCATGTACCTGCCGGAACCCCGGCCTGCAAGCCTGTGCAGATAGAGATAGCATATTTTCATCTAGATTCACCTTTTTCCGTCAATTCAAGTTAATTTATTTTCAGTATTTAAAAAAACAGCATTATTTAACAAGAAAGTGGAACAAATCGGGACTTTATTTTTGTATAAAAGAGGACACTGCAGCCTCTTTATATTTTCGGTATTCCTATGTCAGCCACCATGATTTGGCCACAGTTCTTTTTGTCAAGCCCGGGCTTCCTGTCGTAGAATGTTATAGTGATATCGGGCTTTACCGCCCTGTCCATCTCCTTTCCGGTATCCGCATCAATGCCTGAGGGGCAGTCTATGGAAATCTTAATCCCCCGCATGGAATTGAACAGTAGTATGGCCTTAGCATATTCCTCATCAACCGTTCCCCGGATTCCTATGCCAAGCATGGCATCAACAAGGATATCGGCGTGCACAGCTTGGGTTATCTTCTTGTAAAATTTTACGGGCTGCCCCTGCAATCCCAGATTCTTCAGAACGGTGTAATTTAGCATGGCCAGGTCCTTGAGCAATTTCTTCTCTTTTACGAAATATATACGCACATCTGCCCCGAGGATGAGTGCATGCCTTGCAAAAACAAGGCCGTCCCCTGCATTGTTTCCGGTGCCGCAGAAGATCAAAATGGCCTTGCCGTGCAGCCCGAACTTTTTATCAGCTATCTTTGCAGCGTTGGCCCCCGCGTTCTCCATCATGCTCGAATCGTCAATGCCGATATCGTTCGCTTTTTTCTCCACATCGCGCATGGAATGCACAGAAATCATAGTCCATTAGCCCTTACTTGGTTCTGCCTTGATGCCCGCTTTCTTCAGGTCATCCAGGAGCTTACGCAAGGCCCTTTGGATGTCACCTATGCTGTGTGCCCCCGAGCAGATTATTTTTCCGCTTGCGAAAAGCATGAAAGACACCTCTGGGTCGGATATCCTGTAGACCAGGCCGGGGAAGCGATCAGGATCGTATTCCGCATTCTCCAGTGAAAATGCCAAGTCTTGCAAACTCAACTGGGCGTTTATCTTTGAACTGCCGACTATATTATCTATCTCTATAGTAAAGCCGGCCGGAACGGAAACGCCTAGCTCCTTGATCCTCTGAACAACTTTGTTAACGGTTTCGCGTGCATGCTCTACGTTCCTTGTCCCTGTGCATACTATCTTGCCTGAAGAAAATATCAGCGCAGCCACCCCCCGCTCCCCCGGCCTGTACACGAGCCCTGAAAAAGGCTCAGGCTCGTATTCCGCTTTCTCTGTTTGAGAGGACATCTTCTCCAGGGGGACATCCACGCCCAGCATGGCCACGGCGACTACATTTTCAACTTTAACCGGGAAATCGGCCATATATACCAGCTTTTATTTTTTAGGGATAGAGAATATAATAATATAGGATTTTAAAAGATAAACATGGTCAAGAAAAAATTGTACGGGTACGCGAACCTGATTGCGATAATTCTCGGAATGATTTTATGCACCGTAGCATACGGCGCTGTAGGCATCTTGATCGCAATAGTTACCCAGATTTTGCTGGGGATTCTGCTGCTGCTGGGTTTTATACCCGTCGTGGGCGTGGTCCTGTACGCATGGCTCGCATGGTTCAATGTCATACCATGGGTCGTCGCGGTCTTCGGGGTTGAGTGGGCATGGCCTCTGACCACACTTTTCGTGTTCAACCTGATAGTCTCGATAGGCTGCACTTTGCAGATAATAATCCGGATATTCACTGTTTACTGGAGATTCTGAGGCCGGATGCCGACTTATGCAAACCCTCTTTAGTAAAGGATTAATAACCCAGGCCCTTCTTAATAAAATATGCCAGACAAAGCGGTAAAGGGGCCTCAAGTAATTTGCAGCGCTTTTATCGAAAAGGATGGGAAATTCGTGTTGTTTTTCTGTCCCCTATTCAAGGTCTGGAGGGTTCCTGGTGGCAGGGCAGAATTCAATGAAACCTTGCTTGAAACTTTAACCAGAGAAATGCAGGAAGAGATTGGAATTAAAATCACAAATCACAAATTTCTCGGCTACGGGCAGGACCATCAGTATCATTTTCCCAAGCAAATGAAAACCAGCAGATTGTTGATGCTCTTCCACGTGAAGATAGACAAGGAACCCAAGATAGACCCGGGGGAAGCCGAGGAATTCAAGTGGGTAACGTTTGAGGAACTGAAGAACATGGAAAACAAAGAGGGTGCCCTTACAGACTTCTTCAACAAGAATCCTGGTCTTAGATTATAGAATCATTTTGTTTTGGATACAGCCTTTCTTTTAACTTTCCTCATTTCGAGTTTATCCAAGTGAATGTCAAGCTGGGGGAACGCAATCTCAATCCCTTCCTTTTCGAAGCTTTTTTTAAGCTTCTTTATGAATTCATGAGTCGCTAGATAACTGTCCCCGAGTGTCTTTGTCCTTAAAACAACTTTGAAGTTTATACTAGAATCGCCGAATTCCCGATACCTGAAAATGGGTTTGAAGTTCTTGACACCATTGCACCGCTCCAGAACATCCTTTGCCACTTCTAAACCTATTTTTTCAACATGTTCCAAGTCCGAGTCGTAAGTCACTCCACATTCCACAGCAAAGCCGATTTCCGAGGTTGGCGTAGTGTAGTTTATTACCCTGCTGTCTGATAGCTTACTGTTCGGAATGGTAACGATATTGTTCATGTACGTCCTTATCCTTGTACTTCGCCAGCCAATGTCCACAACGGTCCCCTTGTCACCAGAATCCAACTCAACGAAGTCACCTATCCTAAGGGGGCGGTCAAACACCATTTGCATTCCAGAAAAGAAATTCGACAACGTTGGCTGCAATGCAAGAGCAACTGCAAGGCCTCCAATTCCCAGAGTAGCGATCAAGGTTTCAACCCTAATTCCCAGCTGATTTAGCATGAGTATTATCATTATGCCGAATATAATCCCATATGTAGCTCTCTTCAATATTGGAAGAAACTGGTCATCGACTTTAGTCTCGGTTTTTTCAGCAATTTCAGTAGAGTACCATTCTATAATTAAACCGATGACTTTTGAGGCTAAATATGCAAAGTAAAAAGAAAAAATTATTGTAAAAAATGTATTTATATTATCAGCAAAGGCTTGGATTGGTGGAAGAGATTTTAGGGAAAAGAAAATGCCAAAAAGCAGAATGCCTAATCCGAGTGGTCTTTTTATTGCATTTAAAATTGTTTCATAAAGGTTGGTCTTTTTACCTGATGACACCTTCTTTTTAAGACTGTTGATAAAACTGAAGGCAATTTTGATGACTATAAGGGTGACCAAGATTATTAAAAATGAATGCAAGTATCCAGACAATGGTCCTATTAAATCCATAATCTGAGCAACCGTGAAATTCATATTAAGAATATATGGACTGACTTAAAAAATAACCAGTTTAAAATGAAATCGATAGGAAACTTTACTTCTGGAATTTTCCGACCTTGTCTGTCATGTCTACATGAGTCAGGAAAAGCGACCTGCAGCAGTATCTGTCAACACCGAGGTCGTCCAGGACACGTTTGGGATTCTCCCCTTTACCCGTTCTTTTCTTGAACTCTTCCCAGTACTGCCCCACGGGCTTCCCGCACGTCATGCACCTGACAGGCATTATCATATCATTTCACCATGTCCCCAACGGACATATTTTCTATATATACCGCAGGAACCTTTAAATTGTTTTGCTGCCCGAGGGTTTTATTTATCGGAAATCGTTAAGAAAAGCGACAACCTTAAAAAATTTTCTTATATAAGATTTATATGGTATACAAGATAATCGGAAAAATCGGGGAGCCCCATGAAATGAACATAATCCCTGGATGGACTACTTCTAAGACAACGCATGACAAAGTGGACCTTTCTGTTGAGCTTGTTCCGGACGTGGTATTGAACTATCCATTCATAGCAGCCGCGATGACTTCGGTTGTCAATGAAGAATTTCTGGAAGAATGTGCAAGAAACGGCTCAATGGGAGTTGTCCCTTCGCAATATTCCATAGAAGATGCCAGCAGAATGGTTGCCAATGTGAAAAACAAAGAAGTTAAGAAGGGCGACCTTGAATTCGTAGCAAAGCCCGAATGGATAAATATTGACAAACATAGAAAACTGGGCGACGCTGTTGAAAGGTATAACAATGTTGGACATTCCGTTATACCCATATGCGATGATGAAAGGAACCTTAAGGGTCTATTCTTATATCAGGAAGGGATACCGAGCGATTTTTTTGATGTCGATTTGCAGGAGGCAATAAAGTTAGCAAGGCGAAGGAGACGCGGTTGGGGGAATATAATAAGGCCTTTCGATATCAAAAAAGCAAAAAGTGGCAGAGACTACGTATCGAATAGATGCCAACCAAAAACGATTAAGAGGATGATGAGAAGGGAAAAAAGAAGATACATGCCTGTAGTTGACAATAATGGCGTCATGAAAGGTCTTGCATTCAAATACAAGTACAACGGGTATGCCGTCGGTGGTGCCATCCATACCTACAAGTGGCAGAAAAGGGCGGAGGCTTTGCTCAGTGCAGGAGCTGATGTGATATTCATAGACGCTTCGGACGGGGCAAGCGATTTCCAGCTCCGCACTTTACGCGAGTTCAAAAAATTGTTCCCAGACTCCTACATATGTGCTGGAAATGTTGTTGCGGCCACCGCCCTGAAAAAAAGCAGGAGCGGGAAGATTATCGAAGTCCCTGTTTACGACACACTGGTCGAAGAAGGTGCAGACTTGATGAAGGTTGGAATGGGCAGCGGAAGGATGTGCCTGACTACGGATAACAGGGGCGTTGGCAGGGACTTATTGAAAGCATTGAAGGACCTATACGAAGCTAGAGAGAGATGCGGGGAGTACCGTCTGTTGATAGGCGATGGTGGTATAGGGACATTCGATCCCGATTTTGATAAAAGAACTTTAATAAGAGAACGCTTGAGGCAGGATACAAGAAGCATTACCACAACTTTGACGTTAGCCGATGTTGACATGATGGGGACCTACTTCAATATGTGCGAAGAAGCGGCGGGACCTGTCCATGAAAAGGAAGGTAGGTTATATAAAGAAAACTGGGGCGAAGGCTCCTACAAAGCCAGATCATTTGCGAGATATGATGTTTTGGAAGGTGTAAAGAGAGCTGATATTGAGGAAGGCGGATTTTACTGGATTCCACTGGTCTGCAGGCTCAAGCCTGGAATGGAGAAAACGGCCCTTGGCCTTGCAATGACAATGAGCAACGTAGGGGCCGCGAACCTTAAGGATTACAGGGAAATGGCTGTGTTAGAGGGATTATGAAAACAGCTGTAATAGGCATGCAGTTCGGTGTTTAGGGGGAGGCCTTCCCATTTGCGGCTTCTGCTGTTGATTCACTTGTTAATCGTATCAACCACTGGAGTCTCTATATCTTCCAGCATCGCCCTGCAAAAAACGCAGTATGTTGCTTCGTGATTCACATTGCCTTGCCTATCGACCTTAATCCTAAACCTAGAACCGCATACCGTACAATTACACTTTAGTTCATCCTTTTCGGCCAACACGATATTACCCAAGATGATATTTTCAATTAAAGATAGACGTTAATCTTTATAAGCCTTAGTGATTCCTTAGTGACTCAAAGACATTCCAGGTATTCCAGTGAAAATTTCTGCGGTTTCTGCAATTTCTACAAGTATCAAGCATAATCTGATCAATATGGTTGAAATTCATCCGAAAATTGGCAAGGAATAAACTACCTCTTTTAACCACTTAGCCACTTAACTACTCTAACAGCCTCTTTTTCTCAGTTCTTTTCTCAAGGCATCAATAACAGTCTTGCCGTCTATCTTCCCCCTGACTTCACGCATCACCAGGCCCATCAGGATTTTTTCCCTTCTCGGATGGGTGAGCAGGTCGGGCTTTTTAGTGAGTATTCTTTGTACTATCTTTTCCAGTTCGCCTGTTGTCAAAGTGCTAACACCGATTTTTCTCACGATATCACTTACACTTCGCCCAGGATTTCTGGCAATCTCCCTTAGAATGTCGGGAATGGCTTCCTTGGCTATACGCTTGCGCAGAACCATTTTAAACAGATTATCGAGGTGGGACTCGGTTATATTTTCGGTCCCTAATCCTTCCCTCTCTATCTCCTTCAGCGTCGACAACAGGGTTGAAGAAACCATTTTCGGATCGAATCTGCCGGCCAATCTGGCGAATAGCTCCGCCATGCCAGAATGCACAACCTGCCTTGCAAGCTCTTGCGATATAGAGTAAGTTTTCACAAACCGGTCTATCTTTTTCTCCCAAGTTTCAGGCAAGTTCCTTTTGATCTTTGTGATTATATCCTTAACGATCGGGATGGGAGGTACGTCGGTCTCTGGATACATCCTGGCCGCCCCCGGCAACGGCCTCAGGAATTCCGTGTCGCCGTTTGGCAAGGCCTTTCTGACCTCAAGAGGAACGCCGACCAGCACTTGGTTTATCCTTTCTTCCAATGACCCGACCGTTCTTTTTGCAAGCGGTTTATCGGCCGCCACTATTATCAGTGTGTCTCCAGCCTCGACGCCAAGGCTGCGCCGCATTTTCGCGAATTCTTTCTCGAGCCTGTATTTCTGCAGGTTCTCGTCGGAATGGATTATACCGGGTATCCCCGCCCTCACCTTGACGTAGTTGGCAAGCTCGTTGCCAAGCGTTCTCGTTTCAGTCAGTCTTCTTGCCAGGTACCCAGCGAAGCCCGGGATGACTATGGCAAAAACGGGCTTTCCCCGCATTATCCTGTTGTCCGTTTCCTTGAACACGGCGCTCACATCCGTCATCCCAACTCTGATTTTTTTAAATTTCTTTTGTCTCAGCTCGTCCCGAATTTTGACCATGCTCATCTGCCTCATCGCTTCATTCTCAACCAGCTTAGGTACCAGCCTGAGTTGCTGGGTGCCCTTTATCTCGACCCTGGCCCCGTCCCTGATTGATATGTTTATGTCCTGCCGGATGGTCCCGATCCCCCTCTTCACCTTGCCGGTTGAACGCAGAATCATCCCCAGCGTGCTCGCCACTTCCATGGCCTGCTCTGGGCTTTTTATATCAGCCGCGGTTCCTATTTCAACCAGAGGCACGCCCAGTCTGTCGAGGCCGTAAACTACGACACCAGCATCATGTTGCAGAATCTGGGCCGCATCTTCCTCAACACACACGTTTGTTATGCCGACAGAACCGAAACTGGTCCGAATTTTCCCATTGAGGCCTACAATGAGCGTTCTCTGGAATCCCGCTGTGTTGGAGCCGTCTATCACGGTTTTTCGCATCACGTGAGCCTCATCGGGTACCTCGCATTTGAGCATCACCGCAATCTCCAGTGCTGTCTCGAGGGCTTCGGGGTTCAAGGGATGGGGAGGCTCGCTGTCCGTTTCGACAAGGCAGTCCTCTTCCCCGTATATATTGTAGTCGAATTTCCTGCCCCTGAGCAGTTCGTGCATCGCCGCGGCGTCAACTTTGCCGAGTTCCCCAGCTACTGCCCTCATCCTCCGCGTGACGGTCGCCAAGGGCTTTTCCGATGAGAATCTGGGAGCGCATTGGCAGAACAGCTTGTGGCTTGTGTCCAGCTGCTGATGGATTTCAATCCCGCACTTTAACCCGGCTTTGGCGTAATCCAATTAAATCATCCTCTGTTATAATTTGGTCTAGTTTATTTATTATTTTTGAGAATCAGCTTGGTCGATTGTGATTTGGGAATCCTAAGGGAACATCTGCACTATGGAAGGCCTGAGGGCTGTCAGTCCGGTTCGGTGGATATGGTGGCGGATTTTACGCTTTCCAGCGTTGCCAGCCTCTCTTCAAGCATCTTGGGTTCCTCGGTTGATTGCGAGGTGTCCAAGATGAATGTCCATTCTGATGTTCCGTTTCCAATGAAGTTCCTGCTCTTGCTCAGGAGCACGCTGACATTGAGCATTTCAAGCACTCCCATAACGTTTGACAGGCCGCCTGGAGAATTGGATAGCATAACGGTGCATTTTGCTGCATTTTCATTGCAAATCGGCATAATCCTTACTACCTTTCCTATTTTTCCAGGCATCAGAATAAGCTCGTTGTCAGGCACGATTCCCATCTTCTTTCTCAGGTTGATAGGTATGAGTATCCTGCCTTTTGAGTCGAGCTTCACCATACTTTCCATCAGGTACCACATACTTTCGAATTTAAGCAAAACCACCATGCCAAAGATTCGAACCTGACGCGTTTATAACCCTCAGGCACAACTCTGCATGATCGGTGCCGTGCAGTTGCAACTCGTCTATGTCGCTGGCGAAATTCTGCAAAAAATCAAATTCCTTGCTGTCGAGATGATTGTCTACCAAAAACCTTACCTTTTCTCTACCCAGCGAATAATAGAAACTCATCTCCATGATTAGGTTAGGTCAGGGGTATAATTAAAAAACTTTCCTTTTATAATGAAAAAAACCACGAAAAATACTTAAATTTGCTCCAAATATGGAAAAATGTTCCAAATAGGTGTCCTTGCATCGTATCGCTTTTCATAACCCGAAAAAGATTCCACTTTTCATACGAAAATAATATTAAAACCGATAATAGATAGGAATATTAATCCATGCAGTAGAACAAGTCCGCATAGGAAATCTTTATATATAATTAATGTGAAAAAATATTTCATATTTCCAAATTGTGCGGCTTGAACAGCCATGAGAGGCAGGCTATGGGACAGGAAAAGATCCATAAATTGCTGGATAAAGACATGAAGATACTTGATGTTTTGCAAGAAAATGCAAGACTGGGTGTAAAACAGATTGCCAGAAAGACAGACATACCTATAACCACGGTCTTCAACAGGATAAAAAACCTTGAGAAGAGGGGAATCATAAAGGGCTACGTTGCCGTGATCGATAACAAGAAGCTCGGAAAGGAAATAGAAGCTTTTATAATTATTAATATAGCCTATACCTCCATCCTTAATTTGGATACTATATGCCGTGATTTGATCTCGTTGGAGGAGGTTGACGAATGTTACGAGATTTCAGGAGCCACGAACATTCTCATAAAGGTTTCTACACAAGACATAGACTCCCTGAACGAGTTCATAATTCAGAACCTGAAGAAAAGAGGGGTAGAAAACATATCAACTTACATTATAATAAAAAAAATATGATAAAAGAGAAATTCTGAATGCCCATGCTTTACCGGATACCGGATTATAATTTTAACAGGTTGTTTATAGTATTTCTGAATTCCCTTCCTCTTTTATTTGAGTTTTTCATTTCCCTGTCTATTTTCTTTTTTATGTTTTTTATCCCCAGATTGCCCGTCGTTCCCTTGTACTTTCTCTTCTTTATGATGTCTTCCGGGCGTTCTTTTTTGTAATGCTGGAAGTTATAATCAACATGCTTGTACGCATCCCTGAAAGGTATGCCCTGCGAGACCAGCTTGAAGGTCTCGTCCGTCGCGAATATCCGGGACGTGAAAGACTGCAGCAGCCTCTCCTTGTTCACTGATATGTCCACGATAGCCATCGTGACCATCTCGAGAGAATTATTGGTTACACCCAGGCTTTTCATCAGGGGCTCTTTTGTTTCCTGCAAGTCCCTCTGGTACCCTGAAGGGAGGTTCTTGATCGTTTCCATTACCTGATTCATGCATGCAGTTACGATGCTTGCCCTGCCCCTAACGAGTTCCAGGATGTCAGGGTTTCTCTTTTTTGGCATTATGCTGGAGCCTGTCCTGAATTTTTCGCCTATGTTGAAGAATCCGAACTCTTCGGTGCTGTACAAGATAATGTCGTTGCTCAGCTTTGCCAGGTCAAGCATGATTTGTGACAGGGCCGATAGCACAATCGATTCAATTTTACCCCTGCTGTTCTGGACGTACAGCACGTTATTCTGCAAAGAGCCGAATCCCAGCAATTCTGTGGTCATGTCCCGGTCAAGTTCTATCGGCACGCCGTATCCTGCGGCAGAGCCAAGTGGGTTCTGGTCATTGAGAGTGCAGGCAACCTTCAACAGCTTCAGGTCATCCAGCATGGATTCAACATAAGCCATGGTCCACAGAGAAACGCTGGATGGCATCGCCTTTTGGAAATGGGTGTATCCGGGCATCGGCACCCATCTGTTTTTTTCGGCAAACCTTGTCAGTTCCCTGCACAGATTCAGCAAATTCTTTTCTATTTTCAGCAGTTTTCCCTTGGTGTACAACCTCAAATCCACCTGTATCTGGTCGTTTCTGCTCCTGCCTGTGTGTATTTTTTTACCTACGTTGCCAAGCGATTCTGTTAGTTGATTCTCTATTTTGGTATGGACATCCTCGTCACGCAGCTCTATGTTGAATTTCCCCTTTTCGTCAAGGTTTATTACCTCAACCAGGGCCTTTTTAAGGTCCATCAACTCAGAATCTGTCAGAACACCTATCTTTTTAAGCATGGTTGCATGCGCTATGGAACCAACAACGTCCCATTCAACGAGGCGCTGGTCGAGCTTTATGTCTTCTCCTGCCGTGAATTCCTCAACTTTCTCGTTAACTCCAGCATCATTGCCATTTTCCCACAATTTCATAATATCATCATCTTTTTTGGAAAGCTTTTCCAAAATTTATTGTTAGTTGAAAGTCAGTATTTAAATAAATTCCCCTTTTTCCTATTAAGTTTTTCCTATTAAGTGACAGGTAGCCATTATTTGTAGAAACTTATTATCGCTTAAATTATTTAAATAAGTTGCCCTTATTTAGAAGCAATGACTAGCAAAAAGGTAGTCCTGGCTTACAGCGGAGGTCTGGACACCTCCGTTATTCTGCGATGGCTGCTAGAGAAAGGTTACGATGTAATAGCCTATGTTGCCGATGTGGGCCAGCAGGAGGATTTCGAGGCGATTCGCAAAAAGGCCCTGCGTACCGGTGCTTCAAAGGTTTACGTCGAGGACCTTAAGGAAGAGTTTGTCACGGATTTCATATTCCCTGCCATCAGGGCAAATGCTGTCTATGAGGGCAGGTATCTCCTGGGGACTTCCCTTGCGAGACCATTGATAGCAAAAAGGCAGGTTGAGATAGCAAAACTCGAAGGGGCGAAAGCGGTAGCCCATGGCGCCACAGGCAAGGGAAACGATCAGGTGAGATTCGAACTGACATACTACACACTGTATCCGGGTGTCGAGGTAATCTCCCCCTGGAAGAATGACGAGTTCCTCAGCAAGTTCCAGGGCAGGTCCGATCTGATCGAATATTCCAAAAAGCACGGGATTCCCGTGAAGGCAACAAAGAAAGAGCCTTGGAGCTCCGACCCGAACCTGATGCACATTAGTTATGAGGCAGGTATGCTGGAAGACCCGGCCCAGGGACCAAGGGATGACATGTTCGAGCTGACCGTTTCCCCTAAAGAAGCACCAGACAAGGAGACGGTTATAGAGATAGAATTCGAGCGCGGGAACCCGGTTAAGGTAAAAAACCCGCTAGACGGCACCGTAAAGACAAAGCCTCTTGAATTGTTCACGTACCTGAATGAAATAGCAGGGAAGAACGGCATTAGCAGGATAGACATGGTGGAAAACAGGTTCGTCGGGATAAAATCCAGAGGCGTTTACGAGACCCCGGCAGGGACTGTCCTGCAAATCGCCCACCGGGACCTCGAGGGGCTGACCATAGACAGGGAGGTTGCGCACATCAGGGACAGCCTGATACCAAAGTTCGCAGAGCTTGTGTACTACGGATTCTGGTACTCCCCTGAGATGGAGTTGTTAATGACACTCATAGACAAATCCCAGGAATACGTGACCGGTCTAGTCAAGCTAAAGTTGTACAAGGGCAATGTGATCGTCACAGGCAGGGAATCGCCTAATTCTCTGTACGACGAGGCGCAGTCAAGCATGGAGGTCGCAGGCGGCTATGACCAGAGGGACGCAAAGGGATTCATCCGGATAAACGCCCTGAGACTGATAAACGCGGCTTTGAGAAAGAAAAAGAGATAAAGTGCCGGGATTCCCAACATCTTTCAACACCTTTTTAAATAATTTAGCACTATTTGCTATTTTTATAGGAGTTAAACATGGGAAAACCTATAGTCCTGGCATACACGGGGGGTCTTGACGCAGCTGCTACACTGCATTGGCTCGTTGAAGCGAAGGGAAATCATGTCGTAACGTTTACTGGGGACATAGGACAGAAAGAGGACATGGATGAAATACGGCAAACGGCTCTGGCGAACGGTGTCGAAAGCCAGGATGATGTTGTCATAAAAGACCTAAAAGAACAGTTCGTCACGGATTTCATTTGGCCTGCGATACGCGCAAACGCGATTTATGAAGGCAGGTATCTTTTGGGTGGGGCATTGCCCAAGCCTCTTCTTGGCAGGACTCATGCTGAAGTAGCGAAGGAAAGGGGAATCAAAAACCTGGCCCACGGTGCAACATCAGACCAAAATGACAATATCAGGTATAGAAAGGCCTACGAAATATTCTATCCTGATGCCGAAATATACGTCCCTTGGGAGGACTCGGAATTTCTATGCACTTTCCAAACAAGGGAAGTCATGCTTGAGTACGTGAAAAAAAATGGGCTGCGTTCTTCTACCACAAAAGAAAGGCCATGGACGACGGAAAATCACCTGTTCCATTCTTCTTACGAGGATGATGACCTCTCCGATTTCGCGGCTAGACGCAAGGCGAACATGCTTGGCATCCCAACCCCCCAGAAAGCTCCGAACGAAACCAGATACATGGAAATCGATTTTGTCGAGGGGTCCCCAAAAAGGGTGCACTACAATGACAAGACCTGCACGGACCCGGTTGAGATTATGCAGATTTTAAACGAGCTTGGAGAGGAAAACGCGATAGGGATAATAGACATAGTGGAGACAAATCACAATGGAAGGAAAACAAGGGGCATTTATGTGACCCCCGGTGGCGCGATCCTGCGCAAGGCGCACATGGACCTGGAAGGCGCAACTATGAAAGGAAACGACATACTGGAAAGGGACTCGATGGTTCCAGAATTTTCCAGCATGATATATGCAGGCGACTGGTATTCGGAGCGAATGGAACGGATGAGAGAACAAATGGATAGATACCAGAAACCTGTTTCGGGAACCGTCGTCCTTGGTCTGTATAAGGGAAACGTCATGATAACGGGCAGGACCGTGCAATAAAGTGAATCAGCACCAAGAAAAAGTTGTACTCCAGGAAAAGTTGTAATTTATTTTAATCCATTCAAATGTAGAAGATTATGGGAAAAATAGCGCTCGAGACGAGGAGAAACCTGTTCCATCTGGTGCTGGGCATTTGCTTGGTCATTCTCCTGTACTTCGACCTGATAAACGTATGGATAATGCTGGTCGTGACGCTGGTCGGTTTTCTGATATCCATGGCCAGCAGAAAGAGGCCCGTGCCACTCATACACTGGTTCCTGCTTCGCTTTGAAAGGGAAGAGAACATGACAACCATTCCAGGGAGGGGGGCGCTGTTCTTCTTCCTTGGTCTTTTGCTCACCATGGCCTTGTTCGAGCATGACATTGTAATGGCTTCCATTATCATATTCGTGCTGGCGGATTCGCTATCGCCTCTCATAGGCATAAAAGTGGGCCGGATAAGGCACCCCCTGAGCGACAAGAAATTCCTGGAGGGGAGCATCGCAGGGTTTATCTTTGCCTTTTTGGGTGCACTGCTCTTCGTTTCCCCTCTTGAAGCCCTGCTCGCGTCTTTCTTCGCCGTTACGGTCGAGGCCATTGACTCTTTGAAGGGCAGAAGGATCGAGGATAACATCACGATACCCTTGGTTGCAGGCCTGACGATAACCCTGCTGAGAATGTTTCTGTAATGCCCTTACATGTTGCTAATAATTTCAAATTAAAAGCGGTTTTTATATCAAGTTCAAGCCGTCGCCCCGGCTGTTACAGGCCTATAAATAACAAATCTGCACACCGAAGTTTGACCTTCTGGCATATCTGTGATATGTTGGTGAACAGTGAAATCGCCAAATGTATATTTATCTGTCCATCCCAAAATTCCGGTATCGGGATCAGGATGGGTGTCTGGTAAAGCCGGAGGCATTCCCTCTTCTATCGCGATTTCCGTAATTTGATATCCGTAATGCTTTGCCCTATCTATCAATTCTCCTAGGAAATCGAATTCCCCCACCATTCCCCCAAACCTTCCGTATCTCTGATTTTGAATTTGGTCTGTTTGTTCTGCCATATCTGTATAATCCCGATTAAATTTTTAAATGGCTGCCCAAAGCAGATATCTTAAACAAAAACGGCCAGCAGGCTTATTGCGCCTAGAAATATGCAGAAATACCCGAAATTCACCCTCTGGGCGATCCTTAACAGGGAGCCCAGCGTCAGCAGGCCCAGCAGGAAAGATACCAGGATCGCGACCAGCGAAAAGACGTCGAATACGATTAGCTGCATAATCGCCAGCCCAATTTCCGCTATCAGGACAGCGGGGATGCTCATGAGAAAGCTAAGCTTGAGGGCGTATTCAGGGTCATGTTTTCTTAAAAGCAGCACACTCGTGGTGAGCCCTGACCTGCTCAGCCCTGGCAGCACGGAAAATGCCTGCACTATCCCAACGAGGATAGCATCCGATATTCTTGTCCCCCCCGCGATAATATTTGAGCGGTTGACGAATTTCTGTATCAGACCTGTTACTATAAGGAGAGCGCCTATGAGCGCCATGGCATGACCGCCCGCGAAATTGATCGTGTTCAGACTGAAGTAGATTATGGCAAAGCCGATACCCGCGGTCAAGCAAGTTGAAATCAGCAAAAAGCTGGTCAGTCCGCTGTAGCCTTCGGTGTTCGTGGGTTCCCTGACGTATTTGGGCAAATTGTGCAAAATCCCCTTTATGTCGCTCCAGAAGTAGATCACGGCCGCCAGCAAGGTGCCGGTATGCAGCCATATGGAGACGAAGATGGCGTCTGCCAGAGTCCTGTTGAAAAAATTTATCATGAGCAGTGAAGAAACCCCTTCGCTGCTTACGGGCAGCCATTCTGTCACGCCCTGGATTATCGCCAGAACAACCGCTTCAAGAAAATCCATAGGAATTATAAGAGAATCCGTTGCTTAAAAATTGCACCCGTAAAAGATTTTGGCCCCAAGCGGTGCGGGACTCCAATGCAAGCAAGCTTTTCCACACCCTAGTTTGACGGAGGGGAAGCTCTCCTGACAGTGGCTGGAACAGCGCCTTTGTTTCTTCGGTGTCTGAAAACGTCCTTTACCTCGTCTATGATCCAGTCGTACCCTCTGATAAGGCCATTGCCGGCTTTGACGGCTATGTATGCGGGCAACGCGTACTTCACTAAAAATTCGGCCGTGCTGCCCCCGAAATCAGCGACTTCATGGACACTTGGAATGAGTCTGTCAAGAGTGGAACTGGAGTTAGATACAGTTTCCACTATCTTGTCGGCATAGAGCGCTCGCGCCATGCTCGGAAAGGCATTCCCTGTCGATTCCGCCACAGGTTCGATCAAGTCTGGCCCCTTGCCAGCCAAGAACATCATTGGGACATAGATCGGGGCGTATTTCACCTTATCCCATGTAGCAGCTACAAATTTTTTCGTGGCTTCCCATGGGCGTGCGTTGTAACCATGCTCTTTGCTAAACGCCGATTTTGTTCTTTCAGCAAAGTTCTTCAAACCGTCTTTCATGCGTCCTATGTATCTGAAGGGCTCATGCGCGAATTTCGCACCCTCTCTTATTAACAAGCAACCTCCGATTGAGAGCAAAACGGCTGCCGCCATGTCTTCTCCGTTGCTGGGCACATAACCTGACAGGGCTTCCGCAGCGTCGCTAAGCAACGGGATTTCGTCTACTTTATCTGCAAAAGACTCTGCGTATCCGTGCAAGCCTTCCAACATACCCCCCATGGACCAGTCGAATGGTTTCCCAAGGGTTTCGGTAAAGCCGTTTTCGGATATCGACAGGTAGCCATCATAGGCTTTCTTGGCCAAAAGACCTGCTCCACCGTATGCAAACGGCCTCGCTACTGCGTTAATTTTCCTTCCCATTTTATCACCGTATAATCCAATCTTTTTGGGTTGAATTACTACTTCTTGGTGCTAACCTTTTTAAAGTTAATGGCCCTCAGGCACACAAGTGGGACGAAGAAGCACAGTGAATAAATCGGCCCGCAGGGTAGCAACAATTCACCTCCAAAGACCGGCACCAGTGCCGTAATTCCCGTTGCTGAGTATTATAACCAGCCTGTGGTTTTCTATCTTCAGCAGCAGGCCGTCAGGCGTGACGTAGTTCAGATTCCCAGTCTGCTCCTCGAAGACGTACGCCTCGTAGGTATGCCCATTGATTTTCACGTTCTGGACGTCACTAATCTCTAATGAGCGGACGATTTCCGCTCCTATGTTCGGACTGAAGATATGCGCTATGTACGTGTTCTGCGGCTTGAGCTTCGCTGCCCTGAAGAGCAACGCCCAGTGAGAGATCATGTTGTTGGCTATGATGAAAGAGTCCGGATTGACATTGACGTTGAGTGTCGTTGTTTTGTTGTTTTCCGTTGTTTTTTCGGTCACCACGCCATCGCCAAATTCGCACAGCGTGCTTTTAACATAGCCGTTCTTGTGAATAGTCATGTTGTAAAAAACCGGCCTGGCGTCAACGGTAACGTACAACATACCTTCAATGTACATTTTATATTCCTTGCTCGAAAGGTTGGTTATTTCCGAGATCATGTAGGCATCCCGGTCATGATGTTTCCCCATGCCCACAAACTCGAACTCGCTGTGTCCTAGCATGCTGCCGTTCAAAATGAAGTCGTATCTTCCCTGGAAATCATCGAAGTTCACCAACCTCCTTTCTATCGGGGAAGCAACGTCAGGCTGGGCGGACAAAACAGACACGGTTATGATCAGGACAGTGGTCATCGATACGAAAAACAGGCTGGCATTCTTCCTTGTTTTTCGCTTGTACCTCTTTCCGTATCTGTCCTTGAGCAAGAATATGCCGGCGAGGCTTATTATACCCCAAATCACGACAAACGCCAAAATGGAATACACCCCTGTCACGCTTGTCCTGTCAAACATCAGCGTCAGCATGGGCAGCACCCCGTCCACGGCGGTCTTGAAAACGAATGAGAACAAGAAGTACTCGATGCGTCTGGTTTTTACTGCCTGGATGACGAGAACGGCGCAAAAGATGTGAACCAGAATGGTAGATGCCCTTTCGATGATCGGAGCGAGCACCAGTATGCTGGGCAACGTCAATTGAGAGAGGACGGAGACCCGCTGTCCCGGGGGCAGCAAGTCTATTATCTGCGGAAAGACCAGCAAAACCGCCACATTCAGGAAAGAAATGAGACCGAGCACGAACGCCTCCGCGGAACCAAAACCCAGGCCGAAGGCAACAGCCTGCTGGAAGTCCATTTTGTTCAGCTTCTTCTTGATGGCGAACAAATAGGTAACTCCCGATTCAAAGAAGCCGGTTCTTAGCCCTACATAAGCACCCGTTATAATGGCGATGCCGCCCGCCGTGTAAATGCCTGACAGACAGTTCACAAAAGCAGGCGTTATTGTAGCGTCCATAAAAACTTTTAACGAGATTGCCAGCGCCCACACGCCGGCACCGAACCAGAAATCCCGCCAGGGCACAAGGGTTCTGTACCTCCACCACAACAGGGGCACCAGCCCTGCCAGCATCATTCCGATTCCGCTCAGGGCAAAATATGGGTTTATCATGTTAGCCTGTGATCAGTCTTTTTATGAAGAGGCTGACGACCTTGTCCTCAAACTGCTTCTTCTCCTCAGCATTTCCACTGAACATGATAGACTTTACCTTCGCCCATACTTCAGGGCAGTCATTGCGTTCCATCGAAAGAACTTCCCTGACTATGCCGTCAAGCAGCTGTTTGTTTTCGTATGTGTTTTCAGCGCCAGCTCTCCGCATTATCTCGCTCAGGTGTTTGACATAGCAGGTCATTAATTATTTTTTTGGTCTTGGAGATATTTATCTTTGGCATTGCATGATGAAAATCGGGCATGAAAATTTCAACAAGAAACCATCTTTCAACAAGAAACTATGAAATTCCACCCTTCCACAGCGTAAATCCCAGGGCCATCATGATAACCCCTCCAGCGAGGGTGAGGAAGTCAGACCAAAGCCTGAACGGAGCCGTGTCTTTCCAGGGAAAGTCGAAGATGGGGAATGACACGAGCCATATGCCAACCAGAAAGCACACGACAGCCAGGATCAAGATTCTCCTGTAATGCTTTCCTGATCTTCTCCCTGAAATTCCCTCCTCCGCCATAATAAAACAGTTTAGTCTCTTGTTTTTATATGTTTTATAAATTGATTCGACCGGTCAAAAAAGGGCACTTTTGTAAATCAAAAAGTTTAGTGGATGAACAAAGTAAACCAAACCTATATAATAGTAGTAAACCCTATAACAAAGCATGTATTTGAATCTGAAAAGGGCACCCCTTGTGCTGTCTATTATTTTCTTCATCCTGCTGGCTCTCATAGCGATAACAGGAACTCAGCCGCAAAAGGCGGAGGGCAGGATAATAGGTGATGCGCCCAGCATTATGGCACCCATGGGCATAGCATTAGGCTCAGGCATAGCGCTCATACTCATTTTGGTTTTCATTGCATTTTCCGTCAAAGAGGCGCTTAGGTAACGCAGTTGACAGCTGACGGGAATTCGCCATTCACAGCAAATGCCGGGCGAGCCCTATGAGGCGCGGGTTCCTCATGAGGATCTTGGCCAGCGTCCCCATCTTGCTTCCCCTTGTCAGCCCGATTATAATGTCGCTGGTGAGAGCATGCGCGAGCATGTTGAAGTCCTTGTCCGACAGCTTCTCCACGACATGCCTCAGGCGCTCGACCTTCTTCAGTTGCTTACCCCTTTCCTTCCACCATATCTTGTTGTATTCGGAGAGGGCCTCTTTGGACACGTCCCCGTCCTTTATGCCCTTGGATATGATGTTGGCGGCGATTCCCCCCGCTATGGTGGCCTCTTTCATCCCGCCCCCGTGTATGGGATTAACCTGATGTGCGGCATCGCCAACGGCCACGAAGCCGTCAAGCACCATGTTCTCGAGGAACCCCCCGACCGGTATCCCCCCGCTGTTCACCTCTATGATGCTCGCATCGCTGAATATGTCGGGGTTGTCCTGGATGAAAGCGTCTAGGTAGTGCTTTGCAGACTTTTCTGATAATGCCGTGCCTATCCCAACATTCGCTATGTCATGACCCTTAGGGAATATCCAAACATAACCCCTAGTAGCTATCTTGTTCCCGAAGTACAACGAGATTTTTTTGTCGTCCCCGAGATTTAGATTCGACATCTCGTACTGGAATCCCGAATCAACGTTAACCAGCTTGTTGGTCGTGTCCAGCCCGGCCTTCCTGGCAACGGTCGATTCAATACCGTCTGCCGCTACGACGACCTTTGCCTTTATCTCAACTTCATCCGAACCGCATATTTTTGCTTTAACGCCGATTACCTGGTCACCGTCTTTGAGCACATCGGTTACTTCCGACTTGGCCATGACCGTGGCTCCAGCCCTCGAAGCCTCATAGGCCAGCCACTTGTCGAACATCTTCCTTTCCACGACGTAGCCGCCTTCTTTGCCAAGACTCACCAGGACGTGGTTCCCGTCAGGGGAGTAGACCTTCGCTGCGTCTATCTTCTGGGTGATGCATTTGGGCGGTATCTTTCCCAGTATGGCGACAGTGGAAAGAGTAAGCCCTTCGCCGCATCTCTTCGGGGCCCCAATCTCCTGCCTCTTCTCGAGCAAGAGGACGGAGTGGCCGAGCCTTGCAAGGTTCTTCGCGGCGCTCGAGCCTCCAGGCCCGCCCCCGACTACAACCATGTCATAGCTGTCCTTGATCATTTCTCCACCTTTATCGCCCTGATCGGGCACACACTCTCGCAGATTCCGCACAGCGTGCACCTCTTGCCGTCATGCACTATGCCGTCTTCCTTGAGTTGCAGCGCGAGCACAGGACAAACAGAAACGCATGCCCCGCATCTCAGGCATTTCTCCTTGTCGATTTGCCAAGCCATTAAATCAACCTGAACTATTGCTATAGAATATGTGT
>CAZLFZ010000012.1:0-41583 GCA_964559215.1 uncultured archaeon
GTTAGATTAAATAAAGCAAAATCTGGACTGATCAGAAAAATCACCCTGACTATCCCTTGCTAAGGGGATTCACCCATTTCTTTCAGGCCGAATTTTGGATTCCTTGAATTTGCCCAGGCCCAGGCAGGACTCTTTGAAGGAATTCCCCAATGGCATACACGACTCCCTGAAGGAATCGCCCAGTGACAGGCAGGACTCTCTGAGGGCGTCTCCCGTTGCCACGCAGGACTCTCTAAACGACTCTCCAAGTTTTATGCAGGCCTCATTTTGTGGGGTCTTGTTTTCGATGGAGCCTTGTTTGAGTTCCTGTACAAGCCTTTCCAATTCTTTCAAGTTATTCACCTCTTGGTTACAAATTTGGAACCAAGTAAATATAAAATTATTTATTAATTTTTTTATCAAAATAACAAAAATATTTAAATATTGAGTAACTATGATAAATTATGACTAATAATAGCTACAAATTGGATGTAAAGAACAGGAAAATCCTGCACGAGCTGGATAAAAATGCCAGGCAGTCGAACTCTGAAATAGGCAGAAAGGTCTGGCTGAGTAAAGAGGTTGTCAAGTATAGGATTGACAGGATGATGGAAAGCGGCCCTATAGTAAGGTTCTACACTCTTACGAACTACTTTAAGCTAGGAATCGTGAAGTACAAGCTTTACCTGCGCCTGCGGGATGTGAACAGTGAAAAAATCAAAGAAATAGGCAAGTACTTTAAAGACCATGAAAAGACCGAGTGGGTCGTTACGTGCACTGGAAGATGGGACATGATCGTTGGTTTCTTGGTCAGCAACATCAACGAATTCGATCGAGAAGTCCAGCATATGATGAACAGATTTAGCAGGCACATCCAGGAAAAGGCAATGACGATAACACTTTATCTTGCACATCATTTGAGGGAATATCTAAGTGATTCGCCGGTAAATGGAAGGAAGAACATTATCTATCACACATCAGCCGATAAGCGGATAAGCGTTGAGGATATTGACCTGAAAATATTGAAAATCATAACGAACAATGGGAGGATGCCCGTCAGGGAAATTGCAGCTAGGCTTAAAACCACACCAAGGATTGTGCAGTACAGGATGAAGAGGATGGAGAAGAACGATATAATTCTCGCATATAAGGTCCATCTGGATCCGAAGAAGATTGGAAACATCTTTTGCAAGGCGATAGTTTATCTGACCAGCTCGACGCCTGAAAGACTTAACGAGTTCGTCAGCTACTGCTCTTCGCTGTCCCAAGCAGTGTGGCCACAGAGGGTTATGGGCACATGGGATTTTGAGCTTGATTTTGAACTTGAGAACTATGACAAGTTCCAGAGCATCATGTTCGATATAAAAGAAAGGTTTTCGGATATAATCCGGAACTATGAGTTCGTCATAGTTTCAAAGGAGTTCAAGCTCGACTTTTTTCCAGGCTGTTATCCAGAATTTAAAAAGCGGGATTTCGATTAAAAATTAATCAATCCAACTCCACTTCCGAACCCAGTTCATGTTGAACGAAACCGGAGATTTCACGCTTCTTCTCAAGCAACTCGCTGCTCTTTTCCTTGAGCTTTTTCTCGAGCTCAGATTCTTGCCTGCGCAAGATGTCGAGCTCCGCCCTGTTCTTTTCCAGCCCGCGTTCCGATTCCCTTTTTAGCACGATCACGTTTATTTCGTCTTTTTTCTTGTTCGCTTCGGCAACTTCGAGCTGCATCTTCGCGTGTTCTGATCTGGCAAGCGAAACCCAGCCTGATTCAAGAATATGCTTGAGTTCGCCTGTTTTGCCGCCGTCCTTCTTGGAAAGCCTGAATGTCCCGCTCTCGATATCCTGCTCCAATTTATTCAAGATGTTCTCAATCGATCTGGCATCGCTGGACATGAATGCCTTGAGAGGGGAGTGGGACAGATCCTCAAACAGCTTTTTCTCTTCTTTTTCCAAATTGGTGGCGTCGTGGGCGAACAGCTTGAAGACCCTTTTCATCGAGCCAAGCTTGGCTGCAACCTCAAGTTCGATCTCTTCACGTCTGGCCATACCGTCTTTTATTTTTTTGTCAAGCTGAGCCAATTCTTTCCACTCAGGATCTTTCTCTATGGACGAAATCTCCTTGCTAAGATTTTCTATTTCGAGTTCCTTTCTCGAGATGGCGGACCTTGCGTTTTCGATGTCCTTCCCGATCCTTGCTGTTTCTTCTCCCAGAGACCCTAACTGGTCCAGCATGTTCTTGACGCGGTTAACGCCCTTGAGAGTGCCGCTACCGCTGACTGCCAACCTCATACTTTCTACCAGCGTGCCAAGGGAGTGCAAAATCTCGGACATCCTCTTGCTCTCAAGCTCGAAATACCTGCTCAGGACCAATTTCTGCCTGGGAATCATCGATATCTCGTTCATGAGCCTGACCGTGTTGTGGTAGATATCCCTGAAGACCGGGAAGTCTATCTTTTCGGGCGAGATTTTTTCTTTTCGTATTTCCCTGTTGTAAGAAGAGAAGCTCATCAATGCCTTCTTAGCCCACGTGTCCTTTATCATGTTCACGGCGGCATAGGTCCTGTCCCCCGCCTCAAAGCTTTTTTGCCTGATATTTTCCACGGTTTTCCGCAGGTCTTTTATCAGCCGCAGCAAATCCCCAGCCATGGAGCTGAATTTTTCTCGCTCAAGCTTGATTTCTTTGGCCAGCTGGCCATTAAGCCAGGATAGTATGTTTGCCGTTTCCAGCTGCTTCTTTTCTTTTTTGGCAGGAACTTCTCTTGCTTTTTTAGCTGATTTTTTCAAGCCGAACATCGCACCGAGAAAATCAAAGGCCATACTAAAAATAAAAGAGGGCTTTTTAAAAGACTTTTGCCAAAAAATAACGGGCGATGAGGAAAACGCTCCAGAATGATGGCCCGACGGACAGATGATTTTCTAGGTAGCTTCCGAGCCCATGATTTTTCAAGATTGAAATTTCAAAACGCTTCCTCGTCGGAATCTACCTGGTATTTGCCTTTTTCTTGGTATCTGGAAGAAACCTGGTATGTTATCCTGGATTTGTAGAACTTGCCCTCTTCATCCTCCTCATCCAGGATGAAATCGTACGTCTTCCTTTCGCTCTCTTTTTTGCCAACCTCTTCCACCGGCTTCTTGATAACAACCTCGAATGAGTCATTTGCAGGCGGGAGATAGGAAGGTGATCCATCGGTCCTGAACTTCCATACAACCGATACATTCTCAGCATTTATTGCATAAATGTTGCAGTCCCAACTGGGAAAAATGACCATGTTTTCCCAAAATACCGCTGTCAGCCAGATTGAACCCTGAGTTGCGAACTTCCAGATTAATTTTCCGTTCATATCCAGGCAGTAGAGATTATAATCCTCGAAACCGACGTAAATCCTTTTATCCTTGAATGCCGGGATTGAAGGTACATGCATTCTAGAAAACTTCCAGTCAATCTTCCCGTCCAAAGTAATCGCCAACAAGTTGCCATCCCTGGTGACAAGATATAGTTTTTCATCATATAATATTGGAGCGTACGCATTCCCGAATTCCGCTGTTTTCAGCTTCCATACCAAATTCCCTTCATCCGCTGTCACAGCGTACAAATTGTTGTCAAATGATGTGAAATATACAATGCCATTATGAATCAGCGGTCTGTTTGGGTGGTATACTTCCCCTTGCGTAGCGAATTTCCAGATGAGTGTCCCTCTAGCGGCATCTAGGCAGTAAAAATTTTTGTCGAAGGAACCGATGTATACCTTTCCTTTGTGGACAATCGGGCTTGAAGCGATTTCATCTTGCGTCTGGTATTTCCAAATCAGACTTCCACCCTTCGCATCCAAGCAGTATACGTTTTGGTCCTTTGAGGCAAAATAGATTTTACCGCAATAAATGAAAGGCATCGAATTGATCTTCTCTCTGCTCTCGAATTTCCACCTAAGCTCGCCACTCTTCGCATCAAGGGCATACATGTTGTGGTCATAACTGCCTGCGAATATCATGCCTTCCCAGTAAACCGGTGAGGATTCGAATACTATGCCAAAGGTCTTGAATTTCCATATCAGTTCCCCGGTTCGCACGTCTATGGCGTAAATATTGAAGTTGCAGCATCCAAAATAAAGTATACCGTCATGTATCAGGGGGGTACAGCACATGCTTCCCCCTTCGGATATCTCCCATATTCTGTCGAATTTCCTTGTGCGCCTTAATTCGAAGTCTTCCATCTCTATGGAGAATTCGTCAAGGCCGAAGCCTTCCTGCTCTTCCATTAACAAGTAAACGTCAAAAAGATTTATAACGCTTCCTCGTCAGAGTCTATTTGATACTTTCCGCCTTTCGACTGGTACTGGGTCGAAATCTGATATGTTATTCTTGATTTGTAAAATGTGCCTTCTTCGCCGCTCTCGGTTACATTGAGATCATATCTTTTTCTGGTCCCTTTCTCTTCCAAACCCGATTCGGGCACAGGCTTTTTTACTGTCAGCTCGTAGCTCTCGAAGGGCGGTGGGATGTATGATGGTGCACCCTGCCCCCTGAATTTCCAGACCAGTTCGTGGGTGTTTATGTCAACGCAGTAAAGGTGACAGTCACAGCTGGTGAAATACACCTTGTTATCCCATATGCTCGGTTTCCACCATAACATTCCCTGTGTTCCGAACTTCCATAGCACCTTGCCGTTCAAGTCAAGACAGTACAGATTCTGGTCTTCGGTACCAAAATATATCTTATCGTTGTGGATCATTGGTAATGCCATTGCATGGTTTATCTTGAAATTCCACAACTCCTTGCCGTCCAAAGCCAGGGCATGCAAAACACCCTCCCTATTCACCTGGTATAAGAGATTCTTGTTGAGTCTAGGCCCAGAGTGCATGCCCCCATAATGCCCTGTCCTGAACTTCCACTTGAGCTTTCCCGTATTCAAATCGAGGGCCCTTAGATGATTGTCAAACGATGGGAAGTATGCAATATCTTCGTGTATCAGCAACTCATCTTCGTTGTAAATATCTCCCTGTGTAGCGAATTTCCAGATAAGCCTACCAGATTCCGCATCCAGGCAGTAGAGGATATGGTCGTAACATCCGAACAGTACCATCCCCTTGTAAATGGTAGGGCAGGAAGGGACCTCACCCTGCGTCTTGAATTTCCATATCATTTGGCCTGTCTTCAAATCGAGACAGTAGAGGTTGTAGTCGTTGGAACCGAAATAGACCCTGTTACCATGGACTTTTGCATTCCCTACAATCTTTCCCTGCGTCTTGAATTTCCATATCATCTTGCCTGTTAACGCGTCAATGGTATAGAAATTGTAATCATAGGAGCCGATATAGATTATCCCATCATTAGCCACTGGCGAAGCTGGGGCAAAACCACCCTCAGCTTGGAACTTCCATACAAGTTCTCCGTTCCTGGCATCCAAAGCGTAAACGTTTCTGTCAAGGCAGCCGACATAAACTCTGCCGTCGTAAATGCATGGCCACTGCATGAAGGAGCCGCCTACTCCAATATTGAATATCCTGTCGAACTTCTTGACCTGCTTGTAGTCGAAGTCCTCCATCTCTATAGAGAATTCGTCAAAGCCGAAGCCCTCGTGCTCTTCCATGACAGTATGTAACAGCCTAAAAGTTAAAAATATTATATACTAAGGAATATGCTAAAGAAAGTGCTGGGAAAATCTAAAATAAATAAAGAGAGGTGGGGCTTCCAGGTGTTTATCCCTTCAAACCCAGAGCTCCGCCTATTATGCCCAAAATAGCGCCTATGAAAAACCCGCTGCCGACAATTGTCAACAAGGAAACTATGGAGCATATCAAAACGAGAATTCCGCCGATCTTCGCTTTTGCCGGGTTCCTCAGCAGCACTGCGCCAACAATGACTATAATACCTAGTATTAGTGGTAGGTACATGAGCGCACCTGCGGTTAACAGGGCTTCCGTTCCTGGTAACATCATCGATCCTACTAATGCTGTTATCAAAGTTGCGAGCGTTGCCAGTATTATTCCTGTAAGTAAAATCAGTATGCCGCCTATCAGAGATAATATGAAAGGTTTCGAAGACGTACTTCCTCCGGCTGGTTGTGCCTCTGCAGCAGCAGGTGCTGGTTCGGCCGCTGGCTTTTCAGCTGGGGCCGTGGCCGGCTTCTCTGCAGGTTTTTCCTCTGGAGCTGGTGCTGGCTTTTCAGCTGGTTTTTCCGCTGGTGTTTCTTCTGCCATTTTTTCACCTCCTTATATTTTTCAAGTAATCAGCCGAGTATGCCGACTTCTTTGATCGCTGTGGGGGACCCTCCTGCGTGCCAGGTTTTCCTTGGCCTCGCCTGTATGGTGTATATCCTCTCTGAATTGTCGTCCAGCAATATCGCTGTCCCCTTCTGCCTGGGCAAGGCGTTTATATACCCCGAGATGTCCTCCAGCATGTAACTCTGCATTATGCCTCTAAGTGCCTCCAGGTCGGCCTTGGCGGTAAGCCTGTGGGCTATTATGATGTCAGACTGGGCCAAGGCGTCCTCATGCAATTTGTCTGGTCTCTGCGTTATGAACAATAACGATATCCCCGGCTCCCTGCCCTGCCTCACCAATGTCAGCAGAGGCTCTGTTGCCGCCGTCTTGCCTTTTGAGGGGAGAAACTGGTGCGCCTCGTCTATGATAATCCAGGCCATTGGCATCGTTGCCCTGGCCTCGCCCGTTATCACCTCAAGCTCTTCCGATTTTCTGGCCATCAGCCGGGCGTGGAACAACTTTCTGCACAACAGACCCACCAACATGGACCTGACAGACCATCCCTCGGAAATCTGCATGTAATGGGAAACATCGATGATCGATACGGTGCCCGGCTGTATCAGGTCCTTTATCTTGGTGCCTTCTTTTTCGAAAATGCCCCAGCCGTCTGCTGCGCTGAACCTGTTTACGAGGGCATCACGCACTTTCTGCTCTGACCTCTTGTCGCTCGAAATGGCGGAGATGATATCAGGTATAGAATATGAACCGCCTTTTTTCTTCTTTATCTGTTTGACTACCCTTTCTATCGTTGTGCCGAACTCGTCAACGAAAGAGAATCCGAAAGTCAGTATCCAGTCCTCCGCCGTCAGATCGGAGCACACCAGGTTGAAGACCTGGTCGTAAGCCACCCCTGCCTGTTCGTATTCGCCCGCATAGCCCTTTGGTATGAAAAGCGTGGTTTCCATTCCGGCCGGCTTCATGCCCCACCCACGTAGGATATCCTTGTCCTTTTCGTTGGGGTTTTTCATGGACCAGTATATGCCCATGGTGTCTATCATAATCACGGAAAGGTTTTCCTTGACAGCGGACGGCAGTCCTGACATCTCTTCCGCTATGATGCCACCAGTGTACGATTTTCCCGTCCCTCTCTTGCCGCAAACCAGCAAGACATGAGGCCTTGCCACATCCATCATGACAGGGTTTGTCAGATGGGCGTCCTCCCCCTTGCCGACAATGTGCTTCCCGATAAAAGCCGTGCCCTCTTCGCCGTACTTTTGCAGGTCTTCCTTATCCCGGCCGATTATGATCTTTTCCATGACAAACAGCATAGATGTTTAGATATCATTTATTAATTGGCCTGAAGTATATTTATTTAATTGTCAAATAATCAACAAAGCGGAGGTGTTAAGATATGGGCGTTATTGAGGAAATAATAAAGAACAAGGAAGAGCTGCTTACCAAGTTCTTGAGCATAGTGGAAGGAAAGGAGACCAAGGCGAACGTCAACCTGGACGGCATAGAGTTCAAGGTGGGCAAGACGGCGGTCCAGCTCAACGGGAACGTGGAGTTCACATTGGTGCCTTCTTTCGGGAAGGAAAAGAAAAAGTAGTGTTTTGAAAAAAGGAAAACCTGAAAAACTTTAGACAAGATTGATTTTCATGAGCCTTATCAAGAACATACTTGAAATAATCCGCGGGCGTTTACATTTCTATCTTTACGTGGGAGGTACACCAGCCGTAGAGATCATTCTGCGTGACAGGGAAATCGTGGCCGACATAAAAAACCCCATACTAGCACTAGAGTTGGGGCTCCAGCAACTCGGGAAGGGTAGGAAGTTCGACTCCTACATACTAAAGCAGGTCAAGGCCGCAGGATTCAAGGTAAAGGTCAAGTACAAGGTTCTGGAATTCGAACTATGACATCAATTGATTACTTCAGATAAATGTGACCTTTTATCTTCTTGTCCCATATCCAGCTATCTTCTGTGTTCGCCTCCCTCTTCAGGCGAAGGAACAAATCAACCTGCGCATCGCAGTCATCCGCATGATAAACAGCCACGGCCTCCGGCAGTTGCGGCTCCCTTGGTGCCCCGTATTCCGGCTTGCCGTGGTGGCTCAAGACTATGTGGAGCAATTTGAGTCCCAGTCCCTTGGGAAAGGCCGGTGTTTCGTTTATCTTGTTTGAGAGAATCTCATAGCCTATGATTATGTGCCCTACCAGCATGCCCTCATCAGACACGTCTATGATCCCGCCGGCCACTTCGAATTCCTTTATCTTTCCAATATCATGCAAAAATGCCCCCGTCAGCACCAAATCCCTGTCCAGTTCTGGCTGTATGTCGCACAGCTTGTTGCAGATCCTCATGACGTTCAAGGTATGCTCCAGCAGACCCCCGATGTAATTCTGATGATACTCCATTGCGGCAGGCGCTTTTTTGAACGCCTGGATGAATTTTTCATCTTCCATGTATGTGCGAATCAGCGCTAAAAGGTGCTCGTTTTTGACGGTAGAAAGCAAAGCCTTCATCTCCTGCATCATATTCCCGATGTCCTTTTGTGTTGTAGCAACGAAATCCCCTGAATCGTATTCGCCGGCATGGCATTTTTTAAGACTGCCTTTCATGGCGTCTATGGATATAGAAAATAGCTTGCTGTTCGGTGGATATTCATGGATTTCCCCGACAGCGTGAACCACGTCGCCCTTTGCTATGGTTTTGTACAGCTCGTCCGTCTGCCGGTCGTTCCGGCCCCAGTACTTCGCTGTTATCTCGCCTGTCTTGTCAGCAAGCCTGAGTTCGAACCATTTGCCCGTCTTATCCCTTCCCCTGTAAGGAACGGGCGGCTTCTTGAACTTCACGGCGAACCTGTCATCCACGTGTTCCCCCTTCTGGGAAAAAGAGTTAACGTACTGCTGCTTCATAAAATCCCGGTATTATCTTTGGCCGTTTGATTTAAATGATTTAAATGGATTTGGGATTTTTGTGATGACGATTATTTTTTCTTTCTTTTCTGTCTGAGAACAACTTCCGTGTGAGGGTATGCTATCTCAACGCCCTTTGCCTTGCTTATATTCCTGAATATCTCATGGGTGAGTTCGCTGGCTATCCTTATCCTCTCCTCGGCCCTGACGTAGTACCTTGTCTTGACATCGATCCCTGAGGGCTGGAAAAATGTCCTGACGTATGGGGGGCTAGGCATAGCCGCCATGAACCCCTTGGTGACTTTTCTGACAGAGGCTTCGCACATTTTTATTGCAGCGTCGAGATCGCTTTCGTACGTGATTGCTATGACGACCTCGTCCAGTATGTACTCGTCCTGCAGGGTGTAGTTGATGATGTTCTGCTCGAATAAAATAGAATTCGGTATCATTACAACCCTGCCTGATGTTTCTTCGGTGGCTATCGTTCCGCCAATTTCCCGCAGGTAGATGTACGTCAGTGTTATGTCCAGCACGTCACCTTTCACGGTGCCTATCATTATCCTGTCCCCGATCTGGAAGGGTTTCTTTATGATGACCATCAGGTATCCGGCTATACCTGTTATAGGCCTCTGCAGGGCCCACCCAAGGGCAGCTGTCAGCAACCCCGCCCAGAGGCCCAGACCGGTTATGTCGCCGCCCAGAAAGAATATCAGCCCTACGATTATCAGGATGGTAAAGGCATATCTCCAAATGCTGAGGAAAACCGTGGCGTTGTTTCGCTGCTTCTTCGTCTTTGCCTTGGAAAGCAGGAGCCTGCTAAGCGCCGCTGTTATTACCTTGTAGACGAAGAAGGCAACGACCACTATTATGAGAACATAGACAGCGCTCGGTAAAAACTCGTATGCTCCAGCCAGAAAATCAAAATCTGCCATATTAAGTAATATGTTCCCCAGTGTTATATCTTTTATATTTTTTTCCTTATCCAGTCTCCCCGCTTGAAAGAAAGGGAGTTATATGGGGTTATGACTCAATCCCAAATCACGAACTTGACCTTTACGATCCTGTCATTGTACATGGCGTAGCGCTCGATCGGTATAACAATCGACGAGGTTATGCTTACCGGGGTTGTTGTGTTCTCGTAAACCGTGTCATTCAGGTCTCTAATCTCGAAATAGAAATCGTAAAATCCTATGTCCATCAACCCCTTTAAGTGGTCATAGTCGCTATCGCTCATGTTGACAAAATACTTGACCTTGGTAGCGTTCAGCACGTTTTCGTCGGCTGCCAGGCCTACCACTTCCACGGTACTCTCGTTCCAGTCCATGGGGATGCCATTTGTCCTAATCAGGGAATCCGACAATGTAAGTGCCTTGAGTTGCAGTTCATGCATTTGCTGGGTCTCCATGGTGTTTGCGCTGATGTAGTTCCACGCGAACACGACCGCAAAAAGGGCGCTCATAAAAATCAGCAGCGATAATGCGAAATCCAACGACCATACCTGAGCTTTTTTGCCCATTTTCATCCGCCTGTTATCTTTTTGGTGGAGTACCCTTTTAACTTTCCCAGCCGGATCACCTTGCATTTTATCCCTGTCCGCTTTATCTGGCGCCTAATTGTTTCCTCATCCTGGTCGTATCCGATGGCTATTATGTCGGGTCTCTCAAGCCTGACTACTCGCATCATGTCAAGATCGTCGCCTATAACAGCCCTGTCGACAAAATCCAGAGATTTCACCATATCGGCTCTGACATTCGCGGGAAACAGTAGCTTCTTCTTATTTCTCAGCACGGTTTTGTCGTTCGCCACGACGACGACGAGCTCGTCCCCGAGTTCCTTCGCTTTTTTGAGAAAATGTCGGTGACCCGGATGGATGATGTTAAAAGCTCCGCCTGCCAGAACCTTTTTCTTTTTGACCAGCTTGACCAGTCTGATTCCGTCATTGATGATTTTTTCATGGTCAAAGGCGAGCCTGCTCGGCAACTTGTTTAGAGCAAAAAATCCGACATCCGCGGAATCGGACCCTGCCCTGGGCTTGCCGCTTATCAATTCGCACAGGAATGCGATTGAAACATTCCCTCTTTTGTCCCTTTCTGGGTCATCGTAAACCCCGATCATTCTGACCGGCCGGACCCGCAGACCCGCTTCCTCTTTAACTTCCCTGGCCAACGCACCTTTTGCGTTCTCACCCTTCTCAACGTAACCGCCGGGCAGGGCATAGTATCCCTTAAAAGGGCCGTTCAGGCGTTTGACCAGCACTATTTTTCCGTCCTTTATTATGACAGCGTCAACGGTCAGCAGTCTCGGCATATTGCATCCTTTTACATCCTTTATCTATTTCCCATTCCGGTTGGATAATGGTTTAAACGACCCACGATGGAATTTTATTTCTGGGAATAAAAGCTTTTTTTCAATTTTTCAAGAGAGACTTGGAATTATCGAAAAACTTTATACAGCCCGAGTTCAAAAAATCAATATGATAGATGCCCGATACATGAAAAGGGCTATACACTTGGCGGCAGGGACAAACCCCCAGATTTTGGGTGAAAGGGTGGGTGCCCTTATCGTAACGGCCGGGGAAATCATCAGCGAGGGCCGCAAGGAATTCGCTTCTGATTTCTATTCTGATCCTTTCTATGACAGTACCGTGCTTCATGCCGAGAGGGTTGCTATTGAAAGAGTAGGCATGCTTGCTGAGGGCTCTACGCTTTATTCCACCCTGGAGCCGTGTGTCGCTTTAGAATACGAGGAAAACGAAAACTTCCCCCCTTGCTCGGAACTGATCGTGGAAAGTGGGATAAAAAGGGTGGTTTTTGGTATGCTCGATCCCAACCCTGAAATATATGGCAGAGGTAAAGATTACCTCGAGATGAATGGGGTGGAGGTCTGCCACCTCAGCGGGTTCGAGAAGATGATACACTCTCTCATCGATCGTAATTCCCAGAAAACCAGGAAATTCGGAAATATGAGGGGTCGGGACTGGAGGTATCCAAGCCCCTTTCACAAAAGTCCGGAAATGATCAAACTCAGGAGGTTCAAGCTAAGGAAAATCCAACTCCAGCTGAATGATCTGATGGGAGAATACCCGTTATCTTAGGCTATAAGCCTATGTGCGGCTTTTTATAATTTATTTATTATTCACGACAAAACTAAATATGACAGTGGCAAAATCCGGATGGCGCATAGTTGAAGAGACCTTGCCCATAATAATTCTTTTTTCGTTGTTTGAGCTGTTCACAGGGGGGTTTCTGAGTTCCGTTCTCAGCGAGGCTGCTAACGCCCCTGGTTTGCTGATCCTCGTACCCGGCATGCTCGGCTTGAGAGGAAACATCTCGTCCGCCCTGGGTGCCCGGATATGTTCCGGTTTACACCTCGGCTACATATCCACGAAAAGGATTTCAAAGGGGCTGAAAACGAACATGGAAATCGCTATTTGTTTGAGCATGTTAATGTCTTTTTTGCTGTCGATCTTCGCATGGTTGATGTGCAGCTATACCGGCCCCGCCTGCATGGGCCTGATTAATTTTGTTTTGATATCACTTATTACCGGGCTGTTATCCGGGGTGGTACTCTCCTTTATCACGGCAGGAATCGCTATTTTGAGCTGGAGGAAAGGTCTTGATCCAGACAACACGACGCTGCCAAGCAGCGCAAGCATCGGTGATGTTATAACAATTATCTGTTTGCTTGCGGCGGTAAAATTTGTGGTGGGTTTGGGACTATGAGCTACGTGAATGTACGTGAGATATTCAAGGAAAGCATACCCGTGCTGACATTGTGCGCGGCGATAAGCATATTCTCGGGGTTCTTCCTCAGCAAAAACGAGGCTATGCTGAAATTCTTGCCGGGGATGCTGATAATAATACCGTCCTTTATCGCGATTAACGGCAACATTTCCAGCGTCATTACCAGCAGGTTGTCGAGTGCCCTGCACATGGGATTGATTAAGCCGAATTTCAGAAGGACCAAGTTGCTGCAAAGGAACGTGTACTCGATGATGTTTGTCTCTCTCGTCTCATTTCCGATACTGGGTTTTGTTGCAGGGGCACTGAACTTTTTACTTGGTGCATCCAGTGTGAGCTTCATCCTGTTCCCCCTGGTGACGTTCACGGCGGGCATGATAACCGTGCTCATCTTGATATTCATATCCATGTTGTTCAGTTATCTGACATACAGAAGGGGGCTGGATCCGGACAACGTTGTAGTTCCGTTGTTGACCACAACAGGGGATTTTGTTGGCATTTCCATGTTGCTGATAATTACAGGGTTGGTGATTTAGAAAGTTATTTAAATCGTCATATTAATAAAAAATATTAAAGTGGTGATAAGAATACCAAAAAGCGAATACCAAAGCGAACAGATTCTCGAAGACCTGCTAAAAAAGGGAAAAAATGTCGTGGACCTTATTGTGGAAATGAAGAACATGGTAAACCTTGCCATAGCCCTCGGATTCTCAGCGTTGCTAATGCAGGACAAAAATCTCGTTAAGAAAATACACGAGCTGGAAGAGGAGATAGACTTGAGGCAGTACGAAATAGAGGCCGAATGCATGCTAGCGAGCAAAACCCCGAAAGACGCACTGGAGCTGACATCGGTAATCCGGTTGTCTTCAGCGATGGAGGACATATCCGACGCCATAAAGGAGCTGATAGATTCATTGTCCAGAGGGATACCTATACATCCCACCATACTCAAGGGACTCAAAGACTCCATGGAAGTCGCTGACTATCTGGAGATAAAGAAGAGCAGCAAGACTGTAGGGAAGACTTTGGAGGATTTCACCGAGGGAAAAGGGGATATCATAGGTCTCAGAAGGGACGGTAAATGGGATTATCTTCCAAACAGGGAAGAAGTGATAAAACCCGGGGATGTCCTGATAATCTCAGGCAGGAGAAGGATGGTCGCTGAGATGAGCAAGAAAGTGTAGGATTATAGCCCCTTTTTGTTCAGCTTGGTTATTTTGCCTTTCTGTGTTTTTATTAGTAAAACTTATAAGCTCTGCGCCTCGTAAATCTGCTGGGTTTCTGTTTCATTCAAAGCCAAGGTCTCAAGGGACCAGGGACAAAAGAGATTGCCCTAGTCAATTACTACTAGGCTTTCAAGAAGAAGTATTTTCATGTCATTCAAAGCCCTTTGTAAATCATGACATCGTCGATTGAGCCGTTGAAGGCTATCTCAAGGTATTAGACTGGCTTCCAGTTTTTTCTTGATGAGCTTGACCTTTCTCAAATCCCTGATGCCAAGGTATTCAAATTCCTTCCTTGCAGAGCGGATTATTTCCCTCAGCCTTTTAGGATAACTGGAAAGCCCGAATTTCCTGACCGTTTTCTGGTATTCTTTCATGTTCGGGCTCCTGTTAATAAGCAGGTTCAGGATATCAACCCTGTCTTTCTGGCCCTTGACAGAATCCCTTCTTTCCAGTTCTGCGTATTGCTTCAGTATGAGGAGAATCTCCGGTTTCGGGATCTTGAAGCCCTCCAGGCTTGTTATATTTTTCTGGATTTCCTCTATTGGGATTGCAAGCTTGGAGTAGAATGGGACATAAATATCTACTGATATGCCCCCAATCCTTGTTTCGTATTTTTTCAGGAAGGGTGTCTTCTTGAGCATAAATTCCCTCTTTATCTTGCTCAGGGTTTCAAAATCCACTATTATGTCAATGTCCTTGCTCTTTATGCTCTTTGTTAAAAGATAACATGCCCATCCACCGATAAGGATGAAATCCAGCTTCTTGTTGAGGCTTATCAGGGCCTTCCAACTCCTGTCCATTGCCATGTCGTTCCAGAATTCGATTTTAACCCCCCTCCTTAATTATTTCGTCTATTTTTCTTTCCATGGCCCTTACGAAATCATCGGCATACCATGTGTTCAGGTTCCAGAGGTCGACAAAGAGCTGCCCTATAGGAACCTGCTTGAATTTTTTTAAATGAACGTCGGGCCTCAGGACTATTATGTTCGGGCTTCCTGTCGTTGGGAAAAATCTTTCCTTTATTTTTTCCTTTGTAGAATATACCAGGATCTCTGAATATTCAGAAGGTATCTTTTTGAATCTGAACCTGAAGCCAGAGTATGCCGTGAAAAGCACAGGGGGCATCTCATTTTCTATTTCCTCCACTGGTTTTTCTGCCCTGGTCTGGTATATTACATCTCTCTGCAGGTTTTTTACACTTGCCCAGTAAAGGAGAATCTTCTTTGGATTCAATACCCGGAAGCCCCGGGGCTTCTTCTCTATGCAGTTCATGGCTTCCAGCGGCTTTAGGGCCTTGTTCACATTTCCTATCGAAACGCTGCACCTCTTTGAGATACTGCTCTGGCTAAGGAAATTCTGCCTCTTCTCCAATACCTGGAAAAGTATTTCCCTGTAGACCCATTCCATTTTTTTGGTCATGTTTGCTCACGGGGTTTTCGCTCCACGGCCTTTTGGAAGAAGCGACAGCTCTAAAAGGCCGTGTCATGTTTCATTATTTATGATTACTTATTTATAAATATTTCACTTTTTGGTGAAAGATAGCCCTCAACCTTTAATCAGGCACAAAAAGCGGCGTTTCCGTCAGCTTGCAGTAAATCTGCTGAACTCCGGTTTCATTCAAAGCCCTTGTAAATCATGACTTCGTCTATGGTGCCGGTGAAATCGGTTTTCATGCTTAAATCTCATTATCAGCAGTAAATAGTATTGTTTTGTTAAAATGAAATGGTTGCTCAAAAGTACATTCATAGTCTCCAGGCAAAAATCCAATTGGTCCATATGGGGAGTTTACTCCAAAAACACTCCAGATGTTACAGATAATATTTATGTTTGTTAAACTTACAGCGTTTCTATCCACGTATATTATTTATCCGGACCTCTTCTTTGGTTTCCCTTTTCCATGAGGGTTCAGGAACGGAGCAGGAAGCGTTTTCTCTGCCCTTTTTCTCAAGAGATGCATGTAGGTTCCTACTCCGAGAAAAAACAACGCGGATATTCCAATCACGTACATCGTCACTGCTTCCATCTTATTCCCCGGCTGTGCTTTTGAAATTCTAATACTTTAAATTTCCTCTCCTTCCTTCTCAAGGTCAACTACCGTGATTTTCTCCCCGGGCTCTTCCTTGCTTTCCAGTTTGTCCATGTCCCTTCTCATCTCGGTGCTCCGTTCGGCTACCCTGTCCAGCTTTTTCTCCAGCAGGTCCATCCTTATCAACGTCCGCGAGAATTCGTTCATCCTCTTCTCCAGCTCCGACATTTTGATATTCATTCCGTTCATCTTGCTGCTGATCTCCCCTCTCGTGTTAAGGAAAGCCTTCACGGCAGAATCGAACTTGTCCCGGCCCCCGGTCTTGGCCGATTCTATCTGGCCTCTCAACCCGGCAAGTTCCCTTGCCAGGCCTGACCTGAGTTCCCTGACATCTTTGTCCAGATTCCTTGCCCTCTCGTCCATTCCTGCTTGCAGTTCTTGCAAGCTTTGCAAGGAAGCTACCTCTTTTTTCACGCCGGCGATGGTAGAATTCAGTTTTGTCACTTTTGTTTCAATAGCCTTGCTCCTTTCCTGCAGGCCTGCCTCGATGTTTTCCCCCTTCTGCCTTAAGCTGGTCTCGAGGAATTTCATCTTCTCCTCGAGCCGTGCATCCATGGCGTTGCTCAGGGCTTCTTTGGTATTTTCCATTTCTTTGAGCCTGATCTGCAATTTCTCCAGCTCTGCGATCCTCTTCTGGGCGTTGGCCATGGCTGTGCGCGTCTCTGACACGTCCCTGTGGCCGGCCTGCCAGTCTTTTTTCATTGAGTGCAGGTCAAGTGAAAATCCGCGCAGTTCCTCGTCCAGCTTTGCCAGCGAGGCCGCATTGAAGGCAGACTCCTTTTTTAGCGAAGAGGTGTTGTAGTCCATTTTGCTTTCCAGAACAGAATCCGTGTTATCCATCTCCCTTTTGTTGGATTCCAGGTCGTGCCTGAGAGCAGCGACCTCCCCTTGAACCGGTTTTATCTCACGCAATCTCGCCGACAAGGATTTTTCCAGCCTTTCTATGTCCCTTGTTTTCTGCCTAAGGTTTTCCAGGGATGCCACTTTCTTCTTTGTTGCTGACTGGTCCGCCTTAAGCCCTGCAATCGCTTTTTGCATGTCAGAACGCAGGGCTCCTGCTTCGCCAGAGATTCTCTCCTCAAGGGATTTGCTCTTTTCATCTAGGACCCCCACACCTTCCTTCACGTCTGCGAGATCGCCCATCCCGGCAATCAGCGCATCCTTTGCATCCTCTATCACCTTGACCCTTTCCCTGAGGGCCTCCAGGGAGTTCACTCTTGACGAGACGGAAGACAATGCCTTTTTGATCTCTTGCACGCCGGATTTGGAGCCGGCGGAACTGCTTTTCAGATCCCTCAGGCTCGCGTTCATCTTTTGCAAATCTAACCTTAGTTTTTTGATGTCAGACATTTCCTTGCCGATTTCCTTTTTCATCCCATCCAGCTCAGCTGATGCGCTGCCCTCGAACTGCTTGTTCATGCCCACCAGTCTGGTCTCCATCGTCCTGCCCTTTTCGGTGAGGTTCGCCTCGAGGAATTTGAGCCGATTCTGCATCTGGGATTCCATCGCACCCGTTTTTTCGGATATCTGCCTGTCCAGCCCGGTGGCCTTCTCAAGAACCTTGGCCTCGAGCGCCTTGTCCGCATTGGTAAGCCGGGCATCAAGGTCCCTTGTCTTCTGCTCCAAAGCCACAATCTTGTTTGCCATCCCCCTCAGCGACTCGACCCCTTTGACCAGGCCTGCCTTGATGCTTTCGATGTTCTTGATCTGTGACTGCAATGTGCCCAGCAATTCAAGCTTTTTCCTGTTATTGGCGGCGGTGCCCCGGACCCGCGCGATGCCTGCATGCTCGGCTACTATGTCATGTCTGATCGACTGCAAATCAAGGGTGGTCTTCTCCATCGCCGAATCAGTCCCTTTGATGGCCAGGCTGTTTGACTTGACCTCATGCTGCATAGAAGCTATGTCAGATGATAATTTGCTTTCGGTCAGCGCTGCCCTGTCGGCAAGCGACGAGTCAAGCCCTGCAATCTTTTCCTGGACACCAGCGACGCTGCCCCTAAGCTCTTCCAGGTTCTGGACCCCTTTCACAAGAACGTCGCCTGCTTTCTCTATTTCCTTTATCCTCTCCCTGAGCGAGGCGAGGTCGCTTATCCTCTTCCCCATGTCGTCCATATACTTTGACAGCGATTTGCCCTGCTCCCTGTTATCCTCAACCCATTTGTTAGCCTCGTCCGCAGAATCCTGGGCGTGCTGCAACCGTTCCCCAACTTCTATCAGGGCTTTCTTGTAGTCCTCGGAATGTTTTTTCAGGGCAGAAATCTCGTTTAGCACCCTTCCCTCGGCTTCACCAACCGTTTTTTCCATTTTGTTTATTTTCTCTTCGGCGCCCGCGATGCTTTCCGCACCAGCCATCGCCTTAGCTGCGACCGCCTTGATCTCCTTGCTGTTGGCTTGCACCAGCCTGCTCAGTTCACCTGCCAGAAAATCGTACTTGGTTTTGAGCTCGTCCTTTTCGCGTTTAAGTTCGGATATCCCGGATCTGATTCTTTTGAAAGTGTCCATTTCAGCCCTCTATTTCTTTCAGCAGCCTGCCCAGCTCCAGCTTGTATTCTTTCTTCCACGAAACTATTTCCTTGAGCACTTTTTTCAGCTTTTTATCGAACTGGTCCAGCTGCTTTTTGTTGGCTATGGAGAATCCGTAATTGCTGCCCAATCGGTCCGCCAGCCCGGCAAGGCGCTTGCCGACGTCCTCAACGGTCTTTTCCAGGTTTTCGTATCTCGCATCCAGTCCTGCACTCTGCCTGCCGAATGCTTCCTTTTCCCCCGCGAACATATCCTTCAAGTCGCTCTTGAGCCTTGCCGCTGTCCCGGCCATATCCTTGCTCACGCGCAGTGCCTCGTTCTCCAGCCTGGAACTGGTGCTGGCCGCCACCTTGTCTATGGAGTGGCTGAAGTCCTCCAGGTTACGCTCCATCGCCAGCCCTTTCTTTTGCAGCCCGTCGACCACGCTGGCAAGCGAATGCAGCCCCTTGACCTCGGCTTTGAGCGCCGCATTTTCCTCCCTGATGGCGTGTATATCATGTTTCAGCGACTGCCTCGCAGCGGAAAATGCCCTGACGTTTTCCCTGGACATCCTGGATTCGGCGGCTTCCATGCCGTCCTTTATCTCGGCCCCCAGCACATCCAGCTGTTTAAGCAGGCGCATGTCATCCCGCTCTGACTTGTCACTTATCTCCTGTGACATGGAGTCTATTTTTGCCTGCAGGGCCGCATCGGCTTCTTCCCTTTTCCTGATGCCGCCAGCGAGGGTCTTCATGTCAGCCGAGAGGGACTTCAGCCTGGCGACGTCCTCGGCTAGCAGGTCAGCCTTCCCTCTGATTGAATTTATATCGGATAAAAATTCTTCCCTCATCTTGGCTGTCACGGCGGAATTCTCTTTTCCGAGCTCGGAGCTGACCAGCTTGACCCTCTGGTCTATTTTCTTGTCGATTTTTTCCAGCTCGTTCTTGATTATTATCCTGTTCCTTTCGAACCTGTCCTTGAAGGCCTCGACATTTTCGGTCACGCCCGCCTCCGTCCTCCCAATCCTTTCCTCGATTGACTCTGCTTGTTTCACCAGGCCGGCAAGCTTTCCTCTAAGATGCTTCAAATTCTCCACATCGCCTGACATGGATGTAAGACCGCTGTCCAGAGAGGAGATTTTATCTGAAATCGCATGCTCAAAATCTTTGTGGTTCTTGCTGTTGGCGTCTATGTTTCGCTCCAGCATATTCAGCCGGGTTTCCAAATTTTTCCTGTTGGAGTTCAAGTCGCTTTTGAGGCTGGACCCTGCTTTCTGCAGTTTACGGTCTACTGCCTTTTCGAAAGATGACATGGCCGCCCTGCTCGTGGCAAGCTGTTTGTTCAGAGAGGCCTGGTTCTCCTGCATCTCCAGCCTGAGTGCGCCGAGATTTTTCTCGTCTATCTGCCTCAGCTCGCTTGAAAATGACAACACCTTCTCGTCAAGATCAGCTGACAATTTTTTCATGCCGTCGTCGATTTCACTTTTGGTGCCCGACATGGTGTTTCTCACCTGGTGTTCAAGCTTTTCCATGTCCAGTTTGGTCTGGCTGAGGTTTGCGATGTTCTCCTGCAACCTCCCATCCAGGCCGGCTATGTCCGCCTCGAAACGCCTGAGCGCCTCTATGTCCTTGCCCAGCAATAGGTTCCGCTCCCTGAGCATGTTAACTTTACTGTCCAGCCTCTTGTCCAGGGCGGACATGGTTGCTGCGGTCTTTCTCACGAGCGCGACTTTTAGTGCACCCAGCTTTTTGTCAAAACCAAGCGTGACATTATCAATCCTTTCTCCTGCGGCGGCGTCGCCTTTCTCCATTCTCCTTACGGACCCCTTTATCGCCCTGCCGAGCTTTTCTTCCCTCACATTCAAATCTTCTGCCAGCGAGCTGATTCTAGCGTTAGTCTTTTCCAGACTTTCCTTGTTCGACCTTTCCATGGACAGCACAGATTCGCCCAGCACTTTGTCTCTCGACCTGAGCTTTTTCCCTTCGCTCTCCAGCCTGTTCAGCCTCTCGACTACGGGATTGACCTGATTGTTGATGAAGTAAAGCAACCTCTTCCCGGCCTCGCCGTAGACGTATGATGCCTCTTTAAGCTTGTTGACGAGATACTCGTTCCTGCTCTTGAGCGAGGCGTTCTCTCGATTGAGCGCCTTGACCGCCGTTCGCTGGTGATCAGCGTCTTCCCTGAGCTTTTTGAGCTCGATTTCTACTTCCCGGATCTCATCCACCATTCTAATCACTTTAACTCATGCAGCAGCATCGCTACCCTCGTCCGCTGCTCCTTCAGCTTATCCTCCAGCTTTCTCTTCTCAGCCGCGTGCTGATTTATTATGGTCTGGAACTCGCGTTTCTCGCTTTCAACCCTTTGCTCCAGCTTTTTCTGCGAATCGCGCAACGCCTTGAAATCGTTTGACAGGCCATCTACCCTGGCGTACAACTTCTTAGGGGGGGCTGCCCTCTCGTCAAGGTCGTTGATCCTGTCCTCCAGGCCATTCGCCCGGCGAACGAAGAACTCCCGGATCTCGAGTATGTCCTTTGTCTTGCTGTCCAGCTCGGTTATTATCTCCTTGGGCGTTTTCAAGTCTTCTATCTTGTCATCAAGATCCATATCCTGTGATTTCAGTGCGTCTATCCTGCCCAAGATCTTTTCCTTCTCCTCGTTGAGCTTCTCCAGCTCGTCTTGCATGCTGTCAAACTCCCCATGCAGGACTGCAAGCTCGCTTATCTCCTTGTGGGACTCTGCTATCATGTTCTCAACCGACTGCAGCTTGTCATCTGTAAAGGCGAACCGGCCCGCAAACTCTTTTTTGATGTTGCTCGACTCGGCTTCAAGCATCTTGGGTAACAACTCCTTTATCTTTTCCTCGGTTGCCTTTCGTTGCTCCTTGTCGAGCTCCCTGACCAACGCCCTGAGATCGGCGATGACTTTTTTGGCACCGAACAGCCCATCCTCCAGCTTTGCTATCCTGTCATCGAACTTGTACAGGGTTTTGATGTCCTTGTTGGTTGTGTCGATGTCGGAGCTGATGGCCTGCACCTTGGCGTCCGCCTTCTCCATCCCATCTTCCATGCTCTTGACCCTTTTTGAGAAGGGGTCTATTCGCTCATCCACGGTCCTCTTCACAATCATGGGTATGACCTCTTCCTTCAAGTCGTCCGCGCTCGATATCAGCATCCTGAGCTTTTGCACATTCTCAGGACCCAGCTTGCGCTCGAACTGACGCATCTTATCTTCCAGGTCCGGGACCCTTTCCACGGTTTCCAGTTCCTTGTCTATTGCCATGAACCTGTTCTCCGCTTCCTCCTTGAAGGCGTCCAGCAGGGTTGCCAGGTCCCTCATGGATTTTTTGACCTTGTCCAAATCGCGCTGGAATTCAACCCCGCCACCCATTGCCATCAAACCGCCGGCTACTTCACCGGGCTCGACTGCTTCCTCTTTCGCTGCTGGAGCAGCTTTCGCTTCCTCCAGCTTTTCGGTCAGCTCCTTTAGCCTCTTGTCGAACATCTTCTTCATGGTTTCCGCGACTTCGGTCTCGCCCTTTTTCTCCTCTTCCTTTTTCGCGCTCATCGCTTCCATCGCTCCCTTAAGATCCTTTAGCTGGGACGCCGTCTTATCCTCCAGCTCCCTTATTTTTGGCTCAAGGCTGGGTGCAGCGGGCTGGGCCGGAGGGGCCACTGCTGGCGTAGGGGGCCTTGCCTCTTTAATTTCGCTGGATAAATCCTCAACAAGTCCCGCGAGTTCCTCGCTCTTTTTCATGGCATCCTCCCGGTCAAACTCCGCGGATTTTATGCTCTCCCTCTGCCGCTCCAGCTGTTTTTTAAGCTTCTCTATTTCAGGGTCGGTCTTCTTTTCAGCTGCGGCCGGCTTTTGGCCTGGCTCCCCAGCGGAACCCGGTTTTTCTTCAAGTGGCGGTTTTTCTTTTTTCTGGGCGGCTTTCTTTTCCCCCGCCGCTTCTTCTTTGGGTTTCTCAGGTTCATCCTTTCCACCGCTAGCAGGCCCTGAACCGATGTTCTTCAGTCCTTGCAGGCCTGCCTCTTTTACCTCAGGTTTCTTAGCAGCAACGCCGGTTCCCGGTCCTGAAAGATCCTGCTGCTCAAGCTTTTTCTGTTCAAGCTGAGCCTTTGCCAGCTCTTTCTTCTTCTTTTCCTCTTCGCTCTCCCCGAACATCTACTTCCCCAGCTCCTCGATGAGTTTTTTAGTGAGTTTCCTCTGCTTTTCTATCTGCTCCTGGACTCCTTTTATCTTATTATCAAGATTCTGGACTTTCTCCGTGAGGTTGGGTTCTGCCATGTCTTCGGGCCTTATCCCCACGAACTTTTCCCATATCTTTTCTGTAGGCACTTCGTATTTTCTGGCGTGCAAAACGCCGAATCTGCGCAACTCATAAATCAGAAAACAAACGGATACTATCAACAAAACCGACAAAGCTATGTCCAACATGGTTATCTGAATTATAATTTAGTTAGGGTGTTAATAAAATTACCACATAACAGTTTGGGTGACGCTTATAGCATCGGGGCGATAAAATTTGGATTCGTTTTAGGCTCGTTTTATTTTCTCGGCTTTGTGGGTTTTGCCGGATTTCATTTCGCCAGCCCAAAAAATCTCAGGAATCTCGTGAAAAAAGTGGCTGGCCTGTACTTCTCTCCTATCAGTTTGCCAGACAGCTCGAAAAATTGCCTGCTGGCGGGAGTGGCCGGGTCGAACAGAACTACAGGGCTCTTCAGGGCCAGGCTTCTGAGCACGTTCTTGTCCATAGGGACGGAAATCGTCACCGGCAGCTCGGCAAGCTGCTCCACCTCCTCAACGCTAAGCTCGTAGCGCTCCTTGCCCACCATGTTGAGCATTATCCCTATGGGCTTCACCCCGAGTTCCAGGGCGACTTGGTGACACTTTATGATATCCATGGTTGAAGGCACGAAGGGGGTTGATATGAACAGCACCTCGTCGCTAGCCCTCATGGTTGCCATAGCCTCCCGGCCCAGGCCAGGTGCAGCATCAAGCAGCACTATGTCCGCCTCCCCTGACAGCTTATTTATTGTTTTTTTGAGCCTGCTGACATCCACCCCTTTCAAATCCTTCAGCGACAAGGACGCGGGTATAACCCTGAGACCTGGCACGTGGTAGTCGTATATGGCCTCGTGAATCTTCGCCTTGCCTGTCAACACCTGGTTAAGGGTCACGGGGGAATAGTACATGCCGAGGTAGAGACTGAGGTGTGAAGTGGTTATGTTGCAGTCAACTATGATGACATTCTTCTTGAAATAGGAAGCCAGTGCCGTGCCCACGTTTGCGACAGTCGTTGTTTTCCCGACTCCGCCCTTCCCCGAAAGAATTCCTATAACTCTTGTCATTCTTACACCAGTTGTATTATTTTTTTGTTTTATAATATATATTTCAAGTCCAATTCATGCTACCAACGCAGGGAGCACAGCATCTTTGCCAGTTCGGGTTCATTCTGTACAAGCACCGGAAAATCCCGGCTACCTCCTATCTGTGAGTGGAGCTGGTACATGTAGTTGATCACGTCAGCCCCTGTGCCCAGCGAGACTGCTGTTGAGATCATCCTGGTAACTATTTCAGCATTATATCTCTTGGAGAATGCTATGAGATTCGAAAAAAGCACGTACAGGAATATGTGCTGGAAAATGTATCTGCCGTAAATGCCCAGCATATCCTTGTCGCTCCTGTACAGTATCATCAGGTTGTCGAGGTCGAACAGATACTTCCTGTGCTTCTCGATGAAAGCTTGCACCAGCGGCCACTTGTTTTTGACGACAAGTTCCGGGGACCAGAATCCGCCGACTGGCTTATCGTGATGAAAAAGTTCATTTACATAGCCGGGTATCCACCCTAACTTGGGCTTTATTTTGTTTCCTATAATTTCGATAAAACCCCGTTCCGTCATCAACTTGAAAAGGGGCCTGCCGAGCCCTGCTTCCCTGTGATAAAGATAATTTGTCTGTATCCCCCACGTGGTCTGTATCCTGAACAAGGAAATGCCAGGCTCCTGTCCGGCACAGCTCAGCCATATCGTCCAGAAGTTCTTATAATCGGTGAGCCTCTCTTTCAGCTTGCCCATTTCAGCACCATATTAATTTTATGGTATAAAGATATAAAAAATTTTCGCCTCTTTTCGACTTTTCAAATGTCATCCCCTCCCACAGGCTCAGTGAAGTTTGTTTGTTTGGAGAAGAAATTTTTGAGAAAAATAGTATGGATATATAATAATGGGTGTAATATTACGAATGTATAATAGATGGAATTAGATAAAATTCCTTCAGGTCTCTCAGGTCTCCCTGCCCAGGTCCTTGAACTTCTCTAGGTTGCGTTTCCTGAGCTCATTGTAGGCCTTCTCTGATATGATGCCCTCATTGTACTCCCTATCCAGCAGGTTGAGCACCTTTTTGATTTTCTCCCTTTCCGCCTCCCTTCTTGCCGTTGCGGCGGCTTCCTCTTCCTCGGCTGCCTTTACAGCCGGGCCAGCACCTATCGCCTCTTTTGCGTATCTGGTTTCAGGCACCCCGCGTTTAAAGATTCTCTCCAGCTTTTTCTTGTATTTTGAGGTGAGAAGAAGCAGTGCAAGTATCGCTATGATCAGCAGCATGATCAGCGTTATCATCCAGTCTGGTATTACGAGTATGGTGACCGGCTTTATCGGCGGGGCTGCTCTCAGCAGCTCCCTGCCCCTCTCCAGCAATCTCCAGCCCGTTGTTACGGAGTCTAGCGCCTCGTCGAACATCTTTGCGTCAAGGTATCCCTCTGTGAGGTCTATCTGATACTGTATCTCGTCTATTATGCCGTATACCCTCGTGAGGTCTTTTTTGCCTTCCTCCGCCGTTGCGTTGACGTCCTCCTTGAACTCCTTGAACTCCTCTTTCAGTTTCTCCAACTCGTACCTCACCAGCTCCTCCCTTGAACCGAACACTATGACGGCGGTCAGTTTTTCGTCATAGGTCTCGTTCGCCGTGGCGTTGAACGTACCGTAATACTTTCTGGCCTCTGTCCCTTCCGGCACAAGAAGGTTTATCACGAAGGTCTTGCTCTCACCTGGTTTGAGCAGGGGTATCATTATGGGACTGACGTCAAACCAGCTTGACGGTATCCCAGCAATTGTAAGCATCACCTGATGGAGCATCCCGTTGCCCGTGTTGTTAACCGTCACGCTCGGGTACTGTGCCCAGCCCGCCTCGGTTGCTATCTCCTCCGGGTAGTCTATTATTTCTATTCCCGGCTTTGGGAGCGGTCCCACAGGCCCTACTGGTGCTGGTTCTTCCCTTTCTCTCGGGGGTCTTGGAGGTGCTGGCGGAGCTTCCTCGGCCGTGTTGAAAATCTCGTACGCGCCAGCTCTTTCAGTGCCGGAATAAGTGACTATGAACATGATCTTGACCTCCCCGATATAGTCCACCCCGGTGGGATTGGCGGTGTACGTATATTCCGAGTTTGCCTCTATCCTAACGGTGTCCAACCCCTCTTTCAGCATTTCCCCCGTATCCGTTCTCGTCAGGTTCCATTGTACGTAGGCATCCTGATACATGTCGCCAGTGTTCTCGATTATCACGGATATGGCAAGGTCCGGGATCGTGTTGTCTATTATCGTGATGTCCCGGACATCGAAAGGACCCCCGACCAGGCGTGTGTATACGTCTTTGGTTATTACGTTGCCGTCTTTTGTTATCGTGACAACCCATCTCCAGTTCCCCTGATTCGAAGAGGCGGATGTGTTATACCACCTCGTATACCTGCCTGTTGACAGCTTGGTCATGGACTGGTTTTCAAGTATGAGGTTGTCAAGGGGGTCATAAAGCGATACCATAATCGAGTCGGGATCCACGTTTGCTACGCCGTCGGTTATCATGGCGACAACCTCCAGTCCGTCGCTGATGCTTGTTTCTGCCGGAGCCTCGAGGTCAAGGAGAAGCATCCCCGGCTTCCTTTCCACCACCGTGAAATTTGCAACGCTTGTGTTAGTGCAAATCTGGCCAACAGGGGTGTCATTGAACACTGATACCGCAGTTATGTTGTAGATGCCTGTGGGGGAGTCGGCAAATAATTCAAAATCCGGATAGGCATCCGGCTCGCCCTGGCTGTTGGTCATGAATTTCCCGTTGTTCAGCTTCACGGAGCGGTTGGTCGGGTCTTTTATGAGGATGCTCACGTTAACAACAGGCATATCAAGGCCCGCAAGGTCCGTGACCTTGTAGCTTATAGTCCCGTGCTCCCCCTGATAGTATTCGCCGCTGGTTCGGGTTGTATGCAGCTCAACTAAAAGAGCCGCATGCACATAGAAACTGCTTTGATTAGTGTCGTTCTGTCCGAAGTTGTCCTCCGCATATACAACCACGGTGTAGTTGCCTCTCGCTGTCGTGTTACCCCAAGTCGTTGCGGGAGGGTCAACTGGATAGAATGCCTCGTAGATGTAAGGGTCAGTACCGCCTACGTACCTCATCTCTATTTGGTCGAGCGTCGCGTCCGGCCTCGTCACGTTGATTTCTGTTTTATTTATCCCGGCAATCCCTGCCTGATCCGTGACGTATACCAGTATCTGGGTTGTGTTCTGCTGCGGCAAAATTGCAGGATTGATCAACACATCAATAAGCGGCTTGACCTTGGGCGTGAGCGACACCGTGAGATTCATCCATGGCGGGTCTGCCTGCTGGCCAGATATCTGGTATGTGGCGTTGTAGAATACCAGCTCATCTCCTGTAACGTTGTAGTAGATAGTTAATTTGAAGGTCGTTTGATTTTCAACCTCGAAATCCACAAACTCCGGCCACGTGTTGTTGTACTCGTTGTCCTCCGATGCCCAGTCAGGTGTTATGTTGAAGGTGATGTTAACGTTGCCTGTGTTGTTTATGGTCACGTTGCATACGATACCGTATTCCGGAGCTTCTACATGCTCGCAGTAAAGGTCAGAGGGGTGCTCGACCACCCACGTCCTGCTCGTTGGAACCGTGATTTCCAAGCTGAGATTTTTGTATCCCGAGTTGTTGGTGGTGACATTCAGAAATCCGTTGTATACCCCTGGAGGATAGCTCAACGGGACCTCAACACTGACGTTGATGACAAGCGCTGCGCCAGCCGACAAATTTCCCCCGGCCGTCTCGGTTATGTTCGGTATGATCTTTATGTCGAAATCTTTCAATTGACCAGCGGGGTCTTCCACTATGAACTCCATTCCTTCGATTTTGTCATTGCCGGTAGAATTCATGGTGAAATTCCCAAGTATGTCCGTGGTTCCATGAGTGATATTCCCCTTCAATTCGTCTTCAGGTATAGTCAGATTGACATTAGACAAGACCGTTATATTGACTATGCTCCAGTTCGCGCGAATGCCTATTTCAGGGTTGTCCCACACAACGCTAACGTTAATGGTGTAATTTCCCGACGGCGTGCCGTTTGATACGGTTATGATGAAAGAGCCGGAACAGTACTCCGATTTTACCTTGTCGCCACATTCGTAGTTGGTAGTGTTGCTTGTGTAAATGTATTGTTTTGAAAAATTCAGGGTGATGTTGACGCTGTAGGCTGTGGCATTTCCCACGTTGGTGGTATTGACATCCATGCTGAAATTTTGCGCTACATAATAGGTTATGTTTTCAGCTGTGAAGTTTGTAAGCGATACGTCCAAAGTCATGTTGGTGCCGGACACCGTTATGTTAACCGGGAGTTCCTCGTATCCATCATTGCCGCTTGTGACATTCATAATGCCACTGTAGTCTCCCGGGGGGTATCCATCGGAGACTTCCAGGTATATCCTTACTTGTGTCATGTTCCCTGCCTGCAGACTGGAGAAATTTACCGGTATGAACGTGAAATTGAAATCGTTGACAAAGCCTGTCACGTTGAACGTCACGTTTTCCAAGGGGGCATTGCCAAAAGACCTCACTGTCATGTTTTCGATGTTTTTCTTTTTACCCGCGGCGACGGTGCTGGTTATATTCTCTTGCAGGACGTCAAGAATGTAGGTGGGCTTCACTGTCACGTTCAGGGACGTTTCGTTATGATCGGCCGTCCCCTTTTTGTTGTCCCAGGTAACGTTTATAATCACCGTGAAATTTTCCGGGGCCGTGGTACTGAGAACTGTTATGTTGAAATTCATCACGCATGATTCTGATATCGGGATGATTTTATCTTTGCACGATGCCGTGGTCCCGTTCGATGTCAAATTCTCAGGCATTTGCAGGTTTATCGTGGCATTGTAAGCCGTTCCATTTGCGGTGTTTGTGGCATTGACCGTGATCAAAAAGCTCTGGTTGTGCAGCCACGTGACGTTCTCTGCTGTGAAATTGCCAGGGGTAACGACGATGCTGACTTTGGTCTCGGTCTCCTCTGCATAGAAACTGTCAGTACCATACCCGTCGTTGCCTGCTTTTGTCGCGCTGCAGTTTAGCACGAAATTCCCAAAGTGTGACGGCGCTGTGAAATTGACGGAATAGGAACCGTTGTTGTAATCCGTAATATTTTCCGGACCTACGTCGCTTATGTGAGTCGACCCTTCAAAAACGGAGCAGTTGAGGGTGGTGACACTGGGCTGCCAGATGTCCTGCCTGTAGTTCATCACGTCAACCGTGGCGTTCACCGTCCTATCAACATCCCCGTATTTATTCAGGACCGTGGCATTTACGAACAGCGTTTTTGTTATTGTGAAATTCTTCTGCGACTGGTTCAGCAAAAAGAGGTTTTCGTCAAAGAGGAATGCCAGCGCTGTCCAATCGCCTATGTTCTCGAAATCCGAAATGTTGTAGTGGTTTGCGTAAACGTTATCGCTTGCATTTTCATCTCCGTGGGTGCCGTCATCGTGCATGGTCAGGTTGATGTCGTCGTCCGGGCTTGCTGTTCCGTTGTTGAGGGTGACATTCACTGTATTTACCAAGGAATAAGGGTCGTATGTAATGTTGACCAGGATGAAAATCGTCTCGTTCCTGTTGTACATGTCGTGGTCCGTTTGGGTATATGAATCTAACGTTCTTTGCTCAAAGCCACTCACTTCTATGGTCGGCGGGCTTCTGAGAGCGTTCTTTATCGCCACGAATTCGCTGCTTCCTCCCCTGCCGACATAAACAGCGGCCTTTTCCACGATCGAATCTCCAGGGTCTATGGCGTTGTTAGCAAGCTGGACCCCAACCCGGCCCATGGCCGTCATGTTTGTCACGGAAAAATCAGGCACCGTCTCTTTCAAGTTCACAAGCCCGACAATCTGACTACCATCTGCAAGGGCAAGGTACCATGAATAAGGGTCTGTTTCGTTGCCGAGAAAACCATATGGAGACAAAGTTGTAATTCCTTGCCATCCTCTTTCGATATCAAACGCCAAGGCTCCCGCTTGCGTGGAATTCCTGTCAACGGAATAAGCAGCGAGATTCGTATAGTTCTGTTCCGCCTTTATCCATGTGCCGTCTTCTTCAGGTCCGGCTTTGTTGTATATATAGTATTTCTTTATCATTTTTCCCTCGCCGGTCTTGAGGCTCGTGTTGCCGAATATTATCTCTTCGCCGGCCTGGGTTATGGTAAGCCTGACTGGTCCCTGAACTATGGTAACATCATGCCTGAAGTCGAAACTGAAGTTGTTGGTCCCGTTGGAGTATTCGACATATTCCACTGTTCTGTCTGATTCGCCTGCGTAGAAAAAAGGTGCAGTCTCGCCTATAAAATTTGCGCTGTACAAGCCGGATGTGTTCTCGCTCCTGTTCGTGTCAAGGTAGAACGCAACCCTGCTGTTGTTGAAGTGTATCTCGTCCCCGCTCCATTTATACGTCAGGTTGGTGGAATAATTGGGATATTCCTTGGCCCCGCTCTCCAGCACATCAAAATAAATGTAAAAATATCTTTTTGTATTCTTTCCCGTGGTCCCGTTCATGATGAATATGAAAGTTCCTGCCGCATTTTCCGTTTCGTTGTATCCTGTATTATTGTCGAACTGGCTCGGGATTTCATGCATCGCCCCGCCGGTGGAGTTATGCTCAACAAGCCTGGTGGAGTTCTCGTCAAAGGTGCCGCTGATACCCAGCTGTCTCAGCACGTCCGTGAAATTTACGTCCCTCTCCATCGGCCAGTCGGTGACGTTGTAATCCCCGTTCCCCACCTCTATTCGCAGCCTGTATTTCCATGAATTGTTCCACCATTCATAGCGGTGGACCATGACGCCGTCGCTGTCAGTGACGTTCAAAACATCGTAGCCCTGAGCTGAGCCGTCGCAACTCACATTCCAGCTGTAGTTGCCCATCAAATTAAAGGTCCTGTTGTATTTGTACATGGTTAGAGATTCATCGTATGTCATGCTTTCCGGGTCGCTCCAGTCCCCCGATATATTGAACGTTATCTCGCAAAAAATGCCGCTGCCGTTTATCGGCTGGGATGATGTCAGGTTCGTGAAATTGGCGAAAAATGTGACGGGCTCGTTAATGAAAGCGTTCTCTCCACCTCCCTGCTGCTCAGTCGAGTCCCATACCTCTAAGCGGGAATCGAATCCAACCGTATAGGCAAAAAATCCGGTGAAGGCGGGTTGCAGCAAAATTCCGCCAACTACCAGTGCCGAGATTAAAAAAATGTGCAACAGCTTTACTTCCAACATTTTATCATTTTTTTAACAGCAATTTTTTGCTTTTTTCATATGCGGCTCTGCTTATTATCCCGTTTTCGTATGATTCGCGCAGCTTTGCCAGCAGCATCATCTTGCTGTGCTTTTCCTCCTCTTCTCCAGCAGGCTCTGGCTGCTTACCCCCTGTCGCCGTGGGGGTGGCCATGGGGGTGGAGTAGTACCGTATTTTTTCCTCTATCTCCTTAAGCCTCAGCAGGTTCTTGCTCTTGGCGTTGTTGTATTCCTTTTCCGATACCTCCTTGTTGCGCAGATTTTCCTCAAGGGTAGCCAAGAGTGTTTCTATCTCTTCCTTTTCCTCCTGCAAAAGTCTGGCCTCAGGGGGCAGCGCAGGCGCGGCGGCAGCTTTGGCCTGCTCCTTTACTTTTTCGATGAGCCTTTTTACCATGTCTATATCCTCCTTGGTGGCATAATCGACTAGCCTCCTTGTGAGCTCTTCAACGTTTTTGACGATATCGCCGGACATGCCGTCGAGCTTGTCCTGTTTGACCTTGTACACGTTGAATTCGTCCAGCCCCTTTTTCATATCGACATAGACAGAATCAAGCCTCGAAGACGTGGCCTTGATCCTCTCCTCTATTTCCTGTATCCTTTCCAGCTTCTCCCCGACAAGCTTGCTGGCACGCATGATGTTCTCCAGGCTGCCAACATCTGTCATGAGCCCCTTTATCTTGTTCATCGTGTCTGTGAGCATTTTACCGCTCCGTTCCAGCCTCTCGAGCCTTGTGTTCACGTCCCTGAGCTGCTCGTCCCTGGTTGTGAACTCCCTTAATATCCTGGCTGTGTCCACCTGTGAAACAGCGTCCTTGAGTTTGTCAAAAACTACCTCCTGCTCCTTGGCCGCGGCCTCCCTCTGGTAAACAATTGACCTGATTTCAGCAAAACTCTCTGCTATGCGCTGTATCTTATCGTCCGTGATGTTCTTGGCCTCCTTTGCACTTTCAACCAGGGCCTTGGTCTTTTCCACCTCGGTATTCATCAGGGTAAACTGCTTGTCGTAACCCGCAACCGTGTCGGCTGTTCTTTTGAGTTCCCTTATGTCCGACTCTAGGATATCCAGCCTACCGTCAACTTTCCGGATTCTTTTGTCGGTCACCTCCACGCTGGCCGTTGCTATCACGTCCCTCAGCCTTTCTTCTATTCTTTTTTGCAATTCCTCGATCATCAGCGCAGTACGCGGTTTCTCAGGCTTTACGGGAGGTGCTGGTGGTTCTGCAATGGCCGGTGGCCTGGCCGGCCTTTCAAGCACAACGGGTTTTCCTGCAACCATTGGCGCCTCTTTTTTCTCAGGCCTTTCCGCCCCAAGCCTGGCCGCTTCTTGTCGCATTTTTTCAGGAGCCTCAGCCATCAGGACCTTTATTTTACGCTCAATTTCTTCCAGCTCACGCTCGTTCTTGCTCTTGACCTCGTGGTAGGTCATGTCGGGCAACGTAGCGTCCCTGTAAGCATCCTCCATCGAAGAAAGCAGCGCCTCTATCTCTTCCTTGTGAGACATCAGCTCATGCAGGGATTCCTTGGGTTTTTCTGGTTCCTTTTCGGCTTTTTCATGTGCAGGAGGCTCTTCTTTTTTAGCGGGGGGTTTGTTCTTAACCGGCTTTTTTGTCTCCTCCTTTCCCTTGGCGGGGGCAGATTCCTTTTCTTCCTTTTTCTTCCCGGACTTCTCCTTCTTTTCCCTTACTGTTTTTTCAGCTTTTTCATCGGACGGGGTCTCTTTATCGGATGGGGTCCCTGATTTGGCGGAACCAGTTTCTTTTTCTTTTTCTTCTTTCCCCTTAGCAGAATCAGGTTTCTCCCCGGCCCCATGTTCTGTCTCACGGGTCTTTTTGTCTGATTTTTCGGCGGGGGTTTCTGCCTCTGCTTTTTCCGTCTTGGCCTCTGACTTTTCTGTCCCGGCCTCTGCTTTTTCCGTTACTGTTTTTTCAGCAGCGCCTGCATCTTCTTCAGCAGCAGATTCATGCCCCTTTGGGTCCTTGGTTTTATCCGCTTCCGTGTCGGTACCATCCCTGCTTTTTTCTTTTTCGCCAAGCCTGTTCAGCATCCCAAAAACTTTCGACCCCAGTCTCTTTTGCAATTTATTTAATCTGGTCCCTTCTCCATGCTTAGCTGCATGCTCAGCCACCTCGTCCTGGACATCCTTTTCCAGACCGCTTTCGGCTGTGTTTTTTTCCTTTTCCATATCTTTATATTACCTCATTTTTTTAAATTGGGAATCACATGGTCTTCAGCCTGTTTTTCACAGACTCCACGTAGCTCTCTGACATGGTGAAGAGTCCCTGCTTGAGCTTGTCCCTGGCCAGGTTAAGCTCTACCTCGATATCGCTGGTGTCCACGCCCCTCTTCTTCATGTCGGCGATCTGACGCTGTATCTCGTCTATGGATTTGTTCACCTTAACGAATTTGTCGAGCTCCTCGGCAGTCAGCCTCTTGGTGTCGTGCAGCAATGGCCTGAAAGAGACGAACCACGGCTTTCCGTTGTTATAGTTGGCGTTCTGCGTCAGCCCGGTTCCCGTGATGAGCTTGGTGACCTTGCTTGCGTAGTCAGGGCCGTACTTGGTCTTTACCCTGTTGATGTCCCCCTCGTATTTCGTCCTTAGCTGTATCTCGGTGGATATGTTGGCCCTGATGGCGCCCCTGAAGTCCATCAGCACCTGGGATATCATGAAGATGCCTAATCCCCACTTCCTGAACTCCCTGCATGCCCTTTCCAGGACGATGTATCCGCCCTTTCCGCCGTACTTCGGCAGCAACCTGTGGACCTCGTCGTACACTATCAGCATCTTGATCTGCCGGGCCTCGGGCAGCCTAATCTCAAACAGGCTGTTGATGCTCTTTCTCACGAATTTATCCAAGTCTTTGGTAGTCAGCTTGTCCATGACGAACACCGTTATTTCGCCTTTCTTCTCCATCATCTCCTTCCATGGTATTGCCTGGTCAACACTTTCCACCACTATTATGTTGGTCTTGAACGCCCTAGAGTCATCGGGCTTGAGCCCGAACTGCGGGTACAAGTCTATCATGGCCGGGTCCTTGCACGGCCTCATGAAGCCTGTCCACTGGGCGGTTGGGTCAAATACCACTATGGGTATATTCCTCTTCAGCAGTTCCTCGGAACATACCATCGCTGATACCGATTTACCAGCTCCCGTAGAGCCTGCCGATATGGAGTGGGTGGTCAGGTCGTCCAGCGTAATGTACGCCTTCATATCCGTTTCCGCTATCTTTCCCACAAGCAGCGACCTGTCTCCCGGCTTGGGCAGCTTGCCGACATCCATCGGGAATATGTACCTGGCCTTGGCCTTCTTCTTCTTCCTGTACATCGTGAAAAATCTCGATCCGAAATAATAGCCGGGTATCAGTGCGAACAGGATGGCGTAGGTTATCCAGCTTGAGAATATCGCCTGCAGCATCTTCATTGGCGGGGGCACGTATATTACATCGAAGGAGTCTATGGCGAAGGCCTGCTTCCGGCCGTCCCAGTAGGTCGCGTTGATTTCTATCACGTACCTGCCGAAAGGCGTGTCATCCGGGATGTGAATGGTTCTCTTGAATGTTTTCACATTCTCTATCCCGAGGGTTTCCTGCTGTCTTATTATAACATGTTCGGTTTCCAGGCTTTTGACATCATAAGTTACGATGACATCGTCTATCTCTGCCGTCTCTCCCATGTTCAGCAGGGTCACCTCAAGGGTGAGATTGGAGCCCGGTTCTACGGTCTTTGTAAGGGCATTCACACTGACATCAAGCAGCGGCTCCTTGGGCCTTTCCACCTTGACGGTTATGGGAGTCACATGTGTTATGTTCCTCTCCCTGATATTGGTCAATATGTCACCAGTGTAAATTCCCTCCATTGTGGTCGGCAAGGCGAAGACTTTTACCTTGACTGTTCCGGTGGAGCCTCCCCTTATATCGAAAATCGGCCTTTCTATCATCACAAGCTCCCACACGTTTCCGGTGACGCTCACGTCAGTCGTTATGGCGCTTTGCAGATTGTTGGTTATGTCTATGCTGTGTATCTCGTGCTCGCCCGGCCTGAGCGTTACGAATATCAGCTGTGACGTTATTTCGACCGGGACACGCGGGGGGGCTGCAGGTGCAGCTGCTGCACCTACACCGACCCTTCCTGCCTTTCCGGGTGGCGTCGGAGTAACTGGCGGTGGTGCCCTGCAGTCCTGCGGGCAGTTTCCAACCGATTCGCCATAGTCCTCTTCGCATTCACCGTTTCCGCAAACGTACTCTGCAACAGCGTAGCCACCTTGCAGATCGTCCGTCAGGACTGATATGAGATGTTTGTCCCTGTTTATCGTCACATCACTCATTCTCACCCAGCTCGTGTTGCAGCCTTCCCTCTCTCCCCAGATGTCGCAGTGGTAGATGCCAAGGACCCTCAGATTTCTTATCTTGCCATCGTAGCTGGAGTAGTCGAACGTCACCGTCACATTCGCGAATGTGATATTATCCGACTTGTCTATTCTCATGCCCCTCAGCGGACCTCTGCGGTTGGAGTCCAGCCCTATGAGCATCAGCGGTATGGTGCCGAAAATGACCGGGTTGTACACGTCTGTCAGTATGGATGAACCCCTGATGTCAAGGGTCTCGTTCCAAACCCACGTGTAGATATCATATATGCCTGCGTCTATTGTCTCGTTATAGTATCCGGTTAGGTCTGTGCTGAAATTTTGGTATGTGAGCGCTTCGATATAATAAAGGCTGAAATTTACCGCCAGCGGAGGCTTGGGATCAATCTCCTCTTCGTCAACAGCTATGCCGTGGAACAGTACCAGCACGGACACCCGGAAGGAGGCGGAGGTGGAATTGCTGTTGCCTGACATATCGTAAGCCGTGGCGTTTATGATATAATCGCCGGTTAGTGAGGTGTTGGTGAACTGCCCCTGGTACGTGTACGTGTCTCCAACCCTTTCCACAAAACTCACATCAAGGTTTTCCGTGATGTTGTGATGGCTCACGGATGCTGTCACATTCTTGACTCCTCCCGCATCGGTCACGTATATCAGGATATTCGCCGTGCTGTTTACAGGTATCTTCGAGGTTACGTCTATGACCACATCGGGCGGCACGAGATCAACGTATATTATCGATTTGTATTCCACATCCCAGTGGAACAGGCTCGTATTGGTTCCGTTTATCGTGTAGTTTGCACTCACGTTAAGGTCGTATCCTCTTGCCAGGGGCAAGTCAGGAGCTGTGAAATTCAGCAGCCAGTAGCTTTCGTTGCTTTCGTTGCCAGTCGTGTAATTGGTTCTATATTGCAAATATGCCAGATAAGCGGCATTCGATATGGCTCCGGATTCGTTCATTACTGTCAGGTTGATGGACTGGTTCCCAGGAACCGTGAAGCTCGCTCCCTGCTCTTTCGCGTCTATTGTGACGTTGGTCCCGTCTGGCGCCGTCTGGTTTGAAGCTGCCTGGACGCCGTTCACCGTCAGGTTGAAGTAGATGGTCGAGCCGTTCTGGTTTTCAAGGGTTATGTTGAAGTAAACTACCTCTCCGTCACCCGCGATTGGCTCCGTGTAGTTGAAGCCGGGGTCCGGAGGTGTTGCGTTGTGTATAAGTTTCGACGGCGTGACGGTTTTGGGAATAAAGACTGATGTGGCGTTGACCCAGAATTCATCGGTGCCGTTGGACATGGTGACATTCCATACGACCGTATCGTTGGAGTTTATGACATAGTTTGCGTATGTGAGGTTCACCCTTACCTGGATGGTATCGTTTTCGCTGACATTGATAACCGGGTCTGCCTCCGTCGGCTCCAAAATGTCCACGAAATACGGATGCACGCTGATGTTGAGGTCTGTCGTTTCTATTTTTTCACCAGCCTCCCCTGTAACGTTGCGCGTCTTTGCCTCAGCGATGTAACTCTGGAACTGGTGAACAACAGGGGCGGTGTAGTTGACACGCAAAGACTTGCTCTTGCCTATTTCGATCTCTATCTGCTGCTGGTCATATTCCAATTCGAAGTACTCCGGGTCTCCAGCAGAACCCATGTACACATCGAGTACTATATAAACATTCCCCAGGTTTTCCACCTCTATTACGCCAAGGGTTCCGTTGGTCCCCTGTATGACCGTCTTTTTCAGTTCAGGGGTCATCGACCATGTGAGGTTGGTCGGTATCTTCACGAACACCTCCACGGTAGCGGATATCCCTTCGTGGGCGCTCGCTTCCAGCAGACCGGAATAGATTGCTGCAGGATAGTCTATGGGCACGTAGGTTCCGACGCTTATGTTTGCTATTTCTCCGGGAGCCAGGACAGAGACGTTCGGTGGCACGAAGCCTGTGCTAAAGTTGACGCATACCTCTCCCAAAACACAAGAGAATGTGATATTGGTTATGTTTACATTGCCAGCGGAAATCACGGACATCGTCTCGTTCCCGTATGTGACGTTTTTGATCCATATGGTGACATTTTCATCCAGGATCTCTATCACCGGATTTGGCTCGACCACGACCAACACCGTGGTGGTGCTGTTATCCGTCGTATTGTCTATGTTTGCCCATCCTGCCGTAAAGTTCAGCGTGTAATTTCCAGCCGGGGTACTGTTGGGCACGGTTATCGTGGTGTTCCGCGTTTCGGTGGAATTTTTGTATATGACGGTGAAGCTGAATGTGGCTGGCGTGGCGTTCCACCCGTTCTCGACTGTCGCGTTCACGGTCACGTTGTACGCCCTGGCGTACCCAGCTGTTGTGTTCAGGACGAGCGTGAAAGAACTGCCGTTGTATATGGTGATGTTTTCCACATGAACCGTTGTGGCATTGGAGGTTACAGTAACACTGGTGTTCGCGGTGGCGGTCCCGTTGACCGTGACGCAGCTTGTCAGGTCATCGGTGTCATTTGCGCATATCTCGAACTGGTACAGGCCTGTTACGTTAGCGGAGAAGTTCATCCAGTAGTACGAGTCGTTCTTGTTCATCTGGACAACGGTGTGGTTGCCGACCGTATCCGTGATGTTCACCCACGCAGAATCCACTACCTCGTTGTCGGTTATAATCGCGCTGACCGTTGTATTGCTGAATATTATCTCGAAAACCGGCGGATTGGCGGTGGCGTTTTCTATTGCCGGAGGAGGATTGGTGATGTTCATGATGAAGGTGACTTCCCTCGGTTGTGGCTCTGCGGGGTCGGTCGTTCCAGTTATAAATGCTGTTATCGTCACTTTATTGTCATACGCTCCTGGCGTGGCGTCCGATGGCACGGAGTAGTTAACGTACAGCTGGCCGAACGTCTGCCGGTCCACATCATAGGCTATGCCAGGATCCATGGTGCCATTGAGCAGGACGTACCCAGGAGTGGCACCGCCCTTCCAAAAGGTGAGCGTTATTTTAACATTGCCCGTGTTGGTGAAGTTTATTATCCCGATCGTTCCGTTACTGGAAAGCGGTGTGATCTTTGCTCCGAAAGTGTCAGGCGATCTTGCCCAACTGCTGTTCAATTTCACCGTCAGGTTCATCAATATCTCGTCATACCCTGTGTTGCTCACATTGGCTCTGATCTTGGTCCAGTAGTCCCCGGGGGGCTGCCCGGCAGGGACGGTGACCGTAACACCCACTGTGAAGTTATCGCCGGGGGCCACATACCCCTGCTGGTCCGGTAATAGCTCTAACTCGCATTCCGGGCAATCCACCCTGAAGTTTCCACCAACGTCCAGCATGTAGACGAGCAGCAGCGGTGCATTGCCTGTCGAGGCAACGGTGATGTTGCCTATGTACGTGCTCATGCCGTGCTCTATCTCTTTTTTAAGCTCTGTCTCCAAGATATCCACCACGGGATTGGAAGACACTATGACATCGGTTATGTCCTCGGTCGTGTTTATGGTCTTGTCCGGGTTTGTCCATGTTGCATTGGCGTAGATACGTATCAGGCCGGGTGGCGTCTTTGGTTTGATTGTAACTTCTACCTCCCAGATACACGATTCTTTGGCGGCCATCACGTAAACACCCCTGGATGAATCATAGACCCCGCAGGTATGATTATCATCGGGCTGGTGCGTTGTTATGTTTTTGTAGATGACATTTCCTGCAGAATCATCGTAAACGATGAGATTGACGTCGTAGGCGTTGGCAGGTCCAGGATTCGTGAAGTTTATGGCCATGTTGAAATCGTGACCGCTGGTCTGCGTTATGTTCATGGCGGTTTCAAAATCAGGGCTGGCGTTTATAGAGCCGTCTATCTTCCCCCAGACGGTGAAATTGTAAACGTCCGATTCGTTCATGTTGTGCTCGTCATACGGGTCCCAAGCGCAAACCGTGACGTTGAAAACCCCTCCCACGGGCGGATAGTACTGAACCCTGTAAATATCATCGCTTATGTTGCTCATCGGGACCCATGTATAGCTCCCATTGGGGAATGTTATGTTCGCCTTGACTTCGTATACCTTGTAATTGTCTGTAACCGTCGCTGTTATATTCGTATAATTCAGGTTGGCTTCTATGCTGGTGTTTGGTATCACAGACACGTTGAATATCTGGGGAGGTTCCTGGTCCTCTATCTTGATTGAAGCGAGGGCCTCTGTGGGATCTGATGCGTTATACAGCATGCTCTGGTTGTCCGTTATGTTGCACTTGAGGTATATGATGCCTTTCTTTTCCGGCACCCACAGATGGGTTATGTAACCGGTGGAGTTCGTGTAGTTGGTGCCGTTGAAGGTGTAATCAACAGCATCGTAGCTGTACCATACGTTGACCGGGTAATCTTCAACGCCGTTACCATCCGGCCAGTCTCTTACCTGGCAGGTAAAGTTGAATGGCAGGGGATAGGTCTGGGGCGGCCCGGCAGGATCGGGTGATATCCAGTACACGCTTACCTCTCCGCTGATGATGATCGTCACGTTCTGCCTGGCTTCGTCATAGTGGTCCCTATCAGCAACACCCGTTATGTTCTGGGGGCCCGTTTTTTGAGCCGAGAGCGATATCCACCTGCCGTTTCCGCAGTCCAGCTTTATTCCATCCTCGTTGTACCAGCATATCTCGGCATCATCAGTTTGGTTGTTGCCGTTCTCGTCCCATGCAAGCGCATACACGAACATGGAATCCGACTTCTTGAAACCGGTGCCGTTCTCCGGTGAGGTGATATTGATGTAAAGCAGGCCCATGACTTCTACTGATGTTGTGTTCGTTACCGATGGCTCGTTACCGGTCTTGGTTGCGTTTATGTATATATCGTAATCCTGGGGCTCTATGGTGTCAGGTGGGTTGAACGGTATCTTGCAGTATCCGGAACCGTCTGTCGTGCAGTTTCCGATCAAACCCGTTGCGTTATAGAACCACACGTCTGCACCTGTGGCCCATCCGATATCGGCGTCCTTTACCCCGACCGTTATATTGCTCTCGTGAGGATTGAAGGAGTCGTTCCTTTTTATGATCTGGGGGGTCTCGTCTATGTATACTATTTTCAGCGGCCTGTGTACAATTATGTTGGTCTGGTTCATGGGATGCGAGGCGTTGTAATAGAACTCCGTGCTGTCATTTATCATGCACGAAATGTTGTAATTCCCGGCCTCCTCATCATAGGTATCCCATTCCCACGTTGTATAGCCGTTCTCGTCTGTATTATTGGTGTGCACGTATTCCCCTTCTTTGAAAAAGCTAACGGAGTAGTTAGCCAGGTCTTCTCCCGTGTTCATGTCCACGACATGGCATATGACATGAACATCGGAGCCCGCAGTCACGGGGGTGTTGTTCGGCGGCTCTATGTAGTCTATCCCGCTCCAGCCGTAAACCCATACGGAGAAGCTCGTTCCGTTCGGGTCATAGTACTGCCTGCTTGTATTCACGTAGAACGTTCTTGGATTCATGCTGAGGTTGTAGTTGTAGGGGACAAACCATGTCGTTTCGTAGCCGGTTGACAAAGGGTCCCAGCTATCGTTGTACCAACTCACATTCGTGTCATTTACAAAGCTATCGCAATCGTCTTTGATCGTCGTGTTAAACCAGATCGTTGTGTTTCTGTTTATTATCGAGCCGCCAGGCGGCGAATAGGGGTACGCGTACAGCTGGCCGTAAACGGTCAAATCCTTGAAGTCGCTGTATTGGGAATCGTAACATTCATCTATGGTCTGGCCTCTCCACTGCAGTATTCCGGTCGAAGAGTTACAGCTCGGGTCATATTCAACCTTGCAGTAGCCGCCGCTTGTCGAACTACAGCTAATATTTATCAGGCCCGGCAGGTATTTTAGGTACGCTCTATAGACGGCATTTGAAACCTCCCCGCTCCCGTTCATTATTGTGAGGTTGATGAGCTGGTCTCCGAGGATTGCGAACTCCACGCCCTGCTCTTTCGCGTCTATTGTGACGTTGGTCCCGTCTGGCGCCGTCTGGTTTG
>CAZLFZ010000013.1:0-40625 GCA_964559215.1 uncultured archaeon
GATACGGCAAAATCGATACCCCTGTATTTTATCGTTTTACCGAGCAGTTCAACGTCGCAAACGGCCAGGATTGACTTGCCGCTTGCATTATGCATCTTGCAAGTGAATTCTTCATTTTCACTGCTCATGAGAATCACTGCGGTCTGCGATTACTCCGGGCTTACTTTTTCTACCCTTTTCTCAGCTTCCGGCGGCCTTTTAAGCAGATATATGATCAAGCAGGAGAGAAGATACGCTATCAGAATGGTGAATGCTATGCTGACCAGGACCGCATCGGCTCCGGTAAGGGCGCCGAAGTACTTGTTTGAAACTCCCACTATCTCAACGGACTGCAGCGAATACGCAGGGGATCTCAGGTTCCATTCATAGGTAGGATTAAGAACCACCGGGGCTGTCAAGGTGGGCACGACGGGCAGGTAGAAAAGCAGCAATGAAATTATCAGGAACAGGATAAGCTTGTACTTGGTGGGCCTGAGCCAGCCAAATGTCATAATTGTAATTGGCTGGAGAATGTTTAAATAAACCGCTTTTTACTTGACAGGCATGTAGTCGGGATTTCATCGGGAAATGCTAATCAACATTATGCCTGCAACTATGATGATCGAAGCGACAATCCTGGTTTTCCCATACCCTTCTTTCAATTCATAGATTCCAACAAAAACGCTGAACAGGATGCTCATTTGCCTCAAGGCGAAAACATAGCTCAACTTGCCTAGGGAAAGGGCAAAAACGACCAAGGAGTAAGCAAACAAATCTGATAATCCTATCCTCAGTATTGATTTTTTGAATTTTTTGAATTGCGGGATAATGCCCTTTGTCCTGAACCGCAGAAGCGGTGTGTAGAATATTGCTGAGAAAACGTATGTGAGATAAACGAAGATGAACGGGTTTATCTCGACTACTCCCAGTTTGCTGAACAAGCCATAGAATGCGCTGATCATCGCTGTTATCAGTGCAAAGATGGAGGCTTTTTGTTTCAATGATATTATCGGTTTTGAAATGCTCTTAAATCCGAAATTCTTCAGATGGATTAGGTAAGCACCAAGAAGTATGAGGATTATCCCAGTCAATGCAATAAAACTCACTGTCTCTGTCAGATAGAAAAGACCTATCAACAACGTGAAAAAGGGGGTTGTTTTGGCCAAGGGGTAGACTTGCGAAAGATCTCCATATGCATAAGATTTGCTCAGGAAGAACACATAGACTGCGATGAAGAGCCCGCATAGAGCAGACAAAAATACACCATGAGATGTTACCGTATAGGAGCTGACAAAAAATAAAAATACCAGCGAGTATAAAATCACGCTCATAATCCCTGACAGCCAGTGTAATAAGACAGGGTCAGCTCCTTTGTTTATCGATTTTTTAAGGACGTAATTCCAATATGTATGGATAATCGATGATATCAATATCAAAAAAACAGCAAGGGTATTCATTTTAATTAGTCCATTGCTTCATGTTAATATACATTTATACATTTCCACACGTCTTCCACCCGTCGGGCCTTTCCTTCGATTTCTCCTAACATAAAGGACTAAAACCACCGACTTTTCCTTTAACCAGCCTCTTGGATGTGGATTTTTAGGAAGATTTATAAAACTATATTGTCGCTTGGTGCCGTTTCTTCATTTTCCATTTACTCATTTCCAGTCCCGCATAATAGCTGTCTTCTCCATTCTGAACGATTTTGAATCCCCTTTTCCTAAATATATGAAGCATAATAAAGTTGTTCCTAAGAACATTGGCAAACACCTTTTTTATGCCCCTTTCTTTTGCTATATCCAATATGTAATCTGTTAATTTATTTCCAAGGGCTAAATGATGCCACGGATCTGCGACCACAATTGCAAACTCTGCGGTATTATTATAAGGGTCTGCAATAAGCCTCACAACACCAGCCATTTTCTTCTTTCCCCTTTCCTTTATCTCGGCGATTATTGCAATTTCCCTGTCATAATCAATCTGGGTATATCTTATCAGCAACTCGTGTGTGATATCTTTAATGAGCCCGAAAAACCTGAATTTCTGCGTCTGTTTCGAAAATTTGGTGAACATTTCACCCTCCATCGGTTCGTCCTCTGGTTTTATAGGCCTGAGGGTGGCTACTTTCCCATTCTTCATCTTAAATCTTGTTATGTATTGCTTGGGATATGGCGATATGACCATATGTGAGTATGGCTTTACCTTCTTCCCGGCAATCTCTTCGTCCAGAATGACCTTGGCGTCCAGAACAATACCTCCCTTCTCATCGACAGAAAAGGGATTGATGTCTATTTCTTTTATTTCGGGAAAATCCGCTACAAGATATGCGAATTTATACAAGAGAAATTGTATAGATTTTATGTCCACACATTTCATGCCCCTGTACCCTTTGAGCAGGTTGTAAATCTTAGTTTCTTCTATCAGTCTCATTGCAAGAGACATGTTCAATGGCGGAAGCCCGACATTCATATCTTTGAAAACCTCAACAGCAACACCCCCCATACCGAAGACTATCGCAGGGCCGAAAATGGGGTCTTTCTTACATCCTATGATCAGCTCATATTTTTTTGAATTCATCTCCTCGATGAACACGCCCCCAATGTCAGCCTTAGGCTTGCGCTTCTTTACCGATGACATTATATCTTTGAATGCTTTCCTGGCTTCTTCCTTTGATTTTATGTTTATTCTGACACCACCAACCTCGGTTTTATGCATTATATCATGCGAGGAAATTTTCATTGCAACAGGAAATCCGATATTTGATGCAATGTCTTCTGCCTGGTTTGCCGTTTCCGCAATTCCATTTTTTGCAACAGGGATGCTATAGTTAGAAAGTAGCTGCTTGGCCTCTGACTCACTCAATACGTACCTTCCTTCTTTTGCGATTCTTCGGATAATTTCTTTGTTTTCTCTAGTTTTTGGCGAAAAAGCATGAGGGATGTTTGCAGGGGTTTCATAGAGTAACTCCAGATTACTTGAGTATTTATACATGTTCAAGAAGCTTCTAACCGCATTTTCAGGTATTTTATAAACTGGAATGTCTCCTCTTTCAAGTATACTTCTGCCTTCATTTACTTCATCGCCGCCCATCCATGAAGCCAAGACAATCTTTTTGCTATTTTTTGCCAGCATGAGAATCTCATTTGCGACAGCAGAGGAATCTGTCATCGATTGTGGGGTGAGGACTACAAGAACTCCGTCTATATTACAGTCTTCTAATACAATACCTACAGCATTCCTATACCTTTCAGGGCTCGCATCTCCCAATAAATCAACGGGGTTTGATCTGCTCCAAGAGCCTGGCAAGGAATTGTCGAGCTTTTTTATGCTTTTTTCAGATAATTTTGCCAACTCCCCCCCGTTTTCAGTAAGGTAATCCGTTGCGATAACTCCAGGGCCTCCAGCATTTGTTACTATTGCAAGCCTGTTCCCTGATGGTCTGTTCTGTTTGGCGAGCGTTTCAGCGCAGTCAAACAATTCCCCGATTGTGTTAACCCTAATTAATCCGGCTCTTTTGAATGCAGCATCGAAAACGGCATCATTGCCCGTAAGACTCCCTGTATGAGACATTACAGCTTTGGAACCATCGGAAGTTTTTCCAGCCTTTAATACTACTATTGGTTTAGTTCTTGCAAAAGCCCTCGCAGCACTTAGGAACCTGCGGGCGTCATTAAGGGATTCCATATAAATCAGAATGCTTGATGTTTCTGGATCGTTACCGAAGTAATCTATCAGGTCATGAAATCCTATATCCACCATTGACCCGACAGAGACGAAACAACTGAAGCCAACATTTTGCTGTACTGCCCAATCAATAACGGCTGCACCGAGGGCACCGCTTTGGGATATAAATGCAATTCTGCCTGGTTGTGGCCTTTTTTTTGAAAAGCTTGCATTGAGGTTGGCAGAAAGCCTTATGAAGCCCAAGCAATTTGGCCCAAGGATTCTCATGCCGTACTTTATCCCACTCTTTTTTATTTCATTAAACATAACCTGCCCCCTTTCCCCAGCTTCTTTGAAACCGGAAGAGAGGATTACGACACCACTGACTCCTGCACTACCGCATTCCTCGACTATTTTAGGCACAGTATTCGCAGGTGTTGCGATAATCGCAAGATCTATTTTGTCTGGTATTTTTCCTACAGAGGGGAAACACTTGACACCCTGAACGCTGCTTCTCTTTGGATTTACTGGATACACTATCCCTTTGAAATCGCTACCGATTAGGTTGTTCAGAGCACCATAGCCAACGCTACTTTTTTTGTTAGTGGCTCCGATGACTGCTATAGTTTCTGGTTTGAAGAGAATATCAAGATTATCTGCTTTCATTTTTCACCTCTCAGGCACCACCTTTACGCCGATGCCTTCCAGGTGCTCCTTGAATATATGCAACGCCCTCTGAATCGATTCCACGTCCCTGGCGCCAGCGCAGACTATTCTCCCTGATGTAAACAGCAAGAAGGCTACCCTCGGCTCTTTGATCCTGTAGACAAGCCCAGGGAATGATTCGGGTTCGAACTCGGAATTTTCTAATGAAACTGCTATTTTCTCCAAATTCAGATTGCCCTCGATTTTAGAGCAGGCCACTATGTTTTCCACCTTCGTGTCAAATTTATCCGGTATCGCTATCCCGGCTTCTCCTATTCTATTCACTATCTTATGCATTGCTATATCAAGCTCTTCAAGAGACTTTGTGCCTGTGCAGACGATTTTACCTTGCGGAAAAATCAGTGCGGCTGCCTTCGGGTCCTTCATCCTGTAGATCAGGCCCGGGAACTTTTCAGGATGCCACTCGGTATTTTCCACCTTTTCAAGAAGTGTGTCCAATAGAACAGTCTTGTCAAGAGCTGTAAAGGCAACGATATTCTGAACTTTGAGGTTGAACTCGTTCTTCATGTGCATATTTGACCATGAATCACCATAAAGATATCGTTTCTTAGCTTGCATTGCCCCGAATCTTATTGCAACATTAAATTGCAAGTGTTAATTGAACGAAAAACCGACACCCCTAACTTACTTCTAACATTGGGATTATCCGGAGTTCTGCATGTCATAACATCAGCGTTTTTTCATTTCACCCCAGTGTCGCAAGGAAGCCCACATGCTTTAGCTGCGGGTAGTTTACTAACCACTCTCAAATCCCCTGGCCTGCATGGCAAGCGCCATGTGCTCCGATCTGTCCAGGGTCTTGGCGAACAGGGGAACAAGAACCGGGAAGTATGTCCTGAATATGTTGGGAGACCTGAAGTTCAGCCCCCTGGATTTTTGCGCATTCAATATCTTTTCTGTTAGCTCGGTCACCTGCGGTATGAGCGCCAGGGTCAGGACCAGGACCTGGGATATAGAGCGGGGCATGAAGTCGAATGCCTTACCCAGCCCGCTGACGCTGGTTGTCTGCACGAAAAGAAAAACCAGTGTCATGAGAACGAAAAGTCTTAACGCGTACAGCACCCCGAATTGAAAGCCTGCTATGCTACCAGAAAGGCCGGAAAAGGTGAAGGTGTTAAGCAGGATGACTATTATGAAAATAAAGAAAAGCGGCTTTATCCATTTGACAAAATTTTCCTGAGCGCCAAAAACGAAAATAAGAATTAATACAGAGACAGCCAAAATGCATATGAATATGAAGTTCGTAAAAAACAACATCGTGCTGCTGAGCAGAATCAGTGACAGAAGCTTAATCTTCGGGTTCATTTTTTATACACCTCTGGTACCTTGACACCCAATTTTTCCAGCAATTTTTTATCAGAAAAGACCTGTTCGGCAGGGCCGTATTTTGCTATTCTCCCGTTTTCAAGCAGGACTACCTTGTTCGCGTAGGCATCAAGCAAGTCCGTGTTGTGCTCTATGACTATCACCGTCTTGCCTTCTTTGTTCAGCCGTTCCAGTATCCGGTAAATGTTCATGGTGCTCCTGTAATCAAGCTGGGAGGTTGGCTCGTCCAGGACTATGATGTCCGGCTCCATGGCAAGCACGGATGCTATGCACAGCTTTTGTTTCTGTCCCTGGGAAATCTTGTGGGGCTCCGTTTCCTCATAGCCTTCCAGGCCAACCATCTTGATCGATTCCCTTACCCTTTTTTCTATGTTTTCCATTTTGAGGTTAAGCAGACCGAATGATATCTCCTCCCGGACGGACAGGCTGAACAACTGCCAGTCAGGGTCCTGAAATACAAGACCAACCCTTTTCGCAAGTTCCGGTATTTTGCTTTTCCTCGTGTCAAGGCCCGCTACTCTCACCGAACCTGAAAAGCGCCCCCTTATCGAATTTGGTATCAGGCCGTTGAAACAATAAGCAAGCGTTGTCTTACCGGAACCCGTGGAACCAGTTATGCCTACAAAATCAGCCTTTTCGATATCAAGTGAGATGTTCCTCAGGACGGTCTTTCCCGGGTAGCTGAAATTGAGATTTTTTATCTCTATTGCCATGTCGCGAACCTGTCCAGTTTAAACCTGAAAACCAGCAGCCACGCCACCAAAACTTCCAGCACACCCTGGATCGCGTTCATCCCGAACATAATCCACCAAGGGATGTGATTCATCGCCTCTGCCGTGGTCCAGCCCGTCCATATCGGAATGGCGAAGTGGTAATTCACTGGGATGACTATCGCGCCCCTCAACAGAACGGCTGCCACTATCGCCAAAACTAAAAGAGACGGCTTCCTGAAGTCTTTCAATTTCAATCTCGATATCTTTTGCATCACCAGCGGGACAAGGAACATGGGCATCGTTGCTAACCATTTCATCATCGCGCCGAGCCACGTGCTGGGCGCTATAAAAGTTATTATCAATGCGCCGACTATGGAAACCACGAAAGCGGATCTCCCTCCGTACAAAAAGTAAGCAATCATCCATGATATGGCAACAAGGTCTATCCACATCCCCCACGGGGACAACCAGCCTACATGCACAACCTGCAACGCAGCTGAAATCGCCGCCAAGGCAGCACATGCCGTGATTTCGTGGCTTTCCATCCCTAAAATTGTTTTGCTGTTATTTAAAATTTTGGTTTTCAAGCACATATCTAATCAACCTTTACCTCCACTTTAACCACATCCCCGTCCGATAGCTTTAATTTTTGCCTGAGATTGTGGGGCGAAACGATCTCGAGCACCTCGAAGCCGTAATGGCTGCGCTCAGGGATGAGCACGGCGCCTTTGATTCCCGCTATCTTGCACGGAAAGCATCTCACTGACCCGAATATCCTGTCGCCTTTTCTGAATCCGGGTATCTCCACTCCACGCATGGCGCACAGCTTCTCCTTGTGCTGGGTATCATCCATTGTGTTTAGCCTCATGTTTAGCGTTCCAGGATAGGGTTTAAATCCCAGCCTCGATTTTATCTTTTCGGCGTACTCCCTGATCCCCAGATAATATTTTGCGTCCAGCATGCCTGATGTCACTTTCCCACGCATGACCATTTTTCCGCTGGATTCTATTATCTCGTTCAGCTCGTTCCTCATCTCAAGCAACATTCTCCTGCCAATTGGGGTTATCTGGACCAGGTATCCTCTTATTCCATGTTTCCTGGATATTATTCCGTCATGTTCCAGCGTAATCAGCCATCTGCTTACGCTCTGCTGGGATACGCCCAGCTCGCTGCCCATGTGCGGGGTGGTGACAGTGATGTACCTGTTAATTGCGCCCCTCTTCCCAAGGTAGAGCAAAAGGCCCAGTGTTTCCATACTTTATACACAGTTTATATTAACACGCACTTAAATTTAAGTAAGATACCCATAATTTGGTATAAATTCCGACAGAATTCCGATAGAGCGGGATGTCCGTGAAACTTATATTTATTTATCTTTTTCTTTCGTTAATTAATTATGACCGTGTACTCGCATTCCAAGATATCCTGCTTTGAGAATTGCCCATTCAAGTACAAGCTGAAATACATCGAGAAGGTCAGGCCCGAAATCGAGCAGACAATCGAGGCCTTCATGGGTTCCCTGGTACACCACGTCATGGAGAAGCTGTACAGGGACTTGCGCTTTCACAAGCTGAACACCCTCGAGCAGCTGCTGGCTTTCTACAATGAGCAATGGGAGAAGAACTGGAACCCTGCTATCTTGCTGGTGAGAAGGGAGTACGGTCCGGAAAACTACAGGCTAATGGGTGAAAGCTACATCCAGAACTACTACAAAAAGCACCATCCCTTCGACACTACAAAAACCGTGGGGCTTGAACAGAGGATTCTGCTCGACCTGGACAATGACGGCAGATACATGCTGCAGGGATACATGGACAGGCTTGCATGCACCGATGGCGGTGCATACGAGATACACGATTACAAGACCAATTCCACCCTGCCCCTGAAAGAATATCTTGCCGAGGACAGGCAGCTTGCACTGTACGCCCTGGCGGTAACGAGGAGCTATCCCAATGCCGGAAAAATAAAGCTCGTCTGGCATTTTCTTTCCTTCAACCAGGACATAACATTGCAAAAAACAGAGCAGCAGCTTGAAAGGCTGAGACTTGAGACGATCGAGAATATCCGGCGAATAGAGTCGGCATCCGAGTTCCCGACACATGTCTCAAAATTGTGCGACTGGTGCGAGTTCAGGCCTATGTGCCCCGAATGGGGCCATGTAGCGAAGACGGAAGTCATGACCATCAACAGATTTTTGAGCGAGCCAGGGGTGAAGCTGGTGAACAGATATGCCGAATTGACGGAAAAGAAGAAGGCGGTGGAAGACGAGATGGAAAATGTAAAGGAAGCGTTGTTCAAATTCGCCAAGGAAAACAATGTGAGCATGGTGGCGGGCTCGGGATACAATGCCAAGATATGGAGGGCAGAGAAGCTGCGATTCCCGGGCAAGAATGACGCCAGCAGGCAGGAACTGGAAGACTTCATTAACAAGGCCGGCCTGTGGCGTGATGTCTCAAGCCTTGATACTTTTGTTTTATCCAAAAAGATGGAAAACCCGCCATGGCCAGCCGACTTGGTCAAGGCTGTGGAGAGATTCGGAAAGAGGGAAATGATCGAGCGGGTATACCTGAGGAAAAAGGACTAGGTGGGGAATAGCCTTGTCCCACCTGGGGCAGGTAATCCACTTTCTGGGCGCAAGCTTATAAGGGGATTCGGGCAATTCTAGCAATGAGACAATGCAGCGTCTGCAAAAGGAGCGGGGAGCACCTTGGCATATCCATAAAAACCGTCTGGTGCGAGCATGCCAAGGCATATATCTGCAAGGACTGCTGCATTAAGAACGGCGGCTGCAAGTGCCATTATTGGTCCGCGTGCTGGTTCAGCATTGCCTGATTAAAAATTATGTGCAATTGGGCAATTGATTGCTTATCGGACCGAAATATTTTTTCGAATTCTCTGCATACTTAAAAATAGACTTGACTCAAAATTCCGGCTCTTGCCTGCCCTAGCGGGCAAAGTCTACCTGTGCACGAGCACGTGCTCCGGGCAAAGGAGAAGCCAGTCCTGCTCGACGCCCACCAAGTCCCCGTTCTGCGCCAGGATTGTTCTCTTGAGCCTTTCAACGGCCCTCTTGAGTTCACTGAGGTCCTTCTCCTTCAGCGTCTTTATCTTGAGCATCACTATGCTCCCTTCCCGCAAGAAGCGAAGAACCTTTTCGGTGTCTCCGAATTCAGCTAGGTTCTCTATTCTTATTCCTATTTTTCCCTGGCTGGGGATAGGACCGGAACCTACAGCACCTCCAACACCGACCTCTATGTATTCCTCTTTTTCGCTAACCGGTTGGCTTCCGGATCTAAGACTCTTCCTCAATCTTTTCAGTACCATAATTACCTCCTTATAATCGCTGATTTAAAAATTTTTAAATATGACCTACTTCAGCGCCTCAAGTTTTGACACCGCGTCCCACAGCACGGTCCGGGTATAAACACTCAGATTGGGATCCGTCGAGACCTCATCCAGTATCGATACCGCCTCGGCTATCTTGACATTGTTCGCTTTGGGATTTTGCAATATATTAAACGCTTCCTCTACGCTGCTCTTGACGTTTTTCGGAACTCCTCTGTCGTTTATTATAGCATCAAGCAGGGAGATTACCTCGTCCGTTTCCCCCCCCATTTCAATCACCTGCTTTGGAAAGCTTTTCTCGCAGCTCGTCCAGCTTCTCTTTCAGCTTGCCTTCGCTTTTTTCCAGTGTTTTCATCCTGAGCGTTATCAACTCTCTCTTGGATTCAAGGTCACGCTTCGCTTCCGCCCTTTTGACCTTAACGAGGACAGGTCCTATTATCTTGTAGACATCCTCTTTGCTCGGGCGCGACAACTCTTCCAATGCCTTTCCCATCTCAATCATTTGCAGATTCAGGGCCTCTTTCTGCGTAGCCACCACCTGCAACTGCTGCTGGTAGGCCTGTGCCTGCATTATCAGCTGCTGAACCTGTTCTGAAACCATCTTTATCACACCGAATAAACCTTCTTGACCACCCTGGGCCTCTCCTTTTCCAAGATCCTGTAACCGCAGGACGGGCATATTATCTTCTTCGCTGTCGTGATATCAACTTTCACAGTCTTTCCACAGCAAACGCATTTGTACATGCCATCACCGGTAAATATGATTAATAAACTAGCTGGGCTTATAAGCTTTGCCAGCGAATCTGCGCCCGCAACTGCTACAGTACCAGATGCCTGCCGATTCCCTTTTGATCGTCTTTTTCAGGCAGCCAGGACAGGGCCACTTGGCCGCTTTGAGAGACTCCACCTTGGCAAAGTTGACGCCGATCTTTTTTCCGTACCTGGCGCCAAATCTTCCCGCGGCTCCGACTTTTTTGGTTTTCATATCGCTTACCCTATCCGCTAAAAAAATTATAAATTGATGGCAGGGGAGAGTTATGATATCAATTTTCTGATTTCCTTGCCTTTCAGCACGGCCAAATCCAGTGCGCTGCCTATATCCGCGATTGAGAGAGTTTCGCTGCCCCCCTTCTGCATCGCAACCACGTTGCCATCGTCCCTTGTTGTTATCGTCAGCCTTGCGCTCGCTGCGTCCTCCTCTTCCCTGTTGGCGTCGAGCAGCAGATAATCGCCTATCTTAGAGAACGTGCATGCAACAGGCTTGTATTTAACCGGCACTTTTTTCTTGCTCTTCTCCGTATGTATGACAGCACCGTCCTCATACTTGGGGAACACGGCCCGGTTCAGAGCTGTCGCTGCCGCTAGGGCAGCCGCATCTATCAGGTTGCCAAAATTGTCCAGTATGTTTATGTCCACGAACAGCATCCACACCTTTTCTCCCGGCTCTATGCACAGCTTGGACATATCCAATGTGGACGACTCCCGGATCCCCCGGTCCACCACCCTTGCCAGCTCAATGCTGTTCTCTCTCGGCGGTCCCGGTTCGAAATCAGGGCTCGAAATGGGTGAGAACTCCGCACCAGTCATCAACACCCCCTCGTCGGGCTTGTCGGAAAAAGGCGCACCAATGTCCAGCTTTACGCCGGCTATCACTTGCGTCTTCCCTAGCTGGACCAGAGCCGAGCCTTCCGCCTTCTCTATGGGCTTGGGGTCTATCACTATCTCCCTGATCTGGTCAAGGCGCCGGCCGTCCATTCTCAGGTTCTTTGATACCAGTTTCGATATGAAATTTTCCTGCAAGATCATTTCATCCACCTTTTCATTAAAGCTTCTTGCTGGAGCTTGTGTATCTCCTCGCATGCCTTGGTCGCGAGCTTTACCAACTCTTTTACGTCTTTTTTGGGCAGGCTGCCGTCGAACTGCAACAACGATATCTTGCCATCTCTCGGCAGGTAGGCAACGGGCAGGTCGCAATCGCTCTCGTCTTCTTCCTTGCCCGCCAGGTCCACCACGTATTTCCCGTTTATCTTCCCGACCGCTACCGCCGCAACCAGCCCCCTCATGGGAACGCCGGCGTCCGCAAGCGCAACGCTCGCGGCGTTTATGCCGGCCGTCCTTGTGCCGGAATCCGCCTGAATAATGTCTATGTAAACGTCTATTGCCGCCTTCGGATAGTCCTCAAGGAATATTGCTGGCTCGAGCGCATTCCGGACCACCATGCTTATCTCCTTGCTCCTTCTCGACGGTCCCGGCCTTGCCCTCTCATCCGTAGAGAATGGGGCCATCAAGTATCTGCATTTCAGGCAAGCCCTGCCGAATTCCTGCAACCTCCTTGGAAACATTTCCCTTGGACCGAAGACCCCGGCAACCGCAATCGTTCTGCCCATCCTGACCATGGCAGAACCGGTGGCGTTTTGCAGGACACCTGCCGTTATCTCCAATGGCCTCAAATCTTCCGGCTTTCTGCCGTCATTTCTTTTCATCTATAACACCTCTAGCAAGTATTTTTTCAACCTCGTTGGTAAGCCCCCCCATGTGAGACTTCTCTTCGATCAGCCTGATTATCTGGATTGCAAACGATTCTTTTTCCCCTTCTAACCACATCAGCCCGTTCTGACCTACCACTATCCTGCATCCGGTCTTCGTTTTTATCATGTCTATCATGGAACCGCTCTTTCCTATGATCCTGGGAACCTTGGCTGGGTTGACAGAAACCAACCGGCCGCCGCTGAACTTCCTGCATATCCTGTCGTACATGGAAATATGCACGGACATGCTTGAGTTGACCATCTTTATCTTGCCGTATATTATGTCACCGACGTCATAAATCCTTGATATGTCCGTCTTGCTGGAGTCTATGAAGCCCCTGACCCCTGACAATGGGAGATATGCCTGGTATGGGCATCTGATGTCGATTACCCAGCCGTTGCTTTGAACGTCGGTAACCTCGCCTATCACCATATCATCCCTGCTCGGCATGTACACGCCGTTGAGCGGTATTACGGACAACACCCTGCCCTCAACGATAACCAGCCCGAGCTTTTTTGCGTATATGCTGTCTCCATCCCTGAAGCAGTTCCTGCCGGGCAAGAACTCCATGCTCTCCACTATCTTATCGCCTGGCGTTACGAAGTCCCTTTCATGTTTAAGCAATTTCTCCATTTTTAGCACCAATCCTTATATCAGATGCAAAAGTATTTATAACAATCCTTATATCTTGTGTTCCTTAAGTATTTTAACTTCTACCGAGCCTCCGGTGAGCTTGTTCAGGCTGTCGTAGATTTCCGACTGCATCCCGGCTGGTATCTCGAGCAGCGCTATCCACGCGTCGCTCTTCCACTCCTCGTTCTTTACCGGAGCTATTTTCCGGACCTCGGAACTCGCCTTACCCGCGTGCTCGATCGGGACCCGGATGGCAATTTCGACGGACTCTAGGGATATGGGAATTATGGACTGTATCTTGGACAGCACATCATTCACCTGCTCCTTTGCCGACCTGAACGGATCAACGTTGACATGAACCTGCTCCATGGCGTTCAGTATCCTGTTTGGCGGGTGAGGGGTCTTGGTTTTTGGGTCCATGCCCTGCCTGGATATGATGTTCGCTATCTGCCTCTTTTTCTCCAGCACGAAATGCCTTCTCTGCTCGGTCGTGAGCTGCAGCTCGCCGTGCTTTATTATGCCCTTCGCGATTGTGAATATGTCGATGGTGTGGAAAACCCTTTGCAGATTTTCAGCAGGTACCCTCTCACCTTTCTTCGCGTCGCTGTATATCTCCTGCGCAGCCAGAACGTTCTCGATGCTGACATCCTCACCTTTTCTGAATCTCAGCGCAAGATCCGGATCGACCAGTATTTCAAAGGCAAGCCCGTCCCTTGATAGCCTTGCCAGAGTAGCTTGTTCCACAGAAACCATGATGTACACCTGTTACTTTAAAGAAATCTTTTAAGCGTAACTCTTGATATCTTCGGGTCCCAGTCTCTTGCATCTGTCAGCCTTGACTATGGCTATTTCGAGGTTTTCGACGCTGGCTTCCCGCTCACCTGCCCGCAACGCTTTGATGATGAGCTTTACCCCTGAGGAGACGTCCATGTTGTCCTTGTAGTCCCTCTCCAAGACCTTCCTGGCCTTTTCAGCACCCCTGCCAATCGCCTGGGCATTCCACTCTATCATGGTGCCTGAGGGGTCTGTCTCGTACAGCGCAGAGTGCTTATTGACCCCGCCGATCAACAGGCCAACACCGTACGGTCTCACGCCCGCATACTGGGTGACCATGTGCTTCCTGTCGCATATGTATCTGGTCAGGGATGTCACGGATATTGGTTCGCCGTAGGTTATCCTGTTTATCTGCGCCCTGACCCTGCTAAACTCTACCAGGTCCCTCGCGTCGCTCAAAAGTCCGGAACTAACAAGGCCTATATGGGAATCTATTTCATATATTTTCTTATAGGATTCTGCTACGCCAAGAGGGGCGGTTATTTTGGTCGCGCCCAGTACAATGGCATCCTTTAGTCTTATGCCGATGGACGTGCTCCCCCTCTTTACAGCCTCCCTGGCATACTCCACCTGCAAAAGCCTTCCGTCAGGTGAAAAGACCACGATGGTCCTGTCGTATGCCATATAGTTAGCGCCCGAAGGTATCGGTTGCATAAAGCCTCCTTATTTGATAATGATATATAATCTTGATATATAACTGTCCAACTCCTAGCAATGAAATAATATTCTTTTAGTATTATAAAAAGTTTAGGTTTATATACTTTCCAACAATTTTCTCTGGCTCATGGATACCCAAAACGGCCTAGATTCTTCGGTTTTTCCCTACGAACCCTTTCCAGTACCTTTTTTATTTCTTTTAACGTTATCTTAATGTATGGAAGCTGGCAAAAAGGACAGGATTGTTGTTCTTTGCGTAGACAGGGACGATGATCTGGGCGAAAAGGCTGAAGTGGATGGACCCGTCATTGGCAGGGAAAAGGTTATCGATGCTGCCACAAAGCTGGGCATGAAAGACCCCGGTGATACTGATTTCAACAGCATGTTCGAGGCAGTCAGGGTTTACGAAGAACTAAAGAAACAATACGATTCTGAGGTCTCCGTGCTGTCCGGCGACAGGGATGTCGGCATAAAATCCGATAAGAAAATAGCAGAGCAGCTGGACACGGTGCTCAAGCACTTCCGGGCAAATTTCGCGGTGTTGGTTACCGACGGGAGCGAGGACGAGCAGATCATCCCAATCATACAGTCAGTGATTCCAATACTTTCCGTGAAAAGGGTTGTGGTGAAGCAGTCCGAGCAGCTCGAGTCGACCTACTACAAGGTGAAGGATTTCATCAAGGAGTCACTGGAAAATCCTAAGATGTCCAGGCTGGTTTTTGGCCTGCCCGCCATAGCCTTTTTGCTTATTGCGATTTTTGGCGCTGAAGGGTGGAGGGCCATAATGGGCGTGCTGGGCGCTTATCTGGTTATCAAGGGCTTCAGGCTCGAGGCTTATTTCACAGGAGCCGCAGACGAGCTCAGCGATGCGTTCACAAGAAAAAGGTTCGCTTTTTTCACGTACATTCTTGGCATAGTCTTTGCCACGCTTGCCGCGTACTGGGGATATACACTAATGGCCGACTGGCTGGTGATGGGTTTTTTCGAGACCGTTGCCGCCTTCTTGTCGGCCTCGGCGTATTACTTCTGGCTGGCTGGCACAGTGGCGTGGATAGGGAAGGGCGTTAGCAGCAGGAGCAGATCCGCCAGAAGGATAGTTTCGATACCAATGTTCGGGTTCGCCGTAACCATGGTAATCCACAGCGGAGCGAATCTGATATTGCAGCCGGAGTCTCCAGTATACAACTTCATCGTATCGATTGTGGTGGGTTTCGTGCTGCTTTTCGCGGCAGTTTACATAGAGAAGAAGTAAAGCTGAATCCCGTTCCATTGGAAAAATAAAAAGTGGGGTCGATGGGAGTTCCATACAGCCTTTATTTTTGCTCAAGCCTTCTTGCTATTTTTTCTAAAAGCTTATTTTGAACCCACGTGAGCGGGTTTCTTCTCTATCATCTGGGCATCAAAAAACCCGTCTATGCTCCAGACTCTGAGGACTGGAGCCCGCCAGGATAGCCAAACTACCTCACGACTTTGTGCAAGTCAAACTTGACCCACATCGTGCGACCCCACGATATCTTTTAGTTTTTTTCTTTTTTCTTTTATTCTAAAGTTGATATGCTTTAAAAAGATTTTAAAGCTTTTTGTTTTTACACCAAAACACAAGCCCCTCGAAGACGTCCATTTTGTTCAATAAATTAGTGAATACCCTTGATTTCCCTGTACTTTACCCTCTTCTTGTATTTCTTCCTGTACTTCTTTTTAGCCTTGCTCTCAAAATACTCCAACTTTTCTTCCCCATCCCCCATGATCATTTCTTCTAGATGCAGACTTATAAAAAATTAAAATTGAGCCATTTCGGAGAAAATGCCGAATCTTAGATGGCAAACGTATATTTTAAGAACCTTGGCCAAAAATAGATAATGAAAGGTAGCTTGACAACGACAATAGGGTTTATCGTGGTAGTTGCGGTGTTCTTCATACTACTTTTAGTATTGCTTTGCTACTTCGACAAAGAAATGATATTTTGCGATATTTTCGAACCCTTTGTGGCATTCATCGAATATCTAATTAGCAGCCAGGCTTTTTGAAATTGAAAAAGGCAAAGCCCCTTGGAGGGGTTGCACGATTTCTTTGGGGAGTCGCGCATTTTCTCATTCAAAAGGATTTCTGGCCGATTCTGGAATTTTAGATAAAAATGTGTCATGCCGTCGAGGCAATTTAACTTCAAGGCAATTTAAAATAGTAAACGTGTGAACTATATTGAATGGGATCAAAAAGCAGATTGAATTTGATTGATATGGAAGGGGAAGTTTTCAACATAAAAGACGAACCCATGCCCCATGGAGCTTGGTGGTGGTGGTTTTGGCTGTTCTTCTTCAACAATCCAAGGAATCCTGCTCAACCACGGCAGCTGATGATACTCTGGTCCACAAAAAATGAGAAGGTGATTGATTGCAACAATCTGAAAATCAAATCAAGTGATTCTAATGACAGGGGTAAACTTCATGGTGCTGTTGCTTCATGGTACTTTGATGGGGAAAAGATGCACCACAACTTCTTGCTTGAGCGTTGTTACATAAACGTGACAGATAAAGAACTCTCGGCAGACTCTGCCATACCCACCTCATTTGCGGTGAGTAAAAACAAGAACATTATAAGAATTGGTAACGATTTCGAATTCATTGCAGAAGCAGGAAACAAACACAAGTTTGTGATGCCTAATTGCCATTCAAATACTTACTTTGGAAATAAGGGCTATTCCATAATAAGATTGAACCATCTCAATTTGACTGGAAAAATCAAGAACAGACAAATTCATGGAAGTGCTTACTTCCAAAGGGTTTTTGTGAACGCGCCATCACCAAACTGGTACTGGGGTATATTCCATTTTGAGAAAGGTGGCATTCTGACTTACTTCAATCCACATCTGCTCGGGAAGTCTATCAAGAAGGACGTATCGTTTTTTGATGGCAGGAGAATGCACAAATTCACCGACATAAACGTAAAGAAGGTGGGGAAAGATCTGCCCACTTTTACAGTATCGAGCGAGAATGATGATGAAAAAATGAAATTCACTGTGAATCCATATTCCCATTCTTCATGGACATTCAGAAAAAGGGCTCTTGGTTTCATTCCAAACAAGTTGGTTTACAACGAGTATCCTGCGGTTATCTCCGATTTTGGACTTGAAAACAAGAAAACGGGGGGGAAGATCATTCTGGAGAATCTTGGCAAATCGGTGGGTAATGCGGAACACACGACTGGGTTTCTCTTTTGAACAGCAAGTTTGTCTTTGAACATTCACTGAAAAAATTAGTTCCACCGTCGGACATTATTATGCGAAAAAGCTGAGTGAATATCTCGAAGTGATAATCATACTTTTTGGGGAGAGCCTTTAGAGGGAAAAACCCCGACATTTTTGTCTTGGAAGAAGAGAAATATATAAGAAAGGAGGATAATATCATGTAAGGAAGAAAGTATTGGTTCTAAGAGATGTGCAACCCCTCCAAGGGGCTTTATTTTTCTTTAACAAAACCGATATCAATTGACATTATAAATAGTGAAGAAGCCTCGGGAGGGATTTTCCTAAGCTCTTTGCATTCTTGTGCGGAAGCGTACTTTTCCTCAAGGCTTTTGCACGTTTCCGCTTTCAGGGGAAACAAGGGAACTTGTTCCTGCCGCTTGCTGGGGCAAAAAGCTTATCTTGAACCCTCGACCTACCGGTATCCTGCGTTCATCGCCCTCTAGGGCTTACAATACCGTTTGTAAACGGGCTGATACAAGCCGATCGCTCTAATCCAACTGAGCTACCGAGGCTTTGAATAAATATTATCTACACTATCTTTTTAATATTTTCATCACTTCGTCGACTTCCTTGTACATATCGTCCAGCGTTCTGTTGTTGTCTATGGCAAAATCAGCGATCTTCATTGTACCGGCGATGACCCTTTCCGTTTCCTTTTTTTCCGTTTTCATGAATTTTTCGAAGCTTATATCAGCCTCGTTCTTTGTCCCTCTTTTTTTCACCCGAGCATAGCGGAGCCTGTCATCGCATATGATGGCCACCAGTTTGAAATCGTCTTTAAAATCTTGCTTGAAAACTTTTACCTCTTCCCTGAATCTCACCCCCGAAATTACGAAGTCCTTGCCGGCTCTCTGTTTTATATTAGCACAAAGTTTTTCCGCCCATATCCCGTTATGGCTTTTTTTCCTGCCAAGCATGGCAATATCTATAAGGTTCTCCCTGGTAACGGGTTTGCCCTGTTGCACCAGAATGGGCGCAAGAACGTCTTTTGTAAAATCCAGCATCTTGAAATCATATTTTTCGAGCAGATATTTTGCAGCGGTATCCTTGCCGCAGCCCCTCTTTCCTGTCAAACCTATTATTGGCATACTTAGTTTTGTTCGGCATGGATTAAATTTATAACGTCGGCGCTGGTTTTAGCAAGATGAAAAAGATGTGGTTTTAACCCTGATGTTAAATGCAGCCTAGTCTTTTCACAAAGCCGCTTACAACCTCTCAAATTTAAATTCCCAGACCCAAAATATAAATTGTTCGCCATGAAAGTGAAAGACATAATGATAAAGGACGTGGTATCGTTAAGGCCTGATGACACCTTTTACGATATAGTCGAGCTTTTCTCGGAGAAAAAAATCAGCGGTGCTCCAGTGGCAACCGGTAACAAGCCCATCGGAATGGTGAGCGAATCGGACATCATGAGATTCATATCAAACAAGAACCTCATTTCTATGATAGAGGGAGAAAAAAAAGAAATGAAAGACAAGGCGTCCCTGAAAGCCAAGCACTTCATGACCAAAAAATTGGTATTTGTAAAGCCCGGTGATGATCTGGGCAAGGTAATAAAAATCATGGAGGAAAAGGATATAAACAGGGTGCCGGTTGTGGACAAGGGGAAGCTGAGAGGCATAATCACCAGGGCGGATGTGGTCAGCGTGATATCGGAATACCTTTCAGAGCATCCCCTGCTCAGGAAAAGGGAACTGGAAATCGAGGAGCCGAAACTTGAGACAGACATAGATAAGTTGCTGGCATTGGTGAAAGAAGAAGGTTCGATAAAGTTCTCCAAGGCAGCAAAAAAGTTTAATGTTCCCGAAAGCAAAATAGAAGAGTGGGGTAAAATTCTTGAGGAGTACAAGCTCGTGAAGCTTCATTATCCCCCCATTGGTGACCCTAAGCTGGAGATCTTAAAGGAGAAGCATGCCAAGAAAAAGTAAGTATCCAAAGGCAGGACCGAAAAAAAAGGTAGAGAAAGATGTGATTCCGCCTGCTGCCGAACCAAAGAGTGCAGTTAAAGTAATCGCCAGCTACGAATTCGAGGTAGACGGCGTGTCTGCAAGCGTGACAATATACAGAGATCCAAATGAATTCGTGCCTATATACAAGATTGAATGCCCGGATGTGGAGCCAGCTACCAAGGCCGTGCTGGACGATGTCAGGGAAAAAATGATAGAGCAGACCGTGATACCTTTCGGCGAGGTTCTGAACCCGGACGAAATGAAGGGTCTGCAGGACAAGTTCTTCAGAAAGGCCTTTTCCCTCATCCGGGAGGAGCTGCCTCACCTCTCCATCAAAAAGCAGAGGACTCTGGCAGGGATACTCATGCACAATTCCCTGGGGCTGGGAATCATAGAGATGTTGCTGCAGGACGAAAACCTGGAGGAACTGGTCATAAACTCGAGCAAGGAGTCTATATGGACTTATCACATAAAGCTCGGGTGGCTGAAGACAAACATATACCTGCCTTCGGAAACCAGCACCTACAATTATGCGGCACTCATAGGCAGGAGGGTTGGGACCCAGATAACCAACCTAAATCCGCTGATGGATGCGTACATGACAACAGGCGACAGGGCAAATGCAAGTCTTTTTCCCATATCATCACACGGGAACACACTCACCATCCGAAAGTTCGCCAGAAGGCCATGGGCCATAACGGATTTCATCAGAGAGGACACGCTTAACTCAGACGTGGCTGCCTTTTTGTGGTTGGCAATACAGTACGAGCTTAACATAGTGGTTGCCGGAGGTACCGCCAGCGGAAAGACCAGCCTGCTGAACGTGCTTACATCTTTCATACCACCGAACCACAGGGTGATATCCATAGAGGAAACAAGAGAGTTGCAACTGCCATACTTCATGCACTGGGTGCCCCTGACCACAAGGCCGCCAAATCCGGAAGGCAAGGGCGAGGTGAACATGCTGGATTTGATGATCAACTCATTGAGGATGAGGCCGGACAGGATTCTGGTAGGTGAGATCAGGCGGAGTAGGGAGGCTGAGGTGTTGTTCGAGGCCATCCACACCGGTCACTCGGTTTACTCCACACTGCACGCCAACACAGCAGAAGAGACATTCAGAAGGCTGGTGAACCCACCCATAAACATACCACCCACCATGCTGGCATCCCTGCAGCTCTTGGCGGTGATGCACAGGGACAGAAGAAGGGGCATCAGAAGGGTATTGGAGATAAGCGAGCTCATAGCGTCTGGGGGTATGGAAGATGTGAGAATAGAGCTCAATACCATATTCAGGTGGATTCCTTCAAAGGACCAGATAATGCAGTGGGGGAAATCGCATCGCGTTTTGAACGACATCAGGCTTTTCACCGGCATGGACGAGGAGGAATTGGGCAAAAATCTGGCGGAAAAGAAGAGGATACTGGAATGGATGGTGAAAAATGATGTAAATGACATCAACGAAGTTGGAAAGCTCGTATCGGAGTATTACACCGATCCGGATTCTTTGCTAAAAAGGCTTGGAAAGTGATAGGGTGTAAAAGTTGCGAATTAAGCTGGAAACCCCGGTCATCGCTCCCTGGCTGCTTACGTCCCCATCTCGCTCATGAATTTTATGCCCAGCATGAATCCGAAGATTAGAACGAAGGCGGCCAAAATTATCACAATCCAGATGTTTATATAAGGGGCCATGATGTTAAGTACAACGTATAAGATCGACAATGTTGCGATTACCACTATCAGTCCCAATGTCAGCAGGGTTTTGTTCATTAACACCAGCAGTTTTTTTCTTTATTATTTATAAGAATTTAATCAAATAAATTAAAAATGACAAACAAAAAGCTCATCGAATACATAAAATCCAACCTGGCCAAAGGTCACAGCCTGGAAGAGATAAGGAAATTCATCGTGGCCTATGGATGGTCGCAAAAAGAATTCGATGAGGCGATACTGGAGGCTTCCGGTAAAGCTGAAAAGCCACCGAAACCAGAGAAGCCCGGTGAGGCTGGCGTTCTCGAGGGCGAGAAAAAGGGGAAGGGACACAAGAAGATTATTCTGGCTTTGATCATCCTCGTTATACTGATTTTTGTTTTCTTGTTCGTAGCTGCCGAGATCATGAACTACTTCACTGGCATTTACCCAGAAAGCGTGCTGCCTTTTAATATATCATTCCCGTCCTTCCTCGGATAGCCTTTCCCAAGAATCTAGAATCCCATCAGGACGGCGTAAGCTATGTTGTGCGCATGGTCCGATATCCTCTCCAGGTTTCTGACTATATCTACGAACACAGGACCTATCTGCGGGTTGCAGGCCCCTCTCTTCAGCCTTAACAGGTGGCTTGCCTCAAGCCTTTTCTGCATTTTGTCCAGCTCGACCTCCATATCCAAGACCTTGTGCGCCAATTTTACATTCCCTGTTGACAATACTTTTATGGCATCGGAATAACTGGACACAGTCTTACTGAACATCTCCCTCAGTTCGCGCTTGGCTTTTCCTGAAAAGCCCAATCCCTCCTTTTCGCTGTACTCCAGCCTTTCAATGATGTTATCTGCATGGTCCGCAACCCTTTCTATGTCCGATATGTTGTGTATCATGATTTCAACCATCATTGACTGCTTGTTTGATAAACTCCTCTGGGCTATCTTGGCCAAATATTTCTCAATCAGATTATCAATTTCATCGACGGCTTCCTCTTTTGTTTTCACCGCCAGTACGGCCCTGCTGTCGTATTTTGTAAATATTTTTTCGCAGTCTTTTATCATGCTCAGCGATATTTTCGCCATTCTCTCTGTTTCCCTAGAGGCCAATGACAGGGCAACAGACGGTGTCTCCAGGGCCCTCCTGTCAACGAATTTCGTTCCCCTGTCAATCTTTATTTCATCCCCCCGTGCGGTCTTCTTGACAATAACAACCAGAATTCCCGCGAAGGGCAAGAGAACAAGGGTAGTCATGACATTAAAGATTGTGTGCGCATTTGCAATCTGCCTGGGCAGTTCAGCGGCTGTCAATGCAACCAGCTGTGAAAAGTAGCTGAGGAAGGGGTAGAAGATGGCAACGCCTGCTATATTGAACAGCAGATGAGCATGGGCTGCCCTCTTGCTTGAGAGTGATGCGCCGATTGAAGCCAGCAAGACAGTGACGCAGGTCCCTATGTTCGCACCAAGGATCAGGGCGATTGCCGAATTCAAATCTATCAAGTTGCCCATCCCCATCGCGATAACCAGCCCTGAAGTAGCACTAGAGCTTTGTACCACCCCCGTGAATCCGGCCCCCGCCAGTATGCCGAGGATTGGCACATCCCCCAAAAGAGCCAATAATTCAACTACCTGGGGGGAGGATTTTAACGGGCTGACACCCTCGCTCATTATGTTCATTCCAAGGAAAATCAAACCAAAGCCGAGGATAACCTGACCGGCATGGACGTATTTTTCCCTTCTCAAGAACTGCATGGCAAAACCGATGGCCAGTATCGGCAATGCGAACGCACCAACCTTGAACGATATCAGCTGGGCAGTAACGGTTGTGCCTATGTTTGCGCCCATTATCACAGGCACGGCCCCTTCCAGGCTGAGCAGGCCTGCATTAATCAGTCCAACGAGCATTACCGTTGTCAAACTGGAACTCTGCACGGCCGCGGTGACCGCGGCTCCCGTCCCGACTCCCCTGAGCTTGCCTGATGTTAGTTTTTCCAGCGCAGTCTTCAGCCTGTCTCCTGCAGCCTTCTTAAGGCCGTCGCTAAGAATGCGTATTCCAAAAAGAAAAAGGGCCAGACCTCCTACCAGACTGAAAATGACTGTCAGATAATCCATATTATCTGTAGATTATCCGACTTAAAAAATCAAATATTTTGTGGAGTTAATTTTCAAATTTCTTTGCTATCCTTCTTGAAACGTTCTTGCATTCGTTCAGCATGATATTGTATCCTAGCCTCTCCGACCAGTCATTGGCACGGTATTCATTCTGGTAATGGTAAGGGCCGTGGATCTCTATGTTGTGACTGTGGCTGTAGCCTGCGAACTCCTTTGCCAGCATGGTCTTGGGATAGAATCCAGGGAAATCCTCCGCTATGAATTCAACGATGTCCCGGTCTACCGCTAGCACGGCGTCCCAATGATATCCAACCTCCCCCAGATGCCTTATCATCATATGGCCCAAATCAAGGCCATAGTCATGGTGCATTATCCGCCTTGTCATCTTGCTTATCTGGGAGCTCTTCTTCCTGAGCGACTTTATGCTCTCTGCTCCCACGCCTGCGGATTCCACGATGATCCCTTTCTTTCCCTGCCTCTCCAGGAAGTACTTTGTAAATGCCTCTAAGGCAGGGCTCCTTCCCTTGTTGTTGTAGCACACATACAATAGTTTCTGGTACATGGACGTTATAGAAGGCGGGCATCATTTTTAAATGTTAGGCTAATCTGGCTGTTTCCAGGCATGATTGACTCGGCAAAGAAGAACCGGCATGGGCACCCATCCTTTAATAAATCCTAACCGGCACAATTATTTCTCATGAAAGTGTTCGTCGCCACCAACATAATCGGAACGTTCGCCTTTGGCGAGACGAAGGGAAAGGGGAGCATCGTTCATTATGTCCTGTTCCAGGCAAATCCCGAATTGATAGCGGCTAGACTGAATCAGGTGAAAAAGGGCGAGCTTGTCCCCGAGGAGGAATCCCTGCTCAAGGACCTGATTTCGTCAGGCTACAAGGAGGTAATCTGGGATAAGAAGATGGATTTCCCCGGCATCAAATGCATGTACGAACCGGAGAACCCTGGGAAGCATGCCCTGCAGCAGGATTTCAGAAGGCTTGCCCTCAATCTCGGATTCGTCCAGTCACAATCCGAGCTGAACCAGCTGCTAAGCAAGGTTAACGTTTTTCTGACGAAACATGAGCTCAGAAGGCCGAAGCCTGACAAGATGTTGATGCACACTGTCGGTGTGGTGGACGAGCTGGACAGGGTCATAAACACACTGTCCGAAAGGATGAGGGAGTGGTACGGACTCTACTTCCCTGAGGCCGACAAGCTCATACAATCCCACGAGCATCTTGCAAGGATAATCCATGAGCAGGGAAAAAGGGAGAATATCAAGGACAAGCGCCTGCTCAGGTATTCAAAGATATCCGCCGGCATGCCGTTTTCCGATGAAGACCTGTCCGCTGTCCAGGAATATGCGAAAAGTCTATCAGAGCTTTACAGAACAAGGGAATACGTTGCTGAGTACATAAGAAAGGAGAGCAGGGTTGTTATCCCCAACCTGTCGGCGGTTGCAGGGCCCCTGATAGCTTGCAGGCTGGTTGCGAACGCAGGTGGTCTGGAGCGCCTCGCCAAGTTATCGGCAAGCACAATCCAGTTGCTCGGAGCTGAGAAGGCACTGTTCAGGCACTTGAGAGGTCAGGGAAAAGCGCCGAAATTCGGGGTGATATTTGCCCATCCGCTGATACAGAAAGCGCCAAAGAACGAGAAAGGGTGGGTTGCCAGGCTGCTGGCATCCAAGCTTACGATGGCAGCCAGGGCCGATTTCTACACGGGCAGGGACATAAGCGAAAAGTTGCTGGCCGACTTCAAGGATAAGATGAGAAGAAGCAGAACTAGGAAACCTGGTGGGAAAAAGCAGAACAAGTGATTTAAAATTTATTCCCAAGAAAGACTATGGCAACTAATTATCAGGGGAGCTGCCGCCTGACCAGAGGCGGGACTTACAGGATAGATATCGTTAACTATGCCCCCGGTTTCAAGCCGTACGGATTCGTAGGGAGCATGCCCGTCGTAATCGGCGATAAATGTGACAGGGAGAAGAACGATGACCCTTACACGATTCAGCCCGGTGACACGGTTCTCGTGAAGGTCAACGACTTCTCGAGGAACTGCGCATTCGCCAAGGTAGAAAGGAAATGCGGTACCTTCCTCCGTTATGGAAATACTGGTTCAGCTAAGCTTACGGGACAGAGCACAACCGATGCAAGGGACGCTGTCAGCGTTCCCGAGAATGGCGGCGGTTACTGCGGGGTCTTCACAATAGTAAAGAGAACCAAGCCCGTGAATCCCGGTGGCGCCAACCAGCTCAGAGAATGCCTCGTCAGGATAGAAGATATTAAAAAAGGCAAGAAAGGCAGATACTTCGCAGTGACGAGCCTTGTTGATAGAGGGCAGGAAAGGCCTCTCCACAGGGAGATATACGTCTCGCAATGGCCGCCTCCAGTCGGAGGTACTTCTTCCTGGCCGCATCACTCTCAATCCAAGATGCCAAGTTTCGATGAATTGGTAAGGTGCCGCATTGGCGTTCCAAGACAGGCCAGCGAGATGCTGTTTTTCGGAGAAGATAAACGGAAGACCATAGCGACAAGAGGTGGTGGAATATACGATGCTTCCGATATGCATCACACTGATGCCGTTGATGAATTTTACAGCATGTTCCGAGGAAAAAGGTTCAGGATAGGCCTTGCATCAAGTGAAAACATACCTTTGATGAGGCAAGGAATAGAGGAGTCCGTTTTCGATTTGTTGGCCGAAGATTTGCCTGTCAAAAGTGGTGAGCGCCTGTAGATTTCTATTCCACGCAGTCTTCGCAAAGCCAACCAGAATCGGTCTTTTTGACGTTTTCCACAACTTCGCCGCATCTGTCGCAGACAACCAAATCGCTTTTATTGGCAATTGTGGGCTTGTAGTCACAGCTCTTAAGCTTGCTGAAGCAATAAAAACAGACGAATTTATGCATTATCCTCTCTTTAAACGAAGGCCATTGGCTCTTCCAGATGGGCTCCTGACATATCTGACATCTGTTCATATCATCACTTCGCATTACATCCGCCGCTGGGGCCTGTGTGGGATTGGTGGGATTTAATATTAAATATTGTATGTTTGATTTAAAAATATTTCCATACTCTAATTTATATATCTGGGATACTACTTTTCATTACATCCTCAATTGCCAATTTGTAGCCTATTGATTTCGATTTTCATAAAAAACAAAAATGGAATATCTTTCCAGATAGCTTTTTGGGTTCCAATCTTTTATTGAATTCAGCGTGAAGAGCAAAATGGTGCTGTGAGGAAAGGGATTAAAAGAATTTATAGCAAAGAAATGATGAGAGTTTATGAGAGAGATATTTCCAGGCGTATGGAAGAAGAGGAAGCAGCTTTTTACCAGTGCGCTAGTGAAAGGCGACAGCACCTACGCAAAAAGTTTGCTCAGGCTCGGCAAGAATGACTACAGGGAATGGGACCCTACCAAAAGCAAGCCGGCTGCGGCCATTATGCGTGGTCTGAATATCTTTCCGATCCAGAAAAAGTGCAAGATTTTGTACCTCGGCGTTGCGGCAGGCGCGACTGCAAGCTTCTTTTCTGACATAATCGGCCCGGATGGTGTCATTTACGGCGTTGAAATCTCAGAGAGGTCTGTAAGGGATTTGAACATCGCTGCGGAGAACAGAGGAAACATAATACCCATACTGGCAGATGCCAGAAAACCGGAAGGATATGCCTGGGTCGAACCGGTCGATGTCGTTTACGAGGATGTCGCTAGCGACGATCAGACACCCATCATAATCAGGAACGCCAAACTATTCTTAAAACCCGACGGATACGCTATAATCGCCATAAAGGCCAGGAGTATAGACGTGACGAAGGATCCGCTCCAGGTATACGCTGAGGAGTTGAAAAAACTGAAACATCACTTTAAAATCCTGTACAAGGTGGAGCTTGAGCCGTATGAAAAAGACCATCTCTTCGTGATGATGAAACCGAAAGGATAGCAATCTGATAGGGATAGCAATCTTATTCTGAATCCTGTTCTTATTAATACCCCTTCCTCGAATTTATATTATGTTGTGGGCCTTGTTGGCCTTTTTAACGGCCTTATGCGAATCTATGAAAGACGTGGCCAGCAAGAAATCTCTTTCCCTGGCAGGCATCGACGAATACACGCTCGCCTGGTCCATAAGGGCCTTTGCCCTGCCTTTTCTTCTCCCTTTGCTGTTCATTACGGAAATGCCCCCACTGGGAAAGGATTTTGCCTTTGCGCTCTTAGTTGGCGGTGGGCTGAATGTTGTAGCAACGGTCTTGTACATGCGTGCCATAAAGGATTCAGACCTATCCATAACGGTGCCAATGGTGACTTTCACGCCCCTCTTTTTGCTCATGACCTCCCCTTTGATAGTGGCCGAATTCCCGTCCGCTTTTGGCATCATAGGCATATTCCTGATAGTTTTCGGATCCTACATCTTGAACATACAGAACAAGGGGGGAGGCGGTGGCCTGCTGTCTCCGTTCAGATCCCTGCTAAAGGAAAGGGGTCCTAGATTGATGCTTGGCGTAGCTTTCATATGGAGCATAACAGCCAATTTCGACAAGGTCGGAGTCCTGAACTCGAGCCCCATATTCTGGATCGTTTCCGTGAATATTTTCGTAATGTCCGTCATGTTCCCGATAATGTATTTGAAATCAGGGGATGGTGCAAGGCAGATTCCAAGAAACATCAAAGCCTTATTGCCTGTCGGTTTATTCAGTGCCATGACTTTGACGTTCCAGATGACGGCAATCACGATGACCCTGGTCGTCTATTTGATATCCATAAAAAGAACAAGCGCCATCATGAGCGTTATCTTCGGGGCATTGCTTTTCAAAGAGAAAAATCTCAAGGGGAGATTAACAGGAGCCGTGATAATGGTTGCGGGTGTCTTCCTCATTACCTTGCTCTGAGTTCCGTTATCCTGGCGAGCAGCCTCCTCTCAAATTCGCGCATGTGATTTTTGTCTACAAGCGCACCACCAGCCTTCTCGTGACCGCCGCCGAAACCTATACCGGCGACGGTTCTCTTCAGCAAGTCGCTCAGGTTTATAGCCCCGGCCTGATACCTCGCGGATATCTTTACATACTGCTTGCCATGCTTCGTAACCAGTATTATCTTATCCGGATGTTTTTCTGCCAACATCGTGGATATGGTGGAAGCGATATTCAGCCTGCTCTTGATCCTGTAAATAAACAAATCAAGGTCTGGATATTCCTTTGCATTCTTTTTGAAATCGGACAAAACCGACTTGATTTCACCTCTGACCTTTTTCTTGCAGCCTACAATGTAGCTGTTGTTCAACAAGCTGGCGAAGTTGTCAGCCTGCAGGAGAATCTCCAGGCTTTTCCTAACCCCCCTGTCACCATGCAACACCACAGCCGACATCATCCCATCGGAAATTTCCGCCAGTCTCGAGCTTTTGGGGTCTTTGCCAATCTCCGGATACACTTTCATGCATTCATCCAGCAGGTCCTTGCAGTCCTCAAATGCGTAATCACCGATGACGCCTATAGCCGCGATCCATATGAAAGGTTTTACGTCCTTGCCCAGTTTTTGGAGCAGCCTGTAAACCAGGGCGCTGGCCGGTACATAGACGTTTCTCTCGAATCTGGGATTTATGTGTACGTTTTTAGCGGAGTTTAGGTTTTTCTCGGGTATGTGATGATCTATTATCAGCATCCTTGTCCTAGGTGATTGTTTTTGCAGGCGTTCTATCTTCTTCCACTCCTGGTCTATCGGTATATCCAGAACCAGTAACAACTCGGGCTTTTTGGTAATAAGCCCAGTCACAAACTTGTCATCCATGATGGGCCCGTCCCTGGGTATCAGTTCAAATCCGCTGAAGAATTTCAGTATGAGAACCGCGCTTGATATGCCATCAGAGTCCGTATGGTACAACAGTATTTTTTTGCCCTTGCTCTGTAAAAGCGATGATATCCTATCGAAATCCATTGTTTTATTTTGTTCTACCATATATAAGTTTTACCTGCGGGGGTCCGGAGGAATCCAATGTGTTATCACTGCTGGCCCAATAGCTGTATAAGTCTGTGGCTTTTGCTCGTTCCTATGATAGCATCGAGGGTGTCCGCATGATGCAGAATGACAGCCTCCGCAGTCTGTGGAGAAGTCGTTCCCTGTTCGCCGAAATGTGAAGCGACCAGATGGATAACCGATTCCGGGAATCCCCTTGCGTACAGCTCGGCAGACCCCATGATTATGTGATCTATGCTGAGCTCAGTTGAATCGAATCCCTTGCCCTCCTTTTTCATGTCGAACAGCTTGGCTATGTCATGCAACAACGCCCCTGCTATCAGGGCGTCTCTGTCCAACGCAAAGCCGTAGTTTTCTTGCATGAATTCTGCGATATTCATGCACAACTTGGTGACGACGTACGTGTGCTTCGCGAGTCCGCCCTCGTGAACGTGGTGCCATCCGAGGGATGCGGGGGCATCATGCATCGAGATGCTTTTGTAAGCAAATTTTTTGTTGGTGAGCTTGGGATTCTTAATCATATCGGTGACCTTTTTCCTTAGTTCCTTGTCCCGGATCTCATTCGCCAGACCCAGCAATTTTTTAAAATAATCCATCATCTCACCATCTCGAACTCGAATTTTATTTTAATCTTTTTAAAATCAAGTCGGCCCAGACCGGCGCCTTCTATCTTGTCAAATGTCGCCTTGGCTGCACCGACTCCTGATAGCAATTCAGGTTCATGCTTTTTAAGTGTTTCTGTTGTACGCCTGTCAGAATCGAAGCGTATGTTTATCCTATCCTTGACACACAGCTTTTTTTGCTTTCTGGCCATTTGAACCTTTCTGGTCAGTTCCCTCACCAAAGCCTCGTCGAGCAGGACATCCCCGAAAGCTAGCTTGCCTAGTGAAAAATCCTTCCCAAGTGGCAGATTCTTGAGCAGAACCTTTATCTCCTTGACGTTGCCCATGCTTTTTATCACGTCACCGAAATTTTTGATTATTTTTTCCATTTCATGGCCCTTTCCCCTGGCGGGTTTTATCAAAAGATCCCTGACCGGCCATCTGAGCTTGACCCCCTTTTCCTGCCTGGCGAAGTTCATCGTCTCTATCAGGTTTTTCACCACATCCATTTCATTTTCCAAGCTTTTTTTCACCAGTTTTTTGTCGGGCCCCGGCCATGGACACATGTGCACCGAATCATGTCCGTACATATCCAGGTAGATGTGCTCGGATATGAAAGGAGCTACCGGTGCGAGTATTTTAACGAGGTTTTCAAGGACGTAGTTGAGCGTGTACTCGGCTCCCGATCTGTCAGGGCTGGTGTACCAAGGAGAGACCCTGTCCCTGATTATCTTTATGTACCACCTTGAAAAATCGTTCAGTAAGAAGTCACGCATCGCCTGAACCAGCTTGTGAACCTCAAACCTTTCCGCATCCTTTTCCATTCCGATTAGCCTGTTGACCTTGCTGATTATCCATTTGTCCTCTATTAGCAGAGCAGGTTTCTTAGGGTGTTTCTTAGAGGGCTTTTTAGAGGGGTTTCCCTGGGCATATGTCTTGATGAACACGTAAGAATTCCAGAAAACCGTGAACATCCTGCTCACTTCCTTGATTTCGTCCCAGTTGAAGTAGAAGTCGTTCCAGACGGGGTTGCTCATGAGATAGAACCTTAGAACGTCCCGGCCGTACTTCTCGACGGGGACCTGGGTGTCGATGAAGTTGCCCTTGGATTTGGACAATTTTATGCCCTTGACATCCATGACGAAGCCGTGCAACAGCACGTTCTTGAAAGGGACCCTGTTGAAAGCCAAGACGCTCGTAATGATCTGGGAGTTCCACCATCCCCTGAACTGGTCAGGTCCCTCTGTCTGGAAAACCGACGGCCACATACGCTCGAAAAGCGCCTTCTTTCTGGGATAACCCAGCGAAGCCCAGGTGCAGACCCCTGAATCGAACCAGACGTCGAGAACGTCAGGAACCCTCTTTGCCCGGTGCCCGCATTTGGGGCATTTGACCAAGACCCTGTCTATAGCCGGCCTGTGAAAATCTATTTCTTTTTTGATGCCCGACCTCTTTTGCAGTTCCTTGAAAGAGCCGATAACGAGTATGTTGCCGCAGTCACACTCCCATATGGGCAACGGTATCCCCCAGTATCTCTGCCTTGAAATGGGCCAGTCTCCAAGATTTTCCAGCCAGTCGTTGAACCTCTCACCCGCCCAGCGCGGAACCCAGTTGACTTTTTTGTTCTCGCTGAGCAGTTTGTCCCTGATTGCGGTAACCTTGAAGAACCACTGCGGAACCCCAATCTGCAAGAGGGGTGCTTCGCATCTCCAGCAAACCGGATAATCGTGGGTGTGGGGGTGCTTGTAAACCAGCATTCCATCTTCTTCCAAATCCCGGATTATCTCCTCGTCAACCACCCTTGCCTTTTTCCCGGCATACTTGCCTGTTTCAGGCCTCATAGAACCGTCGATGCCGACAGGGCATATCGCAGGCAGTCCCGCCTTGCAGCCGGCATCAAAGTCCTCTTTCCCGTGGCCCGGAGCCGTATGCACAAGGCCCGTTCCCTCCTCAAGGTTTACGTATCTGTCAGATAAGATAACCCTGTAGGCATTTTTCAACTCAGGCAACTTGAGTTTATCGTGCAGTGGGCCGATATACTCCATTCCTTCCAGTTCTTTTCCTGAAAATTCCCTTAAAATCTTATATCCCGCTTCGATAGCGTCCATCAGTTCAGGCAGCCTTTCTAGTGCGACTATCCATATTTCGCCGTTGCTGAGCTCGGCCTCGACATAGGCGAATTTGGGATGCACCATGACGCCCGTGTTCCCCGGCAAGGTCCACGGGGTGGTTGTCCATACTATCAGATATTTGTTTTTCTCTCCCAGAACCGGCAGCTTCAGATAAATCGAGGTGTCTGTCAGCTTGGTGTACTCTATCTCATTATAGGCAACGACCGTTTCGCATCGCGGGCATACATGGACCGGATATTTTCCCTTGTATAGGAAGCCACTAACGAAGGCTTTTTTGAAGGTATACCATGCGCCTTCAATATACTGGTTTTTCAATGTCAGGTAGGGGTTCTTCCAGTCCATCCACACGCCCAGGTTAGCGAACTGGTCGCTCATGACATCTATATATTTCGTTGCAAATTCCCTGCATTTCAAGATGAACTTCTCGATGCCGAATTTCTCTATGTCTTTTTTGGATTTGAAACCGAGCTTTTTCTCTATTTTCGTTTCAATCGGGGTCCCGTGGGTATCATAACCGGGCTGGTCCCATACATCCAGTCCCTGCATCCGGTTGAATCGAAGATAAACGTCCTTTATTATCTTGTTCCAGGCGGTCCCCATATGTATGGAGCCCGTTGCGTATGGCGGTCCGTCTATGAAAAAGAATGATTTTCTCCCTTTCCCGGACTGCTTGACATGCTCGTAGACTTTCTTTTTCTTCCAGTAATCCAGCACCTTGTTTTCCATTTCCGCATGCTTGTAAACTGACATCGCTTACCCCCCCGTTCTTCGTTCTGTTCTTCGCTCTACTTACCCCCCGTTCTTAACTAAATAATATTTGTATCCATTTATTAATGCTTCCTCGCTGGCCCTGATCAAATCGTCCGAGACGCCCGTTGTCGACCAGGATTCCCCGTTTGCCTTGAACTCTATGAAAACCTCAACGCTGGCGGCGGTTGCTTTTTCCTGGTTCAGTATCCTGACCCTGAAATTGGTCAGCTTCACCTTTTCCACGCAGAAGCGTTTTCCCAAGGCCTTCCTCAAGGCCAGGTCGAAAGAGTGCACAGGCCCTACGCCTTCCGCTATCTCGTGCAGGGTCTCAGAACCGGTCCTTAGCTTTATCTCGGTCTTGGCACTGCCGGACCTGCTGACGTGCGTTTCATAGTCAAGCAGTTCAAAGGGGTCTGGCTTCTTGTCTATCTTCTTTGTCAGTAGCAGGAAAAGTTCAGCATCCGTTAATCTCTGCCTTTCCTTTACCTTAGCAAGGGCGGCGGAGACTGCGGGATGGTTCTTGTCCAGGTCATAGCCGTGCTGCCTGGCTGACATCACTATGCCTGCCCGTCCCACCTGCTCGGACATGCTGAAGTTTCGTCTTTTCCCGACCAGTCCAGGGGGTATGTGCTCATAGGCCAGCGGGTTCTTTATCACGGCGTCTATATGTATGCCTCCCTTGTGGCTGAATGCGTTCTCACCGACAAACGGTTTGTTCTTGGCCACGCCGAATCCAGTCATCCTCTCAACGTATCTTGAGAGCGACGATAACTTTTTCAGATTCACCTTCATCCCAGCGCCCAATTTAATCTTGGCGACGGGCAGGAACTCGCACCAGTCAAGGTTGCCGCACCTCTCACCAAGGCCGTTCACTGTTCCCTGGACATGGGCAAAACCGTTTTTCACTGCTGTCAGGCTGTTCATCAGGGCCATGCCGCTGTCGTTGTGTGCATGCAAGCCCAACGGCTGGCTGATGATTTCGCTAACCCTTCTTGTTACTGAATCAATGACCCAGGGTATTGTCCCCCCGTTGGTGTCGCATAAAACTAGCGCATCGGCAGCAGAGCCGGCATGCAGGGTTTGCAGCGCGTACCCTGGATTGGACTTATAACCGTCGAAGAAGTGCTCGGCGTCGAAAAACACGGCAAAGCCATGAGATTTCAAGAATTCAATCGTATTGGAAATCATCCTCAAGTTCTCATCCAAAGGGACTTTGATAACGTCTTTTACATGCAGATCCCATGACTTGCCGACAATGGTCAGGACATCGGCATCGGTTTTAATCAGCTCAGCGATGTTGCTGTCTTTTGCAGGATTCCTGCTTGTCATCCCGAAAGCCGCTATCTTTGCGTTCAGTCCGAGATTCTTGGCCTCGGAAAAAAATTGCCTGTCCCTCGGGTTCGAAGACGGCCAGCCTGCCTCTATGTACCCGAAGCCGAAATCGGCCAGCGCCTTGCTTATGGCCAGCTTGTCTTCAAGGCTGAATGTGACACCATCTGTCTGGGCGCCGTCTCTGAGCGTAGTATCGTAAAGAACAAGGGGCTTTTTTATCCTTGATGGGCTAAGAAATCCGGAACCACAATCATCCCAAGATCCGACATTCACCCTTCACTCTCAGCACCCTGAGTATAATTTGTGCCCAAAAGATATTTAAAAGTTTTTAGGGCCTGCTGAATTAAGTCAGTTAAGTGCCTGCAAACCATTCCTCTATTTACCGGGTACAACCCTCCCCAGGAACAGCACCTTTCAGCCGGGTTGGCCATAAACAGAATTTGAAGATATGGTTTTTAAATGTGGTTTTAAATTCAGCACGTCACGTGGAAAATCCCTACGACCCTCTTGCCCTGATTCGCAAAGGCGTTGAACATTTTCACGGCCTTTGCTGTAATTTCCTTGTACAAGTCCACATGCTTGTTCTTTGCCCACCCGATGACCTCAGGAGCTATTTTGACTACGCCGTATTGCCCTGTACCTACAACAAGTATTTCTGGTTTTGCCCTCATGATCTGCATGAACTCGCCAATCTCGACAACGTGCTCCTTGCCCCTGTAGCTCAGCTTCCCGTCCCAATAGACAGTCATATCAGAATCGTAAGCCTTTCCGTTGATTGTGATTTCCCCGAATTTGGTGGAATCTATGTTAACCGCTGATTTTTCCATAATTATATTTGTCGCTCCCGAAATAAAAATCTCACTGGTTTTATGCAGAATGGTTCCATGCCGACTACGCAATGATTCCGGCAGCATTGGCTGCGACAGCAAGGATCTTGTCAATCTTGTCAAGGTACTCCTTTGTGCGGACAAGCGGAAAGTTAATCTTTTACAGTGAAAACACTGAAAACAGAAGGTGGACCATTTACACCAAACTGTTATATCTATAAAGTGGTAAATAATTGACAAGTTTATAAATATAAAAATCTGTTAATTCTTACATGAGATGGAAAACATTGATCATAAATAGTGCTGAACCAGATAGATACAAGTTTACATCAGACATTGGACGTATTCTTGATGAAATAGACGTACCTTATGATATTAGGCAGTATTCAGACATCCCTGATATAAGTAAAAGTAATTACAATAAAATCATAATAAGCGCATCTCCACGGGGAGATGATATTGTTGATGCTCATCAACAATATTACGGGTGGATTGAATCGACCACCAGACCAGTCCTTGGGATTTGTGCTGGACATCAGATTATTGGAGCGTTATTCGGATCGAAACTGATAAGAGATGAACAAAGTGAAGCCGGCCTTTGTTACGTAAAAATTGATAAACAAGATCCGATATTTAAGGGGTACGATAAACAATTTTCAGTAATACAGAACCATAACGATTCGATTACCTTGCCTGAAGATTTTGACTTACTTGGCCATTCTGATAGATGCGAAGTTCAGGTCATGAGGCATAAATCAAGCCCTATTTGCACCGTTCAATTTCACGCTGAAAGATGGAATCCAGCACTAATTCAAAATTTTATTGATTTATATAAGTAAGGCCAAGAGCCTGAAATCCGATATTCAATATGTTGTTTAAAACAAAACCCGGAATCAGATGCTTAGATATTTCTTGTGCTCCATTGGGGTAACATGGGTCCTGAACTCTTCCCATTCAGCCATTTTAAGAGCTATGTAATTGTCGTGAATGTAATCTCCCAGCAAGTCTTTTAGGAACTTGCTTTTCTCTGCCTCCATCAGAGCCTCGAACATGCTTTTTGGCAAGAAACGCTTATCCAATGCCCTCTTCTGTTTCTTTTTATATGCACTTCCAATATCAGGCTTGCCACAGTCGAGGTCTTCCTTGATGCCCTGCATGCCCATCCCGATCAGGGTCGCCATCTGCAAGTAGACATTTCCTGCAGGGTCCGGGCTTCTGAGCTCGATTCTTGTATTTTCCGGGCTGCTGGAGTAAGGCACCCTGACCATCGAGCTTCTGTTCTTCAAACCCCAACCAACGGCAACCGGAGCCTCCCGATCCAGGACATAGGCCTTGTAGGAATTCAAGGTTGATGCCATGATAATCGAGGTCCCCCTGGCATATTTCAGGATTCCGCTGATAAACTGCCTTGCGACCTTGCTGAGATTAAAGTCTGAATCAGCATCGTAGAACAGGTTCTTTCCGGCCTTATTATGCATGGACAAATGGATGTGGAAAGCGCTTCTGTTCAGCCCATCGAATGGCTTGGGCATGAAAGTGGCATAATACCCGTACTCCTTTGCAACCTTTTTGGTCACATAATTCACCAGCAAAGTCCTGTCAGCAGCGCTGAGTGGATCGGTAGGCGACAGGTTGATCTCGTGCTGGGATGCGCTGACCTCGTGGTGCGCTTTCTCGAACGTGATACCGCACTTGCCCAGTATCCTGATTATGCTTTTCCTGACAGCCTCGCCAGTGTCTTGGGGATCTGCATGAAAGTAACCGGCCATGTCGGTATGGACTGCGCTGTTGAATTCTTCAGAAGTCAGCAGAAAAAACTCGTGCTCCGGCCCGACAACGAACTCAAAGCCGGCCGATTTTGCCTCATCCAAGACCCTCTCGAGCACAGCCCGTGGGTCAGATTGTGACCTGACCCCGTGACTCTCGTATATTGTGCCTAAAAAGACCCCGATCTTTTCTTTCTTGAGTTCGATGACCTGAAAGGAGTTAGGGATTGGAACGAGCAACCGGTCACTGTCATCAACTGTGCCAAGACCGGCAATGGCGCTTCCGTCAAAACTTATCCCATTCCTGATAATTCTGTTGATGTTTTCAGCATTCACGTCCAGGGCCCGTATTCTGCCGTTTAGGTCCGTGGTAAATATTTTGACAGAATCCACTTCCTTTAACCTTTCTCTCCTCTTCATTTTTTAGTCCCTCCATTCACTCTTTTTGCACCTGAAATGATAAGATAGCCCGGGGTAGGAGAGAAGATCCCTATATAGGTTAAATAGGTTATAATCCTGATATCCCAGCCAGGGTTCTTCCCAGCAATGTCCCGATGTCGGTTATCCCAAATCGAATTTATTGTCAGAATTTATAAACATTTACCGCCCGCGATTTTGCATTTGAAGTCTTAAAACAGATATATGTATCTGCTACCGTCACAAAATCCAATCGTCAATTGTCCGAACTTGTTTTATCCTGTTCAAGGTTATATTAATCTCAACGGGGTGAGATTAACTATGGAGCATGAAACACCCGCAGGGAAGTCGGCGGAGAAAATCAAGGTTGTAAAGGGTGATCTGACCAAGATGGATGTGCAGGCTATAGTGAACCCGGCAAATAGCAGCGGCGTCATGGGTGGCGGGGTCGCCTATTACATTAAAAGGGCCGGCGGCGAAATAATCGAGCAAGAAGCAAGGAGGCAGGCACCGATACAGGTAGGCGAAGCCGTCCTGACACCTGCCGGAAAACTCAAAGCGAGGCACGTCATACACGCACCCACGATGAAATACCCCGCCATGAGAATCCCGGCTGCTAACGTCCGGGCTGCCACCAGGACGGCCCTGGATTTGGCAATAAAAAACGGGATAAAAACGATTGCCTTCCCCGGCATGGGCACGGGCGTTGGCGGTGTCGGTTACAAAGAAGCGGCAAAAGTCATGGTTGACGAAATCAGGAAAAAACTTGACAGATTTGACGTTGTTTATCTGGTTGGCATAGATAATGATCTTGTGGACGCATTCGAAAAAATTCGTAGTAATTCACAGTAATTCGTAATTTAAATTCTGAGGAAAATTAGTTATTATGCCGCTTGCGGTTACCCATGTCCTGACAACGATAATCCTCGTGGATTTGTACAGGGATTATTTTGCCAAACGCGATGGTTATTTTAGCCTGCATACGATTCTAATCGCCGGGATTGGTGGTTTGCTGCCGGATTTGGACGTTCCTATCAGCTGGATGCTTAATTTTTTCGGTTACTCGAGTGAGATTATGCAGCACGGCGGTATAACCCACACGCCTTTCTTTGCCGGCTTGTTTTTGATTCCGGCCATTTTTCTGTGGAGGAAAAAGAGACGCAAGCAAGCTGTATATTTCTATGTAATCGTGTTCGGCATCCTGTTGCACATTTTTTTGGACTATCTCATAGGCGGGGGCATGTTCGAGGGGATTATGTGGTTGTTCCCCTTTTCTTTACAGACATGGAAGATTCACATAATCTCGTATTTCAACATCAGAAACATTCCCGAAGCCATTGATGCTGTCATACTGGTATTATGGCTGTGGCACGAAGAAGTCAAGCACAAGATTTCCGATTTCATCTGAAAAGATTTTATCTGAATAGATCAAACTATGCGAGATCGAAGACAGCAACGTCCTCGTAGAGTGGCCCTTTCGGTGTAAGCGTGCTTCTTTTGAGCCTGAAACTGTCTATTTTGAACGGCTCCCCGAATTCCAGACCCCTTCCTTTCAATCCCCTGACTCGGCTGACGAATTCGCGCTTGTTTTTGACGAACTTGACCCTGCCCAGAGTCACGTGGGTCTGGAACCTTGAATCAGGCTTGAAGCCAAGCTCTGACAAAGCATCGTCGATCTTATCGTGCAACTCCTCTATCTTATTGGCGGGTTCGAGGCCCACCCACAGCACCCGCACGTAGCTCTCCGACGGGAACACGCCGAATCTTGAGAGGGAAGCGGAGAAATGTTCCGCCTTGATTTTAAGCAGAGAATCCTTGATTCCATCAGCTTTCGTGTCATCGACCTCGCCGAGGAATTTCAGGGTCAGGTGTATGTTCTCTGGCTCGACCCATTTGATTTTCACGTGCTCGTCTCCTATCTCATTTTGTAATGTAACTAGTTTTTTCCTCGAATCTTCTGGTATCTCGCACGCTATGAACAGCCTCATTAGAATTAGTGGAAAAAGGTTAAATAAAAATCATAGCCCCGCCAGGACACCGAACATTTTGGTAATAGCCCTACCTAGTTTATATTAGGATGGATGATAAAAATTATATTGATTATAAATGGCAAAGAAGAAACAGGCCAAGAGTATTAAGGTCGGGACAGTGCGGATAAAGAAAAAGGATCTAAAAGCATATGAAAAGACTTCCACGTCCTGGAAAAGGTCAACTGTTGATGTCCCTGATGCTTTGCATGTAATCGATTTATTCAGAGCCCACGGCAAGTTCAAAGCACTTATCGACACCAAGAACCCTGAATTTTTAAAGGGGCAGCGATCACCGGATGGGGTGTGCCAGGGAGCGAGGATAAATATACTTCCTGATGGAAGGAAGCTTGACAAGGCCTATTCTTTATTTGCAGAACATCTCACGATTCACGATGAGACTTCAAATACGCACTGGGACGTAATATACCGCAATCCGGGCGGGACATATTCTTACCTTTACACGCTTCACAAGAAAGCGAAGTTCATCAAGAAAAAATACAGGGAGGTTGAAGAATTCGAAAGGCGATATCCCGAGCTTATGCGAAATGTTCACTTGGCCTTGCTAGATAGAAATGACAATATGGCTGTTCCCATGTTCACAATATTGACCACTTACATGAGGATTGGCAATGATATATATTTCAAAGCAAGTGGTCACAAAGGGCTGACGACATTAAAGAAAAGGGACATTGAGATATCGGGAAGGGCCGTGACATTCACATATCTGTCCAAGGGGGGTGTTCCAAGAAAGATTGCAAGGGAATTTCCTGACATTTACATAAAGAGGCTAAGATCGATGCTCAAACCGTTAAAACCTTCTTCGTTTGTTTTTGTAAACAAATCAACCGGTCATCCGTTGAGTGATTCTCACTTCAAGGCCGCATTCGAGAAATACTGCGGTAAGGATTTCTTCCCCCATATCGTAAGGTCGTATTATGCAACAGAAAAGGCCAAGGAGTTTCTAAGTCAGCATGATACCGCCACAAAAAAGGAAGTCCTTGATCTCTTCAGACATATTGCAGATGTTCTTGGGCATAAAAAATTTGTAAAGAAGGAGCATGCATGGAAAGAAGGATATAACGTTACCATCCATCACTATATCCAGCCCGAAGTCCTGAACAAGCTAAATTCACTCTACAAGTGATGACTTTCGAAGCATTCCTACTTACTTCTGAAGCCGGATTGTCCATATTGACATTACCCACAACGATCTTATGGGTTATAGCCTCCCTCCCTCGATTTCCACAAAACCGATATCAAGTAGTGTTACATAGCCCCGCCAGGAACCAATTCCTTAAGGGTAACAGTAGTTAGGTTTTATGCTGCTTTATTACAAAATTCAACTTATAAATTTTTCAGAAATTTCTCCTTCAATTCTCTTATTATTT
>CAZLFZ010000014.1:0-31829 GCA_964559215.1 uncultured archaeon
CATAAAACTTATCCAGACCCACATCTCGTGGATATTCCTGACAGGGAAATACGCATACAAGATAAAAAAACCGGTCAACTTCGGATTCCTGGACTTTACGACGCTCGCCAAGCGAAAAAAATACAGCGAGCTTGAGCTTTCGCTCAACAAAAGGCTCTGTCCCGAAATTTATCTGGATGTTCTTCCAATCAGGCAAGAAGACAATAACATAAAAATAAATGGGGGAGGAAAAACCATTGAATACGCCCTGAAAATGAAGCAGCTGCCCCAGGCCCGGCTCATGAACAAATTGTTGGAGCTCGGTGAAATAGACAAGGAAATGATTGATAAAATCGCAAAGAAAATCGCTGATTTTCACTCAAAAGCGGAAACATCCATTGAAATAGCAGAATTCGGCAGTCCGAAAAAGCTCCGGTTCAACTGGCTCGAGCATTTCAGCCAGACTGAGGAGTTTGTGGGAAAGGTTATGACAATGGAGGATTTCGTTTTCGCGAGGGAAAAAATCAAAAATTTCATGGAAAATAACCATGGCCTCTTTGAAAAACGGATGGAGGAAAAGAAAATAAGAAGAATACACGGGGACTTGCACAGTGGCAACATCTTTATAGTTGAAGGGAGGCCGTACATATTCGACTGCATAGAGTTCAACATGAGATTTTCATGCCAGGATGCCGCGGCCGATGTGGCGTTTTTGTCCATGGATCTGGATTGCAAAAAACAAATGGAGCTTTCTGGTTTTTTTGTAAATAAATACGTAGAATACAGCAGAGACAATGAACTAAGAAAAGTGCTAGACTTCTACAAGTGCTACTATGCATGGGTCAGGGGCAAAGTGACGGCCTTCAGGCTCAAGGAAGGACTGGATGATAAGGAGAAAAATGAAGTCGAGGAAACTTCGAAAAAATACTTCAGGCTTGCAATGAAATATATTGACAATCTAAAATGAGCTTCTCAATTTTGAAATTGGTTATCTAGAGTGGAGAAATCTTTTCCCATACGTTTGCAACCTCTCTGTTGCGTATTCGAGCATTTCTTTCCCACCAATTCCAGCCGGGATTCCAAATTCCCTTGCTTTAGAGAGGGCAAAACTCCAAGCTGATCTTTCGTGTAGTTTCTTATACTTTTTATCTTCTATTCTGGTTGAGAAGAATTCATTGACATCAATTAATTTTCCTACCACTCTCTCGGTTCTCCCAAAACGCCGAAAATTGCTTGCAGGAGCCGAAATGGAACCGTCCAAATAGTTATGAAGAGCTCGCCAGTTGCTAGTATCAACATGACCAGTTTCACGTAACCCTTCATATAGCCCCAAAAGCAAATCATAAACTCGGGTGTGGCCAAATTCGTGCAAGGATGATAAAATTGATATCTCATTTTCTAACTCAGGTATGCACATATGAACCTCTGGAAATCTCTTGGGCTTCCCGTCTTCTCTAAGCATGACCCTGAAATTAGAATCTGTAGGTAGCAATCGATATTCATCGCCTACAAAATTGTTGAGCACAACGTCCCTATCACCAGCGTGGTATACAAACGCATAATTCATTGTTCTACCATTGCGTCTATATGCCAACCAATTTCCTGAAGGGTATGCTATTCTCCCTTCCGATTCGCTGCGCAGTATCGACGGATTCAGATTCGCATTTAATCCTACAGCGATATTACAATTATCATTCATGTGATAACGCACCAAGAGCCTAATTTGAGGGTTTGTACGCGGACCTTTATATACTTTTCTATATCTATCCAAATAAAATTATAACTGTGAGTTATAGAAGGTTCCCACGCATGGGAAATCCGCCCGATAGCTTTAAATTCGTGCCAGGACAATTGCTTATATGCTAAGAGCTTGCAGCGTATGCGGGAGAAGGATGCGAATCAAATCCGTTTGCGTTGAGACAGGCAAAAGAGTGTGCAAAAAATGCTGCGAACTGCATAACGAAGGATGCAACTATCACCTTTTGTGTTGGTCCAAGCTCGTGTGAATCTTCAAATTTCTATTTCTTGTAGGGGTAATTGCGGTTCAAGCAAGTTCCAGCATCCTGTCGATGGCCCTCTTTGCCTTGTGGCTGATATCGGCCGGGACTTTAATTTCGTATTCAATGTTTTTCAATGACAACAGAACTTTCTGCAAATTAATCCTTTTCATATTCGGGCACACAGCCAGCCCGCTTGCTGGGTAGAATTTTCCACCGGGATTCTCTTTTTTCAGCCTGTATATCATTCCGATTTCCGTACCTATTATGAATTCAGCCGCGGACGAGGATTTTACATACTTGACCATGCCGCCCGTGCTCGTAACCTCATCTGCCAGTTCTATCACGTCAAGCCTGCATTCCGGATGGGCCAGAACCCTTGCATTGGGATGCAGGCGTTTTTGCCTGATGACGTGCTCTGGCAATATTTTAATATGCGTCGGGCAATAGCCGTTCCAGGATATTATTTTTTTATCGACTTTGGACTGCAAATAATTGGCAAGATGCCTGTCCGGAGTGAAAATGATTTCGTCAGAAGAAAGCGAATTTGTAACCTTTATCAGATTTGATGAAGTGCAGCACACATCGGATTCCGCCTTTACGGCAGCCGACGTGTTAATGTACGAAACGACAGGCACTCCTGGATGTTCCGCCTTCACTTCTCTGAGTTGAGCGGCAGTAATCATAGCAGCCAGCGGGCATTTGGCATCAGAGTCTGGAATCAGCACCGTCTTTTGCGGCGAGAGAATCTTGGCGGTCTCTGCCATGAAGTCTACGCCGCAGAAAACAATGACATCCGCATCCGTCTTTGCTGCCTGCTGGCTGAGGCCGAGGGAATCTCCCAGATAGTCCGCGATGTCCTGCACCTCACCCGGCTGGTAATTGTGAGCCAGAATAACGGCATTCAGCTCAATCTTAAGTTTTGAGATTTCTTTTACCATCTTAGAATGATCCATGTAAAAATATTCGTTAGCGTTATTAAAAATTTGAATCGGGGATTGTCTTTGCATTTGGTTTAGAAATAGGACATTAGAACTATTCCAGTTAATATTAACAGGATCGCAACGTACTGGGGTATGGTGAGCTTCTCTTTGTACACAAATTTTCCATACAAGGTTGCTATCCATGGATTTGAAAATGTCAGTGCAGCAACGATGCTGACGTCAGCTATTTCTATTCCCATATTAAAAAAGAGGTTGCCGACTGATCCGAACAGGGCCACAAAGAAGATGTGAATCAGGATTCTCTTATCCGGGACGCTGAAACGGATTTTTGAAATTGCAAGGCTTATGCCGCTGAGAATCATAATTCCGAATTCTACGATAAAGGATGTCAAAATCGGGCCCAAAACCATTACAGGGATTTTGAATAAGAAGAAAACAACGCCCCATAAAAGGCATGTGATCAAAGCGTAAGGGATGCCGCTTGAGATTTTGAACAACTGTGAGTTTTTCATGTCTTTGAAATTTAGCGAAATCATTATGATGCCCATTATTATCAAGAGAATGGAGGATAGTCGTGTAAGAGACATATATTCCCTGAAAAAGATAATTGAAAACAGGATGGTGAAAACAACAGAAGAATTTGAAATGGGGGTTACTACGCCAACTTTTCCCAATTTCAAGGCCTTATAGAATGTTAGCAAAGGTATGTAGCCTATAAAGGCGATGAAAAAAGCGATTAAAATATAAGCCAAGGAAAAATTGGTTACTGGCACACTCGGCAAAAGCAATATGAATAACAGCAAACTCGTGCACGCGTTTCTAAAAAATATGGTTTTCCGGCCACCAATTTTCAAGACAGGAACCTTTGCCAAGGCAGCATTTAAACCCAGTCCCAACATCGCAATTAATCCGAAGATGATTCCCAGTGAAACAGGCATATTTGATATTGAAGTAATTTTTTATATATTTTGGCTGAGTCAAACTTCCAGAAGCAGTAACATTCTCAGAAAAACTAAAAAGCAGGCATCGCTATACATATTATATGATGCTGGCAATAACAGGCACGCCCGGCACGGGCAAGACCACTGTTGCGGGAAAGTTGTCGGCCATAACAGGGTGGGAGTTGGTCGGGCTCAACGAGCTTGCGGAGCTAAAGGACCTTTATTCCGGATACGATGCTAAGAGGGAATGCAAGATAGTTGACGTGGACGCCATTAAAAGCGAGGTTTTGAAAATGAAGAGGGCGGGGAAGAATCTCATAATAGAATCCCATTATGCGCACGACATTAATGCGGATCTGGTTATCGTTCTGAGGTCCAAGCCGGACGAAATCAGGAGAAGGGGCAAGGAAAAGGGTTGGCCTCACACCAAGACGGAAGAAAACGTCGTGGCGGAAATAATGGAGGAGTGCAAGATTGATTCCATAGGGCAGGGGAGAATAACGAGGGAGCTTGACACAACAGGGAAAAGCCCGCTTGAATCGGCAAACGAAATCGCAAAAATCCTGCATGATGAAGGCATGTTTTTGACCCGGGACGTCAAAATACCGGATAGTCTGAGAGAGAAACTGAGGGATCCCTATGGCGTGTTATTTGGCGACGTGGAAAAGGCCGCCGCTTACATGAAAGGTTCCGAGATAATAGCGGTGGGGGATTGCGTCTCCTATTCCCTTTACTCTCTGGGCATCATGCCAAAAATATTCGTGGTGGACGGCAGGGTGAGGCGCAAGCCGTACGAGAAAAAGATACCACTGGATTACGAGTCTGTAAGCGCAAAAAACGAACCAGGATATCTGTCAAGGGAGTTATGGACGGCCGTCCAGCGCGCCTTGGATATGAGCAAGTCCGTCAAGATTGAGGTGGACGGAGAAGAGGACATGGCGGCTCTGCCTTTCATGTTGCTGGCTAACGCCGGCGCGTCTGTGACTTACGGACTGTTTGACAGGGGAGTTTGTGTAATAAAGGTGGACGACAACGCCAAAAAAATGGCCAGGAACCTGCTGCGAAGAATCGTTGCCTCACAATAGCCACGGGATAAATTAGATAAATTAAAAAGCTTAAGGCACATTTATATAACTATGTTCACGACAGCTGTTCTGCTCGCCCTGCTGACTGCTGTTTTGTTAGCGGCAGGATTCTTCTTTGCAGGCATTTTGGGGATGACGGTCGCTCTGGTAATGGCATTCGCGATAAACTTCGTGTCCTGCTTGTATTCGGACCGGATTCTGCTTAAGATTTACAGGGCGAAACGGTCTAGTGACTCTGAACTGAACAGCATAGTGGAAAACATGGCCAGGGAAGCAGGGATACCCAGGCCCAGGGTTTACATAATTCCGAGCGACGTTCCCAACGCATTCGCAACAGGGAGAGGTCCGAAACACGCTGCCGTAGCCGTTACCCAGGGCTTGAGCATCCTGAGCAGGAACGAGATGACCGGCGTTATAGCCCACGAGATGTCGCATATAAAGGACAGGGACATCCTCGTACAGAACGTGGCCGCTACGATAGCCGGAGCTATTTCATATATGGCGCAGATTGGATACTGGAACCTTTACATTGGTAGAGGCATGGGGCTGAAAAAGATTCTCGGGCTGATACTTATCATAATCTTCGCACCATTGGCGGCCTTGATCGTTAAAATGGCAATATCCAGGAGAAGGGAATACAAGGCGGACTTCACCGGGGCCGTCCTGAGCAAGCGCCCTGTTGCTCTGGCATCAGCGCTCAGGAAAATATCCAAGGTCAGCCAGGAAAAGGCTATGCAGGGTTCGCCCGCAACGAGCCACCTGTGGATTGTAAACCCATTTAAGCAGGACTGGTTCACATCGCTTTTTTCAACGCACCCCCCGGTCCAGAGAAGGATAGCCAAGCTCGAAAGGATTGTAGTGAAGAAGGGTGAAAAGAATGACTGATGACGTGAAAACCAAGAAAACCGGGATTCATATCGGGCTGATACCGGACGGCAACAGAAGGTACGCGCTTGAGCATGGTAAACATGTATTCGATGGCCACCTGGAAGGCGCAAGAAGGATAGAGGAATTCCTGGACTGGTGCGAAGAATACCCAGAGATAAAGATGGTTTCGATCTTCGCTCTGTCCACGGAAAACCTTAACCGCTCAGCGGAAGAGGTCCAGGTCCTGTGGAATGTATACAAAAATGAGCTGCGAAAGCTGCTGAAAGACCCGAGAGTGCGGGAAAAGAAGATAAAGGTGAGGGTGCTTGGCAACGACGGGGTCTGGAAGCCCGAGATAAAGGAGATCGTAAAAGAGTTGCTTGAATCGACAAAGAGTTATTCTAGATACGTGCTGAACCTCTTGCTAGCCTACGGATCTAAGTTCGAGATAAAGCAGGCTGTGAAAGAGACCATCAAAAAGCCCTTCACAAAGCTCGATAAAGCCTTGTACGTAAAAGAGCCCCTGGATCTTGTTATAAGGACGGGCAGGCAGCACAGGCTGAGCAACTTCATGCTGTATCAGGCAAGCTATGCAGAGATATACTTTTCCGACACTCTGTGGCCGGAATTCAGCAGGCAAGAATTCGACAAGATAATGGGATGGTACTTCGAGCAGCAGAGAAAATACGGGAAATGAAGTCAATTTATGCAAAGGTGACAGTTTATGACAATAAAAAATTTATCCCCTTCTATGTTCATCGGAGTAGCCGGCAAGGGTATAATTTCCTTCGGTTCTGGACAGCCGGACCTGCCACCCCCAAAAGAAGTGTATGATATACTGCCGACATTCAAGGCCTTCAAATACGGATTAATACAGGGGCAGGTTCATTTAAGAGAAGCCTTAGCCAAGCAGTACCCTACATCCACAGCTGACAGCTTCGTGGTCACCAATGGGGCATCCGAAGCCCTGGATCTAAGTCTAAGGGTGTTGTCCAAGTTTGGAAACAAGTCCAATAAGGTCTTGCTCCCGAGGCCATATTACTATTCCTATCCTTACAGTGTGAAATTTGCCGGGATGGAACCTGTCTACACGGATTTGGTCGAAGGCAGGATAGATTTCGCCGATTTCGCCGAAAAGGTGGTGGATTGCAAGGCTGTCATAATAAATTCGCCATCAAACCCCACAGGCCGGGTAGAATCCATACAAACATTGAAGCGGATAGAAAAGTTAACGAGCGATTTGGGCGTGTACGTGATATCCGACGAGGTTTACAAGGACCTGATTTACGTAAGGGGAAATTATCTCATCCAAGGTCCTCATGTCGTAACGATAAACTCTTTCTCGAAAACATACGCTATGTGCGGGTTCAGGGTGGGCCATCTGTGGTCATTAGACCAGGATTTTGTAAACAATGTCATTCAGATGAAAACGCACACCTCAATGAACACCAACATATTGGGACAGGAAATGGCTTATGAAGCAACCAAGGTCCCGAGGTCATTTATCGATAATCAGTTAAGAATATGGAAGCAGAGAAGGGACCTGATTTACGAGGGTCTATCAGACCTTGGTTTGGATTTATGGAAACCGGAAGGTGCTTTTTATGTCCTGCCGAAGGTTAAAAATTCGTTAGATTTTGTCTGGAATATGTTCAAGAGGTACAAAGTGATTACTTACCTTGGAAAATGGTTCGGTACTGAGAACAGGGTGAGATTCTCCTATGCGCTAGACAGCGAGAAGATTGAAGAGGGATTAAAGAGGGTTGGAAAGTATCTGAATAAAAACTAGTTCGGCAAGAAAGCGGTCTGGTTATGCAACATTAATTTTAGAGGGTGTGTCTTACATATTACATATTATGGAGCACAAACTCACATGGTCCCTCATAATAATAAACGTGCTGGTATTCGAACTGATTTTCAGCATGCCGGAGCCTATGTTCAATCAGGCATTCGACACGCTTGATTTTTCGAGCGGGCAGGGCCTGCAGCTGTGGCGGTTGTTCACCTCGCTGTTTCTGCACGCCAGCGCTTCCCACCTGTTTTTAAACATGCTTGCCCTGTACTTTTTCGGCAGGGTTCTGGAAGATGAGCTAAGCGGCAGGCAGTGGCTGAGCATATACTTCATATCCGGAGTTGCGGGCAATCTTGTCTACGGGCTGACCAGCGGAATGCCTGCAGTAGGTGCGAGTGGGTGTATCTTTGGTCTGTTAGGAGCCGCCATGCTGCTAAAACCAAAAGAGTTGATAAGAATTTACATATTCCCGTTGCCTTTAGGTTTCATAGCCATATTATACATATTGACCCAGGTTGCCCTGGCGGCCATTCCGGCTGACGTTGTCGGAATAGCCTACATGGCTCACATCGGAGGTCTTGTGGCCGGATCAGGGCTCATGTTCTATTACAAGCCAAAGGATGCCTTCAGGGGACTTTTTTGGATGATATTGTGCCTTGGGTTGCTGCTGATCCTTGGCCCGGTCATCGGATTGATTGTTGGCATAGGGCAGGTAATACTTGGCGTGTTTGATTTCGTTGTGGGCATTGTGTTATACGGTGCAGCCAAGCTGCTGCTCTCCTGGATCTGGGCCTGGATTTTGTAATTATGCTGAGCATCTGCTGAGAGACTCTATGGCATAATTTGTCCAGGATGCTATGGCATCATGTACTTCTTTTCCCATTCATCCAGTTCCTGGTCCGAAATCACTTCTCCATGCTCTTTCGGCTTTTCTGGTTCTTTGTATTTCCCCCTGAATTTAAGGCCGATCACGAACCCGAACCCTAATCCGAACAGATGGGCGGCGTGCGCTACGTTGTCAGGATAGAACATTCCGGTCAAATCCAGCAATATCCATATGACAGCGGCCACTATGATGTACATCGGAACGCCCAGGGTCCACACGACCTGTTTGGGCCGGATTATCGCAAGGCATCCAAGCAGCCCGAACACGGCCCCTGACGCGCCCAGCGTTGCGTGGTAAAAGATTATGTCGGCAATACTCGAAACGATACCGGTAGAAAAGAAAACGAACAGGAAATTCCTTGAGCCTATGTATTTTTCCAGTATTGAGCCAAACAAGGCCAAAGCAAACATGTTGAAATACAGGTGCCTTAGGTTGGCATGGAGAAAGATGTGACTTAATATCGTCCAAGGTCTGGCGAGAACCTGGCCTGAAACAAGCAAAAGATGTTCAGCGATGCCGGGCACAGCCAGACTAAGAAGATACACAAGCACGCAGATGCCGGTGAAGATGAGGGCAAAACCGAAAAACTTTTCTGTCATAATTAATCATATCTGGGAGGGAAAGTAAAGTATTTAACTCCAGATGCAAAAAATATTATGGAGGTTATTTATGGGAGAAAAAATGCCTGTAGGCAAGATAACACACTACTTCAGTAAAATCGGCGTTGCGGTCATCGAGCTGTCCGGCGAGCTTAAAATAGGGGACAAAATATCAATAGAGGGTGCGACAACAGACACCAAACAAACCATCGACAGCATGCAGATAGAGCACAAGCCAGTGCAAGTCGCAGGCAAGGGGCAGTCGATAGGCCTGAAGGTCGCAGACAGGGTGAGAGAAGGGGACGACGTTTTTATACAGACTTAGGTAATTCATCTCCCCTTCTTATTCATTTATGTGTATCAGTATTCCCTCACCCTTTCCAAGAAGATAATAGAGGGAATGGGCTGGCAGAAAGGGGACAATATCAAGGTTGGCATTGCCGACCAGAACAAGCTGGAATTGGTGAGGGAACAAGGAGACGATGTATATGGAAAGTGATAGGCAGGTAGCAGCCAAATGTGTGGCCAGGTTATTCCAAGGTATAGGACATGAAATCAGGAAAAGCGATACCGGTGTTGGATACGGAGAAGAAGGTGCGGACAGATTTACAGATTTTGAAAAGAGGCTGCTGAAAGAAGCTTTTGATTTTTTCCTAGATTTGATAAAAGGTGAAAAATCCGAGTGAAAGTGGCCGGTAAGAACAACCTGGAATTGGTGAAAGACTGATAAAGGAAAGGGGTTGGATGAAGAAATATGACAAGATGATGGGCAGAGAGCCGAAAACAGTAAGAACGATTATCAAGATTGGCGATGATATTTATTTAGATGCTTATACCGATATTTTCCTCTATAATCATAAGCAAAAAAAGGATGGAAAGGGGATTTAATTTAACTTTTCACGGGCTTTTTTCACCTGAAATAACCAAGCAGCACATCTCGATGAGTTCCCCTTTCTTTGATCATTGAAAAACAACGTCTTGCTTATTCTGTTCTGTCTTTCAAAGCCAGGAAACTTCAACCTGGTCTGTTCTCCACCTAGGCAAAATGGCGGCTTTCTTCGGATTTAAGGGTTTCACGCCATTTTTATATGCTAATATACCTGTCCAAGCTATCATCGCTGCGTTATCCCCGCTATACTCGTGCGGGACGACCGCGAACTTCGCTTCCCTTTCCCTGCACATCACATTGAGCATCTCCTGCAATCTCTTGTTGGCGGCAACCCCGCCGGTGAGCAGGACCCCGTTCTTGCCCGTGTGAGCCAGGGCCCTTTCCACAACTTCCGTAAGCATGGCGAACATGGTTTCCTGGATGGAAAAACAGACATCCCCCATTTTATTATGCTGCTTCAATCTCTTTGTTGCCTCGGTTACGATGCCGGAAAAGGAAAGGTCCATCCCCTTGACAACGTAAGGCAACGATATCCATTTCCCACCCATTGCCAATTCCTCTATCTTGGGGCCGTAAGGGAATTCCAGCTTGGCTCCCCTGCCGAATTTGTCCAGGGCGTTCCCGATGCCGATGTCCTGCGTTTCCCCGAATATCCTGTATTTCCCTGACACAAATGCTATGACCTGCGTGTTCGCTCCGGAAACGTACAACGTCACGGGATATTTCAACCTAGTCGCTAGCCTGCCGACCTCTATATGTGCTATGCAGTGATTCACGCCGATCAGAGGTTTCTTTGCCTTTTTGGACAGATCAACCGCAAAATTAAGGCCCGCATACAAGCAAGGAGGCAGCCCCGGACCCTGCGAAAAAGCGATAACATCCATTTCATTTAACGTTTTCCCTGATTCGAGCAGCGCCCCTTCCAGAACATGTCCAGCAACGGCCTCGTGGTGGAGTCTTGCCTCTAGCGGGACTATCCCCCAGCCCAGTTTGGGCCTATAGGTGTCCCTGACGTTGGCGAGCATCCTGCCCTTGCCGTCCGCAACTCCCACCCCAAATGTGTGGGCCGTGGATTCGATCCCCAAGCATAGCATGGATAGTTTTTGCTACAATCATTAAAAAATGTATCAAAGTGAAAAACAATTTCCCGCCGAGGTTAAACAACCGAAATTTATTTCCGCTACTGGGAAAACCCCTATGCACATTGTCCAGAGACATACAATCCCACACCGTCTGCCAGTTTCCCTTCCCTTTCGGCTACGCTGACCGACAGTTTTATCTTTTCTCCAGAAAAGCCGCCAAGGTCTATGTCAGTCCTGCAGAACATCTGCATTGGCGGGTATTCCGGACCAGGATATTCTGGGTTTTCTTCACCTTCCAAGGGCATTGCAGGTTTGCTAAATACGCAACCCTGCAGCGGGAAGGCGATACCTGCGTGTTCCCCCGATATCGACACCGTGGGGTCCAGCAGGTCGTAACCCTCGGCGACAACCACCAGTTCGGTTGTCTCCCCGACCATCTGTCCGTCTGTCGGGGCCTTTATTTTTATGTATGGGATTGTCGCTTCACCGGATGCGCAAAGGGGCAAAACCAGCAACAGCATCGCACTTGCCATCACCAGCAGATTTGCTCTGTTCATAAGTTAAGGAAAGGACGCGGTATTTTACTATGGTTCCGATTTTGTTCGGTTTTTGCCGAAAAATAATGGGTAAATCCTGTTTAAAAAACTTACGGACAATAATTAACCAAGTGTTTTTGGAATCAACCAAGGGTTTTGGATGTCTAATGTAACAGCGATATTTTCCCATGATGGCAACTTCATTGAAAAACAGGGGCTGGCTAGATCGCTCTATGTATTCAATTTCTGGGGAGACCACAGGGGCCAGGGCGGCGCTGGAGCAGCGATGCTTGACCGGTGGGGTGATGTGAAAAGGATTAGAGGTTTGGGAGCATCACGATTTTCTACACCTCTTCATGAGCTGTTGGCCAGAAGCAACCGCACAACTTACGCGGGAATCGGCCACACTTGTTACGCAAAACTCAAAGGGCCCGTAGAGGATAATATTCACCCCATAAGAATTGAAAATGACAGGTATGAAATTTACCTGTCTTCCGATGGCATAGTTTTAGGCAAGGATGAACTGAGGAGAAAACTTGAGGATAATGGTTACAAATTCGGTTCAGAGACGAACGGTGAAGTTATCGGTGCACTTTTTGCCGACTATCTGGGTGATGGTGATGACTATGCAGGAGCCGGGAAACAGCTTTTAGACAGGATAGAGGGCAGAGGCGGTTTTTCCATCGCGATGCTGATCAAGGATAAAAGAAAGGGAAAAAGCAAGGTTATTGCGATAAGGGACAGGAAAGCGATAAAGCCCATGTGCTACGGCGAACTGGACGGGACATTCTTTGTGAATTCCGAAAGCTATCCGCTTGAGCATTTCGGGGTGGATGTAGGAGATATAAAAAGGCTTAACGGGGGCGAAATGATCATTGTTGACGAGAATGGAATCGAAGGGCCTGAAGATTTGGGGAAGGGTGTGGAAACGTCCTGCATTTTCGAGCGTATCTATTACGGTGGCCCGCATGCAAGGGTTTTGGGGGAGCTGGGCCCTCGCTTCCGGGAGCTTGCAAAAAAGCTAGGCGCTGACCCTGATGCCATACCTACAAACTATACCTTGAGGAAATGCCTCGGGTACACCCTGACCGAGACTTATCCGGATATGAACGGGGATATTCTGACAGGGGTCCCTGCCACGGGCATACCGGGAGCAATCGGTGCAGCCATAGGTTATGGAGTGCCATGCGAACAAACCTTCTTTAAATCGGAGATTGAAAGGACGTTCCAGTGGACAGACCCCTTTGGAAGAACGATCAAGGTCGCACTGAAGATCGTTCCTGCAAATGACGCAATGAGAGGTAGGAGGGTCGTCACAGTCGATGACAGCCTTGTCTACGGAGGCATGGGCAGAGGAGCTGAAAGGGTATACCTTGGGTTTGATGAACAAAAGGTAGGATTCATAGGCGCCTTGAAATACGTAGTCGGTGTTAAACATCTGACATCCGAATTCACATACGGCCCGATGCCATTCAAGTGCTTTTTTGAGTTTGACAAGCCGGAAAAGAAGATGGCCGCAAGGGGGGTGTACGGCAAGCCCTTGGAAGAGCAAAACAGTATCATCGAAGAGAGGCTGGAACCCGATTGGGAGCAGGACAAAAGGCTTACGATACGCCTCAATGAACCTGAGAATGTTTACTCCGTGTGCGGCAAAAATAATTGCAGTGCGTGCATGAATGGCTGTTATCCTGTCGATGACAGATACATACCTCAGGATGTAATGAGGGACGTCGAAAGGGCAAGAGATGTCGCATAGATTTTTCGGTCACATTTAGTCACATTTAACTTTTTAATAACCCTGGAAATAATATCATATGAAGAAATTCTTTCTTGGTTTGATTGCGGGACTGGGAATAGCCCTGCTGCTGGCGGCGGCGTTTGCATCCATTCCCGCTTATGGCGAAAAGATTGCCGTGATGAGGATAAAAGGGACCATATCTTCATCTCCCTCGCTTTTCGTTGAAAGCGTTTCGCCTGAGTTCATATTCCCGATGATAGATGAGATAGAAAAGGATCCTGGTGTTAAGGGGGTTTTGATCGAGATAAACTCGCCCGGAGGCTCTGTTGTTGCTAGCAGGGAGATTGCGATGGCCGTAAAAAATATGGAAAAGCCCACGGTCTGCTGGATGGGCGATCTGGCTGCAAGTGGAGCCTACTGGGTAGCTTCCGCCTGCGATACGATTGTAGCGGACCCGCTCACGTTAACAGGTTCCGTTGGCGTTACGGCAAGCTATCTGCAGTTTGTCGGTACCATGGAAGAGTACGGCGTGAAATACGAAAGGTTTGTGTCAGGTGAAGAAAAGGACGCGGGATCGCCGTTCAGGAACCTCACTGAATCTGAAAGGCTGGGCATGTTCAGGCTTGTCAATGAGACATTTCAGTATTTCCTGGACGACGTAATAAAAAACAGGGGACTGGACGAGAACGCTGTGAATTCCATAAAGAGGGGAGGACTGTTCCTCGGGAAGGACGCCCTGACTATGGGGCTTGTGGACGAGCTTGGGACATGGCAGGACGCCAAAGATATCGTAAAGGACCGGACCGGTGCCCTGAGCCCCCAGTTCGTGGAAATGCAAAAGAAAGGTCTGAATATTTTTGACCTGATGTCGCAACTTATTTACTGAATCAGAACTGTCAGAACCGGGAAAATCCAAAGAAAACCTAATTCTCTACTCTTCTTTTCCTTTCTTCTCAAATTGCGTGTATCCGCACCTGCCGCAGTAGAACCTGTTTTTATGCTCCGACAGAAATGTTCCCGGACCGCATCTGGGGCAGGGCTTTCTTTTCCTCTCCAATGTGCCTTCCTTAACTTCGTAATAATTCCAAACCTTGAGAGACTCATGTTTCCGGCCAGTTCTTTTCTTCTTTTCCCTTGTCCTGACCTTCTTCTCTTTCGCCACAGGGGCTTTTTCTTTAGGCATGTCTACTTCTCCTTTTCAGTGCTCTCCTCTTTTTTTCTTCCTTCCCCTGGTGGGGTTTCTGCTTGTTTTTCCTCTTCTCCCCCTTCTTTTTCGGCAACCTCAGCCTCTTTAGCGGATTCCTCAGGCTTTTGTTCCTCGACCTCTTCTTCGCTGGCTGTTTCGGCGGCCTCGGCAGTCTCCTCTTCTTTTTTATGCTCTGCCTCCTCCCCGGCTTTCTGTTCCTCAGCCTCAGCCACTTCTTCTACATCCTTTTCTTCTTTCTCTTCCTCTACCTTTTCAGGTGGCTTCTCTTCCTTCGTTTCTTCTCCAGGCCCCTCTTCTGGCTTCTCGGCTGGTGCGGATTCCTCGGCTTTCTTTTTTGATTTTTTCTCGAGATAGGATTTCACCTTTCTGTCCCGCCTGGCCAGCTTGCCTTGGGGGATGTCAAGCTTGTCCTTGTAAAGCAGGACCTTGACTCTGCTTAGCGCGCTGCCCCTTTCGCTGAATATCTTGTCTATTATCGTGAGCTCTTCCTTGGAGCCCAGCTTTTTCGCAACATGGGGAAGTAATTCATGCCTGCTCGGCGTTTCCTTTCCTGCATGCTCCACGCTGAGCCAATATCCCTTCCTCTTCCTGAGCGGATTTTCCTTTTCTGATACGACCTCAAGTTTCATAGTTATCAAGAATGCTTTTTCATTGATGATTATTCACTTGGAATAATTTTATAAGTGAATGCATATAAAAGCTTTGTTCCTGTTTCTGAACATGCATGCAACAGAATGCCGGCTAAACTGTCATCCTCATGAAATCCTTTGCCGCCACGGTGTTCTTGAAAATCGCCTTTGCATCATTTTCCAGTTCCGATAAGTCTCTATAGCGCCTGCTAAAATGGGTTAGGATGAGCTTTTTCACGTGCGCGGTCTTGGCTATTTGCGCGGCTTCCTTCGCCCCCGTGTGCATCCTGTCCTCTACCTCTTCCGCGAAGGTTGTGTCATGTATCAGGACGTCAGCGCCCTTGGCAAGCCTGATCATGTTCTCGCAGCGTCTCGTATCACCAGAGTAGGCGACCTTGACTCCTCTTTTTAGGATACCGACATCGCGCAGGGTTATTTCCTTTCCTCTCAGCGTAATCTTGCCTGTTTCTTTGAGCTTGCCGACAATGGGGCCCTGGCGCAGTCCGTACAACTTGCTGGCCTTTTTTATATCCACATTCCATCTGTCATGTTGCTTGAAGCAATACGCCACTGCAGGGACCGAGTGCTCGACCGGGATCGAGGTGATGGCGAAGTCATGTGTCTTTACCAGGGTCGTTATCTCATCCCCGTCATAAGGAACAGGCTCGGCTATGACCTTGAACTTCGTCCCCCAGTACCCGAGGTCCAGGATGTCGCTAACAAACCTGTCGGCTTCCGGGCCATATACATGCAGCGGTCTTTTCCTCTCTTCCAGGTTCATGGTGAGCAGCAGGCCTATCAATCCGGCCCAGTGGTCCGCGTGCCAGTGGGTTATGAAAATCCTGTTTATCCGCATGAAATTCAGCCTGGCCTTGAATATCTGCCTCTGCGTTCCCTCTCCGCAGTCGAACAGGATATATTCACCCTCGTGCCGCATCCATATGGAGGCATGGTTCCTGTCCGGAGTGGGAATGCCGGATCCCGTCCCAAGAAAGACTATCTCAAGCATAATAACATTTTTGTCTCTATGGCTTAAAATCATTTTTGCGTAAAATGTGTAACAAATTTAAAAGTTCCCGAGCATAAATTAATTTAGTGGGATTAGTGGGAATATGCTAGAAAGGTGCGAGGAGTGCGGATCATTCTGGGACACCACCGTTTGTTTGAAAACAAAGAAACCTCTCTGCAGGTCATGCTGCGATATAGATTGCCCTAGCCGCTATTCCTGCTGGGGCAGATACTACTAGGAGAAATTCACGCACTTTTCCCTTCGACTTCCGCCGCTTTTTCTGGCTTCTTCACTGCAGCAGAACCTCTGGGCCTGGTCTTGTAGGCAGAAAGCAGATCCGGGTCCTTGCCAACGACCTGGGCTGCCCTGACTGAAAGATTAACGGCGAATGAGCCAATGGGCTGCACTAGTCCAAGGTATTTGAAAAGGTAGTATTCCAGCAACTCTTTGGCCTGGTTCAGGCTAGCTGGTGTAACCTCGCCGCTTATGCTTCCGCTTACTGCTCTGAAGACCTTGTTCAGAAACGCGGGTTCTTCAGGGGTTGCATATGTTATTACAGCGGAGAGAACGGTGGAAAGCCTCTTGATCAACTCGTCCAGCTTGTATCTCTTGCCTAGGTCCTTCGAATAGCCGTCAACGAGCGTATCGAATATGTCCGTAACCGAAATGTCGCTGAGATTCTTGTTTATCAGCTTGGATTCAAAGCGCTCGCTGAAGGCGACTACACGCTCGGTTCCGGCATCCATCTCTTTCAATATCCCCATGCCAACCAGGTTCTGCAAATCCTTGCCGGCATCGGGAAACCTAGGGGTTATGATGTTGCTTGATACCGAACCGCCCATCCTGAAAACAAACCACAGAATCTCTGAAAGCTCGTTAATCTTAGGAGAAAGCCGAATGAACTCCCCCATAAATGCCCTTTCCGTGGATTCTAGAATTTTTTCCATGAGATATCTATCGGGGTTATAAATAAAAGCATTTTGGTTGCGGAATAGTTACATGAAAATATAGATAAGGGGACGGGCTTATAGGCCCGCTTCCTTCCTAAGGATTTCAGCCTTGTCGGTCTTCTCCCACGTGAAATCAGGGTCGTGCCGGCCGAAGTGCCCGTAGTTCGTTGTCTTCTGGTATATGGGTCTTTTCAGGTCAAGATCCCGGATGATTTCCGCTGGCTTCAGATGGAAGTGCTTCCTCACAAGCTCCCTTATCTTCTCCACGGGGACATTGTTAGTCCCGCCACATTCCACATGGACCGATACCGGGTCTGCGACGCCTATAGCGTAGGCAAGCTGTATCTCGCACTTGTCTGCAAGTCCCGCCTTCACCACGTTTTTCGCTATGTATCTTGCAGCATAGGTTGCGGACCTGTCAACCTTGCTCGGGTCCTTTCCACTAAAGGAGCCGCCGCCGTGCCTGCCAATACCGCCATATGTATCCACTATTATCTTCCTTCCCGACAAGCCTGAATCGGCGTAAGGACCTCCCCTGACGAAGGCTCCCGTGGGGTTCACATGAATTACGGTTTTATCGTCAAGCCACTCACCGCAAACGGGCTTTATCACCTTCTCCGTGATTTCATTTTTTATCTGCTCGTAGCTTACATCCTCGTCGTGCTGCGTCGATATAAGGACCGTGTCGGCCCTGACAGGCTTCAAGACCTCGTCATATTCTATGGAGACCTGCGACTTCCCGTCAGGCCTGAGCCATTTTATCTCGCCCTTCTTCCTGGCCTCGGCAAGCCTCATCGTCAGCTTGTGCGCCAGAATGATGGGCAACGGCATCAGTTCAGGGGTCTCGTTGCAGGCGAAGCCGTACATCATTCCCTGGTCCCCGGCGCCCTGCTCCTTGTGCAGGCCCTTCCCGGAACTCACGCCCTGGTCTATGTCAGGCGACTGCTCGGTAATCTGCGTCCATACCGAGCACGTTTCCCATTCAATCCCATAATGAGAATCGGTATATCCTATCTTCTTTATGACCCCCCTGGCTATCCTGGGCACATCGACCCATCCTTTGCTTGTCATCTCACCGAAGACGAACACGCCTCCGTTCTTGGCCCCCACCTCTATCGCGACCCTGCTGTGAGCATCCTGCCTGAGCGCCTCGTCAAGAACCGCGTCGCTTATCTGATCACACATCTTGTCAAGGATGCCCTTCAGTTACGGATTCTGATGTAATAATATGTCTTTCTCCACTCATGGGACATCACCACCTCCTTTAGCTAATATTGAAAGTTTATATTGTTCAAATTTCCTTTTTAAAAACAAATTAGCACCTCTATCTTTATATATTCCTACACCTTTAGCCATGAAATCGCCTTTCTGGTTTTAATAGAAAAAGTTGTAAAAAGTCCTTTATATAGTTTTTTATATTTAATAGGCCAAAAAGATAACCAGTGGTTATATGATTACGGGAAAGTATCTTAAAGGGTTGAGGGAATCGGCGGGGATTTCGCAGACGGAGCTGGCCGGGCTTGCCGACATCTCCCAGGCCCACATAGCCAAGATAGAGACGGAAAAGGTCAACCCCCGGCTTTCCACCGTGAACACGCTGCTGACTATCCTCAAGAAAAGGGAGAAGAAAATTCTGTGCAGGGACATAATGTCCAGAAAATTAATACCGATAAAGCCCAACGACAACGCGAAAAAGGCCGTGCAGTTGATGAAAAGCTTTGACATCTCCCAGCTGCCTGTCATCGACAGGGGCGCTGTGGTCGGCTCAGTAAGCGAAAGCACGATAATAAGACATCTGGATAAAAACCCGGCTTACGTCAAAATAAAGGAGATCATGGACAATCCCTTCCCGTTGGTGAACGAGGATGATTCCGTGGATATGCTCCCCGACCTGCTTGAATTCCATCCTGCTGTCCTCGTGAACAGGAAAGGGAAGGTCACGGGAATCATAACCAAGGCCAATCTGCTTTCGGTCAGATAGCTAGACGTAACCCCTTGCAAAGGTTCCTTGCTCAGCACATGACTATTTCCCAATCTCTCCGCACAAAGCCAACAACTTTTCCCATTCGGCGTCCACATGCTGCTGTATTTTTTCCAGCAGGTGTTCGTTCCCTGGCACGAAGAGGTGCTTGAACCTTCTCTGGGGTTTTAAGAACTCGGCTACGGGAACCTTGTTGGCAGGCTTGTAGCTCAGCTTATACCCGCCGTTCTCGATCTCGTACAAAGGCCAGAAGCAGGAATCAACCGCAAGCTTTGCCATCTGAATCGTCATGGCTGGCTTTGTCCCCCACAGGGTCGGGCATACCGACAGGACTACCAGGACCGCTGGTCCTTTTGCTTCGAATGCCTTGGCAGCCTTGTTCGTCAGATCAATAAGATTGTTGACGGATGCCTGGGCAGCGTAGGGTATGTTGTGGGCCGCGCATATCTTCACCAGGTCCTTTCTCCACACGTCCTTGCCTGGATGAACCTTGCCCGCAGGCTCGGTCGTGGCGCTCGCGCCGAACGGCGTGGCGCTGGACCTCTGCCCTCCTGTATTTTCGTAGGCTTGATTATCGTAGCAGACGTACACGAAATCATGGCCCCTCTCGAGGGCCCCGGACAATGCCTGCAGCCCGATATCATATGTCCCACCGTCGCCGCTGAATGCTATGAATTTCATGTCCTGCTTGATTTTGCCCCTTCTCTTCAGCGCTTTGTACGCGGCTTCAACGCCCGATATGGTCGATGCGGCGTTCTCGAAGGCGGAGTGGATCCACGGCATGTCCCAGCTGGAGTACGGATAAATGGTGCTGGCGACCTCCAGGCATCCCGTGGCGTTGGCAGCCACCACAGGCTTCTCCGTCGAGGCCAGGATCGACTTGACTATTATGGGCGCCGCACATCCGCCGCACATCCTGTGGCCTGATGTGAACCTAGGATTTTTCGTTGTCTTTTCCGCGAGCTCTTTTATGTTCATGTAATCACCGGTGTATCACAGTTTTACCTCAGTCCCAGGTATTTCTCCTCCTTTGTCGTCAGGCCGGACAGCAGCTCTTTGAAGGCTTGTTCAACATGGCTCTCCAGCAAGTCCCTGCCTCCCAGACCGAATACGTAACTTTGCAGTCTGGGCTTCTTGGCTAGGGGGTACATGGAGTTCCTGATTTCTGAAAATAATGGTGCATAAGCGCCGAAAGAGAACGATCTGTCAAGGACACCCACGGTTTCAGCACCCTTTAACGCTTTTCTTACCGCGTCATATGGGAACGGCCTGAACAGCCTCAGCTTAAGCAGGCCGACTTTCTTTCCATTTCCCCTGAGCCTGTCCACGACCGCCTTCGTCGTCCCGGCGGCAGAACTCATGGTGACTATCACAGCATCGGCATCCTCTAACCTGTAGGACTCGCTATATGGATACTTGTTGCCTGTGGTTTTTGATAATTCCTTGCCCGCATCCAGGTATATCTTCAGGGCCTTTCCCATCGCCTCTTCCTGCTGCCTCTTTGTCTCGAAGTAGTAATCCTGCAGCTCTATCGCCCCGACGGTTATCGGGTTTTTAAGGTCCAGCAGGTCGAATTCAGGCTTCCTTTCCGAAATGAATTTCTTGATAGCCTCGTCTTCGTATATCCTGACGTTCTGGACGCAGTGGGATGTTATGAAGCCATCCTCGCAGACCATGACAGGCAGCTGCACGTCAGGGTGCTCTGCAAGCTTGAGCGCAAGGAAGACGTTCTCGTAGGCCTCTTGCGCATTCTCGCAATAAATCTGAATCCAGCTCAGGTCTCTGGCTCCCATGGAGTCCGAATGGTCGCAGTGGATGTTTATGGGTGCGGACAGCGCCCTGTTCGCTACTGGCATGACAATGGGGCATCTCAGCCCTGATGCTACACCGAGAATTTCCCACATCAGCGCAAGGCCGGCTGAGCATGTGGCCGTCATGGCCCTGGCTCCCGCCATTGACGCCCCGACGCATGCGGACATCGCGGAATGCTCTGACTCCACCCTCACCATTTCCGTGTCGACTATGCCGTTTGCCACAAACCTTGCAAACCGTTCCACGATTGCCGACTGGGGGGTTATGGGATAGGCTGCGACAACATCGGGGTTTATCTGCCTCATGGCTTCAGCGATTGCGTAATTTGCCGTCAGCGGAACTATAGTGAATTTGGCTTTCATGTTGTCACCTTATTTGTTGAACTTCGACTCTTCCTCCATTTTTATCGCCTTGACAGGACAAACTTGCATGCATATTAAACACCCCTTGCAGTAATCGAGATTCACTTTTCCCCTTTTGCCGTCTTTGAAAGGAACGGCATTGTCCGGGCAATATGCTGCACAGAACCCGCAGTTTATGCACTTCTTTTCGTCGATAACCGGCCTGAAGGCCCTCCAGGATCCTGTCTTGTTGTCCAGAGCGGAAGCTGCCCTTGTAATGACCCCTGCCTTGGGAATCTCGAGCCATCCGCACTTCTTTTTCAGCTGTTCTCTGGTTGGGAACTTCTCTCTCATCCTTTCACACCCTTGTAGGCTTCATGGATTGCGTCTATGTTGGCTTGTGTTTTCTCCTTGCCGATCTTATGCAAAAACATGCCCTCAACCTTCTCGATCAGGTATTTCATCTCTATTACCCCTGTCACCTTTATCAGGGCCCCCAGCATGGGGGTGTTTGGCACATTCCGGCCGAGATGGTGTATGGAAATGCCCGTGGCGTCAATGGTATATGTCTTGCCCCGGAACCCCGTCTCTTTCTGGATGTCGGCCGGGCCTTTGTTGGAATTGACTATCAAAATGCTTTTTTCGGTCATGCCTCTGGTCACGTCAACCTGCTCGATCAGGGTAGGGTCGATGACCATGACGATATCCGGCCTCAGCACGGGTTCGTATGTGGTTATCGGACTGTCAGAAATCCTCGCGTAAGTCACCATGGGTGCTCCTGTCCTTTCGGGCCCGTATTCAGGGAATGCCTGTATCTGTTTATCCTGCTCCATGGCCGCCTCGACAATCAGCTGGGATGCGGACTTGGCGCCTTGGCCTCCCCGGCCGTGAATCCTTATCTCAACGATTTGCTTTTTGGCAGGGATCTTTTTTGCATGCATGACAATCTATTCTCCGCGGATTAAATAAATTGGCACCCCCACTTAAATACATTTGGGATTCTAATCGGCATAGGACGATTTCCGCTTCGAAAATTTATTTAAACAATCCAATGAATTATAATCCAATTCGATTAGCTGAGTTGAGGGAATGTATTACCAGGTGATATCTTGATTGATGAAGAAAAGAGGGAAAAGTTGGCGGCTGGCATGGACATCCTGCTCTCTTTGCAGAAGAAGTTCCAGCTCGAGCACGGATTCGATTTCTGGCGCGAATCTCCAGAGAAGAGAAGGGAGATGTTCATCAGGACGCTGTTCGCCGCCATGTCGGAGCTTGCAGAGGCTGGCGACGAGGTTAACAAATGGTGGAAGATAGGGAACAAGGAGCCGGAAGCTCTGGACAAGAAAAGGGCCGAAATCATCGAGGAGATGATAGACTCTCTGCACTTCTTTCTGTCCTGCCTGATCATACTGCAAGCGGACGGGCATGATGTGGCGGACACCTATCTTAAAAAGCTGGGCGTCAATTTCGCCAGGCAGAAAGACAAAAAGCTTGGTTATGTCTAGGTAGATCGGTAGATTGAATGGGGAAAAAAATCGAACATCTTTCCAGAAGATTTGTGCATAAAAAAGCGGTCGGGAAAAGCGCGCTTCACTCGAAGGCGCATGAAAAAAGGCGGGAAATTGAGAAGAAGCTGAGGATACCCAAGATACTGTTTTCGCTGCTGTTCGCGGCTTTGTTCATAGTCTTGACGAAAACAAAGATGTTCCCTATTCTCGGCACAGACTTCAAATTCTCGATGGGGGTCATGTTCGGGCCTGCCCTTGGCGGTCTGCTCGGCCTCAATCTCGGGGTGGCAACGATCCTGCTTTCCCAGATAATCGGAACGGTGATCGGCCTGTATAAGATAAAAAACACGCTAAGCCTGCTCGTGTTCTTCCCCATACTGATGGGCTCCGTGTATTTTGCCAGGAGCTTCAAGGGGGATAAAAAATTGGTCCTGATCCCCGCAGCTTGCATATTCTTGTTCATCATGCATCCGATAGGCAGGGAAGTCTGGTTCTACTCCCTGTTCTGGTTAATTCCCATGGGCGTGATAAGGTTCAAGGACAGGATCGATTCTGTCTTGAGGCATCCGGTAGCCAAGACGTACTCCTATTCATTGGGAACGGCCTTCGTTGATCACTCGGTCGGATCCGTCGTTTATCTCTGGTTCCTCAGCATACCGGCGCAGTTCTGGATCGCTGCGATGCCCATCACCATTCTGGAGCGTCTGTTAATCGCCCTGGGCATAACCATCAGCTTCCATGCGGTGAAGGCTGCCATGAGGGCCATGCAGGAGGTTGCCGTGGCTGTGGCCAATGCCAGCCGGGAAGCTGCGAGAGAATCGGAGAGTGAGCCGGAGAAGGTCCCTATCCCTGTGAAGTAAGTGATTTTATTAATTTATTATCGCTTTTTCAACACAGAGCGCCTCCAAAGAATAAGCAAAATGAAACTGATAATCCCGACGGCGAACATGCCGGTGGTCGGGTCCGGGTTTTCGGTATTAAGTTCTTGAAAGGGTGATACGATTATCCAAAACAGGATCGAGCCAAAAATCAAGGCGACTATATGCCTCTTGGTTACGTCTTTGTGATATATCTGGAAAACTGCAAACAACGACAACAGAGCTATGAAAACCAGCTGCGCGAGAATGGCCATTGCTCCATGCATGCCCGCCTGCGCCAACATGTTCGGGATAAGAAGGTTAGCAACCATGAACAGAAAACCAAAGACACCGAAAACGGCTGGTGGCATGAGGGGCGTCCTGCTCGTTGATATCTTGCTTCCGCTGTATTTCTTTGCCAGCCAGATCAATAACGCCACAAAGATAAACCCGCCAACCATCAATAACGGATTCGGGTAATAGGGGACTATCTCATCACCGACTTGCGTTCCCGCGATTATCATGCCAAATATTCCCGCGAGTGTTATTCCGGCGAAAGCGAGAATCAGCCCTCTTTTCCCGAGCAGTGGCTGATCTTTATACTTTGGCCATAACAATTCCACGATCGTGATGGGAATCAGGGTGCTCATCGTGGCATGGTAAATCGTGAGCATAATAGCCCACGGCCACTGGACCCCCAGGTACATGCCATACGCGGACAAGACACCCATGTCTACCCATCCGGGGTTGAAAAAGGACTTTACCATGAGCCCTTCTTCGACGATGCCGTAGGCACTGGCCAGAAAAATAACGCTCCACTGCAGACGCCATCTCGCCTTTGCCTCCCTGATTAGCACCGTCCCGCATCCGTACAGAAGCACCATCAACGACAAAACGAGGGGGTTGAAAAACGCGATGGGCGGAAGGGAGGCGGAGAGCAACTCCCCGAGCAAGGGAGAAAGGAATAACAGGGTTATCAGTATTTTGGTTTCTTTTCTCATTTACATTATATTGGCTTTATTGGTAAATAAATTAGTAAGATAAAGCGTAAATAAAGCCATTAATCGGAATTTGATTTTGAAAGCTTTCTCAGGCCGGCGGCGAATTTTCTCGCGTTCTCCATGTCTTCTTCGTTGGGCCGGCCCCTGTTAATGAATTTAAGGAGGCTTCCCCTGCAGCTGAACGACCCAACGACCGTTGCTCCCTTTTCCTTCAGGATGCCTTCCATCTCTCGTCCAGCCCCGCCGCCCCTGCTGGCTGTCTCGAATACCGCCGCTTTTTTCCCTTTCATGCTGGGAAGTTTTTGCAGGAATTCGGTCATGCCTTTTCCGGATTTATTCGAGTAGGTGCCTGAGCCCACGACAAGGAGGCCGTCCGGAGAAAAGCCCTTCAATCCACGCACACCCCTGGCGTCAACATCAAGAACTTTCGCTATCGCGTCCGCCACCTTTTTCGTGTTCCAGGTCTTCGAGTAATAGACTACAAGCGATTTCATGTTACCCCTGTTACTCTATATATTTAATTATTTTATAAAACATTCATATATTCATATAATGAAACAATGAAGCTTTAGGGTGTGATTGAAGGTGAAAAACTTCGCGGACAGGCTGCTAGACGCCATAGACTTGAAGAAGAATCCCAGCATCATAGGGCTGGATTCCGATTTTGCTAGGATACCCGCTTTTTTGAGGGAAGGTTTCAAAAGCAGGTTTGCCGACAAGTTCGCGGCTGCGGGCAACTGCATACTGGAATTTAACAAAAGAATAATAGACGCCGTACATGATATCGTGCCAGGGGTGAAAATCCAGTCGGCGTTCTACGAGCAGTACGGCCCTGCCGGATGCAGGGCGTTTCTCGAGACTGCTAAATATGCAAAAGGCAAAGGGCTGATCGTGATTGGTGATGTCAAGAGAAGCGACATAGGCAACACGAGCAAGGCGTACTCAAGCGCGTATCTTGGGAAAGTCCCGCTGTTTGGTTCGGCTCAGCCGGGGTACGATCTGGACGGGGTAACGGTGAATCCTTATCTGGGCTCAGACGGCATCAGGCCTTTTCTGGAAGACTGTGAAAAGTACGGGAAGGGGATCTTCGTGCTTGTCAAGACGTCAAACCCGTCAAGCGGCGAACTGCAGGACCTGGTGTCGGCGGGCAAGAAGATATACGAGTCTGTTGCCGGGCTAGTGAACGGGCTCGGAGCCGGGCTCACCGGCGTCAGGGGATACAGCTCTGTCGGCGCTGTCGTAGCAGCCACCTGTCCAGGGGAGGCTGCGGGACTGAGGAAAATGATGCCAAGGGCGATATTCCTTGTTCCTGGCTACGGGGCGCAGGGAGGTTCCGCCCCTGATGTGGTTCAGGACTTCAACAGCGACGGTTACGGCGCCGTGATCCATTCCGCGCGTGGTGTGATATTCGCCTATCAGAACAGAGGCAAGGAGGAAGAATTCGGGACAGCCGCAAGGGAGGCCGCAAGGGAAATGATGGAAGGGGTTGTTGGAGCAATGAAGAAAAAAGGGACCAGCCCGTGGTAATGGTCTCGTAATGGTCTTATCTTCTCATGAAAAAGTTCTTGATTATCCCCAGCATGCTTCTACCTTCCACCATGGCCTCTTCTCCGAGAATGCTGGCAGAAAGTTTTTTGAATGCCTTGGCCGCTGGTGAGTTTGGCGTGTAGAGAATAACAGGCATCCTGGCAGCGATCGATTCATGGATTTTATCATCCTCCGGTATCGAGGAAAGCACCGGCAATTCCATGCAACCCTCGACATCATGCTTTTGCAACTCGTATCCTTTTCCCTTTGTTCTGTTGAGGACCATGCCCCTGATGGGTGTCCGCAGCTGCCTTGCCAGCTCAACGGTTTTTGTCACTGTGCCGAGAGCTGGGAAGTCGGGGCTTGTGACGACTATAAGCTCGTCTGCCATCTTGATCGCAGCCCTTGTTTCCTGGCCAAGTCCGGGTGCAGAGTCCAGTATTATCACGTCGTAATGGCTTGCAAGTCTTTTCAAACGTCTCTTGAGGGCAACCGGGTTGAAGAATTCCTCTTTGGTGGTAAGCGATGAGGGTATCACATGCAAGCCGCTGTTGTGCGTGTAGATCGAATTCAGCAATGAAATTTTGTAGGTGAGCACATCCTGCAAGCTTGGCTGCGGATATGAAAAACCAAGGTGCAGCCCCAGATTGCCTGTCGTCAGGTTGGTGTCCAGGATGAGTGTCATTTTTCCAAAGTGGTTTATAAAGGAAGCTCCAAGGTTAACAGCAGTAGTAGTTTTTCCAACACCGCCCTTCGCGGAGACTATCCCGATTATTTTCGGCTCTTCTGTCATAGTTTCACTTAAATTTTACGATTGTGATTTAAATTTGCAGTTCAGGATTTTTTATCCCTTTTCAGCCTCTTCCTTATCATTTCGACATCAGCTTTGACGCTTCTCTTCGGCGTGTAATGATAAGGCCGGATTCTCCTTAATTTTATTAAGTATATCAGCGAAACCGCTATCAAAACCGAAATGGTTGTGATCCACCATATTCCACAGATGCCCAGCAATCTTATATCAACCACAGGACATTCGGCCAAAATGAGGCTGGACTTTGCCAACTCATCAACAGCGCCCTTTATATAATTCCTAGCGTCTTCGATGAACCCCCCCGTCTGCTCGTATTGCTCGCTTTCCAGATAACTTCTTGCCATCCTCAAGGAGCCTTTTGCTTCTTTGAGCAAATCGAACACAGTAGTCACGTTTTTGCCTTCCATCTCAGCCAGCACCGCTTCCCTCCAGACCTCGTCTGCAAGCTCCTCCAGATTTTCAATCTCCGATAAGAGATCCGATACTCCTTCTGGCTCTTCACCAACTTCGAAAACGTGTATCGTGAATTCTTTGCTGTCGCTGGCCTGTTCCGCGCTCGCCGTTAACAGCGCTGCATAATCGCCCGGGCTTGTTTCAGCCGGAACGGATAAGTCAACAAGGAATATGCTTCTTCTTCCCGGCTCGAGGGACCTGACGATCTCCGGTGTGACATCTGCATCGAAATCAACACCGCCGATGGAAAGGACGATGCTGCTCAAGGTAACGTTCCCGGAATTTTCCACGGTTACCGGGAATGTCTTCTTCTCCCCCGCTGTAACGTTAACCACCTTATCATACTTTGTTATGTTGATGGCGGCCTTGCCGGGCGGAACCGGGAGTGGTCCGGAGGGTCCGCTTGGACCCCTGGCGGCCGGTTTTTTGGAGACATCAAACGTGACGTGTACTGTCACATTGCCGTCATTTGCGGACGTGACCAGAATGTCCCCTTCGTAAGTTCCGACACTGCTCGAAACCATGCTTACCTCAACGTTCTCGTAAGAGCCCTGAGAGAGGGAGGAAATGAAATCCTTGCTGAAGGACATCCAGCCCGGGCCTGATATGTTTATGTCGTCCAGTGTCATGTCGCCGATGTTCATTATCGTGAGCAGTTTTGTGGCTATGTCGCCTACGTATGAAGAAGCCGAAATGGCGCTGGGGGATACGTCCAGGACAGGGGCCCCGCCGGGTTCCAAGGTTATGGTGACGTTTGTGACGTTCATGGCCCCGGAGACGGTTACGTTCTCGACCTTGGTGATATAACCCGCCTTGCTGGCCTCCACGGTATAATTGCCCGGTGATAGCCACGAGGACAGCCACAGCCCGCTTGAGTTGGTGGAGCCGGAATCCTTGGGATAGCTGTCAAACCACACGAAAACCGTGGCACCCTCCACTGGTGTTCCCAGCGTATCATTAACGAACGATCTTATCCTGCCGACGGATTGGGTCACATTCACGGTAAGATTTAGTTTTTTGATTTGACCGTCTCCTGATTCCGCGGTGATATTCGCGAAATACAGGCCGAGTGAAGCAGAAGCAGGGGCCGACACGGTCAGGTTCATCAGCCTCGTTTCCCCCGGCGAAAGCGAGACATTTGTCGAGTTCTCCCCGCTGAATGTTATCCAGCTTGCTATGCCCCCTTCTCTCGTCAGAGTGACATTGAGCCAAAGGTTTCCCGGGTACACTGCGCTCAGGTTGAAAAAGCCGTTCGACGCCGAACCGTTGGGAACGGAAACGTTCAGCTCAGAATCAATTTCCAAGGTGCAGTTTTTTTCGTTCACGCCGACGCTTGATGCCGTGTCAGAGGTTGCTTTTGCTGAAGATGAAGTTGCCAGAATCAATAAAATGCAAACGGCTATGACAAATTTCTTGGCTCCCATATGATACTATGTGAATTCTATCTTAAAATAAAATCACTTGTCGTGTCATTTTTTTACTTTTTTCCGAAGAAGGTATATCAGCAGAACCCCGATTATCACCACCGTCAAAACATATGCCGGCGTGAAGTCCCTGTCATAGGGTTCGCATGTCACTTCGATTTTAAGCGGCACCGCAAAGGACGTGCCTGTTGAAGAGCCCACGCCACCTCCAGTGGAAACTGACTCGTAAGATGCCATAACTTCGCCATCGTATGTTTTTTTCGGCTCTTCGCATTTCTTTTCGCACAGCATGCCCAGCAAAAGGCAGTCCTCTTTATAAACCTTTGGGATGTTAAAGCACATCTCGGTAGGTATGCTGTTGTCGCTGCTCGTTCCTGCCGACACGGGCTTTGAATCTTCGGCTTCGGCAAGGGGCTGGAGCTCTTTGGTGGCCCGCAGATATCCAAGCACATCGGTGTCGAATGGGTTATAAAGGCCGTATGTTATGCATTGCCTGGAGTTTTCATTCAACGCTCTCCACTCCGTGTTCCATTTTATGCCTATGCCGATGTCTGCCTGGGCTAGTGGAACTAAGAACAACACTATTAAAGCTATAACCGCGTACCTCTTCATTCGCACGACCTGTTGGGTTAACAAGCGTCGCCTGTTTTTATGCCCTTGAACGATACCTGGTTGATATAGTCGCCTGCCGCCTGTCCCTTGGGGATGTCCAGCCAGAACCTGAAATAGTTGTAGTTGCCCGGTGATATATCTTCGCCGCCTCTGGTGTATGATGCCGTGGTTGTCATGGCTGTTGAATTTCCAACTATCATCCACGCATCCGTGGCTGATGTGGTTGAATTGACCCATGTGTAGTTTCCGTTTCCTATCACATAGCTTCCAAGTTTCAGTGACTCGTTATCTCCCACGCATACGTCTATGTTGACGTTGCTGTCGCTTGATATGTTTATCCAATAGCTCGTGCCAGCACTTGCACCGTCATAGTTGTGCGTAGCGTTGTTGTCGTCCGTGTCCGGGTCTACTGAACCAAAGTCTATCCCTACTGACAAATTGTTCGACATGCCGATAGCCACGTATTCGTTCACGGTCACCGTGGTGGTGGCGTTCTTGACATCCGCCTGTGTGCCTGGGGATGATGCCAGGACAATTCCCAGTATCGCAAGAACCGCAATTCCTACAATTACCTTTTTCATTTTCGATGACACCTGTTATTAAATTTGGAGTTTTATCCTTAAATTGTTTTCAGCCTGCTTGGCGTGTCCGACAATTCTTTTATCGGTAATCATTTACCATGTAAAATATATTTGATATCACTTGACTTTGTAAGGACTTTGTAAGCCCTGTTTTGGTTTTGAGCCATGCTTTGATTTTGCTTCGTTATCAATTTTACCGTCTCTTTGTCTCTTTATATCCAATCCTATACCAATCATAAGCCAAGGTAAGCTAGGATAAGCTAAGGCTGCTCCCCGGATTTGACCCCCTTTATGCTCTCCGTGTTGTTGTAATCACCCGTCGGCTGCCCTCCCGGCACAGTCATGTAAAATTTGAGATAAACCTTCTCACCGTCTCCAAGATCGGAGCCTATCTGGTTCCCTGCGTAATCCGTGTCCAGAACCGTGCACGCGGTTCCAGGGACGGTGCTGTCCGTCGTGTTATAACAGTAGGTTTCGTTTCCCAGTTCTATGACGCCCCCCTCGCCTTGCAGGTCCCCGTCCGCCCTTATGTAAATGTCCGTAGTGCAGCTGCCGGTGATAGAGATGGAAACGTTATAACTGGTAGCCCCGGCATCGTTGTTTCCGTTAGCCGGGAGATTGAAAACGGGCAGACCAGTCACCGTCCAGTTTATACCAGAGTCCAGTGGATTGGACAGGCCAATCGCAATCGAGCACATCTCCACTGTGAAATATCTGGTCAGACTTTTGTTCATATTCCCCGATGTGTCGTTGCAGTAGAAAACAACGTTGTGTGAATCTTCTGTCATGGTCGTATTCACAGCCCAAAAGTATGTATTGTTGATTTTTGTCATGGTAAGATTTGCAGCTCCGCCAAGTGAATATCCGCACCAATCGCCATGCTCTCCGGATTGCAGGGAAATATTGAAGTAGACCGTCGACGTTGTGTATGTATCGTTGAGTGGCGAGACTATTGTTATGTTAGGTTGGGTTGTATCAATTGTTACAGTATAGTTAGAACCGTACCAGTCAGACTGAGGAGTAGTCGCGTTGTCCCAGCACTGAACATTCCAGATGTAGTAACCATCGCCCGGGCTTATCGTGATGTTGGTTTCGGTGTTATTAGCCACATTATAAACAGTCTCATTCGAGGCCCAGTCCCCGCTGAAGTTGCCCCATAACGTACAATTACTAACATTGTGGTCATCCTGGGCCGTGAAGTTGAAATCGACAGAGACTGTGCTCAGGTTGGCGTTGTTTGGCGGGTAGTCGAGGGATATGACTTCGGGTGGAGTTTCATCTGCTTCACTCACAATTTTAACAGTAGCATCATTAGTATCATTACTTTCAACTTGTGGATATGAAGAAGTAAAGTTAGCATCTATCTTCCAACTTGAGCTTGTATTTCCAGTTACACCTACACTCCAATTAAGCTGGCATGACTCACTTTTATTTAAAGTGCCACAAGATTGAGTGTTTATTACAGAAAGTTTTGCATATTTTAGTGTGTGGCTAATGGTATTATGACTTATGTGGGGGTAGTCATTGGAATCAAGTGCCAATGAATTGTCTGTACCAGGATTTCCTTCAGAATCAACCACATCAGGAGTCGCGTTTATTTCACCAACCCATGCACTCCCATTCCATTTTGCATATTTTAAATAAACAGGGCTGAGGTGACGATAACTTGTGTGAGGATAGTTGTTTGTGTCCAGGGCAAGTGATGAATGACTACCAACATTTCCATCTGAATCAACCGTGTCAGGACCTGTTGTGTCTATTTCACCAACCCATGCACTCCCATTCCATTTT
>CAZLFZ010000014.1:31929-32084 GCA_964559215.1 uncultured archaeon
CGTGTCAGGACCTGTTGTGTCTATTTCACCAACCCATGCACTCCCATTCCATTTTGCATATTTTATACCGTAATGACTACTATCCACATAACTTACATGAGGATTGTCACTTGCATTCAAAGCGAGCGATGTCCCAGGCCAATAGCCATCATCAA
>CAZLFZ010000014.1:32184-40371 GCA_964559215.1 uncultured archaeon
CCGTGTCAGGACCTGTTGTGTTTATTTCACCAACCCATGCACTCCCATTCCATTTAATATATCTTAAAGACCCAGATGATGACTCATAATAACTTATATGAGGATAGCCGCTTGTGTCTAAGGCCAGTGATGAATACTCGCCAACACCTGGTGATGAGTCAACCGTGTCAGGACCTGTTGTGTTTATTTCACCAACCCATGCACTCCCATTCCATTTTGCATATTTCAGATCTGAATTACTCCAGTCATGATAACTTATATGAGGATAGTTGCTGCTTGTATTCAAGGCGATTGATGTATCCTCACTAATTTTTGTAGGGTCAACCGTGTCAGGACCTGTTGTATTCACTTCACCAATCCACATGCTTCCATTCCATTTTGCATATCTTAAATAACCAGGGGAGGTATTCCACATATAACTTATACGAGGATAATCATTTGTGTCCAAGGCGATTGATGTCTCTCCCTCACCTAGATCTATTGTTTCTGTGCTCCACTCTAAAGGTTTGATGTAAAATGGTGTAGCTCCTTTTGTTATGTTAATTGCTTTATCTGGTAATGCTGTACTCTCGTTATATCTTGCTGTTCCAGTAACAGGACCACAAACCGCTCCGCTTGCTCCTTCACAAGTTACAGTCGCATTAATCCAATAACTCTGATTTTGTGTCCAGTCGGTTGTTGTTTCTGATACAGGAGTTGATAAAGTAACATTCAGCCAACCATATACAACATTCACACTCAAATTCCATGTTGCTGATGCACCTTGATTATTATTAGTATCAGTACAGTTTACTGACCAGTTGTACAAACCATTTCCGAGTGTTTGTGTAAAAGTTTGATTAATATTTTTAGCAATTGAAGTATCGGTTTGATTAATCTGCCCATTGAGAATAAGAGAGCAATTTGCAACATCTGAAGTATCAGTCACATTATAACTGAAATTAACACTTGGTGAAGAAGTCCATTCTGAATTATTTGCAGGGGCAACAAGATTTACGACAGGTGCAGCAGTAGGAGATGTCATAAAATTAGGGTCAGGAAAATTTCCGCCTCTTATGTCGCTCACCCATTCATGTATTGTCTGCCAGTTCCCTTTTGTAAAAGCAAGAATATAATTTATTTCATCAGAGTCAGTAGCACTAGCTATATTGTATCTTATTCTCAGGCTTTCATTTGCATTAGTATCATTCCATAATCCAGTATCCTGGAATGCTATGTTAGATGTCTCATTGAATCTTACCCATGCAATAACTGTTTCGTTAACAGCATCACTTGAAGTTGAATTATCATAAATTAATGAGTAGTTACCGGCAGATTGAGGATAATTCTGCCAAGCATCGCTTGTTAATGATGTTACCAAAGCATCTGTTCCGTTTTCAAGATGGTAGCGGTCATCTGTCAGAGAAGAACCAAGAGTTCCTGCTACATCTGACCATAGCGGGTCAACAGAAGAATTTATTTGATATACCCTATAGGTTAAATAATCTCTCTCCTCTTTTAGTTCTATCCTAATCTTAGACTCTATTTTTTCAGGTGTATAGGTAATAACAAGTTGTGGAGCATATTGGGCAGAAGAATAATCTTTGCTGTAGAACTTTGCATATCTGGTCACACACGGTGTAGCTCCACTTTCATCATGTCTGCCTGCATCCATTTCAGTGTAAGTCTTTCCTACTAGATAACCAGCTATTGTTATTGATGGTTCTGGTCCTCTTAACTTGAATGACGAATAGTCCCATTCTGCGGTTAAGTCTGCTTGAACCATGTCTGTGACATTCACGGAATAATACTGGCCTGTGGAGTTGGCATCGTTCACGAATTCCCTACTTGTGCCTTCAGGGAGTTCATATAAGGTTTGGCCGCCATCATCCTCTGTCCAAGTACTGCTAGTAATTCTATAAATATCAACAGCATCTCCAGAATCTAACTCATTTGTTGTAAGGTATGCCCTAAACTCAGCTGATTCGATAGAAGAAATAGAAGAAATATTAAACTTATACAAAGCCCTGTATATTCTTTTTTGTTGACCCAGACCACCACTGTCTTGCGCTCTAGCTGCTGTATCATAAAGCGGAGTTAGAGTAACTTGGTCTGAGTAGCCAATAGTTGCATTGATTAATACACTCGCATTCTCCAGATTTTCACCTTCTGATGAAAGAGTTAGGTTATAGGTGCCTCCCTGAGCACCCGTTGTTACCACGCCACCACTTCCAGAGGATTCAGCATCACTTATATTACCAAAGCTGTAAGAAGTGTTTGTATCCTTTTGATACAAGTAAAGCATAACCTCTTTAGCATTCAGAGTTGCGTTGTATACCGTTATAAGATGCTTGTTTTCAAGAACTGATTCATTTATGCCATTATTATTCCAATCCATATTATAGGCAGAAATATTATTTCCTGGGTAGAGATGGAAATAATCTGTTGTTAAATTTCCCGCTGATGAGTTAACTGATGCATTAATCCAATACACTCCTGCTTGAGCAGATGAAGAATCCCAGCTGCCTCTGTAAATGCCAGAACCCATTTCATCCAAGGTTTTTGTATCTGCCTTAACACCGCTTCGGTTGATGAATTCAGCTACTACTGTTTGATTGATTACTCCGCCAGTAGCATTGGTTACATTTGCCTCAACATAAACTAAATTGCCAAGAGAGGTTCCAGAGGAATCAAAAAATGGGAATTCCTCGTTATAAGAAGAATTCTTATAGGTTTTGAATGTGACATTACCTTGAATTAGTAGTACTACATTCACGCTCAAATTCCATGTTACACTTGAATTTTGATTATTTGCTGTGTCAGTACAATTCACTGACCAGTTATAATCTGCATTACCTAAAATTCTGCTAAATGTTTGGTTCACACCTTTTGTAATAGAAGTATCTGCACTGCCATTTACCTCTCCATTAATTATAAGAGAGCAATTCGCTATATCTGATGCATCTGTAACATTATAGGTAAAGGTAACATCATTGCTTGAGGTCCATTCAGAATTGTTTTCAGGAGCAATTAAAGTTACTATTGGAGCAATGCTATCAATTGTAAAAGTCCAGTTGGTTGCATTCCAAGCACAATTGCCTGAATTGTCGCAAGCATAATAATTCCAGGTGAAAGTGTCTTCATAAGGCATAGTAACTGAGATGTTTGTTGCATTCTCTGTTCCTGTTGTGTTTATGGTTGTTGTGTTTATGTTATCATTTGTTGAGTTCCAGATGTAAAGGGTCGCATTTGCCAAATCATAATTGTCTGTGAAGTTGGCTGCAAAATAAATTGTTGATAAACTTTCTGTTGTTCCATTTGCAGGGCTTAACAAATATACTGAAGGGGCAACTGTATCTACTGTTACAGTATAGTTAGAACCGTACCAGTCAGACTGGGGTGTCGTCGCGTTGTCCCAGCAGATAACATTCCAGATGTAGTAGCCGTCTGATGGGCTTATCGTTATGTTCGTCTCCGTGTCATTGGCCACGTTGTAGACAGTCTCATTCGAGGCCCAGTTCCCGCTGAAGTTGCCCCATAACGTGCAGTTGCTCACGTTGTGATCGTCCTGAGCCGTGAAGTTGAAGTCGACCGGGACGGAGCTCAGGTTGGCGTTGTTTACTGGGTAATCCAGCGATGTCACATTCGGCGGGTTGTCTGCTGCTCCACCCAAGGTAAAGACGTCGAATATCACATTCTCTGATACGGTGATATTTATCTCGTGGCTCACATTCGTGTATCCGCTCTTGTTGGCATACATGGTGTAGTTGGAGTAATAGCTTCTTGTTCCACTATTAACATAATCGATTATCTCCGTCTGGAAGGTATAGCCGTCAGAGCCGGTTGTCAGATTGAACTGAAATTTTTCTGAGGTGTTGTAAGCGGTGACGTTTGCATTGGAAATGTTGTTCCCGTCCGTGTCGTTCACGTAGGCCCTGTAATACCATTTCCTGATTAGTTGAGAGCCAGAAGCAACATATTCCTCTGAGATATTGTAGACTACGTTAAGGAGTGTGTTGTTTGTAGAAGTCCCGGTCAAATAAACATCATAGTCTGTGTTTGAACTGACATTGGAATTTACTATCTTATTATTGGTCGAAGTAGTATCAAAATACAATCCATACTGGTTATCATTGGCTGTCACGTTCGTGAATGTGCTGGAATCTGATGTCCTGATATAGAATCCATATTGTGTGTTATCATTGGCTGTCACGTTCGTGAATGTGCTGGAATCTGACTGGTAAATGTAGAATCCGTGATTTTGGTTATCACTGGCCGTCACATTGGTGAAGGTATTGGAATCTGACAAACTGGTAAGAAAGAATCCACAATACTCGTTACCATTCGATATCGTGTCCATTATGGTATTCGAATCTGAAGTGTGGACATTGATTCCATAGTAGAATTGCGTGACATTGCAATTTCTGATGGTATTGTAATTAGAGCCGCCAAAGTCATCGATAAGGTATATCCCGAAATCCGTCCCGGAAAGGTCGCCGTCTATATCATGTCCGTCACAGTCAAAGATTATGCCGTCTCTCCCTCCAAATTCTATGCAGTTCCCGTTCTCGTTTGAAATCGTCTCGTTCAGGAATACCGTATCACCCGCTATCGATATGTTCTGTATTATGTTGCTGCAGGCCAGACAGCTCGAGCAGTTATAACTGCCTGGGCTCTGGTTCGTGTATACCGGCAAGTAATCGATGCTGTCGGAGTCCAGGGAGTAGGAGTTGTCGCAGAAGCCGTTTTCCGGGCTGGTGTCATAACAGCCCTCCGCTTCACAATCATAACCAAACCAGTGATTGCCCCTTATGCTGTTGTTCCAGTCGTTGTCAGCCGCGTCGTCCTTTACCGTGTAATTAGCTTCCAAGGCATTCCCGAATAGCAAATTGTTGTTGCTGGTGCTTACCAGATACACGTTGTAGTAGGGATTGCGTTGGATTATGCTGTCATTGATCGTGTTGCTGTCAGAGCTGCCAAGATAGAATCCGTACTGGTTGTCGGTGGCCGTCACATTGGAGAAGGTATTGGAATTTGAAGAGGTGAGATAAACCCCGTATTGCCAGTTATCATGGGCTGTTATATTGATGAATGTGTTGGAAGGTGCTGAACTGAGATAGAATCCGTGCTGCACGTTATTGTTGGCTATTACATTGGTGAATGTGTTTGAGGTGGAGGATGATTCCCTTATATAGAATCCGTATTCCGAGTTGTCATTTGCTGTCACCTCTGTGAAACTGTTGGAACCCGAGTTATACAGATATAATCCATAATCCGAGTTATCATTTGCTGTCACATTGGTGAATGTGTTGGAATCTGCCGCATTAAGAAAGAATCCGTAATACGAGTTATCATTTGCTGTTGTGTTTTCTACGTTTGCATAGGCTGTTGAGGATAAGTATAATCCATTATATTGACTATTCAATGTGCTATTGTAAACAGAGGAATTATCAGCCCCATCCAAGTGAATTCCATAACCACCAATACCGGTTTCCATGCTTATATTGCAATTTCTAATCGTTGTATTGTAATGATTGGAATAAACTCCTGCCTGATTATCATCACTTTTGATATAATGCCCGTCACAATCAAAGGTCACGTTCTGGGCAGTTATGGTAATGCAGGGGCCTTCTAATGTGTCATTATGTATATCATCCGTCATGGTATAGACGGTGTTTGGCTGATCCAGCTCCATGCATTCCGTGACGGTTGGTCCTTCTTCCTCCCCTTCCGATTCGTACCCCAAAAAGCTCCCGTCATCGGGAGAGAAGTCGTAATGAGAGCCCGCTGTCTCGAAGGTTATGTTCAAATCAGCACCGGCCGAAATTCCCAGCACAGACCAGTTTATGGATAATTCCAACGTGCTTGAATCGTTCGCAAAATCGCAACTTGAGATATTGTTGACGTAGTCGCTCCAATTGAAAATGCAACACTGGCTCCCATTGATCTGTACCAAATAATCGTATTTGAACGGGAGGCCCGTATTCGTGTCCGGGGTGGTTCCGCTGCCCGTTGCATCATCCTTGCTGATGTATATCCGGTAGTACTTCCCGGGAGAGGATTGGAGGGTGCCATTGACCCGGGCCAGGGCGAACAAGAAGGTGCCGTTGTTGGCGAGAGAGACCGTCCTCAGGTCAAAGTTGCTGATGTTCCCCTCCATAAGGTACTCGTGGTCGCTCTCGAACATCACATCATAAGGAGAGGATGAGCCCTTTGTCCACACCCAGTCCAGATACCCGCCATTGTTCCAGTGGGAAGCGAACCGAAGTCCTACGTATCTATTTTTTGTCCCGTTCGTCGTTATTAGTTGCGGTGCCTGCCAGGAGCTGTCATTGATTGCGTGCCAGACCTGTTCAGTAGTATACCCTGTGGCTTTTCCATACCACATCACATGGATGTTGTCATTCGAATCAAATGCGATGGATGCACGGGATTGATAGTCGCTGTCCATTCCGCTCCCAGTCGATACCCTTTCCGGCTCTTTCCATGAGCTGTCATTGATTGCGTGCCAGACCTGATCCCTCGTTGAATATGTTTGGTCTTGTCCGCTCCACACGGCGTGTATGTTATCGTCAGAGTCGACTGCCACGCAGGGGTTAATTTGATTTTCTGTGTCCATGCCGGTTTTTGTCGAGACCCTTGTCATGTCACCCCAGCTTCCATCATATGGCCTGTGCCAGATCTGATCGTTCGTGCTGTATATTGTGTCCTGCCCCTGCCACAGGACATGGAGATTGTCACTGGAATCGACCGCGATGGAAGGATACTGCTGGTATTCTGTGTTCATCCCGGCTTTTGTTGAGATTTTTACAGGGTCCTGCCATGTGCCGTTGTATTTTACGTAATATATCTGGCTGATAATAACAAGTGTGCCCTGATGCCAGACGACGTGAAGGTCATTGCCGGAATCAACCGCTATGGATGGGATGCTGTGACCTTCATCGGCCGTGGTTGTGATTTTTACAGGGTCCTGCCAGGAGCCGTTGTATTTTGCATAATAGATTTGTGCTTCAGAATCGCCTGTGGCCTTTCCAGCCCATACTGCATGGATAGAGCCGTTCGAATCGACCGCTATGGAAGGGTCATATTGATTGTTCGAGTCCATGCCGGTTTTTGTCGAGATTAGGTGTCCCGCGGTCCATGAACTGCCATCATCGGTTGAAGAAGAAACGTATATCTGTTTGTAATCTCCCAGCTTCTTTGGATAAGCAGTCCATAACCTTCCTGTCGAATCCCTGCAGAGCTTGCGTCCATTGTTATCGCCTGTAGCACCAGCATCTTCCGAGGTGTTTATCACAGCCGGACCTATCCCACCTACGGACAGGGCCGGATCCGAAACGTTCAGTATGCCCGTCCAGTCACCGAAGCTGCCGTCTATGCTTATGTTCTCCTCGTGGCTGAGGCTCAAGTAGGGTGCAAACCACGTTCTTCCTGAATCATCTGCATAGCCATTCGTGTCGTTCGCCCAGATCGTTATGTTGTAGGTTCCGTGGGGATAGAACTGGGCGGTGAAGCTGCAGTTGTACACGTCGTCAGAGTCGTCGTCGGTCATGCTGAGGTTCTGCCATGACGTGCCGTTCGGGTAATAGATCAAAGCTTTGGCGGAAGAAACGCCACTGGCATCGGTAATGGTAGCGGTTACATCGGCCGTTGACCCGTTCAGGGCGTGCTGGGGCGAGGCGGCGGCGTCGGAGACGTCGGGAGGGTCGTAATCGAATGTTCCAGTAAGGTTGAAATCCAAAAAGCTCCCGTCATCGGGCGAGAAGTCGTAGTGAGAGCCCGCTGTCTCGAAGGTTATGTTATAGCTGTTGTACCCAGCCTGGGCTCCAAGGTCTGAGAGATTTACTCCTATCTCGATCAGGGCACCGTTTGAGGAGTAAAGGCAGTCCGATATGTTGTTGCCGAAATCCGTGGAATTGAACAGATGACAGGCACTTCCGTTCACCTGCACCAGGTAGTCGTATTTGAACGGCAGAGCGGTGCCTGTGTCCGGGGTGGTATCGCTGCCCGTGGATTCGTCCTTGCTGATGAAGAAGCGGTAGTATCTGCTTGAATTGTATGGGGTTACATTTGCATTGGCTTCTATCTCCGCGAACAGATAGGTTCCGTTGTTCGCCAGGCTTATGGTTTTTAAATCGTATCCTGGAACATAGCTGGCATTCGCGATGTACACCACGCCCGAACCACAGCCAGAACTCCCACCCTCCC
>CAZLFZ010000015.1:0-38240 GCA_964559215.1 uncultured archaeon
CAAAATTCAACTTATAAATTTTTCAGAAATTTCTCCTTCAATTCTCTTATTATTTTCTTGATTTCATTTATGTTCGCTTCTGTTATTCCCACTTCTACAGGTTTTCCGTAGTAATTGACACTATTTCTTATTTTCCTATAGTTGTCAAATTTAATCGAAATTAAGTCTTCTCCCCTTTCTTTTAGAAAGTAAGTAAACGCTTCATGCGAATAAACTTTGTAACCATCAATTGATGCGATAGCTTCCACTATTTCTCTCAGGGATTCGTAGTAGTTGGTCATTATTGTGGCCGAACTGACTTCTGTCAATCTCATATCTTCTATCGATTTCAGGTGATTTTCCGACATCTTTATCAGGGATTTTGCAAGCTGCATATCAGGGGTTCCCTTCCTTACTTTCTTTGACTTTATGAAATCTTCAAAGTTCATTTGAAAACCTCTAAAAATCCGCTCAGAATGATACCGTTCAATATGTTGTTCAGAAGCTCTTTATTGCTTCTTTTCATTGTCTCAAATTCCTTTCTGGAATGCTTGAAAAGCTGGATTTCTGCGCCGAGCTTTGACTCAAATTCAGACAAGTCGAGTTTCTTTTTCGATCCGGATAGCACAAAAAGGTCTATGTCGCTTTCGCTGGTGTTTTCCGCTTTTGCAAAGGATCCAAATAGAATAATTACATCGGGATACCCAAGTTCGTTTTCAAGAAAATCTACAAGACCGGAAGATCTCAATTTTTTCACATTATAATATTTTTTCATGTCTCTAAAACTGATACTTTCCGTATCTGCTGAAAACAGAATGTAATTTCTCTCCGACTTCTTATTAATGACACCGTCCTTTACGAGCCTACCTAGGTATTTTGAAGCTGTCATTGGATTTAGCTCAGTAAGCCTTGCGACTTCCCTCAGATTGAACTCCCTGTAGGAGTCCTCAAGGAACAAATTCATTAAAGTGTCTAATTTTATAGACATGTGTATATTTATCTATACAGTTGTATAAATAATTATCGTTAGCTTCAGAAATAGCGTTAACTGCACATAAAAGTAATAAAACGATATCAAGAATGCGTAAGTATCCCCGCCAGGGCTTTATAGCCTTTTAGCCTAGCCCCCCTGAATATTTATTAAATATTTACGCTCATCTGACTAATATTGTTGCCCAAACATTTTATGATGTCCCGCGTGTTTACCTTTATAAACCTATAATCAAAAAGGTCCTAAATGAGATTCGAAGAGCTTAATATTAACAAAGGACTTCTGAAGAAGGCGAAGGAGGATGGTTTTGAGGGCTTGACCGCCATCCAGGAGAGATGCATACCACACATATTAAGGGGCAGGGATGTCGTCGGCCAGGCAGAAACTGGGTCGGGGAAGACACTGGCATTTGCCCTGCCCATTCTGGATATGCTCACACCCGGGAAAGGCATTCAGGTTATCCTTCTCACGCCTACAAGGGAACTGTGCGTTCAGGTAACAAGCGTCTTCAGGGATTACGGAAAAATGCTCGGGATTAAGGCAATCAGCGTTTACGGTGGTGTCGGAATTGAGCCGCAGATAAATAATCTGCGTTCGGCTGATATAGTCGTTGGAACTCCCGGAAGGATACTTGACCATATAAGCAGGGGAACGATAGACTTCCGGAACGTGAAAATACTCGTGCTTGACGAGACCGATAAGATGTTTGAGATGGGATTCATCGATGATGTGGAGAGAATAATAAGCTATGTACCTAAGGACAGGCAGACCCTCATGTTCAGCGCCACAGTATTCAATGAGGTCTTGGGGATAATGAAGAAACACTTGAGGGATCCGGTTGTTATAAGGACGAAGTCTTATGTTGACACAACAAAGCTCAGGCAGGTCTATTACGACATATACAACCGGAATGCCAAGTTTTCCCTGCTGGCTCATCTGGTCAAGAACGCAACCCCAGGGCTGGCTATAGTCTTCTGCGCCACCAGGATTGAGTCGGATTTGGTTGCGAGCAACCTCAAACAACATGGAATAAATGCCCTAGCCATTCACGGCGGGATGACACAGGACAAGAGGGAACGATCCCTTGATTCATTGAAGAACGAGAAGATTGACGTTTTGGTTGCCACGGATGTCGCCGCGAGAGGTCTCGACATCAAGAACGTCTCACATGTATACAACTATGACGTTCCAAAGACCGCCAAGGAATACCTCCACCGTGTAGGAAGGACCGCGAGGGCAGGTGAGGAAGGCAATGCCGTGACGCTTCTTACCCAGAGGGATCACGACAACTTCCGCCGTATCCTCAGTGACCAGAACTTAGATATAGAGAAGGCTCCCATGCCGCACTTCAGAAGACTGCCATTCTTCAGGGATGTCGAAAGCTATCAAAGAAGATACCGAAGGTCGTGAATACAAAATAAAAAGTAGCCCCGCCAGGAACACTTCCTCTGAGTTAGTATAGGGGTTTATTCATAATTATTTAATTGCTTATTAAAGCTTCGGGAGTCATTGGCAAGAAATTGCGATGCCCCCGCCGAAAGTGGACAAGTTGTGCGACCCGTGATACCGTAAATATTCCCAATTTATGGCAATTTTCTATACATAATCGGTATCATCGTCTCGTTTATTCTGAGCCTATTTGTTAAATATTATTATTTTATAATAACTATGTCTTTATATAGTCTAGGGTTAATATATATTTAGTAATGTCATAAAATCCCTTAACGGGTGTTTAGCCCCAAGTTTAGAAGTAAGGGATGGACATTTCAGCTAAATTGCAGCGAGTGAAAAAATGAAACTGCAAATGACCAAGAATTCCTTTTGGGTAGTTGTCCCGAAAACGAAGGTAAAGAAGAAGGGATGGACGAAAGGAACCGAACTGGATTGGTTGGAGTATCCTAATGGTGACCTTTTATTGCAAGAAGTTGCTATTAGTGAAAAGTGAGGAGAGTGTAGTATCTTAGGCAATCCCTATAATGGAAGTGATAAGTATGGAAATAGCGATGAAAATAAGAAAAGAGATTTGACAAATGGAAAAATTGAAACTTTGGCGAGTAATATGGGACATTATTCGTCAGAGGAAATCTCAATAATATAATTTTCAGATAATTCATGAGCAAACTGTTCGAATCATAGTTATAATTAAAAAATGAGGTGTGTTGATATGGCAATGATGTTTGTTGACAAAAATGGGTACAAAAGATTTAGCGATTCCGGTAATTTGGTAGACGAATGGGCAGAGAAATTCAGATCAAATAGACCTTTTATTACCTTCTAAATTGGATTTGTGTTTAAAAAGCCACTTTTCACGGCCTTTTCTTCTTACGAGAAAAAGAACCGAATCCCAATATAATGTAATCGATATCATGCGAACCTATAGCCCCGCCAGGATTCGAACCTGGGTCAGCAGGTCCAGGGCCTGCCATCCTTGGTCCCTTTTCCGTAAACGCTTTTGCATGTTTTGAACCGAAAAGGGTTTGACCGCTAGACTACGGGGCTATTTGCTTTTCGCTTTATAGCTTTTCACTGTATATTTTACTCTCTTATACAAATAAATAGCTTAAAGCTTTATCCTTTTATATGTCAGACACACACGAAGATGAGCTGCTGTTGGATGAGGAGTCGTTGTTCACATCCCCAGGCATACTTGACATCGACTACCTGCCCAGGCTGATGCCTTACAGGGAGGGACAGCAGAAATACCTGGCAGATTGCATCAAAAGGCTGCCCTCGCTGGGTACCAGCGTTCTGATACACGGCCCTCCGGGGATAGGGAAGACTGCCTGCGCCAGGTGGGTGTTCAGGGAGCTGCGGGAATCCGGGGAATCCGCTGTCGCCCAGATTCACATAAACTGCTGGCGTGACACCGATCTGCAGAAGATGATTCTTTCTATTTGCAGCCAGCTCGGGATCAACACCGCCTACAGGAGCCCGGACGAATTGATGCCCATAGTCATGCAGAGGCTCAGGGCAAGCAAGGCCGTCGTCCTGGCCTTTGACGAGATTGACAGAACGCATGACCAGTCGTTCTTGTACCATTTCCTTGAGGAATTGCCCCACAAATCAATTTTCATGGTTTCCACCAAACCTGATTGGCTTGCGCATTTAGACACAAGGGTGCGCTCGAGGTTGATGCCGGAAATGATGGAGTTCAAGCCGTACGACCTGGAGCAGACCAGGGGCATCCTGGACGAGAGGAAAAGGCATGCGTTTGTCCCTGGGGTCTGGGAGGATGAAGCGTTTGCCATGGTCGTGGATAAATGCTTCAAGCAGGGAGACATAAGAACGGGACTGGCCCTGTTGAAGGCGAGCGGGCTGGAGGCGGAGCAGGAAGCCAGCAGAAAGATAAAGCCCGAGCACGTTTCGCTTGCCGTAGAAAAGCTCGAGCTGCCACCAAAGACGGAAGTGAAAGAGAAAAGGATCACAGAGTTCGGCTGATGCGTCCATTTTCATGTTCATGCAAAGCTTATAAACTTTAGCCATCCTAATACTTTACTATGTCCCCGATTGCAACGTTCATGACAGAGAAGACCAAGCAATTTTATACAGCTTAAGCTGTCTTCAATGGTCTTGCGGGGGACGAAACTGGTTCTTTTTGTTCGATTCTCTTTGCTTAGAATCCTTATTCTTTTTTTCTCCATGGCCATGGGGACAAAATGGGTGATAATATGGCGGAATATGAAGGGAATAATGGAAGGGTGCCTTTGGAAGGAGGCAGGCCTATGTGCATAAAACCGTACTTGTTTGGTGCCAGTGCTGCGGTTTGCGCGGCAAAAGGAATCGAGGGGATTTGTGACAGGGATTGCATAGTGTATAGAAAACAGGCGACTGATAACTTGAAAGTGGAGGTTGTTGAAAGCAGGGAGTAAGGAAAGTCGTGGTATATGTGCGGCATTTGATGTCCTTTTTTAAGAACTTGCTCACAAGTATAGTTATACCGATGTAAAACAGTCATTGTAAGGCTGTGGTGTTTTAGGATGAAGATATTGCTCATACACTCGGATTTTATTTCATACGAGCCGAAGAAAAAGGCCATAAAGGACGCCGAGGCTGTTAAGAAAGGCCCTGTCAGGATAAAGGAAGCGCTGGTCGTTTTCTCAAGCGTGGAGAAAAGGGACGAGTCCGCGCCCAAAAAGATAATAGATAATACTGCTAAGGAAATTCTGCACGTTCACAAACAGGTAAAGGCAAAAAATATTGTTATATATCCGTTTGTCCATCTATCGTCAACTCCATCATCCCCCGCTGTTGCTTTACAAATTCTGAAGGGTATCGAGAAGGTGTTGCTTGATAAAAAATTGCCCGTGACAAGGGCCCCCTTCGGGTGGTACAAGGAATTCGATATAAAATGCAAGGGCCACCCACTGGCTGAGTTGTCGAGGGACATCACCGCCGAGGGGACATCCAAGGGTAAGGAAGATGTTTCCAAGGCATTGGAACATGAAAAGGAGCTGAAATCCGAGTGGTTCATCGCCGAACCCGATGGGAAGATGCACAAGATTTCAATGAGCAACGGGAAAATCCAGGGATTTGATTTCAGCAAGCACGAGCATCTTGCCAAGATGGTCAGGTATGAAATGGCAAAGAGCAGGAAAGTCAAGGAAGAGCCCCCGCACATAAAGCTGATGAGGAGGCTGGAGCTCGTCGATTATGAAGAAGGGAGCGATTCCGGGCATTTCAGGTACTTTCCCAAGGGAAAGCTGATGAAAAGCCTGATGGAGGAATGGGTAACGAAAAAGATGCTGGAATATGGGGCCATGGACGTGGAAACGCCCATAATGTACGACCTAGATCATCCCGCATTGAAAGACTACATAAGCAGGTTCCCTGCAAGGCAGTATTCCATCCAAACCCCGAACAAAAGGGTTTTCCTGAGATTCTCTGCCTGTTTCGGCCAGTTCCTCATGTCACACGACGCGTCAATCTCGTACAGGAATCTTCCTATGAGGCTGTACGAGATGACCAGATACTCATTCAGGGTGGAGCAAAGAGGGGAACTCGCGGGGCTCAGAAGGCTAAGGGCTTTCACTATGCCGGACTGCCACGCCCTGTGCAGGGACATAAAGCAGGCCAAGGAAGAGATGATGAGGAGGTTCGACGTTTCACTGGATGTGCAAAGGGGGTTCGGCCTGACGACCGACGATATGGAGCTGTCCATCAGAACCGTCAAGGATTTCCATGAACAAAACCCGGAACACATGCTTAAAATCGTGAAAAAATGGGGGAAGCCGGCACTCGTCGAGGTGTGGGACAAAAGGTTCTTCTATTTCGTCTTCAAGCACGAGTGGAACTTCGTGGACGCCCTGGACAAGGCGGCGTGCCTGACGACCGACCAGATAGACGTTGAGAATGCCGAGCGGTACGGCCTGCTGTACACGGACAAGGACAACAAGAGGAAGACTCCAATCATATTGCACCTGTCTCCGAGCGGTTCCATAGAGAGGGTCTTCTACGCGCTGCTTGAGCGTGCCTACATGGAACAGAAGCAAGGCAAAAACCCCGTTTTCCCGCTGTGGCTGGCCCCGACACAGGTCAGGCTGTGTCCCGTATCTGACAAATTCCTCCCATTGTCAGCTAAGATAGCTGACCAACTCGAAAAAGAGAATATAAGAGTGGACATAGACGACAGGGTTGAGAGTGTCCAGAAAAAGATCAGGGACGCTGAGACTGAATGGATAAGCCTCATAGTCGTCATAGGGGAGCTCGAAAAGAAGAGCGGCAAGCTTGCGGTTAGGTTCAGGGAAACCGGAAAGGTCAAGCAGATGAAACCACTAGCGCTCATAAACCTGATAAAAAAGGAAACGCTCGGCTTCCCGTACAGGCCCCTGCCCCTGCCGAGGATGGTGACGAAGAGGGTCGTGTTCTTTGGTTAGGACTGTGGGGTTGTGCCGCCACTTACCTCCACCAGCACAGCACATTCAATTCACCCGATTTTCTCAAATCCTTAAATGCCTGTTCTTCGTCTAGCCTCATTCTTTCCTTTGAATGATTATAATGATCAGCAATTTTTGCAATGACTCTTTATTTCCAAGATTCAAACCATAATGTCTAACAACAACGTCCCTCTTCCTTCCATTGAAATCGGACCTTCTGCCTTCATGTGACAATATGCAATTAAGGGCAAGCTCCACTGCTTCGTCTACGAAAGCGGGTCCTGGTCCAAATCGCTTTCGTATCTATCTATCGAAACAGCGTCACATTTGCACCCGGATGGGTACCCAACTGGCTCTGTCAATCGCCTAGCAACGCCCGTTGTGTTATACTTGGGTACATAATCTTGGCTCATATCACTACACGAGATAGAAAATTTATAATGATTCTTATGGGAAAAATCATAAATAAACTCTCCTGCGTATTATCCCTATGGACAAATCGAAGCAGGGCTTCATAGACCCTGACATCCGGAATCTGGTTGATTTGTTAAACAGCAAGGGATACGAGACGACTTCAAGCTGCTCGGGCAGGATAGTCCTGCTAAGGGTGCCAGAATTCGGAGACAAGCAGCATGCTGAATGGCTATATAAGACGCATGCAAAGGCGGATTTCAGGAAGATAATGGGAATACTGGAAGGAGAAAAAAACCGGAAGCTCTATTTCCTGCTCGAGCCCCCGATAATCCATGCGAAGTGCAAAAACTTGCTCGATGCCGAAAAGTTGCTGAACCTGGCCGTTCAGGCGGGCTTCAAAAGGTCCGGCGTAATCTCTATAAAGAAACTCACGGTCGAGATCAAGAGCAGCGAAAGGCTGGAAACCCCGCTGAAAAACAACAAAGAGGGCTTCATCCAGATGCTCGTCGAGGAAGCGAACAGGAAGCTGGAAAGGTGTAAAAAGAAGCTGGAAAAACTGGCGTCCCTTATTTCTTCGATATAACTTTCATTTCTTCGAAATAAGTTTAATCCCGTTCATGTACGGGAGCAGAATCTTGGGTATCTTAACCGAACCGTCTTTTTGCTGGTAGTTCTCGAGTATCGCTATGAGGGCCCTTTCCGTGGCAACGAGGGTGGAGTTCAGCGTATGGGGGTAGCGCGTGGGTTCATTGGTTTTGTCCCTGAACCTGATCCCTGACCTTCTCGACTGGTAATCGGTGCAGTTGGAACAGGAAACCACTTCCCTGTACTGATTCTGTCCCGGCAACCACGCATCCAGGTCGTATTTTTTCGCGGCCACCGTTCCCAGGTCGCCCGTGCATATGTTCATTATCCTGTATGGTATCTTAAGTTTCTTGAAGAAATCCTCAGCGTTCTTAATCAGCTCTTCATGCAGTTTCCATGTATCATTAGGTCTGCTAAATATGAACTGCTCAACCTTCTCGAACTGGTGAACCCTGAATATGCCCTTGGTGTCCCGGCCGTGAGCACCAGCCTCTTTCCTGTAGCACGGGGAAATGGCAGCGTACCTCAGGGGCAATCCGGAACCATCGAGGATTTCGTTCATGTGGTAAGCCAGCAATGGGTGCTCCGCCGTCCCTATGAGATGCAGGTCCTCCCCTTCCACCTTGTAAATCACGTCCTCGAAATCCGACAGTGCAACCCCCCCGCCAATGGCCTCCCTTCTCAGCATGTACGGTGGCTGGAACAGTTTGTAGCCCCGCTTTGAGATGAAATCCAGAGCGAATTTTATCAGTGCCTGATTCAATAGCACAAGCTCGTTTTTGAGATAATAAAACCGGGCTCCCGCAACCTTGGCGGCCCTGTCCATGTCTGCCAGGTCCAGGTTAAGCGTGATATCAATGTGGTCAAGCGGCTTGAAATCGAATTTGGGCTTTTTTCCCCAACTCCTGATTTCAACGTTGTCGTTTTCGTCAGCCCCCCTGGGCACGGATTTGTGCATTATGTTTGGCATCCTGAGCAGGTACCAGTCGATCTTTTCCTTTAGTTTTTCGATGGCCGCCTCTTTTTTGCTTATCTCCTGAGGCATGGCCTTCATTTCTTTGAGAAGCGTGCTTATATCATGTCCAGCCCCCTTCTTCTTCGCTATTTCCTGGCTTACCTGGTTCCTTTGCTGCCGCAGGGACTGAACTTCATAAACCAGTTTCCCGTATTTTTTGTAACGCAAGACTAAGTCATCTACCCATTTCATTTTTTCCAAGTCGTTCCTTTTCCGCAGGTCATGTTTGAGCAAGACCGGGTTCTCGGATATGAATTTTATATCGAGCATAAAAAATCCATTATCATCAGGATATAAAAAATATTGGGATTATCAACAAGATTATGTATGGCCCGGGAAATGCATGCTGACTCAACCAGGCAACATTGTCGCAAACATCGTGTTTATCAAGAAAGTGGCCCCCAAGAAGACGAAAATGGCTACTATGGACAATAACGGAGCGTATTTAAGGCCCTCTTTCTCCCTGCCGGTGCCTATCAGGCCAAGTATGATACCGCCGAAAACCGTAGTAATCAGGATTGCTGCCAGGCAGAACTGGAAAAGGAAGTCTGGTGATATCTCTGCGCCTTTAAGCTGGATGAAAGATACCTTGCTGGAAATCTCGCCTGACATGGAGATGTCCGGGCCCAGCTCGGACATCGTAGTGGTGAGATAGCTGGAAAGTGCATAAAGACCCGGAGCGCCAAGGCAGCCCGCGAAGGCTATGAATATGGCGTACATCATGGTGTTGGCCTTGATTTCCTTCTCGATGGCCTGCCTGCGCCTGATATCCTTTGCGTTTTCCTCGAGCAGGGCCACTATCTGGCCACCTCCCCTGATGCCCTGGATTATCAGGTCTATGCTTCTCTTGAGGTCGTCGGATTTTATCGCCGCCGGTATCTCTCTCAGGCCTTCATCAAGAGATTTGCCCGACATAATCTCCTTGCCCGCCCTTTTTATGGCTTCTGCCAGGGGGCCGAATTCCTTTCTGGCGGACAGGATAAGCGCCCTGCTTGGAATGTAGCCCGCCCGGATGTTGGCTGAAAGCAGCATCAGCGCGTCCGGCAATATTTCGTCAACGAACCTTGACCTCCTGTCAACGGAAAGGATGAGCAACAAACTGAAAAACCCAAGCATGAGTATGAAAACGGCAGGGGACACGTAGAGCATGTACCGCCTGAACATCGCGCCGGCTGCTATGCTGATTACGATGCTTATAATGAGTGTAGTCCGGATGAATTTCTTGGCATCCCTTTTGGAGCCTGAAAAGTAAAGCTGTCTCTCCACCCATTCCTCGTAAAATCTTGGCACAAGCTTTACATGGAGCAGGATCCTAGCCTTTTTTCTCTTTTTGTGCTCCCCCTTGTCAACCTCTTCCTTTTCTGGTTCCGCCTTCTTTTCTTTCTTTTCAGGCTCGGCCTTTTTCGGTTCAGCTTTCTTTTCTCTCTCTGGCTTTTTCTCGTGTTTTTTTACCTTCTCTTCCACCATTTTCTTTCGTTTCTCCTTCTTCTTTCCTTTTTTACCAAAGAGTCTCATATACCCACCGGCCTCTTGGATTTGATCATGCCTATAAGCATAAACTGGAACAGCACAAGGAATCCCAGTATGCCAAGCAGTATATACTCCAGGTTTATGCTCAGCCCTATAAAAGAACCGAGTGCCAGCAAGAATGTTATGCCAAGGGTTGGCATTATCACACAGAAAACCATATATAACATGGCTATGGGGTTCAGCTGTGCGCCGTACTTCTTTATGGACATGGTCTGGTCCACGCCAAGGTTTTCGACTATTTCTTTTATTGTGGAACCCACGTCAGCCCCGGACTTCAGGGCGTTTACCATCTGCCACATCACCCTTCTGAAATACAGGCTCGGGTTCTCCCTTGCCAGAGCCTCCATGGCCTCTATTTCGGATTTCCCCGTGTTAATCTCGTCGACCGTCCTTTCGAATTCCCTGCTCAACTGCCCGTAATCGCCGTGCGATATAGACACCAAGCAGTTGAAAAGCGGAACGCCGCTCCGTATCTGTATCAGCAAATGATGCAAGGCGTGGGGCAGGTTCTCGTCTAGGCTCCGGATTTTTTTCTTGGCGAGCAGCTTGGGATACATCGATATGTAAAGGAAAGACGCCCCTGATATGGAGCCGCCCACCAGAAATGAAATGCCAAATCCCTGGGTAGGCGATATCCTCGCGGCATTGGTTATCGTCATCATTAAACCGAAAAGCAGGACGAAGTAAAAGATAGCTGAAAATATGGCAATCGAGCCCCATTCCCTGGATTCCATCTCTATTTCGGACTGCTCCAGGTCCCAGTCCAGCGAGGGGAAAAAGCGTGAAACCGCTTCCCCGAATCCGAGAAAAATCCTGGAAAATTTTTTCACTTTATCAGGCGGGAACGGGACAAGAGGCACTCTTTTCATATTATTAATTATTCATTCCATGTAATATAAATTTGAGAGCAAGGATTCTGTGTTTGCAGCAAACGCTTATTAGTCGGCAAAGGGAATGAAAATCATGAACAAAATCGAAATCTTTGGCATTATCATGATAATATTCGCTGCCGTGGTTCTGGCAGGCTACGGCCTTTACGCATTTGTCCAGGCAGCGGAGATCCCGGCCCTGATAAGAATAGGCATTGTGGCGCTTGTCATGGGCTTTTTGATAATCCTGCTGTCTCTCGTGAGGGAAAGGCTGCTGGACATGCAACATGAGAAGTTAAATAAATGACGGGGGTGAGAGAGTGTTAATAACAACTTCGGATACGATTGGGGGGAAGAAGATAGCCGAGACACTGGGCATAGTGAAGGGCAATACGATCCGGGCAAAGCACATAGGAAAGGACATCGTGGCCGGGCTGAGAAACATAGTCGGCGGCGAGATAAAGGAATACACGGAGATGCTCAGCGAGGCAAGGGATGAGGCGATGAAGAGGATGGTGGAAGATGCCAAGAGGATGGGCGCAGACGCCGTCGTTACCGTCCGGTTCACTACTTCCACGGTAATCGGAGGGGCTGCCGAGCTGCTTGCATACGGGACGGCTGTCAAGTTGCAAAAACGATGAGGTAAGCGAATCATTATCTATCTCATTCGTTGCCCTGTATATTGGCAATATCGCCGATGGTAAGATAGGCTGTCTCGTATTCGCTTTCGATAGCCGAGAGCAGTGCGTCCAGTTTTTCGATGTCATGCTCATCGAATTTCCTGGGATGCAAGAAGAAGACGACAGGCAATCCGGCTCCCTGCATCTTTCTTATGATATTCCGGGGTCCTGATTCCAGGATATCATCCCCTCTTGTCACCGGGACTTCTATAACGCCCTCTCTGGTGAAGATGGTTCGCAGGGGCGAAGACCTAGATGAAAAGTCCTGCATAACGCTGCTATCCACCCTGATTCCCGACTGTTTAAGCACCCTGCTATATTCGGGGCTTTCTCCCCAGTTGGCAACCAGGCAGGGAGACCTGAAAATCGAAATGTCAACGTCCCCAACCGCCTGCGTGATGGCTTCCCTGTTGGCCTCGAGGCTCGTGCGAAAGGCAGACGGCGTCTTGTAGCTCATCTTCCAGACGTACTCAGTTGAGGTATCGTAAGCCCTTGCCACCACCTCCGCTTGGTTTTTGTCAAATATGGGAAACAGGTGCTCATAGGTATGCAGGCCTATCTCGTGGCCTGCCGAGTGTATTTTTTTGACCAGACCGGGGGTTTTCTCCGCAACTTTCCCAACTATGAAAAAAGTTCCCCTTGCCCCATGCTCGCCTAGGAGTTCAAGTATAAGCGGTACTGCAAGCGTCTCGTTGTCATCCCCCCAGTCCTCGATGTCGAAGGAAAGTGAAACGTTTAGTTTTGGATGCTGGAGCTGATAAGAACCGACGGCTAATCCTGCGAGGTCAGGAGAAATGGGAGTATGGAAACTCAAAGAAAAAAGGAGAGAGATAACCGAGGCAGACAGCAATGCCACTCCTGCCGCATGCGTGTCGATGACGTTTGTAGTTTTCATTTTCTTCATGAGAGAATCTTTATGCGGGGGCTGGGATTTTCGCCTTTTTCCGTGAACGCTTTTGCGCGAAGTGGAAAAGGGTTCGAACCCAGGAAGGCATTGCTCACCCTTTGCATCAGCGTATTTTCCGCGAACGCTTTTGAATGCTTACATGTTCAAAGGGCTCTAAGCCACTAGGCCCTGAACCTAGCCCCTTCAGCCCAAGACCACATGTCCATTCGGTACAGGTGGTCACGTGCTTGACCACTCGGGGACCCCCGCATGATGATATAGCTTATAATTATGCACTTGATTTTTAAAAATGGTGAATGTTCACGGGTTTCAAGATTACGAAAGCGCTGTTTTCATTATAAAAACCGAAAAAACAATAATTTCATTATGAGAATTTATGTACCTTCCATCGTTTTTGCATTCCTTATCATGGTAGCCGTTGTGGCAGCCCAGCCGTGCAACACCGGAGCGGACCAGCAGCCTTGCGACGGTATAGTCAATATAACCGAGCTTACAGACCACATAAACGCATGGTATCAGTGCTCGGCCTGCGTTCCGGATTTGTTCCGGGCGATTGAGGCGTACTACGGCATCGCTCCAACCAGCAACTACACAAGCAGCATCACCCGGTTCGGGATAACGTGGCATTTCGACAGGGAATATGAATACGGAAACTTTTCAAATGGGGATTACTGGATTGTTGGTCCGGTGACTATAACGAAAATTGAACCGGAACAGGCCTTTGATATCATCCACACGGAGGAATACTGCAAATATCACGGAGCACCGTCAGACCTGATCAAGTGCACCAACTTCCCTCCGCCATATCAGGGAAAATATAACTACACGGATTACTGTGTTTCATATAAATGCGTATACAAGGTTAAAAGAAACGGGTTTGTAATCAATCCTAAGACCGGTCCAGGCAGTACCCATGCCTATGACAGCAGAGCCTCGGGGTTTGATGAAAATTTACATCTCAGCCTGCCTGTCACGGTAGATGCCAGTTCTTCTGTTGTTTCTACGATCAGCCTGGGGGAAGACGTGTCTTTTAAATCAGGTTCCGGCATGGGAAATCCGAAGCTCAAAACAGCTGCTGTATTAACAGTTCTTGCCAACCCACCTCCCGCCGGCAGCTTCAGACCGCCCTACGCAGGAACCGATAAACCCTTGCACCCAAGCTCGGATTTGAGAAGGGACATGCTGCTGAATTTGATCCCTGTCAGTGGCACTCCCTCCTTGTTAGGTATCGAGAGTAATTTTGAGAGGGTTTGGCTTGACCATCAATACGAATGGTCAGGAAAAGGGATTCACCCCGTGAACAATATGAAAAGTTATGGTGCCGACATTGTCACGGATGTCGGTGTAGGAAGCCTTATGTTACTGATTGATTACCCACTCGAAGAAAAGGAAACCCTGCTCATAAGGTATGTGCAGCTTGGAATAGACCTGTATGGTCTCCTTGAGAACGGGCAAACATGGCCTGCCAACGGGGGCCATATGTCCGGGAGAAAATGGCCCATCATTTTCGCAGGAATTATGCTGGATAACGAGGAAATGAAGAATATAGGATACTCGTATCCGGATCCGGAAACTTTTCAGGAGGATTGCCAGACCTTTTACCTGACGCAAGAGGTGCTGGACGACTACCCAGAGTATTACGCCACCACAGAGTATTATGAACCCCTTCCAGCACCAGGTGACCCGGTATACGGAATCAGGGCCTGCCGAACTTCACAACCCAGCTATAGTCAGGCCTACAGGGCATGCTGCAACGCCCAATCGTGGGTTGGGGAGATTTTATCAGCAAGGCTTATGAATGCTGAAGATGGGTGGAACCATGACGCTTTGTTTGATTTCGAAGACTGGTGTATGGATGTCTGGGTCGCAGCTGACCCAAGCAGGGAAGGGTACCATGACTCTAACTGGGCAAATGCAATGTGGTATGAATACAGGACTTACGCTCAGACTTATTGCGGTGACGGTGTCTGCAACGGTACCGAAACGCCTGAATCCTGCCCTGAAGACTGCGCAACTCCTGAGATTCCTGCTAACACCATTCATGTAACTCAATCAGGTTCTGGAACTCAAAACGGATCCGACTGGAACAACGCATTTGCCGGATTGCCGTCAACACCTGAAAGGGGTTATACATATTATATCGCCAATGGGGACTATCCCGGCCGTACTTTCGGCTCAATATCTGGGACAGGATATATAACAATCAAAAAAGCAACTGTCGAGGACCACGGGACAAATGCGGGGTGGCAAAGTTCATATGGAGATGGTGTTGCCAGTTTTGGAGAGATATATTTTAACGGTGCTTCTTATATGATTCTTGACGGACAGGTTGAAGATGGATTTGCCGTTGAGAACGAGGGCAGTCATTCGCCTGCCTTGAGGGTGTCGAATTCTGATCATATTACCATAGAGAATTGCGACATTGACGGCAATTATGAAACTCTAACAGGTGATGAACCAACAAGCCACACCGGAGGGTCTTGCAATGTGTTCAACATGGATCGTAGTTCTCATGTAACAATTAAGAATTGTAAAATCCATGATGGTGCTGATGATGGATTTGGAGTTTATAATTCAAATCATATTTTTCTGATCGGCAGTCAAATCTACAATCTCTATGGAGACCCCAGTGGTGGTTGCCAAGCACACAGTGATGGGATAGAACCCTACAATGTGAAACATTCTGCGTTTATAGGGAACCTGATCTATGATGTCAGAAGCACCTCAGCAATTTTATTTGGTAATTGGGCCGATTCACTTGGGGAAGGTCCAAGCGAATACTGTGATAATATCACCCTAGCCAATAACATTTTTTATACTCCAGAAAGCGGATTTGTTGTTTATGTGAGCGATGTCAGGGGTGTATACATCTACAATAATGTCTTTTGGCAGGGCATTTACGGTGGATTACAAGTGGCATATCATGTAACTGATATGCACGTCTATAATAACATTCTACACAATATAAATTACAATCATGTCCATCGGAATGATCCCAGTTTTGGGTGGGATCCGAACGAACATCACGGGGATTACAACTTCATCGCAACTCCGGAGACGCATTCCTATTCAATGCCCCTTGGCCCCAATGATATTGATGGGGGGGATTATTCAGCAGATCCGAGATTTATGAACATACCTGCCATTGGTGGGGGGACATTCAGGGAAATAACAGCAGAGGATTTTGCTCTTCTAAGTGATAGCCCATGTATCAATGAAGGCTGGCAGGGAGACAGTGATATACTAATCCCGGCGACAGATTTATTTGGAAGTCCCAGAGATCCTTTGCCTGACATTGGTGCAATCGAATATGGTTCTGGAGTCATAGAATGTGAAACTCCCGCTGATCCTTCATTAGAATGCGATGACGATAATGATTGTACTCACGATGTCTGCACAGAGGGCTTTGTATGTGAATACACAAGTTTAAGCGGTACGGCTTGTGATGACGAGGTGTTTTGTAACGGTTTGGATACCTGCTCTTCGGGAGCATGCAATCAACATGCAGGAGATCCTTGTGATATAAGTGACTGGTGCAATCCCGAGGTATGCATAGAGGCTACCCGAAGTTGCAGCTCTCCTGTTGAGACATGTGATGATAATGAGATTTGTACAATAGACACCTGCAATGCTGGTTCACAATCATGCACCCATCCGATAAATACTGGCGAGCCAGGTTGTGCAAATTACTTGTTTATTGACAACTTTGGTGACGGCGAAGAACCCAAAGCTACGGGGTGGGCCCCCGGTGGCATAGGCGACTGGAGAGTTGCTGACGGTGCTTATCAGGTTTCTGGCGATTTGGGGGGGCCTGACCCAAAACCAAAGGCCTACAGCCTGATAGATGGAATTCAGGCTCAGGATTTCGTTTTCACCGGCACACTGAGAAGCAGCAGGACTCACGACTGGAGAGACCTTGTCCTCATCTTTGGTTACCAGAACTATGACCAGCATTACCTCACGATTTTCAATAACGGATGCGATTCTGGAACGAACGGAATCTTTGTTGTGAGCGGTGAAACGGTTCAGAAAATCGATAATGAGGGATGTTCCTGTGAAGGTCCGGGCTGCGGGGTCTTGAATGACCTGAATTATCATGACTTTAAGATTGTAAGGGACGGTCCCGGTATCGATGTTTATTTTGACGACATGCAGACCCCTGTTTTCACGGCAACTGATGATAGTTACGGCAGCGGCCTGTTTGGTGTTGGAACTATCAATGACAGGGGAATGTTCGATGACATCATGATAGAAGGGACGCAGTAAATAAGTCTGTTGTCTCATTGTTCGGCTTTACGATAAACAGAAATTATTTCGCAATGAAAAGAGATGTGCGGGGGCTGGGATTCGAACCCAGGAAGGCATTGCTCACCCTTTGCGTCAGCGTATTTTCCGCGAACACTTTTGAATGCTTGCATGTTCAAAGGGTTCTAAGCCACAGGGTCCTAAGCTTGGCCTTACAAGTTCTCTATAACCTGTAATCCTGCCCCTTTGACCACTTGGGAACCCCCGCGCAATAGGAATATTGGAAATGATATAATAAAAATTGAAATGTCAAACGCCTGAAAATCTCAAAATTTTGTTAAATCCTCAATTTCGGAAAAATAATCGAAATATCCCGAAGTTTGTGTTATATCTTTCCACATTTTCCCACCGTTGGGAAAAAATAGCTTAATTTTATAAAACTATCTGGAAAGGTGTGAATTAGGGAAGAATTATGAATGCTCACGAGCAGCTACTACATCTGCTGCACACGCAAATAATACCGCAACTTGTAGCGGGCGGAAACATTTGCGTTACGTATAATAGAGACAACCCTGCCGAATGCGAAGTTAGGACTCTTAATCATCGGAATAAACGTTTATCCACATATCCTATAGGAACCTTGCATGTGGGAAATCCTGGTATTGAGTACAGAGTCCAGATATCAGATAAAAACGTGGTCGGGGTTCTGTCAAGATATCCTGCTGTCAAGCTCTAGTCCGGCATTCACCCGTTCTCTTCCTCTTCTCCCCCATTGTCCTGCTCTTCGACAAGCTCCATATCCTCAAGCCTGTCTCCCTCTTTAAGCCTTATCACCCGGACGCCCTGGGTTGAGCGGCCTATCAGGGATATGCCTTGAGTGGCTACCCTGATGGCGGTTCCCTGATTAGTTATGAGCATGAACTGCTCACCAGACTCTCCCGTGACCTTCTTTATCGCCCTGACGGGACCGTTCTTTTCCCTGACTTTCATGTTTATTAGACCCTTGCCCCCCCTTCTCTGCACCTTGTAATGGGCCGCTTCGGTCCGCTTGCCGTATCCAAGCTCGGAAACCGTCAGGATCTGCTCCCCGTCAGAAAGGATTTCCATGCCGATAACCTCGTCATGCGGTCTCAGCTTTATCCCCCTGACGCCCGCGGCGGATCTTCCCATCTTCCTGACATCCTTCTCGTCGAATTTTATCGCATAGCCGTTCCTGGTCGCCAGGAAGACCTTTTTCTTGCCGTCGGTCACCTCCACGTCTATGAGCCTGTCGCCTTCCCTTAGGTTTATCGCGATGATGCCGCCCCTTCTCGGCCTGCTGTAAGCTTGCATGACCGTCTTCTTCACCTGGCCGTTCCTTGTGGAGAATATAAGGTATTTGCCTTCGCCAAACTCCTTTACGGGTATCGTCGTCGATATCTTCTCCCCTTCCTCGAGCTGCAGGTAGTTGACTATTGCCTTGCCCATCGAGTATCTGCTCCCTGTCGGCAGCTGGAACGTCCTCAGCCAGTGGACCCTCCCCTGGTTCGAGAAGAAAAGCAAATAATCGTGGTTGTTGGCGATGAACATGTCGCGCACGAAACCGTCCTCGCTTATTCCCGTTGCAGTTTTACCCTTTCCTCCCCTTTTCTGCATCCTGTACTCGTCCACCAGGACTCTCTTGACATACCCCCTGCTTGTCATGGTGACTACGACATCCTCGGCTGGAACGAGGTCGATCTCGCAGATTTCGGATATCTCGCCCGTTATTTTCGTCCTGCGCTCATCGGCGTATTTATTCTTCATCTCGATGGTCTCTTCCCTGATAATCGCCAGTATTTCCTTATCCGAACTCAGTATTTTCTTGTATCTCTCTATGTCCTTGAGCAGCTGCTCGTACTCTTCCTTTATCTTTCCCTGCTCCAGGCCTGTGAGCGTCTGCAGCCTCATCTGCAGTATTGCGTCGGCCTGCTTCCCCGTGAGCTTGAATCTCTTTACCAGTTCTTTCTTTGCAACAGCCGGGTTCTTGCTCTTCTTTATGAGCGAAACGACGCGGTCGATGTTTGCCAGTGCTATCTGCAAACCGGCAAGGATATGGGCCCTTGCCTTTGCCTTTTCCAGCAAGAACCTTGTCCTGCGCGTGATTATGTCACGCCTGTGCTCGATGAAATGGATCAGCAACTCTTTAAGGGTTAGTATCTTGGGTTTGTTGTCAACAAGGGCCAGGTTTATGATGCCGAATGTCGATTCCATTGCGGTGTGCTGGTACAACTTGTTGAGCACCAGCTCGGAGCTCACGCCCGATTGGAGTTCGATGACTATCCTCATACCTTCCTTGTCCGACTCGTCCCGGATTGTTCTTATCCCCTCTATGTGCTTGTTCTTCACCAGCTCTGCCATATGCGAAATGAGATTTGACTTGTTCACCATGTAGGGTATCTCTTTTATTACGATTGTGCTCTCATTCTCCACATCGGCCAAGGCCCTGACCTTTAAGATGCCCCGGCCGGTCTTGTAAGCCCTAATGATGCCTGACTTCCCGCATATTATGCCTCCGGTGGGAAAGTCAGGGCCCTTGACAACCGTCATCAAATCTTCAAGACTCGATTCTGGGTTGTCTATGAGCATCACGACGGCGTCGCATATCTCTCCTATATTGTGGGGCGGCATGTTCGTGGACATGCCCACAGCTATTCCGCTGCTGCCGTTAATAAGCAAGTTTGGAATGCGATTTGGCAGAATAACGGGCTCCTGGATGCTGCCATCAAAATTTGGCACAAAGCCCACGGTGTTCATCTCTATGTCCCTGAGCATCTCCTCTGCTATTCTGCTAAACCTTGCTTCTGTATAACGCATAGCAGCAGGGGAATCTCCGTCAATAGAACCGAAATTTCCCTGTCCATCAACAAGCAAATATCTCAGACTAAACCACTGGGCCATCCTGACTAGTGTATCGTAGGCCGCTTGGTCACCGTGGGGGTGGAACTTGCCAATCACATCACCAACTATCCTAGCGCACTTCCTGAACGGCCTGCTGTGTGCCAGGCCAAGCTCGTGCATGGCGTACAGAACCCTCCTGTGGACAGGCTTGAGCCCGTCCCTGACATCAGGCAGTGCCCTGCCTATGATGACGGACATCGCATAGTCTATGTAGTTCTCCCTCATCTCGTCTTCAACGGGTTTTTTTATCACCCGGTCTTCGCCAGCTTTCGCCTTCCTTTCCATACTCATGACCCTCATGACACCTTAGATGTCCAGATTTTTCACGGCCTTTGAATGCTTCACTATGAACTCCCTTCTCGGAACGACCTCTTTCCCCATCAGGGTGCTAAATATCTCATCGGCCAGCATGGCATCCTCTATTGTTATCTGCTTCAGCCTTCTGGTTTCCGGATTCAGCGTCGTCTCCCACAGCTGTGCCGGATTCATCTCACCGAGACCCTTGAACCGCTGTATCAGCACTCCCTTTTCCCCCATCTTTTGCAGCAACCTGTTTTTCTCGCGCTCATCGAAGACGTAGTGGACCTTGTTCTTGTGCTTTATCCTGTAAAGGGGCGCATTTGCCACATAGATTTTGCCCGTCTTTATCAGCGGCTGCATGTAGCGGTAAAAGAAGGTCAGGATCAGCGTGACTATGTGGTTCCCGTCCACGTCGCTGTCCGCGAGTATCATTATCTTCCCGTACCTGCTCTTCTTGGCATCGCATTCGTCGTTTATGCCGGTTCCTATCGCGGTCATCATTGCCGAAATCTCGTTGTTCTCGTAAATCTTGTCTATCCTTGCCTTCTCTGTATTGAGTATCTTGCCCCTCAAAGGCAGCACGGCCTGGAATTTCCTGTCCCTGCCCTGCCTGGAAGAATTATGAACGAACACACCAGAAGTCAAAGCAAAGTTATGCGTACCTTCGACCTCAAGGTCATAGACGTCCATTTTCTTTTTAATATTTTCTATCCTCCTGATTTTGTGGTTATAATTCATAACTGCTTCAATCATAGCTTTTTCGTCATTACCGAAGAACCTCTCGGTGAATGTATCAAGCCTCAGCAGGTTCTTGTTTCGAGAACGGATTCTTTCCACATCATATACGTTCAGATTCCTATCGTTTTCTAGAATCTGTTTCATGAAACCGGCAGTGTGTTTGAAGTATGTCCTGTTATATGCTTTTTTTCTTTTCTCCCTAAATTCCTTGGTCCATTGCTCCTTGGTCTTCTCGCTTCTCCATTTCCTGAGCTCGGGGTTGCTCCATTGCCTTTTGGCTATATCACTATTCTGTTTTCTGGCCTCGGGATTATTCTCGAAGTATTTTATAACCCTCTCGGCTTGCTTCTCCCTGTTCCCTTCCTTGGACCAATATCCTTGATTTGCTTTCAGTAGTATTTTACGGGTCCTCTCCCGATATTGCTTGTTGGTCTTATAGAATTCTAGAAATTTCTTGACCATAAATTTTTTGTACTGGTCATTTTCCCATTGCTTCTTTGCTCTCTGTGAAAGCATGTTCCTCATTTCAGGGGTCGACATTATCTCGCTGACTTTCTTTCTATACTCTGGACTTTTGTGTACTTCTCTGCATTTTTGCTTGATGTCCTCTCTATGTGCCGTTTTTTCAATCGTTCGGACGTGAAAGTCCAGATGCTCTTGTTTTCCCATCCTCATTATGTTCTCTGGATTGTTGTTCAGCTTATTGAAATCTATGTGATGCCTGCAGTCACCTGAAGAAGGTTCATATCTCTGGCTTGCTATGTTGTACCTGTCTGAGAGGAGATGAGTGAGTATCCATTTGTGGGTCTTTGGATTAAGTACCATCTCATAGCCTTTTATCTTTATCCTTCCTTCTATCTTTGACAATTTCCTGCACAGAGGCATGATGCTGATGTCATTCTTCAATCTGTTTGCCTCTAGGTAGCTACCATCTCTTAGCATGAACCTGTGATCGGGGGTGCATGTGATGGCTTCACCGTTGTCAAGAAACAACTTTATGACCTCAGCATTCTTTTTTGTCCTTCTGGGATTCTTTATCAGGCCTATCCTTATTAATCCATCATTGTCTATAGTATAGCAATAGTTACTTTTTCCCTTCTTGTTCTCTTCCACCAAATCCTTGAAGCTGAGGTTCCTCCCGTCTACTAATGCGACTTTTGTGTCACCTGAAAAACAACCGCCTGCAGAATCCCCTTCTACAATGAACAGCTCGGCCTTTTTCGGGTCCCGGACCTGGCAGTCGGCCAGCTTGCCCGGCAACGATCCCGTGCTGAAGGCGCTCTTCCGCCTGACAAGCTCCTTGGCTTGCCTGGCAGCCTCCCTCGCCTTGGCAGCCTCCAGAACCTTCGTGATGATGATATTCCTCACTTGGGGATTCTCCTCCAGGAAGCTCGTAAGCTTTTCATAGGTGACGCTCGCCACAATGCCCCTGACATCGCTGTTGCCCAGCTTTGTCTTGGTTTGCCCCTCGAACTGGGGGTTCTGCAGCCTGAGCGATATCACAGCAGTCAGGCCTTCCCTGACATCCTCGCCCTTGAGCTGCATGGATCCCTTCTCCTCGATGTATTTGTTCAGCGCTCTGGTCAGGGCGCTTCTCCATCCTTCCTGATGCGTTCCGCCTTCGATTGTATTTATACCATTCACGAAGGAGTAAACCGTTCTGACATAGCCGTCCGTGTACTGCATCGCGACTTCAAGCTCGTGTTTTGGCTTCTTGTCGGAAAAATAGACAGGTTCGGGGTGGATTGGAGATTTGGTTTTGTTGAGGTGCTTAACGAACGATTTTATACCACCGGCATGGATAAACGATTCGTGCTTTCCGCTCCGCTCGTCGAGAATATCTATCTTCAGTCCGGCATTCAGGAAGGAGAGCTCCTCCAGCCTGGCAACCAGCAGCTCGTAGTCAAAATCGGTCTCTGAGAAAATCTTCGGGTCGGCTTTGAACGTAATGAGCGTCCCTGTTTCGTCGGTCTTTTTGCCGACTTTCAATTCAGACACGGCCTTCCCCCTCATGTATTTCTGGGAATACGCCCTGCCATTTCTTTTGACTTCCGCTTTAAGCCATTCGGACAGCGCATTTGTTACAGAAACCCCTACCCCATGCAGCCCTCCGGATATCCTGTAGCTTTTGGTGTCGAACTTCCCTCCGGCATGCAAGGTCGTCATCACAATCTCGAGAGCTGGCTTATGCATTTCGGGATGCATATCGACCGGTATGCCTCTACCGTTGTCCTCAACTGTCGCATGACCGTCATCGTGTATTGTTACGGTTATGTGGTCGCAAAAGCCCGCAAGATGCTCGTCGATTGAATTGTCCACGACCTCCTCGAGGATGTGGTGGAGTCCCCTCTTGGCTGTATCGCCTATGTACATGGCGGGCCTTTTTCTGACCCCTTCCAGGCCCTTTAGTACCTTTATAGAGCGGGCATCGTACCACTCCTGTCCCGATTTCTCTCCAGATTTCCCTTTATTCTCTGGACTAGCATCGGTTCTCATGGAAAACCACCGAATTTTTTTATCAAGCCTCTTGTCAAGTTATACAGTTAACTGTTTAACTGTTAACCTATATTTACGTACATAAGCTTAAATATGTTTTAAAATAAGGTGGGAAATTAGCTGAAAATTGGGTTTTTGAGGGGGAAATTGAAAAAATCGCCCGTTTTCTCGGTCTGGAAGGGATTATATTTTGGAGCCAAGAGTCTTCTGTTTTTGCAATCGTACCCGCGTACCCAGAATGTTGAAAAGAGGAACCTTAAACTATCCTTACGCACAGATCCGTCCCCACAAAATAATAAGGCTCTATGTCGAGCTCTGCCGCCAGATACCTGATGATGAACGCGTTGTCACCATCCTCGACGGTCTCCTCAATCATATCGCTGTAGTAATCCGACTCGCATGTCAATGATTCGCCGGGATAAATCGTGCCGCTGCATGTCGCGTTTGAATCCGGTTTCTTGAAGGTCGGGACCGACCTTGGATCGGCAGCAAACTGGTCTTGCTTTTTGTCGTAGACGACCAGAACCTCCCGGATGTTGATCACGAATATCGGTTCTTTGTGGACGCTCTGCACATTGAGGGAAACCTTGCCGTCTTTGCTCGCAAAAGCGTTCAATTTGATATACTGCTTTCCGCCTGAGCTGTGCAGGCTAGAATTAGCGCACAAAATCCTCGATTTGCCAGCAAGGCGCCCGATTTCAAGCAGGTGGCCGCTGACGGCGTTTTCAAGATCCAGGATTCTGCCGTTCTGGCTCATAACAGAGTTCAATGAGATTATGTTCAAAAGCAGCAGTATGATGATGACGCTGCAAACGGCGAACAAAAAATACCTGTTCATAATCTGGAATTGATTCGGGTAATAAAAATGTTTTTTCGAGCCCAAGATTTCCAGCCCAAGAAAGGATAGAAAGGATAAATAGAAAGAATAACATGCATTGCCTGCATATGTCAATTATGAAACTTATGAAACCTGTAAAAAATGCGGTTGCCTTTGTAATCTATAACAAAGACAGGTCTAAATTTTTGGCAGTAAAGCGGCCCCCTGACGACAAAGACCTGCCGGATGTTTGGGGGCTGCCCGCGGGGTCTTTGCTTGATGGGGAGGCTTTTGAAAAAGCGCTTTTACGTTCCGGGAGAGAAAAACTCGGTGTTGGATTGGGGATCGTAAAACTTATCGGATCAGGTGATATCGAAAGGAAAAATTACGTTTTGCATATGAAAGAGTATGAGGTTAAAATTGTCCGAGGGGAGCCGAAAGTGCCTCAACCAGTAGAAGGCGTTACACAGTACCTGGCCTGGAAATGGGCAGTTGCCGATGAACTCAAAGAAGCTGCCCAAAAAGGATCCCTGTGTTCTAGATTATACTTATCAAGTTTGAATCAAGAATGGTAGGCTATATTTCCAATCGATTTTGTAGTGTTTGACTCTTTAACTAGTTGAACTTGGCGATTACTATCCCGCCGGCAAGCGCTATCACCAGCATCTCGACCGCCCACATCGCGATTAAGCCAGCCGGCAGGTTTATCAGAAGATACATTGCGAGGTATCCGGGAACCGTGCCAACGAGGAATATGATCCACAGACCATAGTTCACCCCCTTCCTCACTGCGCTGTCCCCCGGCACCGCAGATTTGAATTTTGTGTACACAATCACGTAAATGAGGGCGGAAACGAAGCCGAATGCTATGCTGTAATAATAGAACTCGGCCGGAGGCGGTCCAGACAACGGCATCATTATCTTGCTCCAAACGCCAGCATAGGCTGGATCAACGTAGTATCCCATCATGAGGAAAGCGAAAAGGGTGTGCATTATCTGCGCAATTACCAGAAAAAGCACCGCGCTTATCAAAACCTGCTTCCAGTTTGGCATACCCAAAAACCTCGCCTTATTTCTTCGCTTCCGGGGGTGCTGTCAACCCCATTCCCCTTTCCGTGATATCGTAAATGTGGGACTCCTTGTTTATCCTGCTTGACCTCATTTTTTCCACCCTGAGCAGGTTCTTGTGTTCCCCTGCCGCCTCTACGCTCCTCAGCAAAATCAGCCCGTCGCTAACGAATTCCGATATGCCGTCCCTTGAAAATCCTTGCTGGCCCGACAGCAGCTCGGATGTCAAAACAACGGTTAATCCGCTTTTTTTCAATTTCTCTGCCATCTTGTGAAAAGCCTCCCTGTTGTCGCCCATGCTGTAGGTTATGGATGTTATGGAATCCACGACCAGCCTTTTCGGCTTGTAATACAGGCATTTGAATATCTTGGTCATCACTTCGTCGAAAGAGCTGGGCCACATTGACACTATCCGGATGAGGTTTTTCTTTTCGAGGGCCTCGAAGTCCCAGCCAAACCGTGACGCCTGCCTGATAAGGTCTTTCTTCTCCTGCTCGAAAGACACGAAGATGCCCATCTCTTTGCTTTTGGCGCCCTCATGCAGAAACTGCAAACCTAAAATCGTCTTGCCTGTTCCGGGCGTTCCGGCAACAAGAACTATGCTGCCATCCGGGTAGCCGCCTTCGATCAGCGTATCCAGACCTTCAATCCCAGAGTTGACCCTTTTCATATCTAATTTTTATCTTGTGTTATTTAAATAAGCTTTTTTGAACTCTGCTGCGAATGTGTCAGTTCGTTATAGAGAGACTCGTATCCCATCCCGGCAAGTTCGTCCCTGTCCTTTAACATGTCCAGCTTGACTTTACCATCCTCGCTGAGTTTTCCCACTTCCGCAAAAAGGTCATCTGCCGCCAGCAGCCTGGCGATGACATCCCTGTTTCCGCTAAGCCTGATATCGGGGTCATCCGCAGAACCCGACTTGGTTTTCGGTACGCCGTTCTCGATAGTCACAGTGAAATACTGGTTCCCTGGATTTACAACGAACTCGATCTCGGGGGTCCCGCCGGCTCCGGCCGGGCTTTGCAAGTTGCCCGCACCTAGCTCGGTTACCAGCCACTGGATGTGCCGGGGCTCAACGGGCTCCCCTTCCACAAGGGAAGGCTTGGAAAGTCCGTATTTTGATAAAATGGAAGGCAAGATGAAGAAAGAAACATACAAGACTGCAACGACGACTATCACTGCAACCGAACGCATGGCAGTTTTTTCGCCTGGCATAATTACATATTAAGGCTTCTTATTATTTTTATTTGTGGGGGTAGGGGTTGCCCGCTGTTCCGCATTTTCAACGATTTATAAATATCGACAGCCCTAAATCAGATAAGGGATTGCATGAGCTATATGCTGTATGATGACATAAGAAACATCCAGGTGGAGCTGGCCGGCAGGGTGGCCATAAAACTGCACATGGGGGAGGAGGGTAATCCGAATCACGTCTCTCCCAAGGATGTTGGGATTCTGGTGGAAAAAATAGCAGAAAACGGCGGCGAGCCTTTCCTCGTGGACACCACGACGTTGTACAAAAGGAAAAGGTACACCGTCCAAGGATACGAACAGGTCGCCAGGAAGCACGGATTCGGGGAATTTGAGGTTGTGATCGCCCAGGACGATGAATGGAAAGAGGTGGACGGCGTAAAGGTGGCCAAGATTATTGCTGAGGCCGACTCTTTGGTGCTGCTCTCTCACGTGACAGGGCACCTGACAACGGGCATGGGGGCTGCTATAAAGAACCTCTCCATGGGATGCGTCGTCAAGGATGGCAAGAGAAGGATGCATGCCCCGATGAGGCCCGTTTACGACGAACTGCGGTGCATCAGGTGCGGCACCTGCGTCAATACCTGCCCATTCGGCTTCATCAGTCTGCAAAGCGGGATGAGACTCGATCTCACCGACTGCCCCGCCTGCCAGAGGTGCATCAAGTTATGCCCTACAGGAGCTTTGAGTGTACAACCCGGAGCCGTGGCTAAAAGCTTCAGGGAGTTCGCCCTGGCCGCCTCCTCTGTCCTCAAGTTGTTCAAAAAAGACAAGATATTGTGCATCAATTCGCTGCTTAAGATAACCCGGTACTGCGACTGCTCAAGCCCGAGTCCTGTGATTTGCAAGGATATCGGGTATCTGGCCGATCCAGACCCGCTTAAGATCGACGTGGAAAGCGCAAGGATTCTGCGAAGCAATGGAGCGAAATTGGACTGGCAGACCTGGGAAAAGTTTGAGTATATAGCAAGCTCTGTCTTAAAGTGAAAAATGAAACAGAAAGGGGGGAAAATGAATAAAGTTTCAGGGTGTGGCTAAAGGTGGTGCGACGTCAGCTTTCTGCGATATCCTGTATTTTGTTTCCAGGTTTGTCAAGTTCCGATATAATGGCACAAGCATGGAAGTGGCCCTGTGTTTGTATATCAATCCCGCTACGCTGCTTTCAAGTTTTTTGTGCAGCAGCCATGCCCCTTCATTGTCGCCTTCGTTTAACTTTTCCAGCATCTCGTCCCTGATAGCTCTGACTCCCGCCAGTACCGCTGTTTTGTCCGCAGTCCCTGCCTTATCCAAGATGCTCCTCACGCTTTCTATTTTCTCTAGGCCGCTTTCCGTAAGGTTCATTGCTCTTATCCTCCTGACGAACAGATTCCTTAGAGTCGCTACAGCCAGCTGTGCCCTTTTCCTTATCGCTGCTATTTCCCTCTGTACGATTTGCCTCGCAACTGCTACGGGTCTCCCTGAAAGCAAGGTAGAAGATATGCCAGCCTCTGTCAGCCTGTCGTGAATCACCTTGGCCAGAGCAGGCTTGCCCACCACGACTATCCGGGTGTAGTTGTTTTCGTTTATCTCTGCTATCAGATCGTCTATCTGGTCTTCGGAAGTGATATGCCTGCTGGTACCGTTGGGCATATGGGGTGCCTTTATAGTATCCGTCCAGTTTCCCACGGCAACCACCACCAGGGGCCTTTTGCCGTGGCTTACTATCCTTGCCTTTATCCTCTGTTTCAGCTTCTCCTTGAGCAACCTTCTCGTCTCGTTTGGCGTCGGTCCTTTTATCTCCTCTGCTACTGTTATCCCAAGATTATCCAGCGACGCGCCTACATCTCCTCCAACATTGCCTATCAGGACAACTTCCTGAACACCGAGACTCTCCAGCACGCCTTCCACCGGGGTCGGGATGTAATTCTTGTTTATCAACAAAAGGGGGATTTCCTCTTCAATTGCCATCTCCTTGGCTTGGGATACCATCTCGCTGTTCCCTAAAGCGGGTTTGACGAGACTGTCCCAGACAAGCACCGCCTTGTCTGACTCGTCCCAGAAATAATTTGCAACTTCGACTGCTGTGCCGTACCTTGTCATTCCCCACAATCTCACTACCACGTAATCTTCTCCAAGCTCTTCCTCGATATTCTCTGCTACTACCGCTGGTCCGCCTACTATGTAGACGGTACTGACACCCAAGGATTCAATCTCTGATTTGGTCTCGCTAGACAACTGCCCACGTTCTGTCAGGAGCAACGGGGCTCCTATCTTCTCCGCAGCCACAGCCGCTACGAGGGTATCGGGATAGTTCGAATTCGTAGCCAGGATCACGGCGTCTATGTCCTCTGCTTTGACCGCTGCCGCTGCCATGAGAAATGCCACCAAAAAACACAAAAACAAATGTCCGACTTTCATGATTACCTCCATTATTTACCTCCGATTTAAAAATCTACTAATTGTATATTCCTTAAGTCTATTAATTATTTATTGTTTTTGAATATTAATAACTTAATAACAAAGCTGAAAATCAGTAGAAAGTATCCCATATATTTCTGATTTTCTCGTCGCAATTGAAACAAAGTGGAACATGATTGTTTCACATTTATAAATTGTTTAACTAATTAGGCTTTGGGAGGATATTATTTAAAAAACAGGGAAACCATACTGAAAAAACAGATAGAATACAATAGAAGACCAGAAATTAAAGAGGGAAAAATAAAATATGATAAAGAATGCTATAAAAATAAAAAGAGGCTGATATAAATGTGTCCATGTGGCCGCAAAAGGAAAAGAGGGAAGATGAAGAAGCACAAGCTGAAGAAGAAGCAAAAGAAGATGCGCTTCAAGAAGAAGAGGTAGTCACGTGAGAAAAAACTTGAAAAGGGTGCTGGACAAGACAACGCTGGACGACAAGCTCGTATCAGGGGCCAAAAGGGTGGCGGCCAAGACCAACGTCGACGACAAGTTTGTATCCGCTGCGAAAAAGGTAAAGCGTGAGGTAAGGAAAAACGTAGCCAAGTCCGTGCTGGCTGCCTTCGGGTTCATGATAGCCCTCGTATGGAGGGACGTTGTCAAGGAAGGCGTAAACAAGCTGATTGAAATATTCAGCATCACCGGCGACGGCTACGTTTTCACTATGTTAACGGCGTTCGTCACGACCATCGTATGCGTTATAGGGATTATCTACTTCAGCAGATGGAGCGAGCAACGGTGACATGTGGAATCTCAACATCCATTTCCAGTTTCACTCTGCCTCGAATTTCGGTTGAATAACTTTCGGTTAAAGAACTAGCCGGGAAGCACGACAGCGTCTCTATACTCAGGCATAGTCTCTATCTCGTACAGCGTTCCCAGTGCGGGTTTATCCCCAACTATCACAACTTTTTTCTTTCCACCATCTGAATAGGCAATTTCTATACACTCCACGTCTACCTCACCGCTTGATACCGTGTCTATTTTTCGGCTGTCCGTGCAGCGTGCTCCGTATGTGCCCGCGCGTGGAAACAAAGAAGAATAGACCGGTGGTAATCCGCTGGTGTCTTCGATAACGATATTCCTCCAGTCAGAATGGCAACCCTTTAAACCATCAACAAGGGTCCTCGCATCCATGGTCGCGTAACAACTTCCTTCCCCGGTCATATTTAGCTCCGTTATGAGTAAATTTTTTAAGTTTATGCCGTCTATATGGGAATGATGGGAAGGATGGGAGAATCTTTTTATAAATCACCAGAGAAATGATTTTCATGGATGACGAGCTGAAACAATCAAGGATTTCGTTACTGGTTCATTTTGTCGCAGGCGCAGCGATAGGCTGGCTGTCCACCATGCTGGGCATGGCGATGTACGCCCTTGGGATGGCGCTAGTCGTTGCCATATTCCTCGGGCACCTGACAGAGCGCGTAGTGGGGAAGAAGAAATTCAGTTGGTGGGTCGGAAACGGCCTTTTCATCTATCTTTTCGCTTGGCTTGATGTATGGATTTTCCTGGTGAACTATTTCCAGATTCTCTAGATTCGGTTTAAGCGGTCCAAGTACTGTTCAGTACTTATGATTGAATATTATTCATCGCCTGCTAGGCTTTCCGTTTGCCGTCCCAAGTGCTAATTCAAGACTCGCGTCAAATTCTTTTGCAGTACCAGTGGTGTTCAGACCATTCACAAATGCGTTGTATATACTACCGGAGCAGTATTTACCAACGCTTTTCTTTAGTTTTTCCAAGGCATCTGCGACTCTGTCAGAAGGGACGTAATCATAGCTTTTTGCGTCTGTTCTATAATCAGCTATTTCTTTATCCAGATTAGTCCCGAAAAACATGTTCCCTATTTGCTCCACCCTCATCAACCAGTCCATAGGAAAACTATTGATGTAAGATTTAAAGGGTTGTTTGGGGTGATTTGCTGAACTGTTTTGAACTGTTTTTAGATCACTGGCATCGTAACTCCCTGTCACTATAGCTTAAAAAAATTGGCATCTAAACTATAATATGATAAATAAGATAAAACTCGGAAAGATCATCGCCGTGAGTGTTGAAGCTCCTCTGTCTGATTACATAATAGCTGCATGCGACTATCTTTCACCGTATTGCGGGAAAGCTGAGGAAGATGGATATTCCGAAATTGTTGGAAGGTTAACTGAGTTAGGAAGGGACAAGCTGGAAGAGTATGCAACGTGGCTTGAGGAGATTGTTGAAATGGAAGGGAGGTACGGCTTATTTGCTGAAAACAGCCTGGAAAATGTCAAGGTTGAATTCAAGGCAACGTTCGGTTTTTTGTAGCACGAGGGTCTGAGTCTACATGCATTGAAACACACGAATTGTTTTTTTAAATACTGGGGTTAAAGATTTATTTTGAATATCATGGGCATCAAATCAAAGGACATTATTTCCGCGGTGGATCTGACGCGAGAAGACGTGGAGGAGATTCTCTCTCAGGCAGAGGTCATGCTTGGTCATCTGGAAAGGAAAAAGCGCTTAAATAAATTGCAGGGAAAGATTCTTGCGACCCTCTTCTTCGAGCCCAGCACCAGGACGAGGCTATCCTTCGAGTCCGCCATGACGAGGCTCGGCGGCTCTGTCATAGGATTCTCAGGCACCGAAGGGACGTCAGTGCAGAAAGGAGAGACCCTAACGGATACCGTCAAGAACATAGAGAAATACTGCGACTGCATAGTCATGAGGAACCCCTACGAGGGTTCCGCCAGGCTTGTATCGCAAGCTGTTGACGTGCCAGTCATCAATGGAGGGGATGGCAGCAACCAGCATCCGACCCAAGCGTTGCTTGATCTGCTGACGATAAAGGTCGAGAAAGGCCTCAAGAAGCTCAAGGTCGCCTTGTGCGGTGACCTCAAATACGGAAGGACTGTCCATTCGCTAATCTATCTTCTGCCTATGTTCGGCATCGATGTTTCGCTCGTTTCGCCAAAGGCTCTAAGCATGCCGGGGTGGATCATGGAGGATATCGAAGGGAAGTACGGCATCAGCCCTGAGATATATGAATCGATGGATGATGTCATATCGTGGGTGGATGTGCTGTACGTGACGAGGATCCAGAAGGAACGGTTCCCGGATCCCAACGAATATGAAAGGGTCGCCGGCTCGTACTCGGTTGACAACAGGCTGCTAAAAAAGGCGAAGCATGATATGATGATCCTGCACCCGTTGCCGAGGGTAAACGAGATAAAGCCTGAAGTTGATGATACGCCCTACGCCAGGTACTTCAAGCAGTCGTTTTACGGAGTATCGCTGAGGATGGCGCTGCTTGACCTGCTGATGGGTACTGGGGGAAGTGATTGAATGACAGAAGGGCTCAAGGTCACCAGAATCAAGGATGGCACGGTCCTTGACCATCTCCCAGCCGGTTCAGCGCTTGATATACTGGACATACTCCATGTGGACTCCAAGCATCCGATAATAATTGCGATGAACGTGGGGTCTTCCAAGCAAGGTACAAAGGATATAATAAAGATAGAGAAGAAGTTGCTTTCAAAGAAGGAGACGGATGAGATAGGCCTGTTCGCACCCCATGTAACCATCAACATAATCAAGAACCAGAAGGTTCATGGCAAAAGGCACGTCAAGATGCCCGACGAGCTCAGTGGCCTATTGGTATGCCCGAACAAGAAGTGCATCACGAACAAAGAGGTATGCGAAACCAAGTTCGTAAGGAATGGCTCGAAATACAAATGCTATTTCTGCGAGAGGCATTTCTCGATAGACGATTTCAAGGTGTCATAGGTTCATATTAGGAGGATAGCCGACATTGTCAAGTTTTGATTGGTGGTCATATGGAAAGAGAGGTCGCAGAGATCCTGCTGGGCATAAAGGCCGTCACCTTAAGGATAAATCCACCCTACGAATGGGCAAGCGGAATTCTTGCGCCCATATACGTAGACAACAGAATGCTCATGTCCTACCCGGCCGAAAGGAAAACCATAGTCAAGTGTTTGGCAGGGGTAATAGAAAACATGGGAATCAAGCCCGACGTGATTGCCGGCGTTGCGACCTCGGGCATCCCCTGGGCCGCTTGGGTTGCCGACTCGCTGGCTAAACCGATGGTGTATGTCAGGCCAAATGCGAAGGACCATGGACTTAAAAATCTGATAGAAGGGGAAGTGGAAAAGGGGCAGCACGTTCTCGTGGTAGAGGACCTGATCAGCACCGGAGGGAGTGCTGTTTCAACTATCAAAACCCTGAGGGAAGCCGGTGGGGTAGTTGAAAACTGCCTAGCTATCTTCACCTACGAATTCAAAAAATCCGTTCAGAATTTCAACGAAGCCAATTGCAGATTGATAACGTTGAGCAACTTCAGCACCCTTGTCCAGGTCGCGTCCGAGATGGATTACATTACAAAAAATGAGAAAGAGAATGTTCTGGAATGGTCAAAAGACCCGGCTGGCTGGGGTGCTCCAAGTAAATCTTCCAGATAAAAAGTCATAACAGGTTAGCGATATTTTTTATGTCTTTGTTTGCTATGTGCGTGTAGATTTGCTTTTAGATGAATAAGAAAGCAGAAACCCCCCCCCCCGGGGGGGGGTCTTGCCTGACCTTAAGAAACCTTTAAAAAATTGGTGACTGATTTGTTCACCTTCCAAGCCAGAACTATAAATATTTCCTACACGTATCTGCTTCGGTTATCATACCCTCTTCTCTTTCAATGATGAATTATTATTTTTGATTTTAATTCCACGCTTTTTCAATAAGTTCTCTAACTCGTCAATCCTTTTCTTTAGTTCCACCATTCTTAGTTCCCTTCCCACAGCCATATTATTGAATTTAGCGAGTTCGATGTTCTTTGATTCGAGTTGTTTCTTTGATTTTCCCAATTCTTTTGTTTTTTCTTCCAAACTCTTAATCAGTTTGTTGATTTCTGCCATGTCCCTCATGAGTAGAACATATCCTATAATTGAGCCCTTGTCCCTTATAACAGAACCATTTATTGAGACGGGGATTTTTTTTCCATCCTTTGTTGAGATTTGTGTTTCTTTGTTCTTCAAATATTTCTTTTCTTTGAGTTGTTCGATTACCTTGGAGCTGTAAGTTTTTCTGGAGAATATGATATTCATCGGTTTGCTAACAATCTCGCCCCTTTTATAACCAAGTATATCAATAGTGGAATCGCTAACAAGAGCAATGTTCTTTTCCTTGTCCGCAACTACAAGATAATCAGCCATGGTTTCTATTATGTTCTCTGCTGCCAGGGCGGAGGTTATGGTCATGAGCTTGTATTTAATCATTGCATAAGCGATTATCAGAGCCGTGGGGGCTGATAGAGTGGATGATAGAGGAATAATTTTGAATCCAAGTATTATAGGAACAGCTTCTGTTATGACTCCGCCCACAAGTGGAATGGCTATGGAAATCATCAGCAGCTTTGCCTGGCTTTTCTCTCTCACGGACGGGGCCTTTGAATAGAAACGGTAACAGAACAAAAGACCAGCAATAATATACACAACGATGTAGGATGTAAACGGCTCGTATAAAACACCGCCTGCGATCCCGTAACCCCAGTAGTTCAATTCTGCTGAATCTGGGATAAGCGTTGTTGTGAAATTTAAGAATCCAAAAAGCAGGGAGGGTATATACAAAAGATAAAATATTTTCCTTGAGACGAATTTACTTCTCGTGAAAACCAAAAAGAAATGAAGCAAAAGGACAGGGACAGACACGCTGCCCAATGTTGACAACTTTTCCCAGTAAAGGGCTGCAGCAGGAGTTACGGCCGTGAAAACGAGAAAATCCCCCAGACCCCAGATCGCCACTGAAAATGCAACGAGAGCATATAGTCTGTTTAACCTATCCTTGGGATTCTTGTAAATAATATAACAACCAATGATCACATTTGCAATAAAAGCCGTCAATGGCAAAAGAGCGTATAAATTCATTTCCTACCCTCCGGTTTCAATAACCATACTTTCTTAACAATCCCTCCAACTCCCTTATACTCTTTCAGCTCCACCATTTTCACTTCTCTAATTATAAATATGGTTATTAGACATGATATAAATCTTCTGGAAAAGACGCCCCCTCAAAACTCAAGAAACGACGAAAAAATCTCCAAACCCGATTTATATACTGAAGTATATATTTTCGGCCGCGACCCATTTTTACACTCCTCACTCCTACGAAGTTCGTCGGCACGTTACACTCTAGCCTTTGGCTCGGCTCACTTAACACGGGTTTTACGGTTCGGTTCTTGCAGAACCTCACCCAAACTTGCCTATGGCAAGCTTCCTAAAACGCCATATGTTATATCCAATAATTTTGAGAGGCTAAAAGGTAGAAGGGGGACAATTTTAAACTAGAATGAGGAAGTTCTGTTTATTTCTTTTGAAGTTTTTCCTCTAACTCTTTAATTTTTTTCTTCAACCCAATCATCTTAAGTTCTCTGCCAACAGCCATTTTGTTAAATCTTTCCAGCTCTTCTGTTCTCTTTTTCAACTCCTCTTCTGCCCTCTTACGTTCAGTGATATCGCTGCCAACATCAAGCACCTTGGTTACCTTGCCCCCCTCTTTCAGGGGTATACCCACTAGCTCGATAAGTATTTCTTTGCCATTCTTCAGTTTAACATTATACACCGTCTTTTCTGTTACCCTTCCTTGCAAATTTTTCCTGAACTCTATGAAAGCCTTTATCAGATCCCTTTTACTAAGCATTGCAACTTCAGAGAAGCCTTTGCCCCTAACATCCTCCATCCGCAAACCAAAAACCTGCTCAGCGGACTTGTTGGCTTCCAATACCCTCCCTTTCCTATCAAGGGTAAATGCTACAAAAGGTAGGTTTTCAAAAATTGATTTATAGGTATCTTCACCTTCTTTTAGCCCGGACACTTTTGTTATATTCATGCTCCCCCTTCCTCAACAATTTCTTCAAATTATTATTCTATTTTATGTTATATTAAGTTTAAACAACTAAAAAATACACTTGCTCCTGTAAGAAAAAAAGCGGGAAAAAACGGAAAAGGATTGGCCCCTTGATTCTTGTTCTTAATTGCTTACTGTATTCGCTTGATAGAACGCCTCTCGGAATTACTCTTCGGGATTTTTTTGCTTCGCAAAAAATCGCTTGTAGCTATTCTTCGGTCTCTTCGAGACGGATATAACAAGGCTTTGGGGAATCCCGTTCCGTCCAAATTCTCGGACAAAGCCGAGAACTTCTTTTAGCTGTATATGCTCAATTGAGAACGAGCCCTAATACAATTTTCCACCAATTGGAACATCCCTTTCTGGCTGAATTAAAACACATTCTTTATCTTCGCCAGGGATTCCCAATGTTAGAACTTCTGACATAAATGGACCAATTTGTCGTGGTGGGAAATTGACTACACATAATACTAATTTTCCTTTCAGATTTTCCTTAGAATAATTCTTAACCAACTGAGCACTTGACCTCTTTGTTCCAATCTCTACACCAAAGTCAATAGTCAATTTATATGATGGTTTTCGTGCCTCAGGAAAATCTTCAACTTCTATAATTTTTCCAACTCTTATGTCCAATTTTTGAAAATCATCAAATGTAGCCATAATAAAATTAGTATTAAATAAAATTATATAAATTTTGCGGGCTCGTTCTCAACCTTGATTTTTGCCTTCGGGAACGTTGCAATAAAAATCAACCCTCACTACGTTCGGAGAAACTAACAGGAATTAACCGACTACGCTCACTTACAGTTCGCTCCGCCCAAATTCACCTTCATCGAACTTCGGTTAATTGCATATGTTATATGACACTCCGGGCATCGCTCATGCTAAGAAAAATCTTGGATGTCCGAAAGACTATTAAAGTTGCTGTTCAAAATAAAAGAATTGCAAAAGGTATGCATATGGCAAAATCAGAGAAAAAAGCCCAGTCAAAGGGGAAGTCAGAGAAGCCCAGGAAGCCTGCAGCTGCCAGGCTGCCTGAGGTCAACATAGGGCTGGTGGGGCATGTTGACCACGGGAAGACCACCCTGACTGAGGCCCTGAGCGGCAAGTGGACCGACACCCATTCGGAAGAGATGAAGAGGGGGATAACGATAAAGCTGGGCTATGCGGACATCTCTTTTTACAAATGCAAAAAATGCGGGGAACCTCAGTGCTACTCAACTTCATCAAAATGCCTGCGCTGCTTCTCGGACTGCGATTATCTGAGGACCGTCTCGTTCGTCGATGCCCCTGGACACGAGACGCTGATGGCAACCGTGCTCGCGGGGGCAGCCCTGATGGACGGTGCCCTGCTTGTGATAGCTGCGAATGAGCCCTGTCCGCAGCCGCAGACGAGCGAGCATCTGGTCGCCCTGGACATAGCAGGGATAAAGAACATAGTCGTGGTTCAGAACAAGATAGACAGGGTCAGCAAGGAAGAGGCTGAGGAAAACCATAAGCAAATCAAAGAGTTCCTGCGTGGCACGGTGGCCGAAAATGCGTCCATCATTCCGGTGTCAGCCCAGTACAGGGCGAACATAGACGCCCTGATAGCAGCCATTCAGCAGCATATACCCGCACCCAGAAGGGACAGAAAAAAGGAACCCAAAATGCTGGTGGCGAGGAGCTTTGATGTTAACAAACCGGGCACGCCGATAGCAAAGCTGCATGGCGGCGTTCTCGGAGGCTCTCTCTTGCAAGGGGAGCTGCGTGTGGGGGATGAAATCGAGATACGCCCCGGAATCAATGTAAAAGACCAGATAAAGCCCATCATTACCGAGATAAGCGGCCTGCAGAAAGCAAAGCTAGACCAGGAATCCGTGACACCAGGCGGGCTGCTGGGGGTTTCAACCAAACTGGATCCGAGCCTGGCCAAGGCAGATGCTCTCTCTGGCTCCGTGGCTGGGTTGCCTGGCAAACTCCCGCCTGTCTGGGACGAGCTCAGCCTTAAAATAAACATGCTGAGCAGGGTAGTTGGTTCAAAGGAGGCCATTAAGGTTGAGCCGCTAAAAGAAGGCATGCCCCTCATGCTAACTGCCGGGACCAGCAGAACCTTAGGCATGATTACCGAGAACGCGAAAGTATCGAAGATAAAGCTCAAGCTGCCGATATGCGCCGAACCTGGGGAGAGGGTCGCCCTGTCAAGGCAAGTCACAGGACGCTGGCGCCTTGTCGGCTGGGGCGA
>CAZLFZ010000016.1:0-31936 GCA_964559215.1 uncultured archaeon
TTACACGATAATCGCTGGCGGCAGGGTGCAGAAAGCGACGATAAACTGTTAAGCTAGCTGGTATGGGTTAGTAGCGGCGACAGCCACCATGGAATTTGATTGTTTCAGATAAAGGGCTTAATTGGCTTAAAGCTAGCTAAGCTGTTTTTTGAATTTATTTTGGATTAATGCAAGCTAATATTTTTGTTTCTCCAATATAATCATATGTTAATCAGAAAAAAATCCCTGAAGATACAGGAAAGGCTGGGAATGAACATAGGTGTGACCTATGGCATATCTGGCACCCCCGTTGTCAAAACAATAGACCAGGCCTTGGAGGTGCTCAGGGAACTGTATAAAATAGGGTTCAAGGCCCTCGTTCTCCCCAAGGTGCTTTTCTCTGACATCAAAGGCATGACCGAACTCTACAAGGACTATTACGGTGATTTGCTCAGGCTCAAGAATATTGCCAAGAAGTTGAACATAGAGCTTTCCTTACATCTCTCAAATCTGACCGACCTGCCTGATGAGAATCTGAGACTTTTCTCGACCGTCGCGTCGGTAATGGACTGCAGGATACTCACCATTCACCCCACCTTTTACGCAAGAATGCCGCAGGGGCAGGCGCTTAGGCTGGTGGTCTACAAGATAAACGAAATCGTGAATGAGCTGAGAGTTAAGGCCAATATCGGTATAGAAACTACAGGCAGGCTTGGGGAACTGGGCTCCATCGAAGACGTGATAGATATATGCAAAAGGACCAAGAACACGGAACCGGTTATAAACTGGGCCCATGTTCACGCTAGGGGCGCGGGATGCCTGAAAAGCCAGGACGACTTCAAAAATGTTATCGAGCAGGTCAAGCAGGGAGTTGGCCAGCAATGGTTAAGGGATGCGTACTTCTTTTTTTCAGGCGTCAAATACGGACCTTCAGGAGAGATTTCACACATGCCTTTTCTGCTTTCGGACCTCAAACTTGAACATCTCATCAGGAGCATACTCGCTTACGGAATGAGAGGAACCCTGATTTTTGAGGAGTCGGAGAGGGAAAGGAACGTGGTTTCCATACTTGACCAACTGGGTGACATGGTGAGATGATCATAACCATTTCCGGCTTGCCGGGCTCGGGAAAGAGTACTGTGGGCAGGTTGCTGGCCAAAAAGCTTGGTTATAGATTCTACTCGATTGGTGATATCAGGGGCAAGATTGCCATGGAAATGGGCATCACTATAGATGAACTTAACGAAATAGGGAAGCGAGAATTTTGGACTGACGAGCGCGTCGACAAGTACATCAAGCATCTTGGTGAAACACAAGACAATTTTGTAATTGATAGTTGGTTAGCTTTCAATTTCATACTACAATCTTTCAAAGTATTCCTTGAAGTAGACCCGAGGAAAGGTGCTGAGAGGATATTCAAAGATCAGAGGCCGGATGAAACGAAGCTGGATTCCGTAGAGCAGGTTATCAAGATGCTAAAAAAGCGTGTCGCGGATACTGAGGGAAGGTACAGGAAATACTATGATTTGGATTTTAAAGACAAAAAACATTACGATCTGGTAATAGACACGACTAACCTGAAACCGGACGAGATTGTGGATAAAATAGTCGAGGCCGTTAAGAGGGGTAAAAGAAAACAAGAAAACTAAAAATAATTTATATCGAGTCAGACAAATAATTATCAGGTGGTTGCTTGGAAAGGGTTAAATCCGGGGTGCCGGGATTCGACGGTCTCGTTGACGGCGGTTTCCCCAAGGGTTTCGCTGTTCTGGTCTCTGGCGCACCGGGGACCGGCAAGACCATCTTCGGGCTCCATTTTCTCAGTGAGGGGCTCAGGAGTGGAGAGAGATGCGCCTACGTGACTTATGCCCAGTCTCCCAACGATATCCTGGACCAAGCGTCTACATTCGGCTGGGACATGAAAACCGTGGAATTTGTTGAGTTGAAACCCGAGGAATTCGAAGAATCATTGGCCGCTAAAAAATACGACAGGCTCGTCCTTGATTCGTTGTCGGCGGTGGCCGTTATGACTAGGGATTCGCTGGGCCGCTTCATCACCAAAATCAAAGAAATGGGATGCACGGCCTTGCTCATCTCAGAACTGCCGCTAGGCAGCAACTGGCTGAGCAGGGACACCATATCCGAATTCCTGTGCGATGGTGTTGTTATGCTGAGAAGCGTAGAGGCTGCCGGGGAAGTCAAGAATCTGCTGAAGGTTGAAAAGATGAGGTCCACCAAAATCGATCAGGAATCGCATATATACAAGATAACAGGCAATGGTTTTGAACTGAAAACTTACAATGTAAAATAGGTGATAACTCCCACCCTAATCGGGTTTCATTCTCGACTTGAGTATTTTTCCGGCTTCCCTGATGAACTTCCTGACGTATTCCCTCTGCAAAAGTATGTGCTGCTTTGGCAATTCCAAGATCTTCCCTTCCCTCGATACCTTTCTGAGCTTCTTCAGTTCCTTGTAAACACCCAGATAATCCTCTGACATCAGGCCGCTTTTTATCAGCTCGGCTTCGAATGCCCGCTCTAGCTCTTGAACTTTGGATTCGGGCGGGGCCTTGTGCATGGCCTTGAGCAAGGTGAGCGTTGTTTCCCTCATGATGGCGTAGGATTTTTCGATGATGTTCTCCCTCTTCATGATCTCTATCTTGACTATTAGCTGCTGCATCCTCTTTACGAACTGTTTGGTCTTTCTTATCCAGCTGTCCAACTCGGACCCTGACATGGTCTGCTTTTTCTTATGCTCGACGTTCTTCCTGACCGTGACTATGCCATCCAGCCAGTCAGGATACTTGGGCTCGAGCAGCTTCATCTTGGACACGGTCTTCCTGAGCGCTTCAGGTGCATCTGACGGCCTGGGCGGGTTCTCCCCGAGGAACATCAGCACAGCCTGGGCACTTTCCAGCATGGCGTAATAACAGTCTTCCACTACCATGTATATCTTGGCATTTTCCACCCTCTTTATCCTCTTCGGGCCCCGTTCTATGTATTTTTCCACGGCCTCTTTGCTCGGTTTTATCTCCCCCATCTGCAACAGCCTCTTTATGGGCAGGAATATGTCCTTGTCGTAAACCGGGACGCCCTCCCTGATGAAATTGAAGACTATGGGATGGCCCAGCCTGACCATGTTCCAGAATTCGGTGAGCAAATAGGGCTGCTGTACAGACAACTGGGAATGGATGTCCCTCGCTATCTTTACCAGCTCCCCGTCTATTTTGTCCTTCAGCATAGGGGTTATCTTCTGCCGCGTGTCATCCAGCAAGACAAAGACGTCTATGTCGGATTTGCCTTTCCACTCCTCTCTTGCAGTGGAGCCGAACAACACAACCGACCGGACTATGGGTCCGTATTTTTTCAGAACTTGCTTTGTGAATCTCTTCAGAATCTCTATCCTTTCTTTCTTGTCCTTGACCTCTTCGATTTTATCTCCTTTCTCTTCGGGCGTCTTGCTGGTGGTTTCTTCATGCCCTGGTCCTTTCGCTTTCGGTGCAGGAACCTGGCTTGGCTTTTGTTTCTTTTTTGATGTCATTTTCAATAATTGTATCTTAGTTATAAAAATTAAACCCAAAGCGGAGAGGGAATGGTGGGGAATCAGCGCAGTTCCTCTTTCTTGAAAATCTCCTTTTTGCCTTTCTTCACGGCAGCAGTAGACAACAGCCCCCATTCCTCTTCTGGGACCTCGAACAGGTCTTTCAGCACGTCGAACCGGTGGTCCATCATTATCTGCTCCTGCCTTTTCACGTCGAATGCCGTTTTCTCCAGCCCGTAGAATTCCAGGGGCAGCTCTTCGGGTGGCGTGTCTTTATCAAGAAACTTGGCCATCAGCTTCAGGGCATCGACCGACTGCCTGAAGGGGTCGTCACCGCCCCCCCTCTCGAATATGAGATAGACCGTGTGCCCTGGCTCCTTTCCAGCTCCCCCTTGTCTCATATACCACAGCAGCTCGTAAACCTCGGTTTGACCGAGTTCCACGGGATAGTGTGAATGCAAAGGGGTGGGGTAGGTACAGTGCACCGACAGCACGAGCCTCCCGTAATCGGGGTACTGTTTCAGCATTTTTCTGCTTTCAATCCATGGGTCGTACCCCTGCGTCGCAAGGTGTTCGTTATCAATCGTCATCCACAAGCGCTTTGTATTCAGGACTTTCCTTGTGGTCCTGACGGCTGAGTATATCTGCCTTGGATGGGTCAGCATGTATCTGCCGGCATACTTGGGGTCCCTGGCATCAGGAATCTCTATGGTTATCTGCAACTTCCTTGCAACTTCCTGCAATTCAGGCTTCCCCTTAAGCTCCTTTGGAACTAGGTCATTGTCTATCCATTTAATCAGCGCTCTGATGTGACCCTCGAGGAACTTTGCCCCCACAACGGCATAGAAGAACTGCTTGAACTCCATATCGTTTATCCTTTCCGCCCTGTTCCATGAGTTCATGAGCCAGTCGGGATCCGAGTAGTCTATCTTGTACCTTTTCAAAACGTCGCTGTACACCTCGGCCATTGCCATCCATTGGGGATCTTTTTTGAAAAAGAGATGGTGGGCCATTATCTTGTAGGCATCGACAAGCCTGCCGTATGTGTCGATTCTCCATCGCCTTTTTTCGTAATCTTCCCTTCCAAGCTTTTCCCTGACCGCGTCGTCCATGTACTTCCTTCTCATTCTTGCCTCTTCTCTTCCGGATTCCTCACCGACTTTGTTCCTTATCCTCTCCGCCTCTTTTGCGAACCACGCCTCAAGCTTCTTTGCCCTTTCTATGTTTCCCGGGGTTCGGTGTTTGTTGGCTTCAGCCACGGCTTTCTCAACCTTATCTCTTGCCTCTTTTGTTCTTCTTTCTATCTCGGCTGTTTCCCATGTCCTCATCCTGCCATGCGCCCTCGATGTGGCATCGTAGAACTCTTCCTCGCTCAAAATGTACTGGTCATAGGGGATGTCGCCGAGCTTCCTCATGTTATCCACGAACCAGTTCCTGAGCCTCTTATTCTCGTACAATATTTCCGATACGAACCTGCCCGCGTGGTCGCACATGGTTATGGTCAGCTTGGTACCGGTATAGGTCAGCAGCTCAACCCAGAAATGCAGGCATGCATGGAACAGGACGTATTTGCATCCTGCATTGACCGCGGATCTCGTGGACTTTTCCATGTGGTCCTGCGCATCCCTCCAGTCTGTTCTTTCTGGCATGGTCATGGGGACCGTCAGGCTCCCGTGGAAGAAAAAAACAAGCCCCTGGTTCTTAGAGATGTTTCTCAACTCGACGCCCTCGGTGTAGGAGATCTCGTGAGGGGTGTCCCCGGATATCTCTACCACATTGGCCCCCCTGGTAAGGACGTAGCCTATCTTCTTCACGGTGCTGGCCAGGCTGACATCGTGGGCTATGTAATACAGTCCTGTAGTCACTCCTACTTTGAAGGGCATAGAAACTCCTTTGATTCACGGCGGCTGCACGCCGGAAAGCTTTCCTATCTCGTTCTTGATGAATTTTATGAAAGGGTCCGTCATGGCAGAGCCCATGTACCTGCCGTACATCTTGGTCAGCCTTTCGCTTCTCACGGTTTCGTAGGGACCTATCCTCATGAAGTATTTCAGGAATACCCTCCCCCTCGGCTTGAAATCGAGCCACCAGTCATCGAATCTCCTGCCGGTGTTGGCCTTCTTTGTCCTGAATTTTTGCACGAAGTCCCTGACACCGGCTAAGCGCTTGGTGGATTCGGGCTCGAGGTTGTATCTCTTCTCGACCTCTGCCCTTATCTTGTCTTCAACCTCGCGAACGCCTATGAGCTCTTTCACGTACTTGTTCATCCATCTTTTCTTGGCCTCTATCTCCAGCAGGGCAATCAAAATCACGTTCTGCGAAGCAACGTAAGGCGTTACCAGACAGTTCCAGTCGTCCATTTCCTCCTTCCCACCCTCCATCTTCATCAGGGGGGAGATGATTTCCAGGTCGTAAAAGCAGTACATGTACCTGTTTGGATTCAGCTTGGGCTGGCTTTCGTAGAATTGAGGCTCGTTCCACTCCTTCTTCATTTCTTCATAAATTATGATGTCATCGTCTGTTAGAACCCGCTCCTCCTCCTTTTTTTCTCCCATTTTCTTGAGCTCATCGGCCTCTTTCTTGGTCTTCACTATTTTCAGGTCATAGTTTTCCTCTATCTTCTTTGCGTATCTCTTGACGAAATCGTCGTACGGGTCTATCTCGCCTACGACAAATCCCGGCTTGCCCACCTCCTCGGCGCTGAACATCTTCCACATCCAGACCCGGACCCCGTACCAGGCATTGGGCTTGTGCCAGGGCAATACCGCCGTGGTAAGCACGTGACTTGGGTCCAATTCCGTCTGTTCCTTCATCATCTTCAGGTTTGCCACATAAGGCATCAGCCACGTCCTGTACTCGTCTATGGACTTTCTTCTGGCCTCAACGAGGTTTTTCACCCTCGCGTACCTGTCCCGGATGTCTGGGAAGAATATCTTTTCCCATTCCTCGAAGATCCCGTTCTTGGTCTTCAGGACTGTTGCTTCAGCCTCGGAAATTTCCAGGCCTTTCCTGATCTTCTTCGGGTCGCTCCTGTCCTTTTTGTCTATCGTGGCCAGCCTCAAGAAATCCGTTATTATCGTGGGCCAGCGCTTGGTCATGCTGATCATGGAATAGCCTTCGCCCGTGTGGGCGTCGACCCTGTCCACGAACAACGCCCTTAAGACATGCTCATCCTTTTTGCCTTCCTTGAAATAGTCGAGGACCTCCCTGTACTTCCTCTCGTCGTGCTTCAGCAGCTCGTAATCGGCGACAGCCTGGGCAGCCGAGGCAAGGCCCGCCTTGATCTGGCCTTCCACCTCCTTCTTCTTCGCTGTGATCCTGCCGTACATCTCGGGATACGCTGGGGAAACGACTATATATTCGTCCACCTTTTGAAGAACGAAATGGTATTTGGGCATGGTGTATGTAAACTTTGCATACAGCAGGTTTCCGTGACCAAGGGGTGTGGTTGGGTTAAGCATAAGCTTCTGGTCTGGCGGCTGCTCGCAGATGGCCTCGCCGCCGTTGATTATGCCCTTGCCTTTGGAGCCGCTCCATTCCTTAAGCCATTTCAGGAAAAGGAACTTGGGCTCTCCTGTCTTTCCCAACACCTTTGCTTCTATCTCGACTTCCCCAGGCATCTTAGTTTCTTCTTTTGCCATATTAAACTATTGGCTGTAACAAATAAAATGTTTTGGTTCAAATCACCAAAAAATCAGCACAGCTCCAATGATAAGCGATGTTATCCCTATCACTACGCCCCCGGTTGCGAGAGATTGTTCCTGGTGAGTCTGGGAGCTGGGAAAAAAGAACACGCAAAACACACCGAACAACAGCAGCAAAACTCCGCCGCCAAGGCCCCACAATCCAAACATATTTAATATTTCATTAGCAATTAATAAAAATAGGTGTTTAAACGGGAGGGGATGCGAAATGCCGCTACTTGCCAGGATGAAGATGATGATCGAGGAGGAGTTGTATCCTCCAAAAGGCACTGCCAAGGGCTCCCCAAGGGCCATTCTCACCTATATCGGGCCAAATCCCGGCAAGTTGTATCCAAAAACAAGGGAATTCGCAAAATCGGTTTTCAACGCCACGGACGCCGACATACATGAAGAGATATACGACTGGGGCAAGGGCGAGCGCGAGAAGTACAGGGTGAGGTTCTACCTGCACAGGGACCTGGACAAGTTCACATACTTCTTCGTCAGATTCGACGTCAGAGGTGAAGGGACGGAGAAATCGGGCAAGGGCTCCGTCACCATCCGGCCACTGCTGAGAACCGAATACCCCCAAGATACTTTGTGGCAGAGGACCATATTCTACGAGATGCTAAGGGTTTTCTGGCACAGGATGTTTTACCACAACAAGAGAAGGGAGTACATATGGGAGGGCAGGAACCTGCTGGCCATGTTGCAGGAGCAGCTAAGGGACTATTTCAAAGAGATAAGGGAGCAGTATGGGTAAACTTGTTTTCATGGACGAGTGCCTCGTTCCAAGAAGGTTGTCCTGGCTTAACTATGCAGGACCGGATCCCATAGGTTTTCTTAAAGATTTCAAGAAAACCCTCAGGTTCATCTTCGAGGTTTCGACTACAAGGTGCATGGAACGGAAGCTGTTATGGGACTACACGGGGGACCCCATACACTTCTACAGCGAGTGGTTGATAAAAAAGGAGTTGAGCCGGTTTTCGAATATGCATGTGTCCATCCGGGTGAGGGGTTACGTTTCAAAGGGGAAGAAGGACGGCAGCTTTGCCATGGAGTTGTACGGAGAAATCCAAAACACGTTCGAGCCGAGCAACTGGTTCACCAAGTACGTCTGGCTCATCTACAACTACATATTCTACAACAAGCTCAGGGAGAGATACGCCCTGATGTGCAGGGACTACATCAACAATTACATGAACTGGTGCAAAGAGAAGTACAACCTGAAGACCGTTACCACACCCGAAGCGGAAATCGAAGAATTTGAAGAGGGGGTGGGAATTTCAGGGGGTATACCGCCATCGCCTGAAGAGGTAGAAGAAAGGAAATGATTTCTTCTTTAGCCGCCTGCTGCTAGCAAGACTACAGCATAAGGCGCGTCTGTTTTTATTGCCGTGTCTGACAGGTGTGTCCTGCTGGCTTCATAGCCCTTTTCTTTTAAGGTTTTCATTACATCTTCAATCTTTCTCGGTGCCTTTTTCAAAACTCTGAACACGCGGGGCAGATCGTAGTAACCTGGCTCGTCTATTTCAAGCAGGCATGTCCTTAGCTCTTTCCTTTTCCTGCAATTTTTCGCCAGCAGGTCCTCAAGCATCTTTTTGCAGAATCCGTTTTCCTTAATCCCCCCCGTCCACAAAGGCCCAATAATGCCCATTTTCGAGCCGCAGTTCGGACACCCGCTGGTAATGGCATCCCCCCTATAAAGGCAGGCCTGACAATAAGCAAGGAATTTTATTTGTTTGAACTGGGCAGACACCATGCTCCTGCTTCTCCTGACCGCTCCGATGACCCTGAAGTAGTGGTTGGAATGGGAGTAAAGGGGTTTAAAGGACATGTCATGCCTTGCCAGTTCGAGCATTATGGCTGTTATCAGGACCCTGATGCCCGTTTCCTTGAAGAAATCGGTCTTCACCGCCTTTATGCCGTACCTGGTGAAGCACGTTGAGGGGAAAGAGCCGCACAGCGCTCCCGTGTCCGTCGCTGTGCATGCCAGAATGGCCCTTGGTTTCAGGGCGTAGCCTGCGTTGAAGACAAAGTTCATCGGGGAACCGAAAGGGTCTATGTCTATGTAGTCGAACTCTTTGGGTTTTTCAAGGAAGAGCATGTTGGCTTTTTTATTCGTTATTTCAACCCCGATGCCCTTTTTTGGTTTATTCATTTTGATGTTTTTCTTAATCAAGGCGAAGGCCCTCGGATTCGCGTCATTGATCGTTATCTTTTCAATTCCCGGGACCTCAAGCGCGACCCGGATGCTCCTGACGCCCGTCCCTGCCAGGGGGTCGCAGATTGAAAGCGCATGTCCTGCCATCTTTTGCCAGACCCTGAGCGCCGACATCGTTATGTCTCTCTGATATTCCATGGCTGGGTTGTAAAAGGTCTCTGCTTTCCTTGTCAGGGATTGCTCAGGGACGAGAATTTCTGCATGACCTTCTTTGATTCTTAGCATAATACATTTCTGGATCTTGTAATTAAAGAGAAAATGGAGTTAAAGAAAAAAGATTCTATTCCAGAATCTCGATTTCCTTTCCAAGAATAGCTCCGGGCATGCCCTTGCCGAACCTTGCCCTCAGCACACCATTGTTACCGTGGGGAGAAGCTATCTTCCCCTGAATCTCTTTGCCTGATTTGGTTAGCCAGACAACCCTCTTCCCGACAAAGCCGGCAGCGGTTGACCTGTTTTCCACATCAGGAACGGATAGCAGCAGCTGATTAGTTCTCTGCGTGTGTTTGCCCCTCCTGAAACTCAACACCTTGGCTTTCATGATAAACCGCCCCTTGAGTAACTATTTAAGTAACTATAATTGCCAGGATTTATAATTGCCAGGATTATTTTTAAATGTTTTGAGTTCTTCCCCTTCCTCAGCCCAGAAATTTCCCAAGCGATTTTTTAAAGAGAATTCATTATTAAGAATATGAAACTCAATAATGCGAAAGAATCTTTGTTGATTTTCCTGCGCGGCATGTTCATGGGGATAGCGGACGTCATCCCCGGGGTTTCGGGAGGGACCGTTGCCTTGATTACGGGTATTTACGCCAGGCTGATTTTCGCCATCAGGGGGATAAACCTGAGGTTCCTGGCTTACCTTTTGAAGGGGGATGCAAAAAAGGCCAAGCAGGACTTTCTCAGCATGGACTTTGGGTTATTGATTCCCTTGATCCTGGGTATAGGCATCGCCTTCCTGATTTTCTCGAGGGTCATCAGATTCTTGCTGACAGCTTTCCCTGCAAACACCTATGCATTCTTTTTCGGGCTGATCCTGGCCTCAGCAGTATTTGTGTACCGGCATGTGGGCGGTATTGACTACAAGATTATCGCATGTGGCGTTTGCGGGGGTTTGTTCGCGTTCATGTTCATAGGGCTGGAAAGCTTGCAGGCATCGCATTCATTGCCCGTGATATTTTCCTCGGGCATGATAGCCATCTGCGCAATGATACTGCCCGGCATCTCAGGGGCGTTCATACTTTTCTTTCTGGGGCAGTACGAATACATGCTTGCTGCCCTGCACGGCCTGGATTTGCCCGTAATCGGAGTGTTTTTGATTGGGGCCTTGATAGGATTGTTCAGCATGGCCAGGGTCCTTGGATATTTGCTGCATAGTCACAAGTCCGTGACCATGGCCTTTCTGGTCGGCCTGATGCTAGGAGCTTTGAGGCTACCATACCAGAACATCGTGTCCAATGCTTTTCATCTGCCATTGGTGTTGGTTTCCGGTGCCGCTGGATTCTTTGCAGTCATTGTTTTGGAAAAAATAGCCAACGCCTATAAATGAGATTCTGACTAAACCATTCACATTCAAAATTCTCTTGGTATAGGCAGTGAATGAGAAATGAATAGCTGAAAGCTGAAGAAAGAGACAGGTACATGAACAGCGTTCTGTAAACAATCAGTGTCTCAAAACCTTGACATTATCAGTTCTCAGGTCAAAGACCCTTGAAGCAAGCCCGGAAATTTTTCCAGCATCGATTGCCCAGTCTGCCATGCTTCTGATTTCGGCCGGTGTGTCCTTGATGCTGGACACCGGCTCGGTGCCGCTGAGGTTAACGGACGTCGAGACGAAAGGGATTCCGGCCTCTTCTATAATCTTGGTGAAAGAGTGGTTAGGAAGCCTTACGCCCATGCTCTTTTCGCTCGAAACGATTGCCTTGGGGGCGTTTGCCTTGGCCTTAACGACGATGGTGTAAGGACCCGGGAGTATCTCGTCCGCGAATTGCCTGTTTGCCTTGGAAATATCGGCATGTTTCCATACCCATTCCTTGCCGGGGGCTATGACAGAAAACTGCCTGCCTGGTTCCCGGCCTTTGGCCTTCTTTATCTTCTCCACGGAGCCGGGAATCTCCGCATTGCACCCTGTCCCGTAAATCGTATCTGTTGGATAGACTAATATGTCACCATGCCTCATTCCATCGACTATCTTCTTTCTGATTGCCGGCTTATGCAGGACGGTAGCGAGTTTTACTACTTTCATTTTTTCGCCTTTAAGGATTCCTTGATGGCGTTGGCGTGCAGATGGGCGAGCCTCGTCGGCTCAGGCAGTTTGTGTTCCAAGATGCATTTTTTTACTATGTACAGGCTTGACCTAATTGAAACTTTATTGCCGGGGGAAATAAATATCGGATTGCATCCAGCTTTGGTTCTCAAAACCCATCCAATCTGTTTATTTCCCAATTTGAGCTTTTCCGGCTTGTTTACGCCGGATGTTTTTTTGAATTCGCCGAACAGCCAGGATTTCGCAACGCCGATAGTCGGGACATCAAGCAATACGCCAACATGGGATGCCAGACCGATTCCTCTGGGATGAGCTATCCCCTGACCGTCAACGAGGAGCATGTCCGGCTTGTTGTTCAATTTTTTCCATGCATCAAGAATTGCGGGCGCCTCCCGGAAAGACAGGAACGTGGGGATGTAAGGGAATGTCAGCTTGGACAACGAATGGATTTTTTCGACAGGTTCCAACGTCTTGCCTGAGCAAATGACGAGGGCGGATATTATTTTGCTCTCATAAAATGCCTGGTCAACGCCAGCTACGGTGTCAACCTTCCCAAAACCGTCCCTGAGAATCAATTTCGTAGCTAAATGCCTCTGTTTGCTGACAAGGGGATCCAATTTTTCCTTTAACATCAGAAAGAGGTGCAGACTTATTCTCCAGCCATTTCTATGGCTGAAACCTTTTCTGCAGATGATTCTGTTGCGGCTGGACTCTCTTCTTCCTCAACACTTGGCGGGATTATGTGCTTCATTATTATAACGTCGCCTATCGCCTGAACCATGGGAAAGGGTATCACGACTCCCTTCTTATCTCCCAGCATCTTGCTTAGATATGAACCTTTGATAGCTCTAATGACCAGCGATCTTACCTTGAATCTTTTCAAATCACATTCGATATCTTCTACCTTTCCGCAGAAAAACCCCTTGTCCGTAAAAACATCCTTTGCGTATGTGTCCGACACGCTGGAAACCTGAATTGCCATAATGCACCTCCTATAATAACGTCAGTGAATTAATTCTTATTCTTAAGATATTTAAATTAATTGGAGCTGGCTTAAAAAAGTAAAGGATTGCTGGAGTTTAAGATTTTAAAAGATAAAAAGAACAGATAATAAAAATCAAGAAATTTCAATGAACTGTAAAGCTGGGATGGCCGAGCGGTTTAAGGCGCACGGTTGCTAACCGTGTGAGGTTCGCCTCGCGTGGGTTCAAAGGGCACTTGAAGCAGATACGATCTGCTTCCGCCTGAAATTCCCACTCCCAGCGCTTTTTCATTTTTCAGCGATATATCTCGCGATTTTATCAGCGACATTCACTTTGGTTATTCTGCTGATCTTAAGCCCGGGGTTTATATTGATTTCCAGAACTTTGGGTTTGCCGTCAACGACTATGTCCACTCCCGCGACCTCCGCATCCACAGCTCTTGCAGATCTGAGGGCGAGCTTTTTCAGCTCGTCATCAATCTCTATCTTTTCGCCTTTACCTCCCCGGGACAGGTTTGACCTGAAATCGCCTTGCCTGGCAGTGCGTTGCATGGCGGCCACTACCTGGTTTCCGACGACGAGCGCCCGGATGTCTTTCCCCTGGGCCTCTATGTACTCCTGAAAGTATATAATCTCCCCCAGGACCCACAATGCGTCTATGACGGATTCGGCCTCGTCATTGCTCGATATCTTCATGACGCCCTTTCCATGCGAACCAGAAAGCAGCTTTATTACCACAGGCTTTTTCATCTTTTGGATGGACCTCATGGCAGCCTTTGGTGTAAGAGCCGCCCTGGTCTTAGGCGTTGGTATGCCGTGCCTCTGCAGAACCTGTATCGCGCTGAATTTGTTCCTGCATATCCGGGTGGCCTTGCTCGAGTTAATCACGTCAAGTCCCATGCCCTCGAGATGCTCTGCCACGGTCAGCCTGAAATCCAGCATAGAGGAGGGGATGAGGCATCCCCGGAAAAAGACGGCATCCAGGGAGCTGAGCCTGAGCCTCGGATAGAAAACGTCCCATTTCTTTTGGAAGGCCGCCGCCCTCAGCTTGTAGACGTCAATCAGATGGGACTCTGTGTACTTCTTCAAAGCGTTGAAGATTATGTTGACCGACGCCAGATTCAGATTTTCTGTTATGACGCCTACTTTTTTCATGAGAATAGAATGAGGAACAGGTATTTAAGTTTTATTTTAATTTCTATAACTCTCAAAATATTATAGCAACTAATGCGACCGTAGTCTAGCCTGGTAGGACACGGACAAAGTGGTGGAAGCTTCCCAAGCTTTGGATATAGCCTGTAACCCGGGTTCAAATCCCGGCGGTCGCATTTTTTATCATCATATTTATATTTTCCATCACCATACAACACTTATTGCGGGCCGGTGGTCTAGGGGTTATGACGCTGCCCTTACAATAAGCTTTTTGGAGAAAAGCTTGAGCAAAAATAGGAGAGGCAGAGGTCCCCAGTTCAAAACAAGCTTTTTGGAGAAAAGCTTGAGCAAAAAATAAAATGCTGTGTGGAAATCTGGGCCGGCCCATTTTTTTGTTTATATGCCCTAAAGGCTTATTCCGAAAACGCTCATGATCCAGTTGATGCCGTAAAAGCCTGCCAATGCGAGCAACAAATTCATTGCGGTCTTCCCCAAGAAAGAAGCCAGCAGGAATTTACGCAAGTCATAGTTGAACATCCCCCCAAGTATGCCTGTTATGTCATCGGGCAAGGGCGTGGCGGCGAATATTGCTATGAACAGGAACCCCCTACCTTTTTTGAACCAATCTCCCCCCTTTAGCAGCCATTTTTTGTCTCCTTTCTTGAGCGCCCTGCTGCCGCCTTTCCCAATCAAATATCCCGTGAGCTCGCCGACTGCCATGCCTGCCCCCGCAACTACGCCAAGCAGGAACGGGTTAAGGAAAGGGCTCACCGCTAGGATGAAAAGGAATCCGGGAATGGGGAGGAATATGGTGGCCGTGCTGACAATGCTTACGACAAAAACCCCAAGATAGCCGAAATCCAGGATTATCTGTTCAGACCACTGCAAAAAAGCTGTTATGACAGATGTCCAATACATAAAAATAAATTATTTAAACAAATTAAATAAAACCTTGAAAGAAAATAAAGACAACGGGCCGGTAGATCAGTGGAAGTAAGCTTTTTAAAAAGAAGCTTAAGCAAAAGCCACTAAAGATCGCCACCTTGGCAATTAAGCAAGAAATTATAAATGTAACCGGAATGGTGGAGGCCAGGGGTTCAAAGGGCACATGAAGCAGATACGATCTGCTTCTGTCTGAATTTCCCCTCCGGTCCATCAAAAGTGATTGTATGGATGAGAAAACTATTGGATTGGCAGTATTGGTACTGATGCCGCTCTCGTTGGCAGGCATCGTTTACCAGGGAATGGGAAAGGATTTCGGGCTGGTGATGCTTGCCATTTTTTCAGTGACCATCGCATTTGCCATGTTCTTTTTCGGGGAATGGTCGGAAGAGGAGGAATAGGTGAGCATGCCGGAGATAGTGGTGTATGCCACTGACCTGCACGGTGAGATACACGCCTATGAAAGGGTTCTGGAAATAGGAGCTGGCAAAAACGTAAAGGCAATCATAATAGGCGGGGACATAACCCCTTTCCTGACCGCCAGAGGTGATATTGCCATGTACCAGCGCGAGTTTCTTGAATATTACATGATACCCAAACTCAAGGATTTCAAAAGAAAGACAAAAAAGAACGTATTCATCATGATGGGGAACGACGACCTGAAAATCAACACAGACGTGCTGGAAAAGGCGGAAAAAAGAGGTCTGTTCAAACTGATCAATCAAAAAGTGTACAAAATCGGGGGAAAATACGTAGCTGGCTATTCCTACGTGAACGAAACGCCTTTTTTGCTCAAGGACTGGGAAAAGCCGAAAGAGAAGATGAAAAAAGACCTGGACAGGCTTGCACACCTCAGCGACCCGCTCAAGACCATCTATGTTATGCATGCCCCTCCCCTGAACACCAGCCTGGATGTGATTTTCAGCGGCGCCCACGTAGGCTCATCCGCCATCAGGGACTTCATACTTGCTAAGCAACCCTACCTCACGTTGCACGGCCATATCCACGAATCCTATCAGATGAGCGGAAACTGGCGGGAAATATCGGGCAAGACCGTTTCGGTGAATCCGGGAAAGCAGAACATCCTTGTTTTCGACCTGAACGACCTGAAAACGATGGAGCTTTTGGCTGTGTGAAAGTAAAGGGGTTGGATGGTATTGATGGTGTTCGAAACCCTCAACAAGCTGCGTTGGACAGGGAAACTGCCCATTACTCAAGTCATCATACTGCACAGGGGGGCTCCTGCAAATAAAAAAATCATCCAGGGCTGTCAAATCACGCAAGTTAAAAAAAGTTACTTCTATTATAAAGAGGGTAAAGGGGGAAACACTGAAAAATTCATCCCTCTGCACAGGGTCCTGAAGATAATAGTTGACGGGGAAAGGGTATGGAAGAGAAAAACCTCAAAAGGATGACGGAATGTCATGGCTACAAGAGCGAAGACAAATCCCTGAAGAGATGGGCCGAGATAAAAAGCCGGAGACAAGTGCTGAAGAATTTCTTGATAATGGTTCTTTGCAGGTACTTGCCTGACTCTGAATTTAAGAATAGAATTTATAGAAAAACAGGGATGAAGATAGGGAAAAATGTGAGCATATTCGGCTCAAACCTCGACATCTTCTTCCCGGAACTAATCGAAATTGGCGATAACTCTATTATCGGCAACATGACCGCTATAATCACACACGAATTTTTAGTCGACGGGTACAGAAAAGGGCCCGTCAAGATAGGCAAGAATGTAACCGTTGGCGGCATGTCTCTGGTCTTACCAGGAGTCGAGATAGGGGACGGGGCAACGGTTGCCGCATATTCACTCGTCAACAAGAGCGTTGAGCCCGGAACCGTGGTGGGAGGGGTCCCTATAAAGAGGATTAAGTGACTTAAATGCCTTGGAAAAGTCTTGGATGTTGTCGGTTTTGAGAGCGGTTTGATTAATCACTAATATGGACGTTACGAGAAACCATCGAAGCGTTCATATTAATCCTATCTGTATTAAAAACAGCCAAATCAATTTTTACTATGATCTACGACATCCTGCTGAAGCTGAAACAGAACAAAAAGCTGTATTCGTGCTCGATAACTGTTTTTCATGCCGGAGCGATCAACAACAGGAGATTCGTTTTCGGCCGGGAGATACTTGACTTCAACATGTCCGGCATAAGATTCAGGGGAGGGGAGACGGGCTATGAAGAGTTTACCGTGCCCATGGAGGACGTGCTGTCTGTGGAGAGCGAAGGCAAAACCGTTTTCAAGAGGAAGCCGAGGATAAAAAAGGTATATCCCAGATAGCCTATAGCCTGTAGTTAAAATCAGGGCATGCACTCTATTTTGACATTGCCCCCCTGTTCGTCGGTATCGAATTCAACCGGCAGGAACTGTTTTATTACCCACATGTTGGTCCTGGCGTGCATGGTCGAATTTGGCGCCGTTATTGTTGATTTTTCTTTACTTAAAGCCATATAAGGCAGAATTTGGTCGCTCATGTGCCCGTCCACCGCCGCCCCGGAATCTATGGCAAACAGCATGGCGTTTACGGCTTCTTCTCCGACAACCTCTGCCGGCTTTCCCCTCTCCCCGAGACCGTCAGAACCAAGAATGCAGCCGAGCTCTGTTCTTGCCACGAGGACTATCCCGGAACCCGGGCAGCTGGATTCGACATATCTGGTCTTTATGCTGCATTCGTAGTCCCTTTTGCGCATGGCCTCCTCGACAATCCTTGCCTGCCTCTCAGCGACCCTTGGCTTTTTCAGATGCGCACTGGCTATTGAAATGCCCTCGATTGTCTCTATTTCTCCCTGTTCGTGCACATTCACGGGTTTCAGGCCAGCCCCGGGATTTATCATGACCTTGACCCTTGCCCCTCCGATAGGATAAAATCCATGCCGCAAGATGTTTATCTCCGCATGGTATCCCATTCTCCTCAATAGTGGTAGAAGCACAAACTGAATGTACTGGAGTGGAGGGGCCCATTTCGAGAAAGTGCTCCCTCCCTGTATGTTAAGTGTCAATTTTTCTTTAACCTTTAACGAAGCTATTAACAATGATTGTAGCACCAACCCCGTGCTGGCCGCTGTCTCCAATTCTATATTAATCTCCTTTTCCTGAATTTTAGAAGGGTAAAACCATATCTCTTTCGATCCAATCTTCCCCCCTTCAAGTCTGCCGTTGCATAACCACGATACCGCTTCAAGTCCCCTCAGGTGCTGCGTCCTCAGACCAGGCTGGGGCCGCTTCGCTCTGATGTTATAGATTCTTACGGGTTTTTGCGTCAAAACGGAGAAGGCCGACGCCGTCCGCAATATCTGGCCTCCTCCCTCCATCACCGAACCGTCTATGCTTATTATTTTCGATATTTTCGAATTTTCACCTTTGACCATAGCTTTTTATAGTTTTGCTTGTATTATAAATGGTAATCTAGCATGTCACATCCCATACCAGTCACGGTAAGAAGAATATGGATTGAACCGGTTTCGAAAACGACCCTTAGCACACACCTGGGACGTGGTTCTTATCCGGGTCATTCAACAGGCTCTCAGGTAAATTATTCAAAAAGGAGAGGTTCCTTTTCCAACATTCCGGAAACAGCACCTTATGATGTAATAGGCCAGAATTTAGACGTTTATGTCTAGATTGAATTTTCACGGCTTCTGGTTTTAAAGACGTTGTCGATGCCGAAACGAAAAAGCCCGAGATAAACCGGAGATGCATAGGGGTTATTCCAGATTAGGACAGGCAGGTCTTCTGTTTCTGAAATGTAACATATAAAAAATTTTTGGAATATTATATTGAACATGGGAACTGCCTACGCAAGATACGACGATAGCTTTTACACAGGCAAGCTAGCTGTAGCGGAAATAGCAGGCGGCCTTTATAGGTTTCAGTTGCCGGGTGAATTCGACATCACAAGGTACAAGGCTAAGATATTGACAGGCCCGAAACAAATCGAAAACAAGCATTGCTATGTCGTTAAAAGACTGGGTGCAGAAAATGAGAATGCTGGCACGAATCTCGTTATAAGGCTGAACATTCCAAGAAGTCTGGGAAAAGAGTACAAACCTTTTCTTTTTGGAAATTCCGTGACAAGTAAAGTTCCGTCTGGTTTCGAGTATGCCGAAGCAGGGGATGCGCTTCTTTGGGGCGTATGGACTAAAGAAATGGATGAAATGATGGGTGTCTATTCTCCTCGCATGCCTGATGTGAACAGCGTGTTTGACATAGGCGACATGTTCAGGACAGTTCACATAGTGATGAGTGGGGGTAAGAGGCCAAAGCCCTTATCTGATCTTTTGCATGCGAAGTTTGGCTGTGAACGTATTGGGGGAAACCCGATTGAAGCGCTTGCGGAATATGTTCGGAGGATGAGAACAGATGAGCGTGTCTGGGAAAGCTCCCCGCTCGTTATGACGATTGACGAGGAATCTGAAAATGTTATAAATATGAATGTATTGCTAAATCCTAGAAAAATTGGCGTTAAGCGCTGCATCAGGATGGATCCTGCCCCGGTATTCCAGGGCAAGAAAAGGGATTGAAATAGCTGGCGCAGGAAGGCTTCGATCCGGTGACAATTTTATCATGATATATATTTTTCCTAATCGCGCTTGTAATCCGCCAGAGGAAGGAACTGATTGGCATGTGCGTGGTCTACAACATGCACCGTTATGTGAGTATCAGCTTAACCTGCTGGATGATTTCTACAGAGCCCTTTTTATAGAATTGGCAAAGTCGTTTTATTAATTTATGATGTCACATTCAATGTGTCCTAGATTTTGACTATTTCCCCGTTTTTTGGCGCTTGTGCATCGAATCCCATACCTTTAAGCTCTTCCGCGAATTCGAGCGTCCTGTTGCCGTGCACCAGCACAATCTTTTTCGGATTGACGTGCTTGTAAAACTCGATAAGATGGGAGCGGTCGGTGTGGGCGCTGAAATCAAGAAAATGGACCGGAAACTGCGGCTTGGCTTCAATCTCGCTGGTGGAGTAGATGCCTGTTTCCAGCAAATTCCTGCCGGGCGTTCCATCGACCTGATATCCTGAAAGCACCATGGCGCAGTCAGGCCGCTCAAGCAGCTTTCTTATATAGAAGCTTACCGGGCCCCCCTGCAGCATCCCCGCGGTGGTTATAATCACGGCCGGCCTTTTGACAGCATCCGGCCTCTCGCGATGCCTTCTTATCTTATTCGCGTTGTCGAAAACCCTCGCAAGTTCCCTTGAATTGAGGAATGATTTTGGGTGCGAAAGGATGCGCTGGGTTGCCCGGATCCCCATCCCGTCGATAAATATCGGGAAATTGATGTCTTTTAGGAGCAGCAACAGCTCCTGTGTCCGGCCGACAGCGAATGCCGGCAACAATGTAACGCCGCCGTTGTGGCAGGTCTGTTCGATTATATGCAAAAGCTGCGCTTTTAGCTTTTTCCTGTCAGGGTGGTCCTTATAGGAGTAGGTGGATTCCGATATCAGAACATCGATATTTTCCAGGTCGGTGTCTGCACCGAACATGAAATCTGTGTCCGTGAATTTTATGTCTCCTGTGTACACAACGCTTTTGCCCCTGCTCCGAATAAGGATCATGGCAGCGCCCGGTATATGGCCGGCGCTAAGCATCTCCACCGTGCTCGAGCCGAACTCCTGGGGCTGCCTGAAATCCATTATCTTCTCTTTCTTTCCCATCCTTTTGATGTCCTGGCTTGAAAATCCCGCTTTCTGTCCCCGCAAGCGCTGAACCTTGAGGGAGTCTTCAAGCAACATGTGAGAGAGATCAAAAGTCGCCGGGGTTGCGTAAATCCTGCCCTGATAGCCTCTGCTGTACAAGCCGGGGGCGAATCCAGAATGGTCAAGGTGCGCATGTGTTATGAAAACCCCGTCCAGGTCAAGGGGAGGCTGGATCGGCTTCTTTCCCTCCTGCACCTCTATGCCGTAGTCCATGACGAATTTCTCTTTGCCCGTATCGACAAGTATTGCGGACTTGCCAACCTCAGACGCGCCGCCAAGAAATTTCAACTGCATAATCTTATCCTTGTCCGCAAATGCTTATTAGCTTTCTTCTGGCCCTGGCAGGGAAGATGTAGGTGAAGCCCGCATCGTAGCTGACCATCGCAATGAATATTATCCAGGAGCCCGTGAAAAAAGAGATGGCGAAGGTGATGACTTCCATCGTCAGCCTGTATCTGAAGAACGCCCCTAAAATCCCGCTTACCTTTTTCTTGTCCGCAAGGCAATTCCCGGCCTCATCGAGGGCCGCTCCAAAGATAAAGATGACCAGCAGCACCAAATTGATGGGGGCGATTCCATTGACAAGGAGGAGGAACAGCAAGGAAGCTATCCCTAGTTGGTGCACCGGGTGGTCTATCTTGCCCGCCATGATGACGGAAAGCATGACCGCCATCCCCAGTTCCGCCAGAACCGGATAAGCTGTTATCACATGCGCTATCAAGAACCCGTACAGGATCCCGATCCCATAGGCAAGGTACTTGTTGAGATTGAGGCCATCATCGGCCACCATGTCTGCAATCCTGTTCAGGATCCCCGTCAGGAAAGCCAGTGTGGTGAGAACCAGCATCATCCATGCCTCCCAAGAAAGGCCTGCAAGGATATGAAAAAGAGCAGCTCGACTATAATACCGATGGCTGCAGGCAGGCTAGCCGCCGCGCCGAACAGCGCAATTGAAAAGGCCGCCGCCATGCCGCAGTTCTTGTAGCCTGCGAACAGGGCGTAGGATACGGCCCTATCTTTCCTAGCCCCGAGTTTCATCGATGCGGAATAGGCGGAGAGGCCTGTCGCAAAGGTCTTCAGGAACAGTATGAAAAACAGGGGAGCGATGATGACCAGATCATTGAAAATGGCCGCCTGGTTAAGGCCTATGGCGCTGTATACTATGAGGGCGAAGCATATGTTGACGAAAGCCCTGCTTCGCGAGAAATAAGAGCCGGGAAGCCTCTGAAACGCCCTCGAGATTATGAGCGGCGTTACTATGAGAAGTGCAAGGAGCCGGAGTATCTCCAATACATCAACACCGAAGCTCAGGAATAATATGGTTATCAGGGGCGCCAGTCCCAATGCAGTAATGTAGCTGAGAACCTCGCCGCCGAGGGAAGCCTTCCTGTCTCCCCCGAGGAGGTATGTGTAGGGTATTACGGCCACCGCGGGCGGCACGGCGGCTATTATGACGAAACCCGCTATGTGGTCGGGATTCGAAATCAGGTAGAAAGCCGAGACCAAGACCACAGCGGACTGGAAACCGTAGTTCAAGAGCAACGCCTTTATCGAGGCGGAGAGGTTGGGCCCGATGTCCTTCCCCGAGAATACTATCTGTCTCATGGAGAGGGACATGGCTATCATCAGCAGGAGTGTTATGTAAGGGCTGACGTGACCGGAAAATATCGGGAACAGGAGGCCTGCGACAGCCGCGAAAGAAAGCACAAGCCCGGAATTTTCAATCAGGTTTCTCATTCCCATCCCTCGGATTTATAGACAGCAACGACCAATGCGCACGCTACATCCCCGGTGCATTCCTTTTCCGCGAACCTGATCCTGATCTTCCCATGCTCCTCGGGCCTGTATGATGTCATCGATCTTATGGTCTTCTCTATGTAATCGGCAACCTCTTTTCTTTCGTTTCCGAAATGCTCGACGAAGATGCCCTTTCCTTTGATATGATTCGCGGTCACCCAGCCCAGTCCTGCAACCGCTTTCTTGCCAGGTTTGGTTTCAAAGCATTCCGCCAGAACAACGTAGAGTTTGTGCCCGTGTTCAATTTCATTCCGGTCCACCTTCTCGATAACAACATCCGAATTCTCTGGTATCACAGAGCTGAGCTTGATGAGATTGTAATTGGCGATGCCGGCGTTACATAACGCATTGTCGAAAGCCGCTATCCTGGTTTCCCCCTCTCCGACTCCCCAAGTGATACTGATTTTCATTTCATCCTTCCCTGCCTTCAAAGACCTTGGCCATTATCAAAGGGAATATTATCGTCGCATCCCCGTAAACGGTAACCGTGTTTCCCTTTTCCTTTATCTTGCTCCAGGACTTTGCCTCGTTGGGCGTTGCGCCCGACAGGCTCCCGTCCCAGGGTGAGGATGTCGTTATGTAGACAGCGTAATCAAGGCCTTCCCTGAGTATGTTGACTCCTATGGCATGGTGCTTGGATATCCCCCCGCCGAGGATTATCCCGCCCGTTTTCTCTGAGTTTATCACGATGTCCGCAAGGCGCATGTCCCCGCTCACATCTATCTTGAAATCCGGGTTGTCCTGCTTGAAGAAATACAACTGCAGTCCGACTGCCGAATCTGTTATTCCGGGACAGAATATCGGTATGTTGTTTTTCGAGGCCCAGTACATGAAAGAGCTTTCGTCCTTTACGGATTTTCCAATCTCAAAAATAAGCTCGCTGGGGGTCCATGATTTCTTTCTTCTCTGCAGCTGCGAGAATATCCCTTGCATCTTCTTCTCAAGGAATACGAACCTGTCGCTGGGGATTAGTATGTTCCCAAGCCTGTTTATTCCTTTCTTATGCAACTCGGTGTCGTCCAGCTTGAAATCCCCAAGCAGATACGATTTCCCTGCCCTTATCATGTCATGGTCTATCGAGCCGCCTGTGGTTATTATCACGTCAACTAATCTTTCCCTGACCATCTTCGTTATGATGCCCCTGAGTCCGCTTGCGAGCATGTTCGCTGTAAAACTCAGGAAAACCGTAGCCCTTTCTTTTTTCATTTTCCTGATAAGCCTGACGGCCTCGCCGACCTCGGTGGCCTGGAAGCCTGCGGCTGAAAACTGCCCGACCAGATCGGACACGGTCATGCCTTTTTTTATACTGTAATCACGGATTTTTTCCATAGAATCACCCCTAAAATATTGTGAATTCGAAAAACTAGAAATCAGATTGGATAAATCTCTCTCAGAGAATCAGCCGTCGCGAGATTTACTAACGATTTAATGGTCCCGAAATGCATAATATTATATCTGCTTAGATTTTAAAAGGTTTATAAAAGTAATTTCTAATTTTTTACACAAGACAGTGATAAAAATGAATATAGGTATTTTAGGTTTAGGACCGGTTGGCCAGAGCATTGTATACGTATCTACTAAATACGGTGACCACCAGCTCTATGTTTATGATAAAAATCCAGAAAAAATGAGAGGTCTTCAGGAATATTCTCATGTTCATCCCTGTGAAAGTGAAGGGGTGGTCGGAGAAAATGCTCATTTTTTAATGTGTTGCACTGACATGTTGAACGGAGACGCCCTTACAAAAGCCGCAAGGGAAATGAAGGATGGAACGGTTGTTTCAGATGATTTCTCTGCGAAGACACCTGCTTATGAAGCCTACAAGGCGTCTGGTCGTCAATTGCCTTACTGGAGCATCCATACCATGTTCTCCCCAAAAATGGGGTTCAAAGGGCAGCTGGTAATCGAGATTCCAGTAAGGTACTGCATGGTTGATGGTAAGGAGAATCCGTACATAACCGAATTCAGAGATACACTGAAAAAAGCAGGTGCCCTATTCAAAAAGATATTTTTAGTTTCGGATCACGACAATCGGATGGGTCGGATACAAGGCGCCACATCTGCTGAAAACATATGCACTGCTGGGACGCTGGCAGAATTGGGCATTAATCCGTTGAAAGAAGGCGGCGGTGTTTACTCGAATGAATTGGACAAAGCGAATTTTCAAATGGCGCTGAGAGCGATTGGAGAAAGGGGGAGCTCAAATTCCAGTGTTTATGGACTTATCGCTATGATGAATCCGTATTCGCTCAGTAATATCCGTGACTATTCGCATACCCTAGAATTGTTGATAGAAAATGTCGGGAGGGGTAGTAAAGGGGGTTCAGATATCCTTGAAACAGCTGTAGAGAATCTCGGTTGGGGAAGGGTAGATGAAGCGAGCGCATTGTGGGATAATTGTTTTGGTTCTATTGATGAAGCCAGCAACTCTTATTCGAGTCATCTGGCAGAGGCAATAGTTTGGTCTCGCCCTAAGGAATACCCGCTTGAGATTTTTGCAGAGACACCTTCACCGCCGTACAGAATTAGAGAAGTCATGGCTTTAAAGGCGTTAAGCATGTACCAGACCTGCACAAAAAACATGCTCAAGGGTGGTACAAATGATCAGGACTTCCTCAGTGTCGTCCAAGAATACAGAAATTGGGCAGAAAGGGCGGTGGAAGCCGTCAATAAGGATACAAAAACCGGTTTGAAACAACTCGATGAGTTTGAAAATACCTTCTTTAATCCCGTAAGGGACGTCTTTTCTGATGAATTGGTTGATATAGGTCAAAAAACAAATGAATTGATAAGAAGAATAATGTGAATAGTCAATATGATGTTTTTTATAATAATTAATGAAGAACAATACTATAGGGACTTTTGTTATGGAACTGAAAAAAAGACTAGAACTTGTAAGAAGAAATACCGCAGAGATATTGACAGACGAGGAGTTAGAATCGCTGCTGAGAAAGAAAAAACACCCATCGGTATACATAGGCATAACGGTAACAGGGCCTTTCCATATGGGCTACCTCATACCATTTGGAAAGATGCTCGATTTTGAGCGCGCTGGTATAAGAAATATCATTCTGATTGCGGATATTCACTCGGCACTCGATGATCTGAAAGCCCCCTGGGATGAACTTGCCAAAAGGTCTGCCTATTTCAAAAAATGCGTGGAACTTGGATTTCCCTGGGAGAAAAAGCCGCGTTTCGTTAAGGGGAGCGACTTCCAGTTCGAGGAAAAATACATGCATGATGTCTTAAAGCTGTCGACCATGTCAACAGTTGCAAGAGCAACCAGGGCTTCTTCTGAAGTTTGTAGAATGAAAAATCCAAAGGTATCGGAATTGATTTATCCTATTATGCAAGCCTTGGATGAAGAATTTATTGGGGTTGATATGCAGTTCGGTGGTATTGACCAGAGACACATTCTAAGTTTTGCAAGGGAATACCTGCCGAAATTGGGATATAAGAAAAGGGTTGAGATAATGACCCCTCTGATTGCTTCTTTAAGGGGGCCTGGCACGAAGATGAGCGCATCCGAACCTGGGTCCCATATAAAGGTTTACGATTCTGTTGAAGACATCAGTGAGAAAATCAAAGGGGCATACTGTCCCGTTGGCGTTGTTGAAGATAATTCTATCATTCAGCTATGCCAATACATGGTTTTCCCTATCAGAGGAAAAATGAAAATAGAAAGACCGGTAAAATATGGGGGGGATATCGTATTCGGAAGCTTCACCGATTTGAAAAGAGAGTATCTGAACAAATCTCTTCATCCAGCCGATCTGAAAGAGGCTCTCATTAAAGATTTGATTGATATTTTCTCAAAAGCAAGGAAGTATTATGAAAAGAGAAGGGATTTGCTAAAATCTTTAGGAGACAATTTTTTATAATTTATTTAATATTCCCTTAATTTTTTTACCATTCATTGTAAGTTCCCAGACATACGCATTTCCCCTTTTTCCAATTTTCCTTATAATCCCCTCCTTGCCACGGTCTCTCAACCATGATGAACTGTAATAATTTGGTCTATTCGTAATTTTCCCCAAAAAATTGACCGAAATTTTATCTTTAATTTTTATCAGATGTTTCATAGCTTTGAATTTTTTATGTTCGATAATAGTTTTCTTTAAACTTGCTTCATGTTCAGAATATTTAAACATACCACAATCAAGAATTGTTAGTAGATTGTTCCAGTTTAAATAAGACCTGAAAATAAAAAGGTTTTTGTTTTTTTCTTTTACGATTTTTCCTGAAATACCAAATCTTGATAGCAATTTTTTATAAATTTCGATGTATTTCTTTTTTCCTTCATAAATCTGGAATCTTGAATGTAAAGATCCCTTTTTATCTTTCCAAGAGTAGAAATTACCATCGCCTGCAAACAGACCTTGGAGAAAGTATATGCAACTATCTTTTTTGATAATATCCCATTTATTATTAGTTAGGTATCTCATCAAACATTCTGTCATATTTGAAACAGTTTCTGCAAGTAAGCTATTTGAGATCCATAATTTTACGGTATAACTGGATATTCTTTTAGCATTTTTCGCTTTGATGAATTCCTTTGATACCCCGTTCTCTTCCAAAAGTTTGGAAATTTTTTCAATTTCTGATATTTTTAAAACTATATTGTATCTGATTGTGGCATTCCACAGACTACAATCAAAAAGGTATTTTGATAACCTTAAGAATTCTTCGATCAGTTTTGGGGATTTGTTGGTAAATGATAATTCTCTTCCCCTCCTTTTTTCTAATTTCGGTTTTCCTCCTTCAGCCTGAAAATAACCAGTAAACCTTGCAAATTCCAACGGCAAAAATCGCATTATCTTAATTTCTTTGGGTCTTCCTTTTGTTGAGTACCATAAATGAATTAAAGGGTCTTCTTCTTTTGCAAGAACTTTAAAATTTGACATTGTTTTATTCGGAATGAATGCCAACATATCAAATCTCCCATTTTTAAAAAAAGCTATCTTTCTTTTCTTGTTTTTAATTTCCATAATTTGAGCATTCACTATATCATTGAGTTCCAGTTTCAGAAATTCTCGAATATTTTTTGGGATAACAAATCTACCGTCTTTTGTAAGAATTGTTATAAAATTAGAATTTCTTTTAGATTTACGTATCTTCACCTCAAAAAAATTACCCTTTATTTTCTTTTGAATCTCTTTAGGTAACCATATCCTGTTTCCTCTAACTTTAATGTCGTCGATTTCTAATTTCATATAATAATTATGGTTTTGAAGTTTATAAGTGTTACTATTATAGATTTTTTATAGGAGAATAAATGCATCATTTAGGAAAACCATAAGATAGGTATTTAAACCTTTACATGCAGAATATATTCCAAGGCGATGGTGATGCCGTACCTCTGGGAACGACAGATTTGAAAGAGAACCTCGATTTTCCCAGTCCTGTTTCTTGCGGTTTGATTTTTTCTATAAATCTTGTTGAAGAAGTATCCCCTTTAGCCAAATCTATAAACCTCTGGCTCTGGCCTTGGTGAATTCTCACCGGCTTCTTTCTCAGCTTTTTTCAAAATCAGGTTGTGATAAAAATGAGAACCAAAGTCGATGCAATCCCAATCGAATATCAGGATCCCTTTGATTTTTACAGTCAAAACTGTAACAGTGGTGTCAATCTCCTCATGGAATCCAGAACCATAAACCTCGCATACGGCAAACAAAGTATTGTTGCCCCCCATCCGGCCGTGAAAATAACAGGGAAGAACGAGGATTTCAGGATTGAGGCTTTGAACGACACCGGTTGCGCGATACTGTCAGCCTTTGACAGGGACGATTTTCCATACGCTCACGACCTGCAAGTTCAAGACGGCATGATAAGGGGCAGGGTGGAAAAGGTCTCGAATCCGAATGTGCCCGAACATGAGAGGATCAAACAGCAGAATACCAGCTATGTGATCAGGACCGTCTTGCAGAAATTCAGGGGGGTTGGAGATGACCTGGCGGGTTTGTACGGCGCTTTCGCATATGATTTCGCGCGCTACTTCGAAGATATCGGCGACAGGTTCAGGCAAGGCGGTTCGCCCGATTTTGTGCTGTTTTTGCCAACGACCATAGTGCATTTTGATGACAGGAGGGGAAAAGCAACGATGAGGGAACTGTACTTTGATGGGAAGCATGATGATATAACTGGCCATGCTACATCTGAATTCGCACCCCAGCCATACAGGACATACGAGGACATGACCCTTGGGGAGTATGCATCAAAAGTGACTGGGATTGTTGAGCAAATAAGAGGGGGCCGGGCTCTTCAGTGTGTCTTGTCAAGAAAGAGTGGCATTTCACTGCAAAGGCCGCCTATGGACTCGTACGGGCATCTCAGGGAGATAAACCCTTCCCCGTATTCCTTTTTCTTTGTTCTGGGTGACGGGGATGGCAAAGGAGAGTATCTGTATGGGGCTTCGCCCGAGCTGCATATAGGGGTCAATGATGGCGAGGTTGAGATCAGGCCTATAGCAGGGACGAGGAAAAGGTCAACAAACCCGGACGAGACCGTGAGAGCCGTTGAAGATGAAAGACTGATGAAAGACTTGCAAAATGACCCGAAAGAGTGCAGGGAACACACGATGCTGGTTGATCTTGCAAGACACGAGATGTACCGCTTATGCTACCCTGAAAGCGTCAGGGTTCCCGATGGCAATTATCGCATTGTCGAACAATATCCTAATCTGTTTCACCTGGCAAGCGGCGTAAAAGGCAGGCTCAGGCAACATTTCGATGCCATCGATACCTTGCTGACGACGTTGCCGGCCGGGACATTGTCAGGGGCCCCAAAGCGAGAGGCTATGAAAATGATTGAAGAGAATGAGGCAAGCCGTCGCGACTGGTACGGGGGCGCAGTAGGCTATTTGACATTCAACGGGGACTGCAACACGGGGATAACAATCAGGTCCGTCCATGTACACGACGGTATGTCTTACGTGAGAGCAGGGGCCGGAATTGTTGCTGACTCAAAACCGGAAAATGAGACGAAAGAGATTCAGCTGAAGTCTGAAAAGGCGTTGGAGGTACTAAGGTGATTAGATGAGAATATTGTATGTAGACAATTACGATTCTTTTGCCGATATCATCGCTGCTTACTTCACGATGGCAGGGGCGGATGTGATTATGTATAAAAGCGACACGTCCGCTGGTGTCATCGGGGCCGAGTCAAAAGACATGATTTTGTTAGGGCCAGGTCCGTCTGGGCCAAAGGAGGCGGGAAATTATCTTGAAGTCATAGACAGATATCACAGGGAATTGCCGTTCTTTGGTATATGCCTGGGACACCAGGCCCTCATGGAGTACTTCGGTGAGCCAGTCATACAGCTCGATGAGATAGTCCACGGCGCTGAATCGCCTGTAAAGCACGACGGAAGGTCCATATTTGAGGGGATTGAAAGTCCTGCGAACTTCGGGAGATATCATTCACTGGGTGTCAAAAAGGTGCCGGACTGCTTTGAAATTTCGGCCTCGTATGACGGGGTGGTCATGGCTGCCAGGCACAGGGACCTGCCCATCGAGGGGGTCCAGTTCCATCCGGAGTCCATACTTTCGATGGAGGGTAATGCCGGCAGGAAGCTGGTAGAGAACGTGGTCAGGCTTTATAGAGAACGTATTCAGGCTTTGCGGGAAGGATGAAGAGAAAGGGGGGATAATGTTGTGAAAATAATATAACAAAAAATGAACAATAATTAAAGGATAATGAAAGGTGGAAGGTATGCCAAAGAGAATAGACCCATGGAGCCAGGCCGGAATCAAGGACTATGACAGGCTGATTAAGGATTTTGGGATAGAGCCGTTCAGGCCTCTCCTTAACAGAATCCCGGACCCGCACCTGTACATGAGGAGGGGCGTCATATTCGGGCACAGGGACTTCGGGAAGATAGCGGACTGCATTAGGAAAAAGAAGCCGTTCGTGATGCTCACCGGGCTGATGCCTTCGGGAAAATTCCATCTGGGCCATAAGATGGTTGCCGATGAGTTCATATACCTGCAGCAAAAGGGAGCTAAGACATACATCGTAGTTGCCGATATCGAGGCTTACAACATGAGGGGGCAGACACTCGAGGAGCTAAGGAAAACCGCTATAGAGGAGTACCTGATAAACTACATAGCCCTTGGCCTCAAACCCAAGGACTGCCATTTTTACTTCCAGAGCAGCCGCTCGCAAGATCCTGAGAAATCGAATGCGTTTTACAGGACGATAGGGATTGTTTCGAACAGGGTGACGATGAATGAGATGAAGGCTATATACGGCTCTCTTTCCCCCGGGAAAATCATGTCGGTCCTCACTCAGGTTGCGGATATCCTTCACCCACAGTTGCCGCAATTCGAGGGGAAGATGGAAACCGTTGTTCCGGTAGGCGTTGACCAAGATCCGCACATAAAGCTCACCAGGGACATAGCAGCAAGGCTCAACAAGACGGGACACTTCAAATTCGAGGCTCCCAGTTCCTCGTATCACGAGTTCATGCTTGGTCTGAAAGGCGGGAAGATGTCAAGCTCCGACCCATATTCCTACATAGCCCTGACTGACGACCCGAAGACCGTCAAGGAAAAGATAATGAAATACGCCTTTTCAGGGGGGCAGCCCACCATAAAGGAGCACAGGGAAAAGGGAGGCAACCCCGATGTTGATATCTCTTTTCAGTTACTTTACTTCATGTTCGAGCCGGACGACAAGAAGATAGAAAGGATAAGGCAGGATTACATCTCCGGGGCCTTGTTGACAGGCGAGCTTAAGCAGATACTCGTCGAAAAGGTGGCGAAATTCCTTGCCGATCACCAGAAAAAGAGGGAGAAAGCGAGGAAAGATGTGGGCAAGTTCTTAAAAGAATGACTATGCATGCTCCTTTTTTAAATTAAAATAATCAAATATTCTAAACGCGGGGGTTCCCGAGTCGGTCAAAGGGGCAGGACTTAAGATTGTTCTCTTAAGTGCTGATAGCGAGATGAAGAGCCCCTAAGAAATCCTGTGGCTTAGTGCCTTCCTGGGTTCAAATCCCAGCCCCCGCATCTTTCTTTTTCTGGTAATTCATCAAAAGCACAAGCAGGGCCGTCGCCGAGATTTGAACTCGGGCCGAGAGCTTTCCGCAAGCTTTCTGTTTTTTTCTTTTTGCCAAAGCTTTTTTCTAATAAGCTTTCCACAGGCTCTAATGCTAACCACTACACCACGACAGCCATCGATACTTATTTTATCAAGTTGGCTTTTTAAATTTGGTGAGTGTGTAATTTTCCCCAAACCCCGATTCACGCCTGTTCAACTCAAGTTCAAAATCTTTATAAATTAGTAGGTTTAATACATAGTTGCGAGTTTAGGCGACTAAGCTATGAGCATAATGATGTGAGCTTGGAAAGATGTTTTTCGAGTTCGAAACACGTCCTTGTGGAATTTTAAAGAAAATAAGGAGAACTCGCCAAATCTCAATTCCGGTTGATCCTGCCGGAGGTCACTGCTATCCGGATCCGACTAAGCCATGCAAGTCTTGATGTTCAACTCTGAACACTAGGGCGAAAAGCTCAGTAACACGTAGTTAATCTGCCCTCAGGTCTGGGATAATCTTGGGAAACTGAGGCTAATACCAGATAGATAAGAGATACTGGAATGTGCTCTTACCAAAAGCTATTTGCGCCTGAGGATGAGACTGCGTCGGATTAGGTTGTTGCT
>CAZLFZ010000016.1:32036-36897 GCA_964559215.1 uncultured archaeon
TTACCAAAAGCTATTTGCGCCTGAGGATGAGACTGCGTCGGATTAGGTTGTTGCTAGGGTAAAATCCCGGCAAGCCGATAATCCGTACGAGCCTTGAGAGAGGAAGCTCGGAGATGGATTCTGAGACAAGAATCCAGGCCCTACGGGGCGCAGCAGGCGCGAAAATTTCCCAATGCACGAAAGTGTGAGGAAGGGATCTGGAGTGTCTTCCTGTTTTATGGGAGACTTTTGTGGAGTGTAAATAGCTTCACGAATAAGTGGTGGGTAAGACGGGTGCCAGCCGCCATGCTGATAGCAGCTTTATACTGCTATCTGCACGGTAAGCGGTAATACCCGCGCCACGAGTGGTGACCACGTTTATTGGGCTTAAAGCGTTCGTAGCCGGTTTAACAAGTCTCTAGTGAAATCCCGCAGCCAACTGTGGGGCTTGCTAGGGAAACTGTTGAACTTGGGACCGGGAGAGGTCGAGGGTATTCCAGGGCTAGGGGTAAAACCCTTTTGCGCACGAGACAAGCAAAAGCGTTTACGTAAAAGCAATGCGCATTTGGTTACAGTCCTGTAATCCTTGGGAGACCACCTGTGGCGAAGGCGCTCGACCAGAACGGATCCGACGGTGAGGGACGAAAGCCAGGGGAGCAAAGGGGATTAGATACCCCCGTAGTCCTGGCTGTAAACGATGCCCACTAGACATTGGCAATCTTATGGGGGTTGCCAGTGCCGTAGCGAAAGCGTTAAGTGGGCCGCCTGGGGAGTACGGTCGCAAGGCTGAAATAGAAGAGGTCTAAATATACATTATGAAGAAAGATCTGGCGTATCTTGTAGGAGCCTTAAGGGATGGTAGTGTCCTTTACGACAAAAATAGCAGGAATTACAAGACAATCTGGTACGAGAAGAGCCGTGATTGGCTCTTCAATTCGATTATCAAAAAAGCGGTAGCGGTTTTTAAGAAAAACCCAAGATTGGATGAATACAAGAAAGGGCATTACCGAGTGGTTCTCAGTTCACAAAAAATCTATGATATGATTCGGAATGACTACGATTTCATAGCACCGCAGGAGAACTGGTGTACACCCAAAAGTATAAAAGACGCATCCCAAGAGGTTATCGCAAGTTATATTGCCGGTTTTTTCGACGCTGAGGGCGATATCAACCCAAAAAAGTATATGTTAGGTTTCAGCCAAAAAAACTATGAATCCTTGGAATTTATTCGAGAATGGCTGAATAAGAATTCAATAAAAACCAGCAAAATTTTCATTGCGGACAAGAAATCCAACACATGGAGATTTTATATTACATCTAAAGAAAATTTTGAAAAGTTCAACAAAATTGTAAACTTCGAGCATCCAGGGAAAATCATGCGTTTTAGGCTTCTTCTACAGCATACTTAAGGGAATTGGCGGGGGAGCACACAAGGGGTGGAGGCTGCGGTTTAATTGGACTCAACGCCGGGAATCTTACCAGAGGCGACAGCAGGTTGAAGGTCCGCTTGAAGAGCGTACCAGACACGCTGAGAAGTGGTGCATGGCCGTCGTCAGTTCGTGTCGTGAGATGTCCTGTTAAGTCAGGTAACGAACAAGACCCGCGCCCCATGTTGCTACGGTATATTTCGGTATGCCAGCACTCATGGGGGACCGCTGGCGATAAGCCAGAGGAAGGTGCGGTCGACGGCAGGTCTGTATGCTCTGAATCCTCTGGGTTACACGCGGCCTACAATGGCTGGGACAATGGGATGCGACACCGAAAGGTGAAGCTAATCCCGAAACCCAGTCTCAGTTCGGATCGAGGGCTGCAACTCGCCCTCGTGAAGCCGAAATCCCTAGTAGTCGCTGGTTAGCATCTAGCGACGAATACGTTCCTGCTCCTTGCACACACTGCCCGTCAAGCCATCTGAGTGGATCTTTGATGAGGCTCCTTCACTTTGGAAGAGTCGAGTCAGAGTTCTGCAAGGAGGGCTAAGTCGTAAAATGGCGAGACGGGCCAGTTGACCTCGCAAGGCATCATGCAAACGCATGCCCTTGTATGGGATGACAATACTATGTGTGCCACTGAATTCAGAGGCAGATATAGACATAACTATCGTCTCGCTGTTCGACAAACAAGGTAGCCGTACGGGAACGTGCGGCTGGATCACCTCCTTATTTTTCAAAAAATTTCTGCAAGGACGCTGCAATTCATAATGGGCCGATAGATCAGCGGAAGATCGCTCGCTTTGCATGACCCTTTTCGGATTAATTGATGAAAAAGCGTTAACGGAAAGGTCAAAAATAGCGAGAGGCCGTGGGTTCAAAATAGGCTTTTTATAAAAAGTCCTGTGAGCATCCCACTCGGTCCATCTGGGCCATGAAGGTCCTAAAAAATGAAAGCTTAAATATATGCTTTGGCATAAATATAACGCTTGATGTTCAGGCTACTCAGAGTTGGTTGCATCCTGGTGGCAGGGAATGTGGCTGGTAGCGGCGACGCACATCGGTTACGTATGTATCTGATTCTGTATAGTCTGTTCATTATCGAGATGAAGCTCTCTATCGACGATAGTGGGCGGAAATGAAAGGGACGATGAATTTAATTGGTAGTCCGATGGCGAGAGGCCGGAATGAGGATGTGAACACCAACCGAGTCCCGTGATGATTTCATAGGCGAGTCGCTCCGGCTAATAGGGTCAAGTACGCTGTGTGGTGGATGGCTTGGCTCGGGTAGCGATGAAGAGTTTGGCAAGCTGAACTAAGCCTGGGGTAGGCGCATGCAGCCATTGAACCCGGGATTCTTTAATGGGACTTCCCATCTCTTCGGAGATGATCGGTAACGATCGCAGACGCGGAGAATTGAAACATCTTAGTACCCGCAGGAAAAGAAAGCAATCGCGATTCCCTTAGTAAAGGCGATTGAAAAGGGAACAGAACAAATCGAACCCCTTCTGAGAGGAAAGGGGGATGTGAGGTTTGGACTTGGGCTTGACTTAACCAGCCGACCTGAAGTCTGCTGGAAAGCAGCGCAACATAGGGTGATAGCCCCGTAGGGGAAGGTTGGAAAGCCAATACCGAGTATCCAGAGTACCGTTCTTTGGATATGGAACGGGAATGTGGGAGTCAATAGCTCCCAATTCTAAATATAACCCGAGACCGATAGCGCACTAGTACCGTGAGGGAAAGCTGAAAAGTATCCTTAACAGGAGTTGAAAAGATCCTGAAACCATACAGCTAGAGGTAGATATGGCCTGATTAAGCCAGCGCCAAGGAAAGGCCCGTAAGGGCTGAGTACGAGCTCTGGTGTGCAGGTTATATCGTACGTTTAGAAACACGAGGCAAGGAGTTTGTCTCTGTGGCGAATCGGTTAACTAAGGCAACCGTAGCGAAAGCGAAGCCTGCGCAGCAGGTTTTCCTGTCAGGCAGGTGGGTGTGAAAGCGCCCCAAGTCACAGGGATAAGACCAGAAGCCGGTCGATCTAGCCCTTGGTAGAGTGAAGCCTTGCGAAAGCAAGGTGGAGGCTCGCTACCGAAACTGAGTCACAAATCGTTCGGGTGACCTGGGGCTAGGGGTGAAAATGACATGACGGCCAAAGCAACTATTCTATTGCTTTAACATAAAGCCGTCCAGTCTTCAATGCCAATCGAGTCCGGCAATAGCTGGTTCCTTCCGAAATGAGTCTAAGCTCAGCCTCGCCGGAGGTGGGCAAGAGGGTAGAGATACTGACTGAATAACCAAGGGGAGAAAAAGTTTGACGCCGAGCATCTCTTCATGGCGTCTACTTCTCATTCCCCAGTTGTCCTGTCAAACTCCGAATCTCTTGTCACCGTAGAAGGCGGGAGTGAGGAGACGGGGTAAGCTCGTTTTCCGAGAGGGAGAGAACCCAGACCGGGGTTAAGGTCCCTAAATGCTTGTTAAGTGAGGAAGGGCGTTTCTAACCACAGACAGTGGGGAGGTTGGCTTAGAAGTAGCCATCCTTCAAAGAATGTGTAATAACTCACCCACCAAGGTTAGGAGCCCTCAAGATGGACGGGACTAAACAAGCTACCGAGACCCCGGATCTCGCATAGAGGGTGTAGGAAGGTGTTTTGTGGGAGCAGAAATCCGTTCGAAAGTTCGGATGGATCCCGTAAAAATAAGAATCTTGCCAATAGTAACAGCAAAGCTGGGTAAGAAACTCAGCCGCCTGAAGGGCCAGGGTTCCTCAGCAATGATAATCAACTGAGGGTTAGTCGATCCTAAGGTATATCCTAACTGGAATATACCGAAAGGGAATCAGGTTAATATTCCTGTACTGCAGGAGTACGTGCGGCGACGCAAGCCGGTCTGGTGACGTTGCGGGATAGATCAACCATGCAAGTGGCTAACAGTTGAAGCTTGGGAAGTATCTTCATGATGAGAACCAGGTGAAGGCTGGAATGGCACCCGTATGGGGGTTTGGTCAACTCCTGGAATCCATGAAAATCCAGACTGGAAGGAACTTCTGTAATCGTACCGAGAACCGTCACTGGTGTCCCTCGCTGAGAAGGCGAAGGCGTGTTGGGAGAAACCAGTTCAGGGAATTAGGCAATTTGGTCTTGTATCTTTGGTAGAAGAGATGCCTACCGCCTCGACTAAGTCGGGAACGGTAGGTCGCAGTGACAAGGGAGGTCCGACTGTTTAACAAATGGAGAGGACATCATCATGCTTTTATCTGTTCTTTCCGTACTGCAGTCGGATTATTTACGTATAGAGTTACTGGTTAGACCGTTAGTACGGAAGAGCGTAAATCTGATAAACATTTCAAAATCCATTTTCGCTCTCTCCAGTTAAAAAACGTAGGGGGCTGCTAATCCGAAAGGACTTGTATAGCTCCTGAGGTCTGTCCAGTGCCGGTCGGTTAAGCCCTTTTTCAAGAG
>CAZLFZ010000017.1:0-34509 GCA_964559215.1 uncultured archaeon
GGGGATGCTGGGAATGTGGCCCTCTCCATCCCCGCAGCCAGAGTCCGGACTTGAAAATCACAATAGATATCAAAAACGAGGCAAAATTCCCCATAGGGAAGCCTATCCAAATCCCTTCTATTCCAAGATTCGCTATCAGGATGTAAGCCACCCCTATCACCATAAACCATCTAGTGGCATTCACAAACAGCTGCAAGCCCGTCCTGCCAGCCGCCTGGAAAGCAGCGCCCAGTATGAAATTCAGCCCCATGAAAACGTAGCCAAAAGATATGATCCTGAGGTATCCAGTCCCTGTCTGCAACACCTGGGGGTCTGACGTGAAGGGCGAGTAGATGATGTCCGGGAAAAAGAACCACAACGCCGAGAAGAAAAGCATGAATACTATGACGGCGTAAGAGGCTAGGGACGTCGCCCTCTCAGCCCTGTCTATTTTGCCGGCACCCAAGTTCTGCCCAATGAACGGGATGAGGGCGCCCAGCATGCCTATGACGGGTAGTATAGCCAGGGATTCGAGCCTCATCCCGACCCCGAAGGCCGCGATTGCCGCGGTGCCGAAGGTGCCCACGAGCCCCATCAGGATGATCATGCCTATGCTGTTGATGGAATGGCTCAGGGAAGAAGGGAACCCTATCCTGATGATACTCAAGAAGATTGACGCGTCCGGACTGAAGCACTTAGGGTCAATCTTTACCGCAGCCCTTCCGGTAAAGACATGCCAGATGTTCAGCAAAGCGCCGACAACCCGGCCGAACACCGTAGCAATTCCCGCTCCGACAATACCTAGCGCGGGGAACGGGCCAAGGCCGAAGATCAGGACGGGGTCAAGCACTATGTTTATCACTATAGCGATGAACAGGTTCCTGGCGGGCGTCACCGTGTCTCCTCCTGCCTGGATTATGCCCTGCGAGATAAAACCGATGAACAGAAAAACGAACCCGAAGAATATGAGATTCGCGTACTGGATCGTCATGGCGAGCACATCCCCTTTGACGCCCATGTATGAGAAAAGCGGCGGGGAGAAGAGAACGCCTAAAACCGCGATTGCAACCCCAACAAGTGAGGCGATGACCAGGGAATGCTCGGCGGTATTGCTGGCTCTTCTCTTGTTTCCGGCTCCGATTGCCTGGGAGATCAGCGCTGTAGACCCGACCGAAAGCCCCGCGGCTATTGCGATGAAAATGAAGACGACCGGAAAAGTCACGCCGATTGCGGCAAGCTGAGCCGACCCGAGCATGCCTATGAAGAAGGTGTCTATCAGGTTAAAGCCGGTCTGCATCGCCATTCCCAGGACAATGGGGGCGGCCAGCAGAAAAAGGGTTTTCAATACCGGGGATGTGGTGAGGTCCCTGCCCATCCTGCCGCGGGCTGCAAGGCCAATACCCTTCTTCGAACCTTCACCCCTCCCGCTCATTACGCTCATGAGAACACCGACAGATAAGCCATAAAGCTCTATTTATCATTGAATTTATCATTGAATTCATTTTTAAAGCAATATAAAACAAACAAACAACTATACGAAATGAAAAACATCGAGGTTGAGTTCAGGTTTCATGTCAGTGACGAAAATCTAGCAAGGGACTTCCTGGATAAACTGGAATTCATCGGGAAATCAAAGCAAAAGGATATCTATTTTGATACGGCATCCGGCAATCTGTACAAAAGGGGCATCTTCATCAGGACGAGGAACGGCAAATCCCTGGATTTCAAATTCAATATCGAAGACCTTGAAAATAAGCATGAAGACTGCGATGAGCATTCCTTTTCTCTACCACTTTCAGAGGACGATTCCAGAAGGCTGAGCAGGCTTTGCGAAAAACTTGACATGGAAGCACCACCCATTGCTGATTTTGGAGAGTTCGTGAAAATAAACAAACTGAAGGAATTTGTCGTCATCGAGAAGGTTCGGGAGAAGTTCAGTGACGGCGAGTTTACTTTCAGCTTTGATAATGTCAAGGAATTTGGATTGTTCCTTGAGATAGAAAGCATGGCAACGGAAGGTAGTGATTTGCCTGGGTTGAAGAAGAGGATGATAGACAAGGTCAGCGGACTTGACCCAAAATTCATCCCTACGGGATATATCGAATTCTTCGTGAGAAAGCTTGATTTCAACCTGTACAAGCAGGGCCGGTATTTATTTGACGAAGACAAGAAAAACGATTGAGGGTTATCGGTTTTCATTCCTTGAAGCAGTAGTGAACAAGCTGATACCCACGCCTGAATTCCAGCACTTCTTCCCTGATTTGACCGGGGTCTTTCTTGTCTATAACGACACTCTTCATCAGCTCCGCTATATGCCTCATCTCGCTTTCACGCATCCCGATCCTGGTCAGCTCCTGGGTCCCTATCCTGAGGCCTGACGGGTTGTCCGGATTGTTCACGTCGTCCCAGGCAAGGATGTTCTTGTTAAGGATTATGTTGGCTTCCTCGAGGGTTGCCGCCACCAATTTTCCCCCGCCGTTTTTCCTGACGTCCACGAGAATCTGGTGCGATTCCGTGAAGCCCTTGTTCCCGGCGAGGACCTCAAAACCGAGCTCGTCCATTGCCTCTCCGAGTGCCTTGGCGTTCTTCACTGTCTGTTCCGCGTAAGCATCCCCGAAGTGCCTGGCTTCCAGCATTGCCACGGCCATGGACGGTATCCTGTGCAGATGATGGTTTGAGACCAAACCCGGGAAAATCTTGAACCGCACCTGCTTCCACGTCGGCTTGTCGGTGTTGCCGAGCACGATGCCGCCCTGGGGACCCGGGAACGTTTTGTGCGTGGATGCGGTCAGTATCTCGGCCCCCTCTTTCAGGGGGTTCTGGAATTTCGAGCCGGCTATGAGGCCAAGGACGTGGGCCCCGTCGTACAACAGCCTTGCCCCTACCTCGTCGCACGCCTGCCTGAATTCCCTGACGGGATGGGGGAAAAGGATAACGGACCCCCCAAGCGTCACCAGCTTTGGTTTTAATTTCAGTATCTTCTTGACCGTGGCGTCTATGTCGATGTTGTATTCCTGCTCGTTGAAAATTGCGTGTTCGACAGCAAGGCCGAGAACGCCCGCAACGCCGAAAGGTTCGTGGGAGATGTGCGAACCACCGACGACCCCCGGACTGAGCATCATGTCGCCGTGCTTGGCGAGTGCGGAGAAAGCGGCAGCATTTGCAACACCTCCGGATACGGGTCTTAGATCGGCCTGACTTGCCCCGAAGACATCCAGCGCCAGCTCTATAGCCAAGCTTTCCAGCTCGTCTATGTACCTTGCTCCCTGGTAGAACCTCTTGAACGGGGAACCCTCTGCATACCTGTGCATGAAATCTGAATTGTAGACCGACTGGGCGAGAGGGGACATCAGGTTCTCGCTGGCTATCATGTTCAGGCACTCAGAGCCTCTCCATCTGTTCTGGTTTTCGGTAAGCTCCAATACTTTTTCCTTGTCCATAACAATCACTTCTTTATTTTCAGGATGACCGGAAAGTCCAGGTTCACTTCCCGTCCCAGGTCCTCTTTCACCCCTTTCTTCAGCCTAACGGGAGCACCGTATCCGAGGATGTCGGTGAGGTCAATCTCAAGCCGCCCATTCCTGATGTTCTCGTATTCGTTCCTTTTTTCCTTGACGACCGATTTAATCTTTTCTATAATCTCCTCTGCGTATTCCTTGCACTTTCCCTTTCCGCTGCCTCTGCAGACGCCCTCCGCAATGCAGTGGGGCCCGGCATCATCGAACAGCAGGGGGGCAATGACCATGCCTGCAGCAAGCAGCGCATAGCTGACGGCCCGGATTTCCCACTGGGCGTCCATGCAGCATCTCTGGTTGAAGACGTGCAGCAGCTCCTCGCCGTTCATGGCGGTCGTTATATGCGTCTTGGTGCCTATTGGCAGGGCGAATCTGGCGTCCTCTATCGGCACTCCGGCCTTGATGAGGTCTTTATAGGCCCGGGCTGAATCCTGCTGGTTTTTTACGTAACCCACAACAGCGTTCGCTCCCCTTTTCGAGATCATAGGCGGGACCACAAACCAGTCAAAATCGCCGGTTGATATGTTCACGAACCTCAGGCTCTGCTGCATGTGGGCCGCGATCCTGTACCTGACCCACTGGTGCGTGAAGGCCCGTGAGACGTCCTTTATGCTGAACACGAAGAACGGTATGTCCAGGACGGAGCTCAGCTTCATCTCCTTGGAATATCTCACCATGTCCCGGACTTCATCTTCGTCCGGCTCATACTCCGCACCGCACCTTTCGCTCCGCGTTGCCCAGCCTGCCGAAGCAAGCAGTTTGTCGGCTTCCTTGAGGTAGTTAAGCATCAGAACTTCCATACTAATCATACCATGCCCTGATATAAAAAATTTCAACATCGAAGGCATGTTGAAGACAACACCAGAGACAGCATCGAAACTATATTAAGACATATTTAAGGACAAGAGATTCAAGGAAATCACCGGAATCACCGTTACGCTTAATCTATAATTTTTATAGCCACGTGCCGAATTAAGATGTATGTTCGATAAATTGAGTCGGATGAAATTCAGGCACCAGAGCATTTTTGCTATTTTGATAGCATTCGCGGTCATTTCTTTCTGGAGAGGGATCTGGGGTCTGATGGACGAGTATTTGTTCCCTGATAATTACCAACTGAGTTTGTGGGTTTCCCTATTCCTGGGCCTAGGCATCCTTATCTCTACACATTATGCAACGAAAGAATTGATGTGAACGGGACCCATTAGCGGAAGGCTTAAAAGACCATCAGATTTTCATCATCTTCTTCCTGCTTATCGCCATATAGGCTATGCAGGAGCCCAGAATCACGGCGAAGATTATCAATCCGGCTATGTGATAATAGGGCAGTGCCCGTCCTGCTGTCTGCACTGCTGCTTCAGCCGCCGCCGGCGCTGCTATTTTATCTAAGGACTCCCCTGCAGTAGCCGCTTCCCGCGCCGCCATCATCATACCCCCAGCGCTTCTCTGCCACATGTCGTACAAGATGGAAATCATGGCCAGTGCCGAGATGGAAAGCAGTATCCATATCTTGGTATCTTCCGGATGCAGGATGTTTTTGCCTTTTCTCGTCAGTTCGTAGTACTTCCACTTGTGGCCTTCGTCGATTTGCACGGTGAGATTCGCGGTGCACAGTTTGTCCATGTGTTCCTTTACGGTCGATGGGGACATCCTGAACTCTTTGGACAACTCGGTCAGCGTCTTCCTCCTCCTGTCCAGGCTTTTCAGTATCGATATCCTGGTGTCTGATGCGAGGCTCCTGAAGGATTCCCTGTCCAGAGTGATCTTGTCTTCCATACTATTCTCTCCTCAACGTGATTAAAAAAACCGTTGCCATTGACACGCAAACGAGAGCGACAACGGCCACTATGATATCATTCCTGCAATACAAACCTGTTTCGTCAGCCATCGCCACAGCGGTGTTAGAGGCAAACGTGACTATGATGAACAGTAACAGTATGTATTTCTTCATTCTCTTCACCGATAATGAATTTGGGCGATGATTTAAACTGACTTCCCTTTTTGTTCGGAAAAAACCGAAAGATCGTTAAATCGTTGAAACAATGCGCAGAGAAGAACCTATTTGCGTTTTCCGCGTTTTCTGAAAAAGCTTTCAACCTGCTTTATCGCGCAGTACTCGCCGCACATGGTGCACACGTCCTCGGTTCCGGGCCTGCTCTTTTTCCTGTATTTCGCGGCTTTCCGCGGGTCCATGCTGAGCGAGATCTGCTTGTCCCAGTCTCTTTTGAACCTGTACCTTGACACCTTCCGGTCCCATTTTTCGGCACCCTTCAATCCCTTCGCGATGTCCGCGGCGTGGGCCGCGATCCTGCTTGCGATGACACCCTCGAACACGTCGTCGGGTGTCGGCAGGCTCAGGTGCTCGGCCGGGGTCACGTAGCACAGGAAATCAGCCCCATGCCATGCAGCTATTGCTCCCCCTATGGCACCGGTTATGTGATCGTATCCAGGGACGACATCGGTAACCAGCGGGCCCAGGACATAGTAAGGAGCTCCATGGCAGACCCTTTTTTGCCATTCTATGTTCCCTTTTATCTTGTGCATGGGCGTGTGACCGGGACCCTCTATCATCACCTGGACCTCTTCGTCCCTGGCCTGCTGCGCCAGTTTGCCGAGGGTCCTGGTCTCCGTCAGCTGTGCCGGGTCATTGGCGTCTGCCAGGCATCCGGGCCTCAGCCCGTCCCCCAGGCTCAGGGTGACATCGTATTTTTTCGCAATTTGCAGCAGCCTGTCGTACTGGGCATACAATGGATTCTCGAGCTTGTTGTGCAGCATCCACGCCGCAAGAAAGGAACCGCCCCTGCTGACTATGCCCATGACCCGTCCGGTCTTCTTGAGCTTTTGCAGGGTGTTCATGGTCACGCCGCAGTGGACGGTCATGAAATCGACACCATCCATTGCCTGCTGCTGGATGGAATCGAACAGCATGTCGGCGTCCATAGAGACTATGCCGCTTCCCTCCCTGGCGGACTCGGCCGCGGCCTGGTATATTGGAACCGTTCCCAGCGGAACGGTGCAGTTCGCAATGATTTTTCGTCGGATCTTCGTTAAATCACCGCCGGTGCTCAGGTCCATGACGGAATCCGTTCCCGCTAAAATCGCCGCCCTCAGCTTAAGCATCTCTTCCTTTATAACGGCAAGATCAGGGGACGTACCTATGTTCGCGTTGACCTTGGTCCTCAGGCACTTTCCTATACCGATTATCTTTTTAAGAGACGTGCGAGACCTCATGTTGTTTTTCGGTATGACAATCAAGCCTGAGCCGACGGATTTCCTGACGTGGTCGGCACCGACATTTTCATCACTTGCTACAGTCTTCATCTCGGGTGTGACGTGCCCGTCCAGCGCCATCGAAAGCTGAGTTCCCATTGAAACCAATCCAAGCTTTTTTATGAGGTGCTGATTAAAATATAAGTTAAAATATAACCTGACAATAATATTACTATTTGCTGTAATTGTGTTGTCAATGGTGGGTTTATGCTGCTGGGGAAGATATCAGGAAAGGTCACAACGAAGGAATTCAATTTCGAGGCCGAGGCCAAGGTAAAGAAGCTGGATTTCGTCGCAGTGAAGACGCCCGAGGGCGAATGGGTGACGGCCTACATAGACAACATAATCAGATACGCCGACAGGACCATAGCGGAGGCAAGGGTGATAGGCTACAGAAATGAGAGGGGGTTCCTGATATCCCCGAACGTTCCCTTCGCTCCCAAGACCCCGGTCTTTTCCGCCTCGGAAGAGCTGATAAAAAACACCCTCGGCCTGCCGGAAGACGGCCTTTACATCGGCCTGCTGGAGGGATACAAGATAAAGATAAACCTGCCTGTAAAGCAGTTGGTGACAAAGCACGTCTCAATCCTGGCAAAAACCGGAGCCGGGAAAAGCTACATGGCAGGGGTCCTGCTGGAGGAACTTGCTGAGAAGAAGATACCGGTTGTTGTGATAGACCCCCACGGGGAATATTCAAGCCTCGTCCAGGAAAATGACGAGGAAAAGGAGCTGCGTTTCGCGGAAAAATTCGGGGTGGAGCCGAAGTCCTACGGGGCCCAGATCCGGTTGCTCAGCCCGGAGAACAACAGGCTGCAACTTGATTCCAAGCTGACTGCCGAAGAGCTCTTCCAATGCCTGCCAATCAAGGTTTCGAGCACCCAAAGGGGGCTGATATATTCGGCCATGAGGAACCTGGACCGAAAAGATTACACGCTGGCCGACATAATAAACGAGGTAACTTCCATGCCTTCACAGTCCAAATGGAACCTGATATCAGGCCTGGAGTTCCTGGAAAAGACGGGGCTGTTTTCAGCAAACCCGACGGAGCCAAAGGATTTTGTGCAACCTGGCAAGATATCGATACTGGATCTCAAGTTTACCAAACCGGAAATACAGCAGATGATAGTGTTCAAGGTCGTGCAAGAGTTGTTCAATGCCAGGAAAAGGGGGATGATACCGGGGTTTTTCCTTGTGTTCGAGGAGGCGCATACCTTCTGCCCGGAGAGGGGGTTCGGGGAGGTCTCCTCGTCAAAGATCATCCGGATGATAGCATCGGAGGGAAGGAAATTCGGGATGAGCTTGTGCATAATTTCCCAGAGGCCTGCGAGGGTGGACAAGAATGTGCTTTCCCAGTGCAACACCCAGATTATCATGAAGGTCACGAATCCCAATGACCTGAGGGCGATATCGGATTCTGCGGAGGGGATCACTCCCGGGGTGAAGGAGGAGATCCGGGACCTTCCAATAGGGAATGCCCTCGTTATCGGCGTCACGGAACAACCCGTTCTGGCCGAGATCAGGGTCCGGAGAAGCAAGCATGGAGGAGAGGCCATTCAGGTCCAACCTGAGCCCGTTCCCGTCAAAGTTAGCAATCTTGCCTTGCCGTTGCGGCATCCGCTTGAGGCCATAAAGCAGGAATTCAAGGGCGCGGAATCCATAATCCAGGTAAACTATCCCCTGTGGTGGCTGCAAGGCACGACCAACGGCGACAAGGCAGAGCTGTACGTGGACGGTCTCATGGGCGAGATAATCTACGAGAGCAACGGTGATTTGAGAAGGACCAGGGGCATCAGAAACCTGATTACGCTCTCCAGCATGGAAAGAAGGATAGTCTCATTCCTCGGAAAGAGGGGGCATTCCACTCTGGAAAAGATATCATCCACCACCAGGCTTTTGCCTAACGATGCCCACAGGATAGTCAAAATCCTGATGAACAAGGGCCTTGTTTCAAGCGACGGGTACATGTTCAGGCCATCGAAAATCCACATCCCCCGTAACCTGCTGAAGGCAGGCATCTCGATGAGGCCGCTAGAAACGGGCCTGCAGGGGAAGATAGTGAACTTCAACGTGAGCAGGGACGTTGTGGAAAAGATTGCGGATCTGTTCGGAATAAAGCCCGAATCCACCAGGATGGTGTATTGCCCATACTGGTTGCTGGTCTACAGGAACAGGCGAGTGCTGGTGGACGGCGTGTCCAAGAGGATAGACGTGGAGGCCACCCGGGAAGTCATGGGGATGATTTAGTGGTAGCAGGGGGACCGCCGTTTTATTCTCCTTCCAGTGTGATGACCGCCCTGTCCTTGCACTGGGGCTTGTTTATCGTCATGTCGGTTACGTGCTTCTGCCTCAGCCTGCAGAAGCCGAGAACTATATGGCCGCTTCGCAAGTTGTCCTTCACCTTGTCAAAATAGGGGCAACGCCTGCATTGGACATCCATACATAATATTTGGGGGAATGGAAATAAAAGATTATAAATGAAATCCGCCTACTTATTATACATGCCTCGGTGGCTCAGTGGTTAGAGCGCCGCGCTCATAATATCGTTTATGAGCATTGACGCCGTTTTGGCGATATGATATAAGAAACGCGGAGGTCGTGGGTTCAAAGGGCACATGAAGCAGATTTATCTGCTTCTGTCTGAAATTCCCGCCCGAGGCATTAGGGTCTATTGATACCGATTTGATTATATTGGAATTCAGTTATAGTGCCTCCACAAGCATTCTGTAAAGGTTAAAAAAGTTACTGTTCTTCTTGTATTATGCATTCAGCATATCTTATCCGACACGGGCATGCAGCTTATGGAGATGATACATTAACAGAGCTTGGGATAAAACAAGTTCAGGGCTTATATCGTGTCCTCGATAAAAGATTACCAGATAATATTACATGTTCAGTAGTAATATCCGATAGTGGACGAACTACCGAAACAGCAAGAGGACTATCACCATTGTTTGAAAAGAAAAGTGGTAAAAAAGTGATTTTTAATAGAGAACCTCTTCTGTCTCAATTAAGGAGTATGGGAAGTGATGATCAAGTAATATCAAATGGGAAACAAAACATTTCTCTTGTTAAAGAATACTCAGATAGCGGAGGTTATATGTTTATTGTGGGTCATGACAGATTACTTGTATGCACAGCAAATGCTCTTGCAGATGATATATCGATCGAATTACCAGAATATCTGAGAATTAAAGAATATGAAGAATCGCATGTGTTACAGGCGATGAATCAACTGGGTATTTCCAGAGAAGAAGCAATAGAAAAGGTCAGGGGATGGGGAATAGGGCCAGTAATGAAAATTCCTCCAATGGCTGAAGCATCAGCGTTATTCTTTGATTTTGTAAAAAGAGGGTTTGAACACATTTTACCTTTTGATGAATAATTCTGATGAAATGACACCCCGTCCGCCCGAGGCATAGCTTTTGGCAAAAGCATGGAAAACCGCTGCTTGCCGTCAGCTTCGATGCCTTTTTAAAACTTTCTGTTAAAATCCAAATATGAAAGTGGACTGTTTCCCATTGCCGGTCGCTATAGCTGCTGTTATAGCTGTTCTGGTTGTTTCCGGATGCATCCAGACAGGGCAAATCACGGGACAAGGCATAAGCATAGACACAGGAGACGAGGGCACGAACCAGACCACTGCCCGGAAATGTCCGGCTTCCTGCTCCGACGGGAATCCATGCACAACCGATTTTTGCAGCGAGCAGACGGGTTTTAAATGCCGGAATATACCATTGTCGGGCAAGCCGTGCGGAGACCACAGCGTATGCAAAGAGGGGGTCTGCGAGGAAAACAAAGACAACTGCTCGTTCATTTATGACATTGAAATAATTTCCGGTGCGGTAAAGGAGGAAGAGGCGGAATCTTGTTACCAGAGCACTTACATCGATCCCGCAAAAGCGGAAAGCGACCCTGAGATATGCAATGAAATCGTGAAGCCGAGTTTCGTGGGCAGGTGCTACGCCGCCATCGCACTGGACATGAACGAATTGGGCGTCTGTGATGATGCTGACGAGGTTTCAGCCAGGGACGAATGTTACTTCACTTACGCGTCTTCGATGGCCAAGCTATTCATCTTTGCTGACGAAGCCTGTGATAAAATCAATGACCAGGATAAGAAAGAGGAGTGCATGGAATTGGAGGATATCGTGACAGCACCCGTCGGGATAAAGAGCTTCTACGTCGGAATCAGGGGCGATGAGATTCATTCCTATATCATCCTGAAGGACATAAAGGGCCGGACGGTAGTTGCTGATGGAACCTTGACCGTGTACATAAAACAGGAAGACGTGCATGGGAAGGAGGACAAAAGATTATATTCAAAAACGGTCGATGTCAAGAGGGGGGATTTCAAGCTGACACCTCTGAGCGGATTCGAAGAGGAAGACATCGCATATGTCATAGAGGTCGTAAAGGCGGAAGAGTTCGAAGAGTTGCCGACAGAAAATTACGGTACGTTTTTTGTGACGTTCTACACCGCTGACGGCAAGGCATTCTTCGCCAGCGAAGACCTTGAGTTCTAGGCTGCTGCAACAGGAAGAAAGTGCAGACAAGGATCAAGAAAATGCCCTGGATAGCATGGAAAAGCGTTAAGGAAACCAAGAAAGGGCGGGGAAATTCAGTATATGAATGTAACAAACCAGAGCATCCACAGGATTATCATCACAATTACTATACCAATTCCGATTTTATACATCATCATCTAGATTGTAATCTAAGAAAATATAAAAGGAGTCGTTTATACCAAAAATCAGTTCCTGGTCACTCGCCAGTCCCATCTTCCCCGCTGTTTTTTAATAATGCAAGCCCAATTATTATTCAATGAGCAGATCAATTGTTCTGATAATTGGAATCGTTGCTGTTCTGGCCGCTTCCGGATGCATTGCCACACCTATAACAACACCAAAAATGGGGGAGCAGATGCCTGCTGCGGGTGCAGGAGGCCAGGAAGGTGAGGGTGTTGTATCACCCCCAGCTTTTGACCCCGCAGAAACACCACGAGAGGCATTCGAAGCATACAGAAAGGCCATAGATGAACGCGATGTCGGCGCATTCAAGAACAGCATACCGTCCGACGTGCTTGCGGCAATGGAAGAGCAGATTCCGGGAGGGATGACCGATGAGAATTTTGAACAGGTGCTTGCTTTGATGAGCGCCCTTTTGGTGCCTGCCGGAGACATCGTGATCGGGGAAGAAACAATCGATGGCGACTCCGCTAACTGGACCGTGAGCGACAAGAACGACCCGAATAATACAGGCACGATAAAATTCGTAAAGGAAGACGGCGCCTGGAAGCTGCTTAAAGAGGAATGGGAGAGCAGCGTATAAGTCACTTCCCATCTCGGTCGCTTTTCCACACACCAACTCCAGTTCCCTTTGCTGTTTGTTACGTGCTGCCTATAATTCTAGGCTACTTTAAGCATCTTTAAAAAAAGATGAATGTCTTATTAATATTAGGGCTGGAAAGTATGAAGGTATCGATAGGCATTGTGGCAATATTCATTACGACGTTTTTATTGGTTTTCACCTTTTTCACCATGATCGAGTATAATTTATCCTGCACTGGGGAGAAGGTGAACCCGCTAATCCCAAAATGCACGGTGACAAAAGGCAGGGGAGGGGACTTTATCCTGGGCCTGTTTGTGGTTGGCATACTTACGATGGTGGACATGGGCATTGTTTACAAGGTCATGGTCGATTTTTTTACATGAGGCAGATGGTTTTCTGATTTTTTATTACGACCCGGACGAAGACGCTCCGGTCCGGCTTTGACGCTAAAGTAAGGGCAAGAATACATAAGGAAAGGGCTGAAAAACGTCTTTGCCCCTGTTGGGGTGGGCTATTTTATTGAAAAGTAAACCCGCCTGTTGTTCTTCCCTTTGTTTTCACATCGCAGCAGCCCGATTTCTCCAATCTCGCTTGTGCTTTTGACATGCGTCCCCCCGTCGGCCTGCCTGTCTATTCCGACGATGTCCACGATCCTGATCTCATGTATCCCGGGAGGCAGGCCCTTGGCCAGCTTTGACACCCCTTCCGTTTTCTCAGCCTCTTCCCTGCTGATGCTTGATATCTTTACCTGGGCGCCCTCTTTCGCTTTATTGCTGGCCTCGAGTATGAAATCCTGCATCTTGCTCGGATCGTAGTCCTCGAGGGAGAAGTCTATCCTGCTTTTATCGAGGCCGAGCTGGTTTCCCGTGATCATCGCCCCGGTTTTGGCATGGATGATGCCGCTGATTATGTGCGCCGCGGTATGGGAGCGCATCAGCTTGTGCCTCCTGTCCCAGTCTATCTTTCCATGCACGTGGTCGCCTGGCCTCAGCTCCGTCCCTGGCGGGTTCTCGACTTCGTGGCTTATCTCTCCCGAGAACTTGCCGGCGTAAACGACCTTGAAGGCCTTGCCGTCAGCGTGCCTGGTAAGCGTGCCGGTATCGTGAGGCTGCCCTCCGGAATTCGGATAGAAGGCCGTCTGTTCCAGAACAACGAACTTGCCCTGGCTGGCGCTTTTAACCACGGTGTCGAATTCCCGCAAGTAACAGTCCTGCATGTAGAGAGCTTGCATAGGTAGTTATTTTCACTAGAGGATTTATAAAAAGCATAAAATTGCTTAGAGATCCTCCAGCGCCCCCTCCAGCCTTCTCAGTTGGAGGACCAAGAAAACAGCCAGGGCAGCAATAACAGCAGGGACGTACATCTCAGCGCCGACGGCCAGGCCGATGGCTGCCACAATCCACAGCGTAGCGGCGGTTGTTACCCCCTTGATATGCGCTTTTGACGCCATTATGGTTCCAGCACCTATGAAACCAATGCCGGTTACTATCCCCGAGGCCACCCTTGCAGGGTCCGCGCTAAAGCCGGACATGGATACTATGGTGAACAGGCAGGCGCCCATGGAAACCAGCATGTGCGTCCGCAAGCCGGCAGGCTTCTTTCTCCATTCCCTCTCAAGGCCGACCATCGCTCCCAATAACAGGGCTATGAGCAGCTTCAGGGTCATTTCGACAACCAAAGCAGACATAATTATATGTTGCTGCCCGGTATTATAAAAAATTGACGGCTTTCGTTTCGATTCCACCGAATCCTTCTGGTGGGAAATTGACGGCTCAAGCTTAAAAACGTGCCCTCCAAATGAAAAAAATATGGCCGTTGAAGTGGCAGCGCCCGAAGAAGTCGAGGCATGCCCCCTCGTCCTCGTGAAGAAGAACTATCTAACCGGGGCCCCAGAAGACTTGTCTGTACCTTACGTTGTTTCTGACGGGACTTTGCCGGTGCCTGTCGAAAGGCTCGCTGTCCAGAAAGGCTTGCAGGACGATGGATTCAGGCCAACGAACCTTTTCGAAGAGCTCAACTACATGGCTTCTTCTGTTGATGCCGGAAGAGCCGAAGACCCCTACGAGATTATGCTTGAGCCGCTTCTGATGGGCAAGGGAACGCCCGCTAGTGGGATGCAGGATGGGGTCTGCTACGTCGTGGATTACAATGCGGCGCACGGGAAGGGATTTTTCAAAAATGACAAGGCAAAGTCCGACCTTCTTCTGGCCAGATGGGATGCATGCTACAATTTGAAGATGAGAAGGGCTGGGATAATAAGACCCGAACTGATATTCGAGCTCCCACCAGAACTGGCAGAGGCGATGTTCAGGTACGGTCCCGGGGACGTGAGCCCTGAGACCGGCTTTGTGGAAAGGCAGAACCCGGATGGTGAGTTCTACGCATGGATGAGCAACGGCAACCGGCTTGGGGGACTGCGGCCCGTGACCATGAGCAGCGAGGGGGATTTGAACGGAGTCTGGAATCTGGGCGATTGCGAGTTGCATGTGGTTACCCGTCTTGCCCACAGACTGACCCCCGGCAGGGCAGGGGCGAATCCCCGGTTAGACATGCCAGGTGCCAAACAATTAAAATACTGATGATAAAAATCCCATAGGAAGATGATTAAGATGGCGTGGCTGTGGCACTCAGACATAGACGACGAGAAGAGGGCGCCGGGCTTTATCTTCAGGCTCAAGAGCAGGTTTAGCAAGAAGAATGTGAGCCTGGAAAGGGCCGAGGCCGAGCTGCTTAGCGTTGGAATAAAACCCGGCTGGACGGTTCTTGATTTCGGTTGCGGTCCCGGGCAGTACAGCGTGGCCGCGGCGAAGGTGGTGGGTGACGCCGGCTCCGTGCAGGCCCTGGATCTGCATCCAACGGCCCTGGACATGGTCGAGAAAAAGGCCGCCAGCCTGAACCTCGGTAATATCGATACCATCTATTCCGACCTGCACACGGGACTGGAAAAGGAAAGCGTGGACGCGGTTCTTCTGTTCGACATGCTGCGTGGAAGAAAGGATATCAAGTCCCTGCTGGACGAGCTGCACAGGGTTTTGAAGCATGCAGGCACGGTGCATGTCAGGGGTTCCGGGTTCAAAGGCGGCAGGCTGCAGGAACTGATGGTAAAGGACGGGCTCTTCAGGTTGCTGGGCACGAAAGGCGGCGTGCTCAATTTCGCCAAGGTCGAGGGAGAGTTCCATGAAATCTGAGGAAGAGAAAAACATCGTGCTTGCAAAGCTCGAGCACGGTGAGGATTTCTTTGCATCCTTGCGTGAGGTCGTGCTCAAGCACGGAATAAGATCCGGGGTCATAGTTAACGGCGTAGGCATGCTCAGGGATTTCAGGCTTGGCTATTTCGCAGGCAAGGGCGACTATGCCGAAACGGGATTCAAAGAACCGCACGAGCTTACGTCTTTGGCGGGGAACATAGCGACCAGGGACGGCGACGCCGTGTTCCACGTGCACGCCAGCCTGGCCGGCCTTGACAAGCATGTCCACGGAGGACATCTGATTTCGGGCACGGTCAATATCGTGAATGAGATATCTATTTTAAGGACGGACGGGATAAAACTTAGCAGGCGGTTATCGGAGAAAACCGGCCTGGCTGAATTGAAGATAGGATAGGTGGTCCATATGCATGACGTGTTGATTGGTGATAAGCGGTCGTCCCTTGAAAAATGGGCGAAAAAGAGCAAGGTGAATCTGGACCTTGCGAAGGCCTTGGAAATGGCCATCAAAGAGCCGGAAGAAGCGCCATATTTGCTGGAAAGGATTATCGGCAGCTTTTCCAGGCTTAAAAAAGGCGGCAAGAAAGAAACCAGAAACGCATTGCTCAGGGTTCAGATACACTGCAGCATAAACAGCAGCTCTGATCCGATAAAAGTCAGCAAGCAGCTTTTCGTTGCCCAGATCCTGGAGAAACTGCTGTTCGGCTCAAATCTTTTGCTGGGTGAGGAGATAGAGCTGGAGGAGCACCCTGCCAGGAAAAGGCGGAAAAAGCGGTAAGGTAATAAGATGGTGCTGGAAGACACGATCACGAAAGCCATCCTGGATGCTTCCCATCAATATCTCAAGGGCCTGCTGAATCTTGATGTGGCTGTTGTCGGCGGCGGGCCAAGCGGTTTGACCGCGGCAAAATATCTGGCGGAAAAAGGCCTGCCCGTCGCTGTATTTGAGAGGCATCTGGCGTTCGGGGGAGGAACCTGGGGCGGCGGAATGGGCCATCCCGCCATAGCGATCGAAAAGCCTGCGGATGAGATCCTGCTGGATTTTGGCGTGGAATTGGCCCCCGTCGAGGGGACGGATATGTATACGGCAAATTCTGTGGAGGTTCCCGCGAAACTGGCCGCCGGGGCGATGGCCGCCGGGGCAAAGATAGTGACAGGCGTTGTCGTCGAGGACGTTGTCCTGAGAAAAGACATGGTCACGGGAGTCGTTATCAACGGTTACGCGATAGAAAAGGCTGGCCTGCACATCGACCCCTTGGCGTTGACGGCAAAGTACGTGGTGGACGCAACGGGTCATGAAGCTTCTGTCACAAACATCCTGGCAAGGAAAAACCCTGAACTGGGCATCAACATCCCCGGAGAGAAGTCGATGTGGGCCGAGGATGGGGAAAAATCGCTGGTGGATAACACGCGCGAGGTCTATCCGGGCCTGTTTGTCACGGGCATGGCTGCCAACGCTGTCTATGGCGGCTACAGGATGGGGGCGATATTCGGTGGCATGTTTTTGTCGGGAAAGAAATGCGCGGATGAGATATTGAAGAAATTGAACAGGCCGTAACTTTAATATTCCAAAAGCAAATACTATTGTAGTGAGAAAATGGACATGTTATCCGTTTTGTTGCTTGCATTTCTGGCCGGTGCTGCAACCGGGCTGGGCGGACTCGTTTGTGTCATCCTCAAGATTGGGAAGAGGGTGTTGCAGTTCGTTCTGACCGCATCCACGGGCCTGGTGTTATCCGTTATCATGCTCGGTCTGTTGCCATCTTCGCTGCAACTTGGCGGCGTCGGTTACACCGCGCTGGGATTCATCCTCGGCGGCGTTGTGCTGATGATAACGGGCTCGCTCTTCCCGCATACCTACGGTGACGAAAAGTACGAGGACAGGCTCTACTCCTTGCTGAGGACGGGCTCTTTGGTCATATCAGGCATAATAATATACAACTTTCCCGCGGGACTGGTGATAGGATCCGGTTTTGCATGTTCCCAGGCCCTCGGATTGATGCTGTTTGTCGCGATAGTTCTGCAGAACATCCCGAGGGGGATATCCGTGAACACCCCGCTGTTCCGCACGGGAATGGCCAGGCCAATGGTGCTGCTTGTAATGCTGATGTCCGGCATACCAGCCATGGCAGGAGCGTTGCTCGCCTTTGCCGCCATGGCCAATGCGATACCCGTGATACTGGCATCGGGGATGGCTTTCTCTGCGGGGGCGGTGATGTTCATATGCGCGGACCAGCTGGTCCCGGTGGTGAAGGGCGGCAGCAGGGTGCACGAAACCGCCATAGCCCTGTTCCTGGGCGTTTTTGTGGGAGTCTTGATCCTGGGGATAGGATAGATTTATGATAACCGTTCTGAGGCTTGGCCACCGCGCAGGGAGGGACCCGCGCATCTCGACGCACTGCGCCCTGGTCGCGAGGGCGTTCGGGGCCGGCGCGATGCTTTATTCAGGAGAGCATGATTCCGGCCTTGAGAAGTCCGTTGTGAACATATCGGAAAACTGGGGCGGGCCTTTTGAGATAAAATACGAGCCGAAGTGGAAAGGGGTGATCAAAAGATTCGACGGCAAAAAAGTCCACCTCACGATTTACGGAATCCCGGTTCAGAAGAAAATAGCCGAAATCCGGCACTTCAAGAACCTGCTTGTCATAATAGGGGGCCAGAAGGTCCAGGCCGAGGTGTATCACCTTGCGGATTACAACATCTCGGTCACAGGCCAGCCGCATTCCGAAGTGGCGGCCCTCGCCCTTTTCCTGCACGAGCTGCAGCGGGGAAAAGAGCTGAACAAGAAATTCAAAAATGCCAGGATCAGGGTGGTTCCCCGGAAATGTGGGAAGAAGACAGTGAAAAGGGATTAATGATAAAAAGCTTTCGATACAAGTTTTATCCTATGAAAAGAAATATAGCGGCAGCCACACAGGCCGTTTCGGCTAACAGTGATGTAGGGAGAATCGCTCCAGATCCTGCTGTCGTTTCACGCAGATGTCCGAACTATGTAAACTGCATGAACTACAGGGACATGAGTCCTTACGCACCAAATCCTAGTGACTCGTGCCGGGACCCGAAAAGAAGCAGAAACGGATACTGTTCTCTTGCTCTTCAGGTGCAATTTTAGCGGGAAGCCCATTCCTCGGGCAGGGGAGCCCCTGAAAGAACAACGAGCCCTGGGTGATTTGGCGGTCGCCGGCGAAAATCCTTTGAGAAGATGGGGCGATAGGGCGATAAGACAGAGAGATAAGACAGGGCAATAAGAAGCAAGAACACCGTCAACATTACGTTAACCCGTGATTACATTATGTTAACATTATTAACCAACAGCTTCAATTACCTATCATGGCCGACCAGCGGATTATAGACTATGTGAATCGGTTCAAGCGGAACTACAGCATCAAGGTGATGAGGGAGAGGCTCATAGACCAGGGCTATCCCCCTGAGGATGTCGATGAAGCCATAAAAATCGCAACCTCAGGCATGTCGGGATCGCATAAAAAAGTGAAAATTGCTGTGGTTGTGATCATCGTTGTTCTGGCGCTTTATTTTCTTTTGCCATTCATTGGCTGGATGTATCTGAATACTTATTGGGAGGAGAGGGTTCTAAAAAGCTTCCAGATCATGGATTCGTATTGCGTTAGCGGGGACGCCACTTTATTGATACATAACACAGGGACTGATGACATAAGCACTGATGAGGTAACGGTGATAGAACTGGAAACTGCCACGGACCTGAATCCCGGAACGGATTACAGGTGGGCTGATAGTGGCGATCCTGAAGCAACGGTGAAAATAGAACCTGGTGAAACCGCAAAGCTTATTGTTGATTGCGGACGAGATAAACTTTGTAGCTATAGACTGGCGATCGGAGCCAGATCCGTGACAGTGTCCGTTCAGTGCTGAACAATTCGGGGCTGAGCAAATCCGGCATATCTCTTTGATCTCTTTGATGGGAAATTCCTATTTCCTGGAAAGAAGCACGACCCTGCTCTCGGCCTGCTCGTCCTTGAACCGGTATCCGGTCAAATCCGAGATTTTGCGCGAAAATTCCTTGACTTCCCCGTGGGACGGCATGTTTTCCTTGAGCAGCCTTTTCCGGCTGAACCCCACGAACATGTATCCCTTGACCTCTATGAAGTCCGGATTCGCCTTTTCTATCAGCTTCGCATAGCCGGTGGGTTTTGTCATGTTCCAGCCATGCACCATGGTCAGCCTGAGCACCCGCCTGCAGGAAAACGAATCCATCAGCTCGAGGCTTTCGTTTAAACGGTTCCAGAAATCGGGCAACGCCGGCCTGTCCGTCTTCTTGTAGGTTTCCTTGTCGGGGGCGTCCAGCGATATGTAAAGATTCGTCGGTTCGGTGAGGTTGAGCAGCCTGTCAGGGAACTGGCCGTTGGTCACTAGAAAGGTGGTGAAACCCCTTTTCTTGAACTCCCCGATAAGTTGTGAGATTTTTGGATAAAGGGTGGGTTCGCCCGCAAGCGAGATGGCTGCTTGGTTCGGGTCCTGGGCCTCGCGCCATTTTTTCATGTTGACATCCTCGTTGCCCTTGAAGCCTGACAGCAGCCCCCTCTGGGCGTCTATGCAGGCATCTATGATATCAGACGGCTCGTCCAGCCCGATGCCGTTCATGGTGTTCCCCAGCGTCTTCTCTATCACCCTCCAGCAGTAGACGCACCTGTTGCTGCACCAGGCAACGCTCGGGGTCATCTGCAGGCACCTGTGGCTTTGTATCCCGTAGAATTTCTGCTTGTAGCAAAACCCGGCGTCCATCAAGGCCCTTTTTGTCCAGCTGCATATCTTCACGGCTGAATGCGAGCCCGCTATCCTGTACTGCTGCCTTTCCAGGATTTTTCGCAATTCCGGCGGAATCGCAGGCCGGGTCATAGCTAAAGCCATGGGTATTAATTAATCACCAATAAATAAAATTCTAACATGAAAGGCCTGAAGGCAGGGCTGCTCGGGTGCGGCTCGATAGGGGCCGCCCTCGCCAATTACATAGACAGGGACAAGGAGTTGGAACTTCTCTATCTCTATGACACGGCCAGGAAGAAATCCAGGGACCTGGCCAAAAAGCTCAAGTCGAAGCCGAAGATAGCCGCCGGGCCGGAAGGGATGCCGGGTTGCGACCTGGTGATAGAAGCGGCGTCGCAGGCCGCCGTCAAAGAGTACGCGCTGCAAATCCTCGATCACTCCGACCTGATGATAATGAGCGTCGGTGCTCTGTCTGACGAGTCCCTGTTCGCAAAGATGAAGAAACGGGCAGAAGAAACGGGCAGGCACCTTTACATACCTTCAGGGGCCATAGCAGGGCTGGACGGGATAAAGTCCGCGGCCATGGGAAAAATAGACAAGGTGACCCTGACCACGAGGAAGCCCCCGGTCGGCTTGGAAGGGGCCCCGTATGTGGTGAAGAACGACATCAGCCTGCGCAGCATCCGGAAGCCCACGGTAATCTTCGAGGGCACCGCAAAGGAGGCCGCTGCCGGGTTCCCCAAGAACATCAACGTGTCGGTCGCGTTGTCGGTGGCGGGGATGGGCGTGGAAAAGACCATGGTCAGGATAATCGCCGACCCGTTCTCCGACAGGAACGTCCACGAGATAGAGGCCGAGGGCTCTTTCGGCAGGATGACGGCAAGAACGGAGAATGTTCCGTCGCCAAAGAACAGGAAGACATCATACCTGGCGGCTCTTTCCGCCATCGCGACGCTGGACAGGATCAGGCAGAATGTCAAGATAGGCACGTAATTCTTTGAAAATTTTCATAATAAAGTTAATTAACGGCCAATCCCTAAGATTTTCTCAGGGCGCTGGAGGATATATAGGGCAATCAAGTTTTTAAATATATTAATTACTTATTAGTGATATATAGGTGATAAGATGCACGCAAACGCATACAGGAACAGGCTGCAACAATGGCAGATGTCATTTGACAGGCTGATTGCAGATTTCCAAAACGAGAATAAGATAGCATTCCAACCCTATTCCACTGGCTTTCTTACCATGTACAGATTTGCCGGATTTTCCAATTTGGATGATTATGATTTCGAGTCGGTTTGGGGGCTGCTTGAGAATGGCTTGGACCTCCTGGAAGATGGGAAGAAGAGCGGCGAGGCGGTCATGAAAAGCCTGCAAGAAGTGGTAGGCGTGTCAAACGCTGTTGAAACCTTGACCAGCGTCTTCAATTACCTTTTTTACGGGAGCGAGGAATTCGGATTTCACAGGATGATGAACTTGAACGTCCCGCTTCTCAGAAAGTACCAGCGGATCACGAGTAATCTTTATGAACATGTCTCAAAAGCCGAAACCCACCCTACCTCCCAGCCGGCTTATGGACCAGATACGGGCGGTGATGTTGGTGTTACAGGTGGTGATGCGGATGGAAAGCCAGCCGTGCCCGATTTGGAAGCGCTCAAAGAAGAACTGCTGACGGGGACTTCGGCGAAGCGCGGACAAGAAATAGAAAAGGCCCTTTTTCATGCATGGGGCCAGGATGAGAAGAACCAGGACGCTTTTTATGGCATTGTTAAGCAGGCGCAGGCAGCAAGAGAAAAGATGTACGGTGAGTACGACGAAAGGTTGTTGTCCTGGCTTGAAAAAACGAGAGACACCGTGGACAGCGGAGATTTTGGAATGTATGTGGATTTGATGGGTTATGGTGTTTCGAAATGTCCTGAAGTTGTCCAAAGATATGGGAAAGACATACGGGGCAGGCAGGAGCATCTAAAAGAGATGTTGAAACCTGGAAAGACCGAAAATATGAGGCTGAAATCTGAACTATCTTCTCAACTCATCGAGGTTACAGACCAAGTTAACGAATTGCTGGACGCGCCCGTTTCAAGGCACGTTAGTGCAGCAAACCCGGAAACTGGATGATATTTTAATCACCCAGCCTTTTCTCTTATATGACGGACATGCCGGAAAAGCCAGGGAAGATAAGGAGGATAGTTCTTGAGATGCGCAAGCATGTTGGCGGCAAGGCTGTGGTCTGGCATGCCGACCCGTTCAGGGTTCTGATCGCCACGGTGCTGTCGCAGAGGACCAAGGACCAGAACACGAGGAAGGCCACGGATAGGTTGTTCTCCAATTATAAAACACCTGCACAAATTGCGAACGCGTCCCTGGCGGAGCTGGAAAGGCTGATAAGATCCAGCGGCTTCTACAAGGTCAAGGCCAAAAGAATCAAAAGGATTAGCCAGCAGGTCGTTGAGGATTTCAAGGGCGAGGTTCCAAGAAAGAGGGAAGATTTGCTCAGACTTGCCGGCGTAGGACCCAAGACAGCCGGATGCGTGCAGGTTTACGGTTTTGACGACTACGGACTGCCCGTCGATACGCACGTGCACAGGATTTCAAACAGGCTCGGCCTGGTCAGGACCAAGACACCCGCCAAAACAGAGCCCGAACTGAAGAATGCCGTCCCCAGAAGATACTGGCGCGAGATAAACCTGCTGTTTGTAAGGTTCGGGCAGCTCGTATGCCTGCCCAGAAATCCCAAGTGCGGGATCTGCGGGCTGAGGGACATCTGCGGGTATCACAAGAACACTGTCAGGGCAAAAGAGAAAAACAGGAACTGAATCATTTTACCTGCCGGTCCAGGCAGAATTCCGGCCCTATCGCATATGCGTCTCCCTCTATCCTGTACACTAAGAAAATCAACTAAAAAAGCACTAAAAATAAAAATAGAAAGAGGTGAAGGGATAAATCAAGCCTTCACCACGATCGTGCCCGCCGCCATGTCGCCGACCCTTTGCTTCTTTTCGCTCGCCAGGATCACTATGAAGCCTATCAGGTAAGCCCCGATGCCATCGACGATCCTGAGCAGGGTCCTTACAAACGCGTCAGCGAATGTGAGCTGCTTCCCGCCTTCCTTGGTAACCTTGATGCTCATAAGTTTCTTTCCCAAGGTCTGTCCTGAGGTCCCTTCGAGATAGGTGAAGTACCCTAACCAGACTACCGCCGCAAGGACAATGAACGTAGCCCATGCGCCCAGCATGGCGAAGGCATTCATCGCATTCGAAACGTCCATCGCGGAAAACATCATAGTAGAAAGACCCAGAGGCAACGCCAGAGCGAACATGATCACGTAGAGAATTATGGTATCTACTATGATTGCCACTATCCTGCTTCCAACACCCGCATAATCAGCCACACTTTCACCTCCATTTTTGAATTTAATATATTCTTGTTTTCCAGCATATAAATATGGTGCAAATATGAACAGAACGACGGGCAAGGAATTTCCGGTCAAAAAGATGCAGGACCTCGAGTCCCTAGGGCATCGGATGAAATGGCAGTTCTTCGAACGGCTCGTTGCATTCGTATTCGAGCAGAACGAGTGGAAGGTTTCCGTCAATGTCGTCAAACACCTTGGCCATGGGAAGAGGCAGTACGACGTCATCGCCGCTAGCCCGAGGCACATCTTCGCGGCAGACTGCAAGCGCTGGACGGGCAGGAGATACAAGGCCTCGCTGCTCAGGGCGGCAGCCGGCAAGCAGATAGAGAGGTGCATGTGGCTCAAGCCGGGCGCGAAAAATAAGATAATACCACTGATCGTGACGTTGATGCCCGAGGACATAATCATCCATGACGGCGTTCCGATAGTCCCGATTCTGATGCTCAACACGTTCATCCGCACATGGGAAGAGAACGACGACGAGATCAGGCAGATATGATTATTTTATCTGATTCTTCATTCCAGCAATTATCCGATTATTTTTATTCCAGCCCTTGCAAATCTTTTACATGCATAGGGAGTTAGCCTTAGTCTTGACTGTATCGATTATAACGCTCGGTATGATATCCTTGGGGATATGCGAGAATTTTACCGGATTTTCTGCGATTTCGCATACAGGCGAAAGTTCCGGAAAGGGAGCTGAAAGTTATCATGCACCGTCAGCGTACAGCCCCTTGCTGATAACCGAAAAGCCGGAAAGCAGGACAATATCAAGGGAATCGCTGTCAAAAATCATGGCGGAATCGATTTTCAACAGCAGCGACATGGAGCGCAGGTTCCTCGCCATACACGTCCCGCTTGAGTCGAAGGGGCCGGAGCCCCCCTTGCCGCCCCACGTTCCAGGCGAGGTAATAGTGAAGCTGGCTGAAGGCGCGGAATTCGCCACAAGTTCCACTCAAGCGGCCGGCGTACATGTGCAGGCGAGCGGGGTAATCGAAAAAGACGCGGCGGCCACCCTCGAGAACCTGAACAGAAGATTCAAGGCCAAGAAAATCAGCCCGATTTTCACGCTGAAACCGGGGGCAAAACCGAAATTGTCCGGGCAAATAACCGGAAAATCAAGGCCAAGTCCTGACTTGTCGAGGATATACAAGCTACAGGTTGACGAGGATGCTGACATAGAGTCTGTGATCGAAGAGTACAGGAGGAACGAGCTGGTTGAATACGCGGAGCCCAATTACATCTACCAGGTTTTTGCAACCCCCGACGACACCAGCTTTTCACAACAGTGGGCCCACGCCAAGATGGATTCTGAACCAGCATGGGACATCGAAACAGGGAACGGCAGCATAGTCATAGCGATAATAGACACGGGCGTCGACTGGGACCATCCCGACCTCGCGGCCAACGTGTGGAACAACACGGACGAGGACTGCAGCGAAGACACGGACTTGGACGGAAATGGCTATTATGGTGACTGCAGAGGGTACGACTTTGTCGATAACGCAACCGCGGAGGGGTGCACAGATGTCGATTGCGAATACGAGGACAACGATCCGATGGACGGGCATGGCCACGGCACCCATTGCTCGGGCATAGCGGCAGCCGTCAGCAACAACAGCGTGGGTGTGGCGGGGGTCTGCTGGAACTGCAAGATCATGGCCGTAAGGGCGGGGTTCGTACACCCCATGGGCGGCAGCCTTAAAGAAGATGACATTGCGCAGGCACTGGAGTATGCCGCGAACAACAACGCAGACGTGGTCAGCATGAGCTTCGGCGGTACCAATTCGAGCCTGATACAGGATGCGATAGATTATGCCTACTCGCAAGGGGTTGTCCTGATAGCGGCGTCGGGAAACAGCAACACGGACTCCGAATATTCCAGCTATCCGGCGGCTTACGATAACGTCATCGCGGTTTCCGCGACCACGAATTCCGATTCCAAGTCGTCCTATTCAAATTACGGATACTGGGTGGACGTCTCTGCCCCGGGGGGCGAGCCGACTTACCAGCCATCGAGCGCCGTATTGAGCACGATGCTGGACGATACCTATGCGTCATGGGCTGGCACTTCGATGGCATGCCCGCACGTCGCGGGACTCACTGGGCTCATCTTGTCCAGGAACCCCGGCTTTACCCAGGCCCAGGTCAGGAAGGTAATCAAGGGCTCTACAGACCCCATCAGCACGGACAAGTACATGGGATTCGGCAGGATAAATCTGCACGAGGCGTTGCAGATAGATTCCGTTCCAGCGAGCAACATATCATCGCCGTCCATGGGAGACGTGCTTAACGGCACCGTTGAGATCAACGGTACAGCCAATGCGATAAATTTCATAAATTATACCCTGGTGTACGGTTCTGGGATTTACCCGGTCTCATGGGATCCCATATCAAGCTCGATTGACGTAAAGGTGAATGAAAGGCTCGGCACATGGGACACGCTGGATGTGCCCGACGGTAAATATATCATCAGGCTGTTGGTCTACAACAACGACGGCCGGTCCGAGGACAGGGTGCTGGTGAGGGTGCTGAACAACGGGACCACGTGCTTCAGCTGCGATGACTGCAGCTACAAGATAAACGGTTTTGAGAACGGAAATCACTTCTTCCTTGACAATGATATTTCCGCGGATGGAAACTGTGTAGATATCGATAGGGATGATTTGGTTTTTGACTGCAACGGGAACAACATATCCGGCTCCGGGGACGGATACGGAATCAAGGTGACGGGAGGCAACGTGAGCTTAAGAGACTGCGTAGTTGAGAACTTCCAGGAAGGGATATATCTGTCAGGGGCGGAAGAGTCAAATCTGACTTCTAACCAGCTCAACAACAACGGACTGGGGCTGTGGGTCACCGGGACCTTCATATGGGATTACAATCTCAGCATAGACACAGGCAACACCGTGAACGGCAGGCCTGTGAATTATTATCATAACCTGAACAATGAAGTGATAAACGTAAGCGGCGAATCCGGCCATCTGGAGGTTTCGTATTCCAACAATGTCACACTCGTGGACAACGATGTCTACGGAGACGGAATAAAGCTGAACAGCGTGACGGATTCACTGATAATGGACAATATGGTCACCAACGCAAAGTCTGGAGTGTATATAGATTTCGATAGCAATGGCAACAATTTCACCGGAAACCAGATATCAAAGGACGCAAGCTATAAGTACGGCTTTTATTTTGAAGACCTATATTACGCAGAACACTACATAGACCAGAGCAACACCGTAAACTCGGAGCCGGTTTTCCATTTCTTCAATGTGGGCGGCACCCCCGGCTCCCCGTTGACACCGCCACCCCAGGTTCTGGACGAACCCAATGTCAGCAATCTCGGAAAGATAAACATAATAAATGGCAGTTACATCAATATAAGCGGCTTCACAGCTTCGAATAACTATTTTGGTATTTACGTCGGATACTCGGATAATGTAGAATTGTCGTCGAACACGGTAAACGGCAACTATGTAGGGATTTTTCTGCAGGGGTTGGAAGACAATATGATATTCGGAAACGACGCTCAAGACGATGATTTTCTGGGAATTTTTTCTATGGATTCCGCAAACAACACATACGCAGGCAACACGGTAAGCGATACCCGGAACTGCCGCTTTAATTTCTTTGGCTTATTCTATCTAGATTTTGGCGGGATTGGCATAGCCGACTGGAATAGTACAGTCAATGGTAACAATTTATCTGGCAACAATTGTTCAGGCATCTCGGTTATGGGAAACGGGAATGTCATCTCGGGAAATACTATAAAGAACAACCTTGGCGGGATTTACATTGGCGGGAACTACAACAATTTCACAAACAACCAGATTGAGACCAGTGGATATCCAGGCTTTTTCATCACATCCTTTATGACACTCTACAACTACATAAACCAGTCAAACACGGTGAACGGCGAGCCGATTTATTACTTCTATAACGTTAACGGGACACAAGACAACCCCGTGCCGATAGATTCCCTCACGCTCGGCGGGCAGAACACATCCAACATAGGCAAGATAACCATAGTGGATTCGCAATTCCTGAACATCACGAACAGCCAGGTCTCAGGAAACGATTTCGGTCTTTACATATACGGTTCGAACGGCACAGAGATTTTCCAGAACAGCATCTCAGGCCGGTATGGGATCGCAGTTCAGCTTTCCGGGAACCTGAGCATGACCCGCTGCAACACAACGGCCTTTGTCCATTCCCCCGATCCTTACCCTTTCAATATATATCTATACCAAACCGATGACGTATTGATATCGGAAAACAACATACTCGGTTCTGCTCAAATCCATGCATACTCGTATGACCCGATAGAGCTTTCGTATCAGAATTCGGGGAACTTCTGGGGGCACACGGACCCGCCTTATTTCATTGCGGGCACCGACTCGAGCAACGAAAATGTCACGGACTCCTATCCGTACGGGAAGGCGGACGGCTGGCTCGATGAGACGCCGCCCATACTCCAGTTCATCGAGCCCACCGTGCCTGACGGCAACCACACCAACAGCAACTGGATATTCGTGAACGTTTCCTCTAACGAGAATGTCACCGCCTGCCTGCTTGCCTGGGAAGATACCAGCGAAAACAAGAGCATGCACGTGGTCAGGAACAACGAAAAGACATACTGTGGCCTGAACGTGACGGACTTGGATTATGGCTGGTACCATAGCAGGGTCTATGCCAACGATTCCGCCTACAACTGGAACTCAACGGAGAGGGTATCAATAAGGGCGAACTCGCCGCCTGTCATATCTAACATCACCGTCATGCCCAACCGCCTGCTCTCGGACGAAAACATGAACGTATCAGCTTCCGTGAGTGACGAGGACAACGTGTCCTGCGTTTATCTGAATGTGAGCAGTGATGGTTTTTATTCAACAATAGAAATGCAGGAAGAAAACGGCAAATACAAAGCGTCTTTCAATCCTCATTCCGAGGAACCGGCGAAATTCAACGTAACGATCACTGCCAACGATTCGCTCGGTGCGGAGAACCGGTCCATCCCAGTCGAGTTTGAGATACTGGCGCCCGTTTCGGTTACTATACGATTCGAGAACCAGACGGGAGGTCCCCTAATTTTATCGGCCAAGCTGCTTGACCCGTGGACAGGGTTTTTAAGACACGAAACGGAAAGCGCGAGTGATTTTTCCGCCACCGTGCCGGCCGGGGAATGGGACCTGAATCTGACAGGCCCATTCGACCTGCTGTTCAGAAGGGTCGATCTGAGCGAAGATGTGACTGGGACCATATCCGTAGACGATGTCCCCCCGGCGGCCGTGTCGATAAGGGAGAAACAGACCCCCAACAGGATAGCGGCTGTTGAGACACAAAATCTCACTTTCGATTCCGCTGCCCTGATTATCGGATACAGCGACAGCGTCGCCGAAGACAGAAACCATTTCAGAATCTATAACTGTTCAGACTGGGACTTTTCCGGCAGGTCTTGCGGCACCGAATGGAATGTCTGGTGCTGGTGCGAGGATCTCGAGGGAAGATACGACTGGTATTGCAAGGAGTACGGGGATTCGGTTCACGACAAAGAAAAAAACAGGGTCCTGATCAACGTCTCGGGTTTTTCCGCGTGGGGGGCCGGCCAGCTGAACGAGGGCTGCGGCAATGGTTTCATAGACGGGAATGAAGAATGCGACGGAACGGACCTCGGCGGAGAAACCTGCAAATCCCTCGGATATGATTACAGCGTCGGTAACGGGTTGGAATGCACCTCAAGCTGCTTGTTTGACACAAGCAACTGCCGCGACTATGCCGGAGACGGCGTATCAAAAAAGCTGCAGATAACAAATTTCCCTGTCATAACCGAGATTCCGCAGGGCTCGAGCGAGATGATTACGGCAGAGGTGAAAAATACAGGCAACGTTGACCTGACGGATGTCAGGCTGTCTGCCGATACAGATTGCAGCGGCTGCCAGGTTCAGATATCGCCATCGGCTTTGGATATCTCACCCGGGATCACGGGGAACTTCAGCCTGACCTTGAGCGTGGAGTATACGCAAAGTACCGGCAACTACTCCCTTAACCTCACCGCGACATGCAACGAGGGGGCAACATACAATGTGAAATCAACGATCACGGTTGAGGATTCCGGCCTGGCATGCATCCCCGGAACCCTGAAATGCTCCGTGACCGGGAACCTGGTCGAATGCAACACCGCAGGCAGCGGATGGACGACCAGGGAGGTATGCCCTCTCGGCTGCTCGGAGGGTGCGTGCGTAACGGTGTGCACCCCCGACCAGAAAAGGTGTTCCGGCAACGTCCTGCAGCAATGCAACACCGCAGGCACAGGATGGGATGACCTGCGAGACTGCGAACACGGCTGCGACGTCACGGACCTGGTTTGCAAGACCGAGGCGTTGCCACCCCCGCCCGCCTCCGGGGACAGGCGGTGCTCGGGCAACGACCTGCAGGTGTATGTCGACGGCGAATGGATAACGCTTCAAAGCTGCGAGGCAGGATGCGCCAACGGCACGTGCGTAGTTGTCGCTCCCCCCCTGGTGAGTTTTGACTTCAGCTGGATAATCCTAGTCGTCGCCGTGATCGTGATATCGGCCGGTGCCGGGTTCTTCTTCTACACCACCTACATGCGTGAGATCACCTGGGAAGACCTGGAGCATAAATGGGAGCTTATCCAGACGAATGCCTTGGAGCTGCACAACAATGCGATACACTTCCTCAACAGGAAAATAAGGATTAGCGGCCGGATAATCCAGAGCATACAGGACGAGACCGGCGTCATGGGCTTGACGCTGGAAGATCCGACCGGCCAGGTGCTCGTTTTCAGCAACCCCCCGGGGCCGAAAGGCTGGGTCGTGCTCACGGGCTTTGTCGGGCAGAACGAATTCGGCGAGATATACGTGGAAACGCAATCGTTCAAAAAGGACTGGCTTTTCTTTTTAAGCATGCTAAAGTCTTTAAAGATAAAGGACTGGCTGAAGGACTGGCTGAAATTCATTGATATCAGAAAGAAGGCGCAGAAGGGGGTCTGAAAACATGAGGGTCACGATTTACATAATGGCGGCGTGCTTTGTGATTTTCTTGCTGCAGGTTCTGCTGCAGCCGCTGACGGTGCTTCTCGCGCTCACGCCGACGCTGGCATTGAACGGCATGTACTGGCAGTTTGTCACGTACATGTTCGCCCACGCCGATATACACCATTTCGGCTTCAACATGCTCGCTCTTTTCATCTTCGGCACCGTGGTCGAGAGGTTCCTGGGCATCAGAAAGTACCTGACCCTCTACTTGCTTTCCGGCATCGGCTCGGCCGTTTTTCACCTTTTGCTGACGGGGGTGTCCGACATCCCCATGCTGGGAGCCAGCGGGGCGGTATTCGCTGTGCTGACCGCGTACGCGTTCAAGTATCCAAAAAACAAACTGATAATATTCCCGATACCGGTCCCCATAAGCGCCATATACGTGGTTATAGGTTTTATAGCATTCTCTGTTTTTGCAGGTTTCGTGGGCGTCTTTTCGGGAATCGCGCATTTCGGGCACCTCGGTGGCATAGCGTTCGGCGCCCTGATCATGCTTTACTGGAGGCGCAAGGAGAAATCCGGAACCGGGTCAGAAGGCTTCGAATGGGTATGGGAAAGCTGGTGATTAGATGGAATCCCTGTATTTCATAACGGCCAACAGCATGAAGGCGAGGGAGGCGCGGGAGATCCTGGCGAAATTCGGGATAGAGATTCAGCAGCGCATGCTCGAGATCGATGAGATACAGGACAAGGATGCGGAACGCGTCGCAAAAAGGAAGGCCTTGGACTCTTTCAGGATGATTAAAAAGCCCCTGATAGTCGAGGACACGGGGCTTTACATACATGCGATGAACGGGTATCCGGGCACCCTGATAAAGCACTTCTTCAATTCGATAGGTCCCCAGGGCATACTCGAATATCTGCATGGCAAGGACAGGTCGGCAGAAGCGGTGACGGTAGTCGCCTGTTGCGATTCGACTGGTAAGGTCAAGACATTCCGCGGCAAGGTCGCCGGCAGGATAAGCGAGTATGTCGCGGATGGCTACAACTTCGCCTGGGACAGGATATTCATCCCTGCCGGATACGGCAAGACCTACGCCGAGATCGGCGCTGAGGCCAAGAACAGGATCTCGCAGAGGAGACTGGCCCTGCATAATTTCGCAAGATGGATGCAGGGCAGGAAAATTTAAATGACTGCGCCCCAAAGACAGGATAAAGACATGGCGTGGTGAAACATGGCCGATAGGACCCATTCAATTGCCCTTACAGTGGGAAGTCCAATAAGATGAAGTTCCGGGCACTGACATACTGAACTGTTTCCCTTGCGATTACAATGGCGAGGATTTCACGGGCTGCTGGAAATACGACCATTTGCAGACGCTTGAAACGAAAAAAAGGCTTCACCAGACCAACGAGTTGCTCATAAACATGGCGGCATTGAGATAGCCAAAGATGATCAAAAGCAGCGTGTAAAAACAATATATAGAAATCCGGGAAGGCTAAGCGAGATGTCTCTTGAACCCCACGAGAGACAGTAATTTATCGCTCCTTTTCACCGTCACGACGTCCCCTGGCTTCAATGGCCTGATGTGTAACTCGCTGCCGTCTATGCACACTTCCCCAGAGTCGCTCAGGCATTCTATTTTAACGGGGCCATGCTTGAGCAGCAATTCCTGCCTCTTCAGGATGCCGGAATAGGGAGCCAGCGCCGCGATTCCGATCATGTCGCTGTCGTATCTGAGCTTTTTTGCCCCCGCGGAATGCGCGAAGGCGTGGGAGCCGGTGGGCGTGTAAACGATTATCCCGCTGTTCCTCTCAAGGCTTTTCTTCCCATCCACCACCAGCCTGGATTGCAGGATCCGGCGGACGAAGACAGGGCTCACCAAGACGTCGTTCAGGGCCGCGGGGGCCATTTCCTTTCCGTTGACTGCGGCCCGCAGCCTCAAAAGCCTGTGAATGCGGTAATCCTTGCCGGGCTTGCCTTTGAGCAACGCCAGCACCCTTTTCTTGTAGTCATTTTTGCCGGCCGTCATGTAGTACCCGACGCTTTTCCCGGGATTTATGCCCAGCACGGGACAGTCGATCCTCCAATGGTCCCTCAGTAGCGTGCCGTCCCCGCCAACGATTACGGCGAAATCGCAACCGGGCTCTATTTTCTCTGTATATTCGGCACCGTTCTTTTCCAGGATACCGATAACATCGTCTTTGATGCCTTGCCCGTAACCGTCCTTGGCCCTCACTATGAATTTCATCATAATAAATTGCAGGGTTATCTTAATATTTATCTCCTGTTTCATGCCCGTTCAGGTACCTCCAAAACCTTTTTAATTCATCGCACAATTTTTATCATGGAAGCGGATTCGGTGCTGAATCTGGTCTTGGCTCTTGGAACAAGCGTAGCGAAACCTGCGGCAAAATATGCGGCAAGATTGTTGAAAGAGATGGAAGCAAGAACGCAAAATAACAGTGATTTTAGAACCCCCAAAGAGATAATAAAAGAAAGCGGCCTGCTCAAAGCGGCAAATTTGAGCTTCTCTGGGATTGATAGGGAAAGAGCGATGCGGGTCATAGAATTGTCCGATAACAACCTGCCTGCAGACATACCCTCCATAGGAGATCCCGGATTGAGGGAAGTTGCGATGGCACTGGAAAGCATAGACTATGCATACTCGCAATTCGTAAACGCGCGGGGTGTTTCACCCGAATTGGCAAGGCAACAATTTTACAGGTCTCGGGCGGTCAACCTTTACATCAGAGAAACGTGGCCCGGAAGCAGCATGTTTGAAGGTGCCAAACTTTGTGAAAGTGGCTATTGACTTGAAATCTTTATATGCTCTCCAGTATTTGTGAGCGTGTTGATGTCCCCGATCGTGAAATCCCCTGTCACGTTCTGCGTTATTATCGGTTTTATGTAATCCTCTTCCATGATGGTCAGCAGCACATAGTTGGAGGTTACGTTCAGCGTGTAATCGAGGCTTGCAACGGTCTCTGGTATCGTCACGTTCGTGCTGAAACCAGCCCCCTCAAGCCACGCGGTGTTTATCTTTCCCGCTACCGTTTCCAGCAGGTTATTAACTTGCAGTCTTGTGTAGTAGCGGTTGACCTCCAGCGACCTGGACCAGGCAAACATGGTCCCCAGAATCATCGCAGCCATGAAGATCGCGAAAATGAACATGTACTCAAACGCGATCTGGGCACTAAGCCTCCGAGACCGAGATGTATACGTCATAGCTTTCACCCTCAACCGCCTCTATCTTCATCCAATAGTTCCCTTCGGACGTTGGAAGCGTCCCGTTCAGCTTTGCCCTCGAATCCGCGAAAACGGGCATCGTCGTGCCCATGTAGCTGACATTGATGCTGACCGTGTTGTTCGTTATGTCGAATCCGTCAACCCCGTTAGGAATGTAGATGCTGATCTTTACCTTGGCCGGCGGGCCCTGGGAGTATATCAGGTCCGCCGTGCTGGCCAGCTTGTCAACGGTGTTTTTCGCATAAGAGAGCGACAGCTCGTCTGTTGTCTCTGTCTTCACCGTGGTGATGTAGGCCCATACCGGCAGCATAAAAGCCAAAGCTACGATTACGACGGCCATGTATTCAAAGGCTGCCTGGGCTTTCATAATATATTATAGGGGGCAGCTGCAATAAAAACGGTTTTTCCTCATCTGGGATAAGAAATTTGAAGAAGATTAGAACAATGTCAGCTGCTTGGGTTTCTCTGCTGGGGTTCCACCCGGAATGGGTTCAGCTTCCCCTGCGAGTTCAGCCTGATGAGCCTGATCTTGCTTTTCCCGCTTGCGCACCACTGTCTCTATCCTCTGGTACGTTCTTATCAGGTTATCCCTCCTCCCGGAGAATTGTTCAGCCAGATATCCCCTTATGCCGTCAAAGCTCGACAAACAGCACGTATCAGATACTTGCAAGCCACCACCATCATAGTAATATTGTGATATCCAGTCGATTATCTTGCTGCTTTTTACGAATATCCCGGCCTTTTGCAGGGTCAGGCACTTGTTTCTGTGTATCTTGCCCTCTGGGACCAGCGCCTTTAG
>CAZLFZ010000018.1:0-29641 GCA_964559215.1 uncultured archaeon
CACCTTGTGGTCAGACTGGAAACCCTACAAAAATGCGTTTATTGGGTAGAACTGCCAAAGATTTAGTTGCTATAACAACTTATGGGCAAGTATATAGGCCTGGTAATAATGGCGGCAATGGAGCACATGGTCCTTTCCAACCTCAAAGGAAATTATACCATCTTCGTCTTTGAGACTGTCCTGCGAATTTCATATATCCCCACTTTCCCACTATTAAGGAGCAATATTATAAAGTTTATCCTCTTTAACCTGTTCAGATGAGCCATATGTCGTTTTACAGCGGACCATTTACGCAAGGAAGAGGTGGATATGCAGGCGACTGCAGCAAAGCCGGTAATGTAGCCGGTTATGCATATGATAAAGCTATGCATGCACCTAACATAGCTGTTGCGGTTAGATGGCGGGCTGGCCTTGGCTTTCACGGCCCCAACACAAAAAGGCAAGCACCTCTGAGAACCCGCCTGAAAAGGTACCAGCACTGAGCCCAATCCCGTCTTTTCAATATCTTTTCAATATATTTATTCCCTGCCAATTAATTTTATGAAAGCTGCTGTTCTGTTCTCGGGGGGGAAAGACTCGACTCTTGCTCTATGTGAGGTCTTGCAGCATGGTTTCGAAATAAAATTCCTGGTTTCTGTTTTTCCCCGGAGCAGCGAATCCTACATGTTCCATCACCCGAATATCGAGCTGACCATGGTGCAGGCCAAATCGATGGGAATCCCGATAGTAACAAAGGTCACGGCCGGAAAAAAGGAACTAGAACTGCTCGACCTTGAACAGGTCCTTGGGTCCATTAAAAAAGAAATCGACTGCGTCGTCAGCGGCGCCGTCGCTTCTGAATATCAAAAGTCCAGAATCGATAAGATTTGCGGAAAACTAAAACTCAGGTCTTCCGCTCCGCTGTGGCACAAAGACCCTCTTGGGCTGTGGGAGATGTGCCTTGACAGTGGCTTCAGGGTGATGATAACAGCCGTTGCCTGCGAGGGCTTGGATAAGCGCTGGCTGGGAAAAGTGATCGACAAGCAGAATTTCAGGGAACTGAAGCGCCTGAGCGAAAAATACAGGTTCCACCTGACAGGAGAAGGCGGCGAGTTTGAGACGCTTGTCATCGATTGTCCAATGTTCAAGAAGCCGTTGAGGATTCTGAAAACAAGGACAGAATGGGATGACAAGACCAACAGCGGCCTTTTGGTAATAGAAAAAACTGGTTGAGGAGAGAAAGCGAACTACCTTCTCCCTCCATGAGCCCTCATCACAGTTCCGAGTTCGCTTCTTTGCGCGACCTTCATTTTCCCTTTGCTCTGGTTCCTGTAGTCATTCAAGCCACCCAAGGAACCGACGTAACCATCACCGTTCACGTCAGGCAGGTTGACCTTTCTACCTTTCGGAAGGCCTCCGTGCCATTCATCGAAGTCTATAGTTTCAGGTGCAGTATATTCTTTACCAGCCTCAGAATCCCATCTCTTTACCGGACGCCACATGTTTCCCTCAGAATCGGACTGCCACCCTGCACCAATCATTCCCCGATTAGCCCTGTTCAAATACGCCCATCTCTCCATCCTGGAATTCATACCTTCAGCCTCGGCACAGTTTCGAAGCCCAACGCTGCCATCCTCAGGAACATCAAAAGGCAAACGCTGGGCTGTATCAACCCTATTCGCGGCATTCCGATAGGCATCAATCACCCTGTATGCTGCCTGCACCCCTTTGGTCACGGGATAGGCACCAATAGCGGCCGTAACACCGGCTACCAAACCAACTTTCTTCCAATTAACCATTTTATCACCAATTTGTTACTTATTAATGGTAAATATATGTATTTATAAAGATTTCGGTTATGGAGTGTATATTTTGATACTTTCCGATATATTTCATCCATATTTCAGTTTTATTGTAGCCAAAAGCTTAAAAAAACCGCTGTCGTTAAGAAGAAGCATGAAGAGAAGCCTGAGGATATACATGGAAACCTATGGCTGTTCAGCGAACCAGGCGGAATCAGAGATAATGGGAGGCTTGCTGGCAGAGGCGGGATTCGAACTGGTAGATACAATGGAAGATAGCGATTTTGTGATAATAAACACGTGCTTCGTTAAGACGCCGACGGAGCAGAAGATCAGGCACAGGATCTCGGAAATCGTGCTGCTACATCCGGAGAAGAAGCTGATCATAGCCGGATGCATGCCGGAGGTGATGGACAGGGACTTGAATTCCATAGCCCCAGGCGCCAGCATGGTCAGCACCCATAACATTACCAGGATAGTCGAAGCCGCGAAAAGAACGGCAACAGGCGAAAGGGTCATCTTCACCGGGAAGACCAAGGAGAAAAAACCAGGCAATCCGAGAGCCAGGAAAAACAGACTTATCGGAATCACGGAGCTTTCCCAGGGCTGCAATGGGAACTGCGCCTATTGCTGCGTCAGGCTGGCAAAAGGCATGCTCCATTGCTATTCGCCTGCCGATATAGTGAAAGATGTTGCCAATGCGCTCAAGGAAGGGTGCAGGGAGATATGGCTGACGTCCCAGGACAACGCGGCCTATTTTTACGCTGAGTCTAGGTTGCCAGGGTTGGTTGACAGAATTTGCAAAATAAAGGGGGATTTTAAGATTAGAATCGGTATGATGAACCCCGGTAATGTCATTAAAATAACGGACGACCTGATAAACACCTACAAAAGCAAGCATGTCTACAAGTTTCTCCACCTGCCGGTGCAGTCGGGTTCGGGCAGTGTGCTGAAAGCTATGAAAAGGGGGTATAAGGCCTCGGATTTCGAAAAAATTGTATCAAAATTCAGGAAATCGATTCCATCCATTACCTTATCCACCGACATTATCGTCGGATTCCCAGGTGAAACAGACCTTGATTTTGAGGAAACCAAAAAAATAATCGAAAAAATAAAGCCGGACATAGTCAACGTAGCCAAATTCGGGGCCAGGCCGGGTACGGATGCTGCAGCTATGCCACCCGTAGACAACAGGACGATAAAGGAAAGGTCCGCTGAGTTGTCGAAAATCGTAAGAGGAATAGCGCTGGAGAGGAATAAGGAATGGATAGACTGGCAGGGACCAATTCTGGTAACTGAAAAAGGCAAAAAAGAGAGACAGTTTGTTGGAAGAAATTTTGCCTACAAGCCTGTTTTGATCGAGAGCAAGCCAGATTTGCTGGGGAAAAGAGTGAATGTTAAGATAAAGAACGCGGAAATTACGCATCTGCAAGGCGTTATAAAATGATTCACAATGGTATGAAACCGGATACGATTGCCACAAGCGATGGTATCACGTATATGCTCAGAAAATAGCACAACACGCTTATTATAAGTATGTGCAGCATCTCCATGTCCCGGAAGAAAACTTTCACAAGCACTATCCAGACCAATACCGGGAGCAGCATTATCAGCACGCCTGCAAAGGGAATTATGGCAAGGAAGGAGCCCAGAATGGGCACTATCCCGAAAATGTTGATGAGGGAAATCACCAGAACGATCAGGAACGCGTGCATGGGGTTCACCTCTTCCGAAAACTTCTTGGCGAGGATCTCGACCACCACCAGTATAACGATGCCGCCGACTATGGTGGAGAGGATGAGGTTGGTCGCAAGTCCTATCGGATTCCCGAAGTTAAGCTGCAGATTTTCCAAAAAAGCGTTGAGGCCTGTCAGAGCATCAGCCATACTATTTTGTTGTATCTCAAGGTTTAAATTTGTTTTAAGTTCGTTAGATTTCTATACCCAGCGCTGAAAGCTCTTTTATAAGCTGTCTCTGGGATTTGAAGTGTATGGCTTTCATGCCAAGCTCTTTTGCAGGACCCAGGTTTTCTGGTTCATCGTCTATGAAAACGCACTCTCCCGGCGGTTTACCGATTTTTTTGAGCGCGAGCTCGAATATCTCAGGCTCCGGCTTTCTCATTCCTACCTCGCATGATAAAATAAGAGGGGAGAAAAGGTCGTAGTTCCCCCCCGATTTGTTGAACTCCGCATGGGGCTCTATCGTGTTGGAGATGAGGGCCGTTATGTATCCGCGTTTTTTCAGACCTTTCACTATTTTCACCATCCTTTTATTCGGTTCTAAGTAGTCTGAATAATTGCCGAACACGAAGTCAAGGGAGCCACGGGGCTTCGAGCCGAAGCTGTTGAGAAACAGTTTCCAGAATTTCGTTTCCGTGATTTCTCCTTTTTGCAGGGCGTGTATGTGCTCCCGGGATTTTTTCCTTGCTTCTTCTAGGCTGACTCCAAAGACCCGGGATATCTGCACGTATACAGGGCCTGGCTGGATGGTAAACACTCCGCCGTAATCAAAAATGAACGCCCTTATCATCATTTAAAGACGGAGCCGGGATTTATATACGAACCAGGCGGGATCATGGCCCCCGGCATTATCGAAACGTTTATCCCTGTCTTGACGTTGTCTCCCATCATGCAGCCAAGCTTACGCATGCCCGAATCAACAACCCGCCCCTTTACCCTCGTCTTAACGGGTTTGTCATCAAACCTCAGGTTCGCGATCTTTGTCCCGGCGCCGAAATTGCAGTTTGAACCTATCACGGAATCCCCGACGTAGGAAAGATGTGGTATCTTCGTATTCTCCATTATGATAGAATTCTTGATCTCAACAAAATTTCCTATGACAGCAGAATCACCTATGCAGGTGTAAGGCCGGATCACGCAGTTTTTCAGTTCCGCGCCCTTGCCTATTGCGACAGGGTCAGATATCCTCGTATCCTTGCTTATTTTCGCGCCCTTGTCTATCACGGACCCGGACTTCTTAAGCACGCTCTCGTTAACCCTGAGCAGGTCCCAAGGGTACGTTATATAGTCAAAATCGGCGGCCTCGATTGCGTGCATTGGCGCAAGCCTGCATACCTCTTTTATCGAGTCAACTATCTCGTATTCGCCCCTGGCTGTCAAGTTTGGTTTATGCTCGAATATTCTTTTGTCAAGAACGTAAAGACCGGCGTTGGCAAGTTTGGAAACGGGGGTTTTCGGCTTCTCAACGATATCGGTCAGTAATCCGTTGCTCACCATACAGACACCGAAAATGCTGGGATTTTCGACGGGCTTCACCAGGATACACAGGTCATGATGCATGCACAGCTCGATATCGTGCCTGCTGTACAGGTTGTCCCCCATCAGGACCAGAAACCTGTCACGCAGGAATTTCTCTGCCTGCCGGATTGCATGGCCTGTCCCGAGCTGCTCCGTCTGCGTGACGTATCTTATCTTGGTGCCGCCAAAACTGGAGCCGAAATGTTTTCTTATCGTCCCGGCTTTGTACCCGACAACTATTATTATCTCTTCTGCAATCCCGGACAGCTGTTCCAGATTATGCTGCAAAATAGGTTTGTTAGCCACCGGCAGCATTACCTTTGGCCTGGTCTCCGTGAGCGGCCTCAGCCTCTCTCCCTTGCCGGCAGCCAAAATCAGCGCTTGCATAATGAAAACAAACTTTATGAATACTTCCACCAAGGCTTGAGGCCCAAGCTACTGTCGGTTTTCTGTACGCTTTTCATTGGATCGCTTTCGAGTCTCAGCACGGCTCTGATGGCGTCCACATTTTCGGGTACGATGTCGCTCTCCTGATGAATAGCCTGCATGTAGAACACCTCGCCGTCATTGACATGAACGCTTTCCTCCCAGACAGCTATCTCGTTGAGGTCTGACCTCTTCCTGTTCAGCTCCCTTGCCCATTCCATTATATGGGCTGTGGATTTAAAGCCGTCCCTTGCCTTCACCAGCAGCACCCTGGGCGTTTTGCTTAACAGGTCGATGATCTCATCTTCGCTGGTACCGTTGTTCAGATTGGCGTTGATCGTGTGTATGTGCATCAGGGTAGTAGGCACTTTGATGGCAACCGTGGTTATGTTAAGGTCCGGCAATACCGTGTTCACGTCCGGGCCGTGATGCGAAGGGACCGTTACAGGGTCAGGGACTATTGCATTGACAGGCCCCTTCTTTATGTTCGCAGGGTCTGGTCCCCTTCTTATCAGAACAGCCCTGACTTTTTGCGTGTCGAATTCCCTGTCGATGGCGCCGAGGGTCCTGCACAGCCCGGTTGTGTTGCACGAAACCACTCTGACGTAATACTTGCCGTAGGCCTTCTCGTAGTTCGATGTCGCATTGAATGACACTTGGGCAACTTCCGCCTCTTCACCGCCCTGGAATATGGCTTTTATCTTTCTTGGCTCGTATAGATTTTTCCTGTTCTCTATGCCCACGCCGTCGGGGGTCGCGTCCACCACTATGTCTGCGTTTTCCAGCAGGTCGGCGACCGTTCCTTCAACTTTAATGCCAGCTTCATCAAATGCCTTTTTGTTTTCCTTGGTATTGACATACAACGGATATCCTAGTTTGATAGCGTTAACGGCTTCGAAGCTTGGTCTTGTCTTCACCACTCCGACCACCCTCATGTCATCTTGCAGTGAAACGGCGTCTGCCACTCTTTTCCCAACTGTACCGTACCCGTTTATAGCTACTCTCACTACCATTTCATCACCTCTGATTTTAATTCAAATTCATGCATATGATCACTCCACTGTCACGGATTTCGCCAGGTTCCTTGGCTTGTCAACGTCCAGGCCCTTCATATCGGCCATGTAATAGGCCATCAGTTGCAATGGGATTGCGTTGATTATTGGGGCAAGATTATCCAAGGTATGCGGGACGTGAATGACCCAGTCCGCCAGTCTTTTTATATCATCATCGCCTTCTGTCGCTATCGCGATTATTTTTCCGTGCCTTGCCTTGACCTCTTCCATGTTTGATAATATCTTACCATAGCCCTTGCCCTTGTTGGCTATGAAGACGACAGGCATGTTCTTGTCTATGAGCGCAATCGGCCCGTGCTTCATCTCGGCCGCTGGATAACCCTCGGCATGTATGTACGATATTTCCTTCAGCTTGAGCGCGCCCTCCAGGGCCACGGGGAAGTTTATGCCCCTGCCCAGATACAAGAAATTCTTGTGTTCATAAACATCCTTTGCTATCGCCTTTATCTTTTCGCTACGCTGCAGCACAGATTCGATTTTGTCAGGGATTGTGCGCAATTCGTTAATGAATTCTTCATCAATCTCCCCCGACTTCTTCTGTTTCAGGTGCATAGCCAGCATGCACAAGGAGACCAGCTGGCTCGTGAACGCCTTCGTCGAGGCAACTCCTATCTCGGGACCTGCATGCAGGTATATGCCGAAATCGGCTTCCTTGGCGATCGTTGAACCCACGACGTTGATAATGCCTAATGTTTTTGCCCCCCTTTTCTTCGCTTCCCTCAAGGCTGCCAGCGTGTCCGCGGTTTCTCCTGACTGCGAGATGAGAACGACGAGATCTTTGGAAGAAACCATGGGATTCCTGTACCTGAATTCCGACGCATAGTCGACTTGCGTGGGCACATTTGCGATGTCCTCCAGCAAATATCTGCCTATTAATGCGGCGTGCCAGCTCGTCCCGCATGCGACTATTATTATCCGTTCGCATTCCTCGATTTTTCTATTGACGCTGAGCTTTATCTTACTGGTCAGCCTGCCCCTCGTGGTATTTTTGAGGGATTCCGGCTGCTCGAAGATCTCCTTTAGCATGAAGTGCTTGAATCCGCCCTTCTCTATCTGACCCAGGTTCCACCCGATTTCTTGCAGGTTCTTGTCTATCTTTTTGTCTTCCATATTCCTTACAAGCACGGTCCCTGGGCCTATCACCGCAATCTCCCTGTCGTCCAGGTATATCATCTTCTTCGTGTGCTCCAGTATCGCCGAGGCATCGGAAGCTGCAAAGGCCTCATCCCCTCCCGTCCCGATAATCAGGGGGGAACCGTTTCTGGCTACGACTATCTTCTTCTCGTTCTTGTGCACCACGGCCAGCCCGTATGTCCCCTGTATTTGCAGCAGGCCCTTCCTGACCGCGCTTTCCAGATTACCCTCATAGAACTTTTCTATCAGATGGGCGATAACCTCAGAATCAGTATCAGAAGCCATGGTATGGCCCTCACTTTCCAGCAATTTTCTGAGACTGGTGTGGTTCTCTATTATGCCATTATGCACAACGGCTATATCACCTGTGCAGTCCGTGTGCGGGTGGGCATTCCTGCTGCTTGGCTCTCCGTGGGTTGCCCATCTGGTATGGGCGATTCCTAACGTGCCTTGCATTTGGTCAAAGTGGTGGGTAGCATTGACATGGTCTATCATTCCCGCTTCCTTTTTCAGATCTATGCCGCCGTTTACCACAGCTATGCCGACAGAGTCATAGCCCCTGTATTCCAGCCTTTTGATTCCCCTGACCAGTATCGGGGCAGCCTGCCGGGCCCCTATATAACCTATAATGCCGCACATTGATACCACTCTTAAAGATAAATATAGAAATTGCATAGACTATTTAAAGCCTTTATTGAGGAAAATATTGTAACGGGCATCGGTTTTCACCGAATTTTGGGGAAATGCTTTTAAATATTACTGAGAATAAATTTTTTATATTAAAAGAAAATTAGTAATGGTTTTATGTCAAAGTACTTCCTGCTAAAGAGCAACGGGGGCAACGAAATAGCCCCAGTCATGCTTTTCAACGAACCCAGCCAGTTGAAGGCATTATCATCGCCGCTGGGGTGGCGGATATTCAAGATTTTAAATGAGCCTGGTTGTCCTATGGACATCGCCAAGCTCCTTGGTGTCCATGAACAGAGAGTCTATTACTACATAAAGAAGTTTAAGCGTGAAGGCATTATTCGGGAGATCAGGACCGAACAGAGACATGGAGCTGTTGCCAGGTTCTACCAGGCCGAGCAGAGCGCGTTAGCTCTCGCGCCTGACAATGTTTCTTTCAGCCGCCTGAGCATCAAATCACCAGTCAAATCCGGGCTGCTTACACCTTTCGTGCAAGAGGGGAGGCTAAACGCCACGATTGTGGTGGGATCCCCTGATCCCCATGGACCCTGGAAGGCGAGGGCAAGCGACGCCTGCTGCGCGATAGATTTCGCCTTGTTCCTGGGGGCTTTCACCAGCGGTGAGAACCTGCCAAACTACAGGCTGGACATAGAGGTGAGGGAAAAGGAGATGAGGGGGAACATGGTGCTCATAGGCGGGCCAACGGTGAACATGATCACCAGAAGGGTCAACAAAAAGTTGCCTATATACATAGACGCCAGCCATGACAAGAATATCGTGTCGACGCTGAGCAAAAAGACGTATACCGCGGAAGACTGCGGCATCATAAACGTAATAGAGAATCCAAGAAACCACAAGGCAAAGATCCTTGTTCTGGCAGGCAAGAGATTCCCGGGCACCAGGGCGGCTGTGCTGGCACTGGTCAACCGCCTGCCTGATGTTTTTAAGGGAAACAAGTGGGACAAATCTGTAAAAGCCAGGGTAGTCAAGGGCTACGACATGGACGGCGACGGCATCATAGACACTGCGGAGTTCTTGGAATAGGAATTTTAATAAAGAAACAACATATAATCTTATGCTCACTGACGAAGAAATCAGCAAGTACGTGGAAGCTGGCAAAATAATTGCTAAAATCCGGGAAGGTACGCTGACGAAAATCAGGATCGGGGCCCGGCTGCTTGACATAGCCGAGGGGATTGAAAAGAAGATACTTGACAGCGGAGCCAAACTGGCCTTTCCTGCCAACATCAGCATAAACGAAATCGCGGCACATTATACCCCTCAGATTAATGACACCAGGACTATCGGCCTAGGTGACCTTGTCAAGATTGACATTGGTGCTCACATAGACGGCTACATAGCCGATATGGCATTCAGTTGGTGTTCTGAGCCTAGTCCCTTGATTCCGGCCAGCCAAAAAGCCTTGCAGGCAGGCATAGACGCCATCAAGCCGGAGGCGCGCGTTTCCGACGTGAGTTCGGCTATAAGCAAGGCCATAAAAGATACAGGTTTCGGACCGATCGTGAACCTGACGGGACACAGCATTGGCCGGTATCAGTTCCACGGCGGGATATCCATACCCAATATACCAAACAGCAACAATTATGTTTTACGTGAGGGAGACGTCATTGCCTTGGAGCCTTTCGTCTGCGAGACGCCCGGCCGGGTGGACGATTCGGAACCCGTTGAGATTTTTCAGTTCGTCCAGAGAAAACCGGTAAGATCCATGGAAGCGAGAAAGATACTGCAGCTCGCTGAAAATGATTTTGGCGGCCTGCCTTTTGCAAAGAGGTGGCTGGTGAAATACGTAACACCCATCAGAATCAAAATGGCGATTCTTGAACTGGAGAGGGTCAATGCCATCCGGTCGTATCCGGTTCTCAAGGACATGGAAGGCAGGAAAATCGCCCAGGCAGAGCACACCATTATTGTCGCTGACCCGCCGATCGTGACAACGAAGTAGATACCATTTTTCGTAAAACCGAAATTAATTTTCGGAAAACCGAAAGATTTATAAATCATGCAGACTAGTTTTTTTATATGCGACTGGAAAAAATTTTGGGTTCAAAGGCCAAGATAAAGATTTTAAAGAGTTTATCTGGCAAAAAGGAAATGCAGCTGTCAGAGATGAGTGAATATACAGGCATGTCACTTTCCACTATTCATGAAGCCATAAAGGACCTTGTCGAGTTGAGAGTACTTTCTGTTCGAAAAATAGGAAAAACAAGGCTGTACAGAATAAACGAAAGCAATTACTTTGCTAGAGTTGCCAATAAAACAATAACAGCCGAACTTGAGTTTTATAAGAAGTTGCTAAAGGACTATGTTTTTCATATCAAATCAAGCAACACAAGCAACATAACCCTTTTTGGATCCTTTGCAAGGGGCAAGGAATTGCCAACTGATATAGACATTCTTGTGGTATGCAAAAAAAGTAAATCTAAGATTAAAGACAAAGTTGTTGAAACAGAAGGCAAATTACTGGAAAAGTACGACATTCATTTTTCAACCATCGTCCTTAGTGAAGATGAGTTAAAAAGAAAGGCAAAAAAGAATGACAGATTTATTATTAATATTATCGCAGAGGGAAGAAAATTATTTGGTAAGGATTTGGAGGTATTGGCGTATGGTAAAAGAAGTTAACAGGCAAGCAGCTAAGGGGTATCTGCAAAAAGCCGAAGAATTTTATGAGACATCCCTGAAGGCTTTGGAAGAGAAAAAGTTTGATGCAGCAACATTCAATGCCACCCAATCCATATTTTTAGCAAATGATGCCTTCTGTGTCCATTTTCTAGGAAGACGTGCGTCGAAAGATCACAGAGAAGCTGTGAGTCTGCATCTGCAGGCAGCGAGGATAATCTCTGATACCTCTAAAAAATCTGTAATTGCAGGGGTTTTCGATGACAGAAGCGAGAGCGGCTATACGGAAAGGTTCGTCAAGGAGCCAGACGCCAGAAAAATGGTAATACAGGCCAGGAGATTCATCAACTGGGTCATGGAGAAAATGTAGGCATCGTTTGCCTGTTTCTAAGAGCCGATCGTGACGACGAAGTGAATTTCTTAGAACCTGTGCAAATATTTCTTCATGTTTATCTTTCCTTTGGCAATTTCTATGCCGTTCATCTTCAGCAACTCGATTTTCTTCTTGACACCTCCTGGAGCGGAATAGCCGCCGATTTCACCATCCGAACGCACGACCCTGAAGCAGGGAATTTTAGCAGGGTCTTTGTTCGTAAGCATAAAAACGGCAACGGCTCTCGGATGCGTCCCGGCCACTCTTGCCAGTTCTGCGTAGGTGGTGACTTTGTTTTTAGGGACTTTTTTCAGAAGCGAATAGACGAGTTCTCTTCCATTCCTTTTGCTCATTATGATAAATAGCCTGGAAATGAATAATAAATTATCATCCAGCTCCAATCTAGCTCCAGAAGTCTTCCATTTCCTTTTCAGACTCCAGAACAACGCCGAATCTTGAAAATATGCTGCTACAGTTAGGGCACTGCCATACCTCAGGTTGCTTGTTCCACAACTTGCCATGCGTCCCGCAAAGCGGGCATCTTTCAGTAAACATAACAAACCCTTAAGGGATGGAGTTATATATTAACTTATTTTGGATTCGGAAGCTTAAATTTATAAGCATTGAGTATTTTTATTTGCATCTTCTCGGCTTCGAGTATGATTTCCATTTTTTTCTTTTTCCCGACATCCGAACTTATCACAATGGCCTCCTTTTCACGGTCCATCTTTCCCAGATCATGCTTATTTGAGACAAGAACGGGCTTGTAGCCTTGTTTGGTCAGCCCTCTGACGGCGGCGGGGGACCTGTAACCTACGCTAGGCTTTTTGCCCCGGGCCTTTTCGGATTTTCTGAGCTTGGAATGCCTGCCCCTGGGCTTCCTCCACGCACCCTTGAGTCTCTTGTATCTGTAGCCTTCCTGCCGCTTGAATTCCGGTTTCTTCTTCTTCATCTTTTTCCTGATCCTGAGCAGTTTTGCCAATCTCTTTTCAGCTGGCATATCAACCACCACCTAGTGGAGCGGGCTTCTGTGTTATGAATATCCCGTCCTGGAAAACCCTTCTGTCGTATCCCTTAACCTTGGTGGCGTGCTCTATGTTGGCGGCAGTCTGGCCAACCTTTTCCTTGTCTATGCCGGAAAGACGCACAGTGTCACCTTCTATTTTGATTTCCACGCCGTCCAGCATCTTGGCAACCCTTGAAGAACGCCCCCCAAGGAAATTTTTTATCAAAAGTTTGTTATCCTGCACTTCGAGCTTGACAGGAAAGTGGGCGTAAACCAGCTTGAGGGTGCACTCAAAACCCTTGCTTACGCCTGTCATCATGTTCCTGAAATGGGCTTTCCACGTCCCCATCAGGGCCTTCACCTTCCTTCTTTTAGACTCTGAGGATATCACTATCTTACCGTCAAGCACCTTGAGTTTGATCTCATGATGGCTGAATACCCTGTGCAGCTTCCCCCTGGGCCCCGCTACCTTTACATCGTCTCCAGCAAGAGAAACATCAACGCCCTCTTCTACCGCTACTTCATACTCAAGCATAGCAAATCACCGAACAAAATTATGTAAATACTTGCACGAATACTTATAAATATATTGTATTTTTAAAATCCCGCCTTATTCTAGTATTATGAGCGAGTTGTACGTTGAGGATCCACTGACATTCTGGTGCAACAACTACGGCCTCAGCGGCGCGGAGGTTGTTTTCCTGGGAGTCCCCTTTGACGGGACCTCGACCGGCAGGGTTGGCGCCAGGGAGGCCCCTAACAGGATCCGGGCGATGTCGTACAGCCTTGAAACCCACAGTGAGCTGTGTGGCATGGATTTGAGGGACCTCAAGATGCTGGATTACGGCAACGTCATAGTGAGCCCGGGAAACACCGATGAATCCCTGAGGAGGACAAAGGCTGCCGTATCCGATATAGCCGACAAATTCCCCGTCATTGTGGGGGGAGAGCATATCATCACGCTGCCGGTCGTCCAGTCCCTGCTTAGAAAACACCCGCGGTTGAAGGTTTTGCAGTTCGATGCCCACCTTGACCTGCATGACGAGTATCTGGCGAACAAATTTTCCCACGTTACGGTCATGCGCAGGTTGCTGGAGTTGCTCGGGAAGAAAAGGATAATACAGGTCGGCGCTAGGTCATCCTCTCCCGACGAAAGGGAATTTGCAAAGAAGAACAATGTTTTGAAGTCTCCTGCCAGGCTGGCAGAGTTTGAGATAAAGGGACCGGTTTACATCACGGTAGACATGGATGTGTTCGATCCGGCTTTTGCCCCCGGGGTTTCGACGCCTGTGCCTGGCGGTCTGAATCCGGCCCAATTTTTTGGGCTCGTTGATTCACTGAAAGATAAAATGGAGGTTGTCGGTTTTGACGTCGTCGAGACTTGCCCACCATATGACAACGGGAACATAACATCTTTGCTGGCGGCAAAGATAATCAGGGAGATGCTGCTGGCTTTTAAGAAATAACAAATAAGAAATTAAAAATAACTACTTCTTCTTTTTTGCTGCCTTTTTCTTTCCAGCCGGTTCTGCCTTTTTTACCTTGGCCTTTTTTGCTTCTGGTTTTCCCCCTGTTTTATGCTTGGCCTGTGTCTTTTCACTAACTTTTTCCTTTATTTCCTTTGAGGGTTCCTTCTTGGCAACCTCTTTCTTTGCAGCTTTCTTTTCAGGCGCTGGCTTCTTGGCTGGTGTGGCCGGGATGTCACCTATCAGGTCAAATGCCCCTGTGCCCACAGGAATCACCTGGTTCATCATTATGTTTTCGACAATCCCTAACAAGTCGTCATGCTCGCGCCTGATTGATGCGGAGATGAGATGCTTTTTTGTCTCCTCGAATGCCGCTCTTGCAAGTATCGATTCCTTTTGTCCTGCTATGCCGTACCGGCCTATGGCTTTTATATTCCCGGTAACGGTCATCAAGTCGGCTAAGAGCATGATATACCTTATGTCCACATTCAGTCCCTGCTCATCCAAGGTATACTTTGCCTGGTTTATTATCGCATTTCTGGCAGCTTCTATGCCCAAAACATCCATGACCTCGAAAATATTGTTGCTGCTTGTCCTGTACGAATCCACGCCCTTTATCTTAAGGGTCTTTTTCAGGTTCGAACCGAGTGTGTGTATTACCCATTCATCACCCTCTTTGTTGATTATCGCCTGGGTTACGCCTTTTATGCCTTTCAGGTGCGATTCCAATAGCCTGTACTTCAGTTTATGCAGGTTCTTGATATCGAAGGTGGTGCTCGATGCTATCAGTTCATCATCCTTGGTGTCAACGCGCACTTTTTTCAGCTTGATTTTCTTCTTTATCTCCTCAGGGTCTAGCTCAAGCTCTTTGAGCATACGCATATCCAGCTTGCACATGATTTCAAGATTGGTCAGATCTATTACGTCATAAAGGACCAAGTCCCTGAGCTTTACCTGCTTTATGTTCTCGGCCACCTTTTTCGCCTTTTCAGGGGACTGGTTTTCAGGCAACAGATAAACGGTCATGGTTGGTGTCTTCAACTCCTTCCTGGCATCGAAAATCTCGATAATCCTGGGCAGACCCAGCGTGACCTGTATACCGGCGGTGCCGGCGAAGTGGTAGGTTCTCATCGTGTTGTGGGTAACCACACCCTCACTGGTTGTGAATGTCTCCGTCCCCTCGACTGTCAGGTCATAGACATGCCCTGAACTGGGTTTGATCTTTTCTATATTTATTATCTCGTCCCACAAGACATCAGAAGCAGCCATTCTTTTCATCATAGAGAGTTCTTTGTTGATGTTCACCCCCCTTTTCTTAGCTTCGCGCTCGAAAATGGTTATATACCTTAAAAGTGCAGCCCTGCCTATCCTCCCCCTCTTGGTAAAGTTGTTCACGTACCTCGTCGGATATCCGATCTTTTTCGCAACGTCCATGAACAAATTCCCATAACCTGATATCATGTCTGTGAAATCCTGTTTAGGTTTCAGGTCCTGACCACAAAGCAGCTCCAGCTTTTGCCGCTTTTTTTGCACAGAAAATCCTATCTTTTCCTGGAACGTTCTTGCATATTTGTAGGGGATGATGAGTGAAAACTGACGTTGCTCTTGTTTTGTTGCAAAAATACCGAAGCGGGACAGAAGCAACATCACACCGTTCATAAGCTCGGCTGAATTGGATGAAGCCCGGATCATCCCCCTTTTAGCTGAGACATTCCCATCGCCGTCAAAGTATCCCCTTAGCAAAGCCGCCACAAATTCTTTGGCTGCCCCGTAGGCAAATTGAGGGATTTTTTTATTTCTAGAGCCTGTGCCGCATGTTTTTTTGAGCAGCCTGGACATGAGAGTCGAATTTATCCGGATGTCATGTGCAAGGGCGAATCCCCTCGTGTTGTCGTATTCGTTATATGTGAAACTGAATTTTTCGGCAAACTGCCTTATCTGGGCCAGGAATCCCGGATCCGTGTTCGAGAGCGACACATAATTTGCAGTCGAATTTCCTTCTGCTAGGTAGGCACCCATAAGCCAGCCTAGGGATTCGTCAAGCCTTAGAACATCAGGCATCCTTTTTCTAATCCCTCCTGTATTCACGACAGACTTGAGTTTTAGGCAGCGGGTGCAATTATCCCTGAGGTGGAGCATAACGGGGAGTCTTTCCCCAGGCATTAAGTCTGTACCTGGAACAGGAACTATCCTGTTATCCTTTCTCACAACGAACGAGTGGGAATCCGTTGCGGTTATTTGCCTGCCGGAAAACAATGATATTCTTAGCAAGTGTTCGGGTGCTTTGTGTCTGCTACATTCCAGTACCCTTCTCCATTCGATCTTCTCATCAACGGTTATGCTCGGGACATAAATTTCGTGTGAAGAGAGATTGCACACATCCCAGCCGTTTTCGGTATATCCCATTTCAGATACAGCCCTGTCCACAAACTCACCGATGCCGATTACCGCCGTGACGCCGTCTTTTTTGAGTATTATTTTTTCATTACCATCAATCGACATCTGAGTAGCGGGTTCTGAAAGAGACTGGGCAGCTACCACTCCAACGGACTCCTCCGAGTCGTACAGGTATTTGCTGAAGTTTTTCCTGGCCTTGTCTAGCAATTTCTGCTTTTCCTGCTTGTTCTTGGCCAATCTGTCTATTTGAGCAAGTATCTTGGGTGGCAAATCAGCATTCAGTCTAGCCAATTTACATCACCCCAATCGGATTTTGCCGGATTCACGGCGTCTTCGCCTACCTTGAATTGTATTATCTGGCCAGCGGAGTTTTTCACGACCATGTCATGCTTAACCTGCAGATCCTGCAAAGCGTTTATCAACCGCCTCTGCATGTATCCGCTTTTCCTTGTTCTCAGGGATTTGTCCATCAAACCTTCCCTGCCGTTCATTATGTTCCAGAACAACTCAGTCGGGCTCAGCGCCTGCTTGAAACCCCTTTTAACGAAGCCGTGCGCATCTGCCGACAAGTCACCTTGCCTGAAGTGGGGCAGGGTTCGGTTAAAGTAGCCCCTCTTTATCCTTTGCCCAAGTATCGCCTCCTGGCCCACGCATGCAGCCATCTGGGTTATGTTGACTAGGGAGCCCTTGGCCCCTGAATTGGCCATTACGATAATATCGCTTGGCTTCATGTGCTGCTCGACTATTTCGGATATGTCGTTAAGGCCCTGGGCCAAGACGTTCAATATCTGAGTTTCAAGCGATTGCTCCGCAGTCAAGCCGGGCAGTATCTTTAACCGCCGTTGGTTATATTTTTCTATCAGGCCATTGGATTCTTTTTCCGCTTCATCGATTCTCTTATTGACATCATCCATTATGCGCGGAGGCAGGTCGAGATCCGAAATCCCTATGGAAAATCCCCTTCTAGATAGGAAAGATATGGCCAGCCGGCCGCAATCATCAATGAAGTTTTTTATCTCATCGGTGTCGACTATCCTGTGCAATTTGGAGATTATCTTGCCCTTGAAGGCCCCGACAGCGGCCGAATCAATAGTGCCGGTAAGCAACTGACCGCCCTTTATCTTCACCCAAGCATCATTCGGGCATTTCTCCTTAAGGCATAAATCGCAATGCTTGCAGCAATTCGATTTGAATTCCATATCGAGATTCTTGGGCAATAATAAACTGAATATTTCCTTCCCGGTGAACTGCTCCTTCTCGGGCATGTCCATGTCTATGCCGGCTACCGCGAGCATACCCACTGCATCCTTTTTGCTGAATGCAAGCACGCCATTCGTGAGCAAATAAATACCTGATATCTGGTCCAGGTCGAGCCCTATGAGCGGACCTCCGAATCTGGGAGATATTATGTTGTTCTTTACGTCTATCAGCTCGGCCGCCTCCACCCTCGATTCCTCGGTCTGCAAGGCGTGCAAGTTCATTTCGTCGCCGTCAAAATCAGCGTTGTAAGGCGGACAAACCTGAGGAGCTATTCTGAAGGTCTTGTAAGGCATGACTATTACACGATGGGCCATGATAGACGGCCTGTGTAAAGACGGCTGCCTGTTGAACAACACCATGTCACCATCTTGCAGCTGTCTGTCAACAGTCCAATCGGCTGATAAATTTTCGATGATCTCGTTTTTGTTCTCGCTCGTGACCTTTATTCTCCTCCCGTCAGGCCTTTTTACATAGTTTACCTTTTCCGATTTGATAAGGTCTTTTAGGTACTCTATGTTGAGTCTTGTGACAGGCAGCTCTATTGTCAGTTCGCGTGCGATTACATCAGGGACACCGACCTCGTTTATGGATATCCTTGGGTCAGGGGAAATCACGGTCCTGGCACTAAAGTTTACCCTTTTCCCTAACAGGTTCCCCCTGATTCTCCCCTCCTTTCCTTTCAGCCTTTGTATCATGCCTTTGAGAGGCCGTCCGCTTCTGTGCCTTGCCTGAGGCGTGCCTGTGAGCTCGTTGTCAAAGTATGTGGACACATGGTATTGCAGCAACTCCCACAAGTCCTTGATTATGAAATCGGGTGCGCCTATGTCTATGTTCTCCCTGAGCGACTGGTTTATCCTCACGATATCAACGAGCTTGTGAGTCAAGTCGTCCTCTGATTTTTCACCGCTCTCCAGTGTGATGCTCGGCCTGGTGGTAACAGGCGAGACCGGGAAAAGGGTTAGGATAAGCCATTCGGGCCGGCCCCCAAGGAATTTCACCTTTTTCAGTTCCGAATCTGTCATCCTCTCGAATCTTTCCCTGATCTCTTCCGGGCTGAGCTCTTCCTTGTCTTCGTAGAACGTACAGGGTTTCAAGAATTTTATCTTTCCCTGCACCTCTCCGCAATGGGGGCACTTGCTTGGCGGGTTCCTGCTGAGTTCCTTTACCTTCACAGACTTTACATCCTTTGACAATATCTTTCCGCATTTCTTGCAGACTATCTTGAGCAGCTTGTATATGGCCTTCGTGTAAAGTATATGTGTTACTGGTTTGGCAAGCTCCAGATAGCCAAAATGGCCGGGGCATTCTCCAATGCCGGATCCGCAGGTTCTGCAATGCAGACCGGGGTCAACCACCCCCAGCCTGGGATCCATGACACCGCCCTCTACCGGATAGCCGTCCACATCGTACAAATCGCTCGTTACTATCCTTACCGTGGCCAGTGATTTTATCGTGGCAGGTGACAGTATGCTGAACGAGATTTTTTTAATTCTTGTTACCATTACGCTTCACCCACCTCCAACTTCGGGTATATGGACATGGACTTTATCTCGTCCAGCAGCAGCTTAAATGCGCACGAGGTTTCAACCCACTTTATATTACCCTCCTTGCAGACCGGGCACATTGACCTGTTCTTTGCTTTGTCGTATATTGCCACAAGGCCGCAGTTCTGGCATATGGGTATCATGGTCTGGTCGGAATCGAATCTCTCCTTGAGTGTCAAAGCAGCACCGTGGGCCACCAAACACTGCTGTTCCATCTCACCCAGTCTCAGGCCGCCTCTCTTGGCCCGGCCCTCTGTGGGCTGCCTGGTCAGCAAGGTCACGGGGCCTCTTGCCCTGGCATGCAACTTGTTCGCCACCATATGATCCAGCTTGAGATAAAAGCTCATACCCGTGAATATCATGACATCGTAGGCTTTTCCGCTCCTGCCGTCATACAAAGACTCCTTTCCGTCATCCCTGAAACCGGCCAACATCATGAGTTTCCGGATTTCGCTCTCTTTGCTATGATTAAAGGCTGTCCCTTTGATATCCTTGCATGTTATGGCTTTTGTTTTCCCGCCGAGCATCTCCAGCAGCTGCCCTATTGTCATCCTGCTTGGCACTCCGTGGGGATTGAATATTATGTCAGGGACTACGCCGTTTGCCGTGAATGGCATATCTTCATGGGGCACCAGCAAACTGACTACCCCCTTCTGGCCATGCCTGCTGGCAAATTTGTCTCCCAGTTCCGGTATGCGCTCGTCCCTGACCCTGACCTTTATCAGCTGGCTTCCGTTTGGGGTCTCGGATATCAGGATTTTGTCGGCAACCCCTCTTTCACCGTGCCGGACGCATATAGATGTTTCTCTCTGGTTTTCAATCCCTGCCGCGAACTCTTCCCCTGACAGGAACCTCAGAGGAGAACTCTTCCCTATAAGAACTGAATCAGACTCGACCCTTGTTTCGGAGTTTATTATGCCATCGGCAGCCAGATCATTGTAAGCCTCCTCTCCCCTGTGGCCTTTTATGCCGGGTTCTGGGATGGCGATCTCATCCTCCTGACCTCCCCAGTACCTCTTTTTTTCTGTTTCATATGTTCTGTAGTAGATCGATCTGAACAATCCCCTCTCTATCGAGGATTTATTTATGACAACAGCATCGTTGAGGTTGTAACCCCCCCAGCACATTACAGCAACAACTATGTTCTGCCCTGACGGGTACTGGAAAAGCACATCACTGGTGTCGGTGTCTATCAAGGGGCCCTGGGGGTATATGAGTGTGTTGAACTTGGTGTCGGTGCGTACGATGTAGTTGGCCACAGGCACGCCGATAGCCTGTCCAACCATTTTTGCACCGTAATTTATTCTGTCCCCCCTGTTGTACTCTGGATAGGGTATGATCGTGGCGGGCAGACCAAGCATTGACAGGGGCGTAACTTCGACATGTGTGTGGGCTGGTGTCAGGTTTTCGGCCTTTAGTGCGATGTATGTATTTTCCTCTTCCTCTGCGTCCAGATATTCGATTACACCGTGTCGGGTGAGATAAGACAAGTCTATTTCTCCAAGCCTGAGCTTTTTTACCAGCTCATCAGACAACTTCTGCTTGCCATTTTCCGCTACGATAAGCGGTCTCCTCACCCGGCCATTGTCCGTATTTATTCTCATCTCATTGAAGTTCTGATAATAAACGGTATTCAGCTGGTCGTTTATCAGCCCAGCCCCCCTCTTCTTCCTGAGATTTCCAACAATCCTGGCTGGTGAATATGTCCTGCCTATGAATTCACCGTTAAAGTAAACGTCGCAGGGTTCCTTGACCTCCTTGTGGCTGGCTTTTTCTAATTCGATTTGTATGGATTTTATCAACCTTTCGTTTTCATTTTTGCTAAGACCGGGTGTTATTTCTGCCAGCAATGCAAGGTGCTTTCTCAGACCAATCGAACTGCCTTCTGGGGTTTCGGCAGGGCACAGCCTGCCCCACTCTGTGGGGTGTATTTCCCTTGCCCTGAAATGTTCCTGTGTGGTTGTCAGAGGCGATACAACACTCCTCAGATGCGAGATGGTCTTTATAAAACAGCTCCTGTCCAGCCTCTGGCTCACCCCCGTCCTGCCTCCTATCCAGTTGCCAGTTGCAAGGGATGACAGTATCTGCTTCGTGACAGCGTTGGCCTCAACGATGCCCTGAACGGACGGTTGCTTGCCCCTTTTTGTGAGTTTCTGGTAATTGTAGGTCATCTTGGCTATGAGACCCCACCTGCCTAGCAAAACCGACCTGAACAACTGAGACAACAACTCCCCTGACATGAGCAACCTTTTGTTGTTGTAGTGGTCTATGTCATCCTCCGGTATCATGCCCAGGAAGACCGCCATAACCTTTCTCACAACCCTTGCCAGATATTTGGCTTTCATCATTCTGTCCGATTTTTCCTGACCTATATGAGGCAAAAGATACCTGTCAAGTATCTGGTTTACCCTTTCATGTCTGTAATCCTCGGACACCTTCAACTTCCTGCCTATCAGCTCTATGGCCTCCTCCACGTCCGTGGGCTCGGACTCGTACAACGAAATGTACAGTTCGTTCAGAATTTTCGGATCGTTGCTCACGTTTTCGCATATTTCCTTGTCCGTTGCCATTCCCAGTGCTTTGAGCAGGGTTATAACCGACAACTTTCTAATATTTGCGAAGGATATACTCAAGTTGCCCTCCGCTCTTCTCTCTATAAGATGCCTTTGCTTGAATCCGCTCCTTTCGGAATTAACCCTGACCGTCACCGCTTCACCGTCCCTTTCAAAAACAGGCTTGTTCCCGGCGATTTCCTCTATGAGAACCAGAACCCGTTCTGTGCCGTTGACTATGAAATAGCCCTTTGCGTCATTGGGGTCTTCCCCAGCCTCTACCAGCTCTTTTTTGGACACGCCGAAAGTGGAGCACAACTTTGAACCCACCATAACGGGCAAGTCTCCTATGTGGACCCTCTCGGTCTTCTCCTGTATGCCGTTGATTGTCGGAGTAATGTTGACATACACGGGCGCTGCATATGTGAGATTTCTTATCCTGCACTCATTCGGAAAGAGGGGACTCTTGGTCTCCTTAGACCTCTTGTACCCGTCAGCTTCTGTTATGTAAGGGCTGCCTGTCTCGACCTTGCCGAAGATTAGCTTCGCGTCACCGAGCTCAGGCATCAACTCAATGGTACCTATTTCGTTTATTATTTCCTGCAATCCGTGGTCCACGAAATGATTGAAAGAGTCTATCTGGTACTTGACCCAGCCCCTTTCTTTTTCAAAGGCTCTGATAAGACTAAGGAAATCCATACCAATGTCTGCCCGTACCCCACTAGTAGCCCGAGTCATTTTTCCACGACTATCCTATAATAAACAGCTTCACCAGCTGTGGGAGATTTCCTTGTTACCCTGATTACATTCCCGAGCTTTGCCCCAATCATTTCTATGACTGGGTCAGAAATCGATATCTTTGGCAAGTGATTTTCAGTTGCATTGAACCTTGTAAGAACAGCCTCTTTTTCTTTGGCTGACAAAATTTCATGTTTTGGAACAAGCTCGTGCTTAATTATCTCTACCGATGCAATCACCCTCGCAGTCTACACAATCCCCTACTCAAACGTAATCTTAATAATATAAGTCGTTGAATTAAAATAAACTACCTGCATACATATAAACTTTTCGGTTATTTTTTCAAATTCTTTCGCTAACCGGTTTTATTTTCCCTTTTTATCTTTACTCTTTGAAAGTATAGCCCGTTTCTATTTGCTACCCGATTATTTCCTGATAACATCCAGAGATTTTACGCCATCGATGTTCGAGATGACGTCACTGAGCGTTTCTACTCCCTCGTTGCGGTCCGCAAGGTCTACTATTATCTTCCACTCCGTCAGTCCATCGCCCATTCTTCTGCTTTCGCTCACGAGTATATTAAAGGAGTTCGCCGACAATGCGTCTGCAACCGATGCCAGGCTGCCGGGCATATCGCACAGCAGCAACTTCAACTCAGCCGTGCAGTCTTTCGCTATGGGAAGAATTTTGAAGTGGTTGTTTTCGGTGTCAGGCACTATGATCATTTCCGTTCCCTCTTCGACGCCCATGTGACTTCTGAATTCAACTGGTATTAGAATTCTCCCCTTCGAGTCAACTTTTACGATGTTCGGACTTTCCATTTTTATTCCCACCCCGGACACTTTCTTATCAATTTTTCCACAATATTTTAAAATTTTATAATAATAATTGAAAGTAATATTTATAAATCTTTCCACTCAGTAGTTATAAATTATTTCACAATATTTTGATTAAAATCACAATATTTATAAATCTTTCGGTCAAATATTCAAAATATAAAACGATAAAAACGGTGTATTAGGATGGATTCGGTCTTGGTGGAACACACGGAAGACGGCAAGAAGGCGTATAAGTCCTTGATAGTGGAACCAGACAAACTCAGCGTTCTGAATAGCCCTCTCGCCCTTGAAATAGTAAAAGAATTGACGAGAGAGCCGGGCTGCGCTCTGGACATTGCGAGAAACCTGCAGCTAGACGAGCAGAAGGTTTACTACTACCTGAGGAAGCTGGAGCATTCAGGGATAGTGAAACTCGTCAGGACGGAGAGAAGGCACGGCATGACGGCAAAGATATACGAAGCCGTGGCTCCGGTGGTGGCGGCGAAGTTGCACGATGACGGGTTTACACTGGAAGCAGACCAGGCAGCAGTCAGTCCGCATATACAAAAATTCCTGCACCTCTTTGTTAACAATGGCACTCTGGATGCAAAGATAATAATAGGCGACCCGGATGAGCACGGAAGATTCGACACCAGATCAAAGGAAGGTTCGTACTTTTCCGATTTTGCCATTTTCATAGGCTCTTTCATCAACAAGCACAGTTTTCCTTGCTACAAAATTGACACTGAGATACACAGCAGTGATTTGAATGAAAATCTCATATTGTTGGGCAACGCTAGAACGAACACGGTGATAGACAGATTCAAGGATTCCCTGCCGATCACCTTTCTTGGAGAGAATCAATCCCACTTCGTTTCCAAAAAAACAAAGAAGGTATACAAGGATCCAAGAATCGGTGTCATAATAAAAATGAAGAACCCATTCAATACCGAAAAAAATATCATGATTATTGGCGGGATAAGAACAAGGGGAACGAGAGCAGCCATAATAGCATTGACTCAGAACATTGAAGAGCTCTGCGCCAATCAAGAGAATGGTTCTGATTTCATCAAAATCGTAAAGGGTTTAGACAGAGAAGGAAGAGGAGTAATAGATTCCATGGAAATCTTGGAGTAGGTGGAAAAATGGCATACCGTGTAGCTAACATTGGAGCAACGGGCGCAAATGGCAAGAACGATAAATACGTTATGAATAACAGCACTTTTAGATATGGTGTCACGCTGGGTAACCTAGCAGATATCGCTGCATGTATGAAAGGATATGTCATACCAAATAATTATAAGGGCCTCGTGATTGGTATAGGCTTTCCTGATTCACCTGTATTTTTCCCTGAGTTTGATAAAAGGATGAGCAGGGATCGCGATTCCGCCAAAATTTATCGTTGCATGAGACAGAGGAAACCAGAACTCACATATTTTCAAAGGCTTTACATGCTTGAGAAGGCACTGAGAGGCGATGCACCTCTCGGTAAGGCGCTTCAGAAGCTTAATGATGATCACATAGGATTTGAACCAGTGCCCTCTGGTAAGGTCTTCATAGTTCCGAAGCATCCCCACCAGATTTACGCTGGGCGTTACGATAACTTCTGCATTAAGAATCGGCAAGGGCAGTTGGAACCACGCAAAGAATTGATACAATTGGAATATTTATTTTCCCGTGAGTCTGGAGGCAGTGACGGTGACGGAAGGGACAGGATAAAGGCTAAAGATGCTAGTGATAGAAACATAGACCTTGCGGTGTTGTATGAGCATGAACTACCTAAAGATGCGGTAAAAGCAAGAAAAATAAATGTCTTTTCAAGTCAACAGCAAAAAGAAATCTCGCAAAGTATTGAAGAAAATGAATTCGAGCTGGGCGTGATGCCTTATGCAATTCTGAATAATGACCAAATGGCCATGATTGACGAGACGCTTGATGCTGCTTATACAGAGCCAGGCAGGAAGGAAGTTGTTTTCGCTGTGCCTTACTCGCCTGTCCCTAAAAGTGAATCAGGGCGAAGGAAATTCTGGAAGAGGTTCACGGAAAGTGATTTTAAATCACCTTTCGAAAGGTACGAAGAGCTGAAAGATCACATTGAAACTCTTTTCGAAGATAACCCTGACGAACTCGGCAGGATTCATTTCACGTTTGTAGAAATGAACAGATATGACAAGTTCTCGGATGAGAAAAAAAGCCTTTCATACCTGCCTCCTCATTACAGACCCCATGGTGTCAGCATCGATTATCTTTCGGAATTGCAAAGAAAGCGAAAAAGCACCACCAGGAGTGAACCAAAAATCCCAATAAAAGCCATACCAGAAAGTAAAACAACAGCAAGCATAACAAGCACAAACAGCCTAGTTAAAATGAAATAATGGGCCCGACGGGACTTTGGTAAGCATTTTGCATTCTTTGCGTCAGCGTACTTTTCCTCCCTGTTTTTGTACACTTGTCTTGTGCAAAAAGCTTATTTCGAACCCGCGACACCCAGGTTTGTTCTGTCATCGAACCCTGATGGGTTCTGCACACGCTTTTAATGACATTAAAAGCTTCACCACCTGGCACGCTGCCAATCAAACAGCGTGCTCGTCTGGTGCTTTAGCCGAGGAAGCAGGCAGACCTGCTTCGCCCCACTAGCCAGACTGAGCTACGGGCCCATTCGTGTAAATTAATTGTTGGATACTTTTATATTTTAATACCTTTTGCGTTCCCTGGAAATGAAAAGAGCGCCTCGGCCGGGAATTTCACCCTTCCGCAATGTGATGCGGAAATGATTTGAACCCGGGTCATGGGAGTTCCGCAAAGCTTTTTGTATTTTTGCTGCCACTTTTTTCCCAAAAAGCTTCTGACAGTCCCATATGCTAGACCACTACACTACCGAGGCACTTCAATATTCTTATTCCCCTACAGAATTTAAATCTTTCGCAAACCTTGGCAAGATAAGAATTGGCAGCGATCTGGGCTTTCCAGCTTACAGGCCATGTAACGGCTTGCATCCATCATTGCAGGCCGTCCAGCTTTCCGCCAGTACCACCCAGACCGTGAGAGAGCTTGACTTCCGTGTTCGAGATGGGAACGGGTAAACCTCTCCACTTTGGCCGCCAAGTATATATTAAGCCTATCATTTATAAATTTAATCCGTGCATTCAAGCGGGGTAGTTGGTGGACATGATAAAGGCAGTAATATTCGACTGGGACGGGACGCTGGCAGACAATCTTCATTATCATTTCCTCGCGTTTAAGGAAGCATTAAAGGGAAAAATTGACCTAAAGCCCCTTGACCTGTACATCCGGGAGGGCGGCAGGTCTTTTGACATAGTCTCGGATTTGCTTAAGTCGAAAGACATCGACATAGACGATATCAGCGAGATTGAAGAGGTTGTCGAGACGAGTCGCAAAATCTACAAGAAACTTGCAGGTGGACTGAAGATGAAACCCGCCGGCAGGAAACTGATCATGCGACTGAAAAAACATGGACTCAAGTTAGGCCTGGTGACGGGAAGTTGTAGGAAAAGCGTGTGCATCCATCTGACTCCAGATGAAATGGAACTTTTCGATCACATAGTGACAGCGGACGAAACGAAAAATCCCAAGCCGAGTCCGCAACCTTATCTCCTTTGCATGCGTGCTCTGGGCATTAAACCGGGGGAATCGGTCGCGATAGAGAACGCCCCTCTGGGGATAGACTCCGCCAAAAGCGCCGGCATGCTTTGCATAGCGATAACGAGCACCCTGCCTGAAAAATACATGAGGAAGGCGGATTTCGTGGTGCCTGGTCTGCTAGGGGCTGGAAGGGTAATAGAGGGACTGCGAAAATAAGATACAACAGCGGCTATCCATAGGCATATCGCTACAATCGATACCCATTAGGGAAGGGAAACAAAAAAACTCCCCTAATCGCCCTGCTCTGGCCTGATGATTCCTGGCTGGGCTTATATCACTCGAACCAAAAAACTACTGGTTTTAACCGGTAGATAGGCACACTCTATTAACGATATGCCGCACCAACAAACCACCGACTTTAGTCGGTGGTTGGATAGAGGCATTTGATTATTTTATGCGTCAAAAAGGATATCATTAGACGCTAAAAAATAAAAATCATCCCGAGGGGGAGACACCGATGCCTAAGTGCAAATCCCACCTGCTCTTATGATATATTTGTTTTTGCATTATTTAGGTAGGTTGCTAATATATTGGCAACCTTTAGCTATCACTTTTTGTTACAGGTGTACATTAAATATGTACTATCGTAACATTTAAATATATGTTGTTACAAATGTACATTATATATGTACGGGTGTGCATATGAAGCTTGAGGAACATGTTGCTGCATTGGAAGAGCACGAAAGGAAACTCAATGACTGCATAGAAGAAGGTGTCGAGAAGAATCAGAGAAACTTAGCCTACAATGCTTCACAGGGAAGCGTCGAGCTTTTCTCCATTTACATGCATAAACTCAATCTTACTACTTCCGGAGAAAGATTTGACCATCGGACATTTAAGAAGGGATTCGAGATTGAAAGAAGACTTCCCGCGAATTTTCCCAAGAGGGAGAAAATACTTGAACTAATGAGAACAATTGAAGAGAAGAGATCAGTGCTGTGCTACGGAAAGAGAAAGCCATACGAAGAGATAACGCAGGTGATAGAAGCTTTCAGGGAATTGAAAAAGCTTGTTGGTGTGGAGGTAGGTTTGGAATGAACAAGAAAGAACTGGTTGCGTTTGCCATGGATTATGCCTCTTATATAGAGGAAAGAGTGGATGGGATAAGGAATATCATACTTTTCGGTTCCGTTGCGAGGGGAAGATTTGATTCTGAAAGCGATATAGATATATTTATAGACATCCCAAATGCGAGAAAGGTCACCGAAGATAAAGTTAAGGTTCTTAAGAAGAATTTTGAGAAAACGGAAAAATTCAAGCGCTGGCAAATTAAGGGCTTGGAGAACGACATAAACGTGATTATTGGGGATTTGAAAAGCACGGAATGGGAGTCATTGAGAGCAAGTATAATCTCAGACGGTATTACACTTTTCGGAAAATATGAATCAGTCCCTGCAAAATTAAAGGGATACGCCATTTTCAGCTATGATACAGTTAATGAGGAGAGGAGGAGGATAAACCTCCACAGAAGACTTTTTGGATACTCTTTGCATGGAAAGAGATATCCTGGCGTTGTGAGTGATGCAAGCGGGTTGAAAATGGGTCCCAGAGTGTTCATGATACCTCTGGCTGACACCGACAGGGTAAGAAAGTTATTGGAAAAAATGAGCATAAAATTCCGGGTTTTCGAGATATGGAAGAATGATTGAGAAGTCGAAAAATCCTGGCGAGAGATTGGCTTGTCTTAGTGCAAATCCCACCCCGAGTTTTGAAAATTTACAATTCAAAACGATATCAATCGACCTTAAAAAATAAAAATCATCCCGAGGGGGAGATTCGGGTGTCATAGTGCAGATCTCGCCTTAATATTTATTATATCGGACTTCTATAAAAATTCGATTATTCAATAAGAATGTCCGTTAAATTTATAAATAATTACTTTTTAGTAATAAAAATGATAAAAATATTGGATATAGGGTGTGGCAGAGGTCATGGAATAATTGTAGATGCATTCAAACCGAGCCAAGAAAAAAGATATTATGTTGGTTTGGATAAAGATGGAACTTATTTCATAGATAGTCCAGAAAAAGTTTGTAGGATTGTTGCTGCACAGATGCTTGGCCGTTCTGCCAAGAAATCAGAAGTTTGGCCAGAATTTTCATTAGAACCTTGGGATGAACCACTCCATATTGCAGTTGAATATCTTTTACAAGATTATGAAATTGATGATAACGGAGGGATTGGAGCAGATAGACAAATAGCATCGGATTTAGAAAGATATTCCCCGGTTGGAAAAGAAATTTTACAACGTGTGGTTACCGACGTAACCATGGGGCCTATGGAGCCTGAATATTGTAAAGCTGTTTTAGAATATTATTCTGATGTTTCCAAAATGACAGTAAAGCGAATGCTTTTAGAAGAGCCACCAAAAGCCGTGTTAGATGGATTGAAAGGTACCATGGAAAGAATTGAATATGTTGTTGGGAATCTAAGCAATTTACCATTTTCTGACGCGTCTTTCGATTTTGTTCGCTCCAGCGGAACGGTGCATGAATATGAAGATGAAAAAAATGTAGCTGAAGCACGAAGAGTATTAATACCTAATAGAAAGGTTGTCAGGTTTGGTGATGGTATCAGAACAACAGTCAGTGTACCGGATAGATGATAATTAGTTATTGAAAAATCGTGAATATGATTTTATCCAAAGCGATTTAATCGGGGCTTAAATAATATCCCGGCGGCGGGATTACAGCTTCTGAGTACAAATCTCCCTTAAATTCTAAAAATTTTCCATCAAAAACGACATACTGAGGCGTTAAAAAATAAAAATCATCCCGAGGGGGAGATTTGAACTCCCGACCTATCGGTCTCTCTCGAGCGACTGCG
>CAZLFZ010000019.1:0-28921 GCA_964559215.1 uncultured archaeon
AAGCAAGGGAGACCGCAACCAAATCCGCGGCAAAGAAAGGCAGGAATCTTTTTGGCTGAATGCAGAAACTGCCACTTTTCTTAACGGACGCCGCCCATTTGACCGATTTAAGGTTTTTTATTGACTGGCTTATGGTTTTTTTCGCCTTGGCGCCCCGTTTTTCAACCATTCTATCTTTTTGGTGTTCTGGTTTAAAAAAGTGGTAGATAGACATTAAGCTTGAATAAACATCGGGTCAAGAAGGGTTGACAAAATTGCAAATTTAAATTTTGGATGCTTGGTGTTTATTATGCAAGCTCCGATATGCGGTGTGTGCCTGCGCTCCGAAATGCTCTGCCAGACGTGCAGGGAAAAGGTGAAGACGGGGGTAATCAGTGATACCGATGTACACGTATCCAGGATTCTTTTACACATGTCTGGCAATATCAAATCCCTGCGAGACATCACGCTCAAGCACGCGGTGGAATCAGCCAACCTCATGGTTATCATCTGCGAGAAGGGCGACGCTGCACGGGTGATAGGCCGCAACGGTCTGGTGGTGAAAAAACTGGAAAAGGAATTGGGCAAGCCCGTCAGAATAGTGGAAGAGGCATCCGACATCAAGGGATTCATACTAAACCTGCTACATCCGGTTCCTGTTGCCGGCGTAAATGTTTTGTACAGGCCGCGAGGTGAAGTTCTCAGGGTGCTGGTCGGCAGGGGTCCCGGTCCGCGTATCCCGGCCGGCGATTTCAGGCGAATTATGAAAACATTGTTCGGAAAGGATGTTGAGGTAATAGGTGCGTGATTCTGTGGCCAAAAGGATAGCGGTAATAGACAGGGATACATGCAGACCCAGCGCATGCAATTATCTCTGCAAAAAGATGTGTCCGATAAACAGATCCGAAGAGGACTGCATAACCGTAAACGAGGCTGACAAGAAGCCCCTGATAGACGAGTCCCTGTGCATCGGCTGCGGCATATGCGTCAACCGGTGTCCAACCAAAGCCATAACCGTCATAAACATGCCGGCGGAGTTGCATGAAAACCCGGTTCACAGATACGGGCGGAACCAGTTCGTACTGTACAGGCTGCCGATCCCCAAGCATAAAATGGTTGTGGGGCTCATAGGCCAGAACGGCGTGGGAAAATCCACCGCGATAAAAATATTGTCCGGCGAACTGAAACCGAATATGGGGGTGTTTGGCAAGAGCGTTGCCTGGGCTGAGATAATTCAGTTATTCAAGGGCACCGAACTGCAGGATTATTTGACCAATCTGAAAAACAGGGGGGTGTCCGTGGCCTACAAGCCCCAGAATATCGATCCCATACCAAAGATGTGGACCGGCAAGGCTCTGGAACTGCTGGAAAAGGTGGACGAGAGAAACCAGCTGGCAGAGATGAAAAAGGGGCTCAACCTGGATTCTTTGCTTGACAAGGATGTACTAAAGATGTCGGGAGGCGAACTGCAGCTGCTGGCTGTCGCGGCCACCATCCTCAAAGACGCCGGGCTTTATTTTTTCGACGAGCCAAGCTCCTATCTCGATGTCGAGCAGAGGCTGCTGGTCGCAAGGGAAATAAGGAGGCTGGCGTCTGATTCCATGGTCATAGTGGTGGAACATGACCTGGCCGTGGCGGACTACCTCGCAGACCAGGTGCACATCCTGTACGGGAAGCCCGCATGCTTCGGGATCATATCGAAGCCGCACGGCGTGAGGACAGGCATAAACACCTATCTGGAGGGGTACATAAGGGAGGAGAACGTGCGGTTCAGGGAAGAGGGAATATTTTTCAGCTCGAGCGCCAGCCCTTCCATGAAAACAAAGCCGCTCATGGCTTTCCCGGCTTTCAAGAAGAAGTTCGCTCGTTTCTCCCTGGCCACGGAAGGTTCCACCTTGTACAAGGGTGAGATTATCGGGATTATGGGACCAAACGCCACCGGAAAGAGCACATTCATAAACATGCTGACGGGCAATGTCAAGCCGGACGAGGGAAAGGAGCTGGGAAATCTCAAGCTTGCCTACAAGCCCCAGAGGATGGAACTGGGCCAGGCCGATGCGGGCATGACCGTCCGGGAGTATCTAACCAGGGAAATGGAGGACGTTTCAAGCCAACGCAGCAAGAGGATTCTGCGCGTGCTGGAACTGGAAAAGATCATGGAGAGGAAGATGGACAAGCTTTCAGGTGGCGAACTGCAGGCCGTTTTGATAGTGTCCACCCTCGGGAAAGACTTCGAGATACTGATGCTGGACGAGCCCACCGCGTTCCTTGATGTCGAGCAGAGGCTTAGGGTTGCGCACCTCGTCCGGGAGGTCGTGGAAGGGATGGAGGTTGCCGCATTCATAGTCGACCACGACCTGCAGATTTTAGACGCGGTTGCGGACAGGGTGATGGTGTTCGAGGGCGCCAGGGGGGTTCATGGATTTGGCCATGCGCCTACCAATCTCAGGGACGGGATGAACAAATTTCTTTCTGGGGTTGGCATCACGTTCCGCCGGGACGAGCACACCGGAAGGGCCAGGGCCAACAAACCTGACTCCGTGCTCGACAGGGAGCAGAAGAGAAGGGGGGAATACTACTACCTGGACTAAGGTTCTTGCATCTTTACGGGTTAACCGCTTTCCAGCAGGCGCTTTACAGGTCCTTCCGGGTCGTATTTGATGGTGTCATAAACTATGAATGTTTCTGTCCTGTTGACCGCCTCGAACTGGTGTATCTCACTAAGCAGCTGCGCCAACTCCTCCCTGTCTGTGGCTATCACCTCCAAGAAGAAATCAAACCTACCGAAAAGATAATGTATCTGCGAAACCTGTTTCTTCTTTATCAGGAATTTAGACAGCGCTTCCCTGTGCTTTTTGCCGGGTTCCGCTGTCACCAGCAGGTATGCCTTGAAGTCCAGCCCCAGTTTTTTGTGACTCGATCTTACGCTGAATTTTTCTATCACGCCAGTGTTTTTTAGCCGCTTCACCCTATTGAATGCTGTCTGCCTGCTGATTTTGCAGCGTGTTGCCAAATCCGAGAAGCTCATCCTTCCGTTGTCCAAAAGCCTACGTATTATCATTTTGTCTTTTTTTTCAAGTTTCATTTTATCATTTGTCAAATAAGTCTTTATAAATATTTATATATTGCAAAAATATCTTTCTTCTTAAGGGAGAATTGTATGAGACTCATACCAGATCTAGAGGACCTGACCATAGAGAACTTCATATCGTCCTTTCACAACATACTTGCTTGGAAGAGAAAGCGTGGATGGAAGACCTTTATCGATAATCCTGAAAGGGAAGAGTTGCTAAAACATGCGGATTTCTATGGTGAAAGGTATGCGAACGGAAGCGTCGGGTGGAGCTCCAACATCTGGAGCAGAAGCAAGAGGAGCACGGATGTCGTAGAAGATAACGACCAGCTAACCGATCAGCACAAATTCATGATGAGAAGCGCCCTAGAATACGTGCTTGCGCCAAATCCGTTAATAAAAACGGATGGTATTTACGGGCAGCACAAAAGCGTGAGGTTTCATTGCAGGGTCTGGACGGATTCGAAATATCCTGACCTCGCGCTCAGATGGAAGGAAACAACGTTCCTTGCAGACCAAGAAAATAAGCCGGACATGGAGGCTTTGATGTTGCCTGGACTGTGGACTCCCGCAACCATGCCTGGCTCTGATGGTAAAACGCCTATGTTTGTCATAAGGTTCCCGGAACACTGGTTCACCCTGGGGACGGTATCGAGCTATATGGGCGAATGGAAGAAGATGGCATTAACGCACTGGATATATCACGTCTACCTCCATGGCGGCACCGGCGTTCACGCCGGCTCAAAACAGTTCACAGTAAAGGACGTTAATGGGGAATGGAAGGATATCGGGATGGTTATATGGGGGTTGACGGGAAGCGGGAAGAGCACTCACGGAATGTACATATTCAACAAGGACAGCGCCAAGTTTTATGTGGACAGGGGAATTGATGTTCTAAGTCTCGTCAAAAACCAGCACGTAAAGAACGATGACATTGTAGGGCTTTTTGCCAATTCCGTCAGGGGAAGCGAGTTCGGTGCTTGGACGAAGACTGAGGACCTTGACGAAAATCAGGTAGCCATATACATGGCGTGCATGAGCCCTAGGGCATACCACGAAAACACCGACAGGGGAAGTGAGGGGAAGCCCGACTTCTTAAGCGAAAGGCTGCAATATCGCGGCATGCCAAACAAAAACTCGAGAACCGTTCTGTACCTGCAAGATATGGGACACTATTTCGACGGTAGCATCGACATAAAATTCCCGCCGAACATGGCCGTGTTCATTTCACCCGGCTATCTGACAGATTACGCCTGGCTTAGGATAGCGGATGCCAACTTTGCGGCTGCTACCCTCGCTGCCGGCAGGACAGTCGGCCATCCCGCTCAGAGCGCCGAGGGCGTCGGGGAGGAAAAGTATGTTGCCCTTTACAACCCGTTTATAGTTGGCAAGAAGGCCAGGGCAGCGGACCACGTTCACAGATTCTTGAAATTCAAGCTAAAGCGCGATGCGATGCTGGGAAAAACAGGGAAGGATACGCTCGAATGCTATCTGATCAACACCACAGGCAGGGTTGGCACAGAGTACGAGACAAAAAACGGCGTGCCCAAGCCGATATTCCAGAAAATAGACGGGAAGAAAAAGCCCGTTGGCGGCACCGGTCCAACTATCCAGGAAACGGAAATCTTTCTTTTACAGGCAGCAAGAGGGGCGATAGGTTACGAACCCCATCCCTTCTGGAAGGGAAAGGTGCTCGTACCAAAGAAAGTTCCCGGAATACCGGAAAAGAGGCTCAGGGAGCTGAACCCCTTCAATCGCAGAAGCGAAAGGGAAATGGAAATGCTGCTTAAACACCAGATAAAAAGAACCAAAGAAGAACTGGCAAAACAGGTGCCGGGCCTGAGAAAAGAGATAGCAACCGCCATGGATTTTTAGGATGATGTACCGTCAAGTCCTAATTTATTCCTGTAGTATCTATTCGTGTCCCATATTCCAAATTTGTTGTCCTCAAAAACTATAAGTCCGTATCCATTGAACCCGGACATTGCCCGAGTCGGTAGCCGAACTCCTCCTTCACTGTCGATAACGACACGTGACGAAAGGGCATGTAATAGTTTATAAGCAGCCTCAGTATCGTCACCGCCAGAATCACGAGATGTGGTATGATGGTTGGCAATAAGATAGTCTTCATAAAAGGTATCATGATCATTGCCTGCTCCTGTGCCTGTTTCATTTGAAAGCCGACGAAACTGATCCTCTGTGTACAAATCCAAATGACCATCTGAAATTAGGACAGGATATAATGTCATACCTGGGGCAAGTCCTAAATAATTACGTAAAGGTTTTGGCAGAAGTATCCTATTATCCTTTATTCTTGCTTCATGAACTCCCATAAGAATCACCCAAGGCTGGATTAACTGATTAAAAAATATAAGTAGTATTGGTATATTTATTCGTTCTTGTTCAGCTGTTCATCTTCTTCCTTAACTTTCTCTTCCACTTCGTCCTTTATCCCAAGCTTCTCTATGATTTCCTTGTACCTGTTCCTGATGGTTACCTCTGTCACCCCTATAGCGTCCGCGACCTCTCTCTGGGTTTTCTTCTCCCCTTCAAGCACCGCGGCTATGTACAACGCAGCCGCTGCGACGCCTATTGGCCCCTTTCCTGAGGTCACGTCGAAATGACTGGCCTGATCAAGAACATGCACGGCCCGGACCTGAACCCTCTCGGACAATCCCAGCAAGGAACCAAATCTCGGGACGTAGTCCTGCGACTTTGCAGGCAGTATCCTCATTTCAAGCTTTCTGGCAACGTACCTGTATGTCTTGCCGATGTCCCTTCTGTTGATGCCCGATGCCTTTGAAATTTCATCAAGGGTCCTCGGTGCTCCTTCCTCCCTGCATACGGTATAGAGCAATGCCGCTATTATGGATTCCGTGCTTCTCCCTCGAACGAGACCCCCGTCCACAGCCTTTTCGTACAGCTTGGCAACCCTTTCGTGTATGGACTGGGAAAGTGTCAGAAATGAGACAAGCCTCTGCAACTCGGAAAAGGCGAAAGACAGGTTCCTGTCCTTTGATTTGATCAGCCTTTTGTGCCATTTCGTCAGCCTGTAATACTGCGCCCTCTTTTTCGGCGCTACCTTGAACAACTCGCCCCTGCCTTTTCCCATTTCGGTTGTAATTCCCTGATCATGCTTTGTCGGCGTCAGGGGCGCTCCTGTCCTTACCCTTCTGCTTCTCTGGTCCTCGTCGAAGGCCCTCCATTCCTGCGTAAAATCTATCATGGACTCGTCAATAACCAGCCCGCACTTCGTGCATACGGATTCTCCCTTGGCCGGATCGTACTTGATATTCTCGCTTCCGCACTCCGGGCATTTGATTTTTGCCTTCTTTCTTGGAATTTCTTCCATAATTTACTCCTTCTTAGTAATTATATTTTAGATAGTGTAATATATTCTTTTCTCTATCCACTTATAAAGATATCGCTACTCCAGTAAATACGTTTAGCTACCAAGTGGCAATTAAAAAGTTGGTCATATGAAGTTAAGGTTCATCATTGGTTCCAAAAGCTGGTATAAAAAGAACCGGGAACCGCGGAAGTTTCCATGCTCACTTGTTGTGGCGTTTGACCGCGCTCACTATCTTTTTCTTTTCATCGTCAGACAAGACTATCCTATCGTTCGCGAACAGCAACCGCAGGTCGTCATCATCCCTTGGCATCATCTCAACGATGCTGACGATGTGCCTTTCCTGCAGTTTCTCTATCTTTCCGAGTTCCCCGACCATGGATGAAATCTCCTTTTCAGGGACATTGCAGAATTTGTTGAGATAATCCAGGGCGTTTTTCTGCTCGTAGTTGAGCTCGCTTTCCTTGCTTCTCTTTTTGAGGATTTTCCTTGCCTCGTATGACGTGACGAATTTCTCGGTTTTTATCTCCATGCTATCATCCCCCTGCAACTACGGGTAACAGGTGCTCGGGTCTCACGGTGATTGTTTTATGTCGGTTGCCCATTTTTACTTGCACTATATACGCATTGCCCCTCTTCCCAATCACGACTCCTGCCGCTCCCCTGAACCTGATATGGGGCATGCCAAGATGGGAACTGGGGTTTGGCTTGATGGTTACCCTCTCATCCGCCTTGAATTGCCTGAGATAGGGGGTGATTGTGAATTTGCTCCTGCTCTCCTTTGCCAGTTTTCTTCTTGTCCCGGACCTCAGGCCCCTTGACGCCTTTACCATGGTATCATTTCTCCTCTTTCCATATCTTTATTACGTCGAGCGTACGAACGCCCGCAGGATTTTGCAGCATGCCGCTAATGCTAGGCCTTGTCCGGCCCTCGTCTCCTGTCACCAGTTCTTTAATATATAACCCTGCTTCTCCTTTTATTTGGAACTCAAACTTTTTATTGTTTATCCTTTTCCACTTAATATCCTTGACCCTTCTTTTCCTTGTCTTGTCGGCCCTCCTGTGCATCACCCTGAGAGGGGTGCGCTGGCTGACGTATCCCTTGATCTTTTCCAGTTTTTCAATGTCTTTCACGCTTTTTTCGAATTCCACGACAACGCTGTATGTCTTGTCGTGCCTCATGGACTTTACTCTTACAACCTCTTTTTTATTTGAAAATTTAAGGCCCGAAATCTCGGCCTTCTTTGTTTTTTTGACAGCACGCTCGATTTTAAGCAACTCGATGCTGCGTTTAACCGGATTCTTTATCTCCAGGACGAAGGGCCTCCAGTCAAGGCACCTGGCATCGATGTCCTCTCGACCGGCCGCATGCATGGCGTGCTCTTCCCCTTTTGTCGCCAGCATCACCGGCCGGGCTATGATGTCCTCGACGCTCTCCTCGTACATGTCCCATTTGGTCTGGGGGATTCCCCGGACAAGTTTTTTGTAAAGACCGGTGATGAACAGGGATCTGACATTCAAATCTATCCTGTCCCGCTCAAGATTCAGCAGAACGAGAACGTCAGGATTTGACTCGTCGACCTCCTTTTTTATCCTGGCGTATATCAGCTTGCCAAGCTCCCTGTTCAGTTCTGATTTTATGGACTCGCAGTGCTCTATACCCACATCCTCCCAAAAAGACTCCTCTGATTGGATCATGCCAGGGCTCATCCTTGTCCCGACCAGGAAAGTGTCAAACTCTATCTTTCTCAGCTTTTTTGCGGCATTGTCTGCATATTCATCCAGTCTCTTGAAGATGTCATTGCAAACAACGCATTTTTCTTTTGTCTGCTTTACTTTCAAGATGCTCCTAAGAATTCCGCCCCTTTCCCTGTTCGTCAAGCCGGTAGAGACATTGGCCAGCTGCCTGCCCAGGCAGTTGTCGCATACAGGCCCGAATTTCAGCACGCCTTTCGCTATCGTCAAAACCTTTCGCTTCTCAAACGCAAGCATGTCTTTCGCTTTCATAAAAATCAATTAAATAAAAGCCAGAATTGATTTAAATGTGCCCCGTTTCAATTCTGCCAAGGGGTTCCTTGTCTCTACAATCCCATCCCCAGCTGCTTTGCAAGCTTTGCGAACGGGCCCCTCTTGAAGGCCTTGCCTCCCTTCGTCATGCGCATGACCTTTTTGATCTGCTTGAAGGATTTCAGCAATTCCCTGACGTCCTGCTGTTTCAGTCCTGCCCCTGCTGCTACGCGCTTGACCCTGTTTGCGTTGACAATGGCAGGGTCTTCCCTCTCATCTGGCGTCATGGACTGTATCACATACCCCCAATTCTTCATCTTGCCTTCCTGCACTTCCATCATACCTTTCGGCAGCTTCTTCATAATCCCCGACGAAGCGCCAGGTATCATGTCAAGCACCTTGTTCAGGGGGCCCATGCCCTGCATGGACTTCAGCTGTTGTTGGAAGTCGCTCATGGTGAATTTCCCCTCGAGCATCTTTTTCGCTGCACCCTCGTCCATCCCGACCTCTTTTGCCTTCTCCATCAATCCGGCCAGATCGCCGTAACCTATGAGCCGGCTAATGAAGCGCTTGGGGTCGTATAGCTCCAGATCACCAATTTGCTCGCCCTTCCCTATGAACTTTACGCTGGCTCCCGCTGCCCTGCACGCCGCTAAGGCGGCACCTCCCTTAGCGGTACCATCGAGCTTTGTGACGGCTATGCCTGTAATCCCTACGAGCTTGTTGAACTCAGATGCCTGTTTCCCTGCATCCTGTCCCAGCTCCGCGGGTATCACGAGCCACACCTCGTCCGGTTTTATCGTCTTGCCAAGATCGTGCAGCTCATGCGCAAGTCCCTTGTCCAGGGCGTCCCGGCCTGCCGAATCGAATATGAGAACTGCCTCCTTGCTCTCCTTCATGGCTCTCTTCGCTATGTCGTTCGGGTTCTTGCCCTCTGTATAAACAGGTGCCTTTATCTTCTTGCCGATCTGCATTAGCTGGTCCTGGGCGGCCGGCCTGTGGGTGTCGCAGGCGACCATGCCCGCACGCATTCCCCTGGTCTGGAACCATTTGGCAATCTTTCCTGCCGTGGTCGTTTTTCCCGAACCGTAGAGCCCGATAAGCAGTATTTTCTGTCCCTGCAATTCAACCTTGGAGGGTTCCTGCCCGAGAAACCAGACCAGCTCATCGTACAGGCTCTTGATCAGTACCTCCTTCAGAGTCAGGCCTGTAGGTGGCTTCTTTTTCAGAACGCTCTTCTTTATCCGTTCCGATAACTCGGCAACCAGGCCGACGTCCACATCAGCCTGTATCAGAGCCCTCTGCAGTTCCAGTATAATCGATTCTACCTTTTCCCTATCGACAATGGAGTAGCCGGTAATCTTTTTGAATAACCTTTTAACCGAATCCCCAAAAGTATCCAGAACCATGCCAATCTAGCTCCCTTTGAAATCTTAACCCCTTGTTTTAATCATTTTTCCCGGAAATGGAGAAATCGCCTTCCCCTCCTGCGTTGGTAACCGAATCCACAGCTTCATTGCATGCGCTTTCAAGTGCTTCTTTCACTTCCCTGATGTTGCCTCCCTTTCCTGTTATCTGGTATTTGGGCGCGGATATGTATTTCACCACCAGGCCTTTGCCGCCAATCTTGGCCAGTATCCCTTTTATGGTGTCCACGCCCCCTGGCGCATAACAAACGAGACTGAGTTCCGCCTTCACTTCGTATGTTTTCTTGACGAAGCTACGCTCGGCCGTTTCTACTATCGCATCGGCCCATTTGGGATCGATACCCTTAGCAGCAAGCAGGTCCGGGTTTTTCAACGCTGTCTCGAAGGTCTTGTGCAGGGAGCCGAATTGCTCCTGCAGCGCATACCCGACTGTCTCGTATGTCTCGTCAAGGCTTTTTTTGAACTGCCTCCCAACCTGCTCCAAGAACTTCTCAGCGTTCCTCTCCCTCTTGAATTCCTGCAGCCTCCTGTCGGCCTGGTTCTTGTTCACCCTTTTTATTGACAAGGATATGTAGTTTTTGTCAACTCTAAGAATCCTGCATACTACCAGCTGGTTTTGCTTGACGAACTCCCGGATGTTCCGGACCCATCTCTTGGCCACCTCGCTAACGTGAATCATTCCGCTTTTGTCATACTCGAGCAGCATGGCATAAGCAGAGTTGGGGTTGATCTTGGTTATCTCGCAGACGACCAATTCTCCTCTGTCCGGATATCCTGACTTTCTCATAAAATTAGAATAGGCACGTGAGATATTTAAAAACCTTATTCCACGGCTTTTAGAACCTTGGCCAGTATAGCCGCCCTGCCGCCTGACGGCTTGGCGAGCACAGCGCCGCAGACCAGGCACTTGACTTCAGTTGCTGCCTTGGCGAATATCACCTGCTCGTTCTTGCAATCCTTGCACTTCACCCTGACGAATTCGGATGTCACGCAACCATCTCCACTTCCATAAAGATGTCCGCACCATGGGCGTCCGGTTCAGGATCGGACTCATCCGTATATGCGCCCATCGATGCGTTGCTTGCCCCCATTGACACCAAGTTCTCCACATCATCTACGGCTAACTCATATCCAATATCAGAACCTGCTCTTCCTTCCCTGCCCGCTATCACATCATGCGCATCCACATCAGTTGGAGCTCTTTCGGCCTGTTCCGCATCAACCAAAGCGTCTTCTGCGTGTTCCTCTTTCTTGGCGTCGTCCTTCAGATGTATTCTCAAGGGATCAACATTATCTCTGTATCTGAAATCCAGCTTGTGACCGAAGCAGTCAGGGACCCTGAGCCAGGTGATGGTATTATACCATCCGCCCCCGTCTCTGGCGAACTTGCTGCCTATGAAAAGGTATCTTTGACCGTTATTCCCTACTGGTCCAAAACTCTCTCCGTCCATTTGTTCACTTCCCCCTGATTTCGAACTTCTTTGCCCTGAATCCCTTTTTTGTGTGGGACTTGTTGCACTCTTTGCACTTGAACCTCAGATCGACCTTCTTCGTGGGCTTCCCGTCTCCGTGCGGATTGGGCCTCGGAAAAGACCCGTACCCCTTGAGCTTGACCTTGAACCTCCTCTGCGCCTGGGACATGGGATGCGCCATGCCCCTGCCCAGCCTCTTGTTGAGGCTAACTACATGCTCCGTGTGCCGCATGCAGCGCGGGCAGTACATCGTCATGCTCTTGGGGTATTTCATACTTATCATCCACTATCTCTCAATCTCTTAATTATAATGGGTAAGATTAATAAATTTATTGTCTGAGATTGTCGAAAACGGGGGTGAAAGAATTACCCGCTTTCCACCACTTCTGCTGCGCCCCTCTCGATCAGCAGCCTCGCGTTCTCCTCGGGAACCGTTGCGATGTCCCCCTGCCTGTATGGCCCGTAATAGCCCATGTCTATGCCCACGAACTGGGGCAGTTGCTGTAATATCGCGACGGTTTTGAAGCTTGCCCTCTCCCCGGACATGGCCTTCTTCCTCTTGTCATGAAATTCCTTTACCCTCTTCACCACGCCGTCGAACAACTCCCTTTCCTCCGGCATCATGTTTTCCGGCAAGGCACCCGACCGGACGAAGGACAGGGTGAAGTTCATTATCTTCCTTTCCCTGAGCTGCATAATAGAGTGGAACCTCTGCCTGGCGGTCTGCAGCTCCCACTTGTCGCCCTTCTCTTTTGCCATCGTGGCCTTTTTTTGCATATAATCCATGACTTCCAGCATAAAGCGATCCGGCAACTGGACAAGCCTTTTGCTTATCCTCTCTTCCTGCTCTATCCTGCGCAATGTTTCATAAGTGATCATGCCAAAGCCCTCAACTACAATACCCTGAATAATAATATGATTGAATTTTAAAAAGCTATAAATTTGCTGGTAATATATCTTATTCATGAGCGTCAGGGAGATATACAACTACTACGGCAGGGAAGACGTTCAGCAGGCGCTGCTGCGCGTTGCTGAGGGAAGAGAGGTGGTTGCCGTTTTCAAGGACGGCGGCTTTTCGACGAGGCCCAACACGCTGGTCTACCCGAGGGATATAGTGATGCAGGTCAGGGGCGGTGCTGTCGCGTTTCACGGGAGCCTGGAAAGATGGTCCAATCCCATGGCCGTGGGCACCGAGAACTATGAGAGCCTGAGGCTCGGCTGGGACCTTGTGCTGGACATAGACTGCCAGCAGACCGAGCACGGGCTACTTGCCGTCTCTGTTTTTTTGGCCGCGCTCAAAAAGCACGGAATCAGGAACGTTGCTGTAAAATTCACGGGAGGGACGGGATTTCACATGGGGATCCCGTTCGAGGCCATGCCGTCTGTCGTTGACTACAAGCTCACCAGCGAGCAGTATCCGGACCTTGCAAGAAAGCTTGTCCAATACATTAAAGAATTCGCCAGACCCGACCTTGAACGCGCAATTCTTAAGAAATGGAGCGTCGAGGAACTCGCAGAGCAAACGGGACGCAAGGTCGGGGGGATTTTGACAGAAGACGGCATAGACCCGTTCAAAATAGCAAACATCGACCCGATTCTCATTTCTCCCAGGCACCTCTTCAGGCTGCCGTATTCCCTGCATGAGCGTACGCACCTGGTCTCCCTTCCCTTGCGCCCGGGCCAACTGGAGGAGTTCAAAAAGGAAGACGCGTCGCCTGCAAAAATCAAGGTCGAGACAGGCTGGCTGGACCAGTTCGAGGAAAACGAGGCTGCCATGCTGGTTGTCGAGGCAGTTGACTGGTGGGCCAAGGTGAAAAGAAAGAGGGAGAGGAAAGCGAGGAGGGATATCACGCTGCATAGCCCTGTCCCCATACAGCTTGCGCCCCCTTGCGTGCAGAATATCCTCAAGGGCCTGCCGGACGGCAAAAAGCGCAGCCTGTTCATATTGATCAACTACCTGTCTTCCCTCAAATGGAGCTGGAATGAGATCTCGGCGGAGTTGACCAAGTGGAATGAAAAGAACAAGCCCCCGCTCAGGGAGAGCTACGTCCGGGGCCAGGTGAGATGGCACAAGAACAGGAAAAAGCCACTGCCGCCTCCCAACTGCGACAACCCGGGGTACTACGAGGACTTCGGGGTCTGCAAGCCAGACACTCTGTGCGGCGGCCCCAAAAAAAGCGTGAAGAATCCCATCAACTACGCCCTGAGGAAGTTGAAGAGACGCTGATTTGTGAACTACCCAACCTCTAAAGGAAAGGGGGATTTCCCGCTCGCCGTCAGTTAAACGGTTTGGCTCATTGGGGTTGTCTGCCTTCTTGACATGAGCCAGAAGCCGAGCATGGCAAGGACGAGCACAGCGACGGCAAAACCCATGACGAAGATCGGGTTCAGGAATATCTGCCCCACCGTGGAAGGTTGCAGTAGCCCTGTCTCGTTTCTTTTCAATTTTGCATAATCTATCATGTCATGGCAGTGGTCCATTGCCAGCTTGGTGAGCCTCCTGGCCTCGGCGATGTCGCCCTTGTCCAGGGACTCCTCCGCCTGCACTATAAGACCGAACAATTCCATGCATTCCGGATTCTCCTCAAACAGGTCTTTTACCATCACTATCTCGGTTTCGGCTATGGTCTTGTTGGTTGGAATCACCTGGATGGTGATCGTTGCGGACTCCTGGAGAGGCGGGGAGCCCACATCCGCCAGAACCTGGGCCAGATATGTCTGGTTTACATCCAAATCCCCTATGCCCATGTTCAACCAAGTGGTGACGTTTTCTCCTATTTCTATTTTATCTATGAATGTATCCTCGAGTGCCAGCGTTATGTTTGTCTCATTCGTGCTCGCAGTGAGGTTTATATTGTGCAGATTGTAGTCCCCATCGTTATACAGTATCACCTTTGCCCTGCTGCTCTTTCCTATATCCACCGTGACTATCTCCGGGACTATTATCCGCAGCGAGACAACCTTTGGCCTGTACTGATATCGAGTAACGGGGGTGGGTTTCGTCTTAGGTGCTTTGTACTCGACAATGAGGGTGACGTTGTTGCTTGTCGCGTTATATTCCGAGTCGTTGGCCACGAATACTATCCAGTCGGTGCCGTACCAGCTGCCCTTCGGCGTGAGGGTCACATTACTCTCTTCACTGATCACGACATCGATGTTCGTTGCGCCTATGTACGTAAACTCGAGTGTTTCCCACGCGTCGTCTTCGAAGTGGGTGCTCAGATTTATGGGGGTTACCGAAGTGTACGAAGTCCATTTTATTGGGGAATCGATGTCCTGGTTAAACCTCGGAGCCCTGTTGACGTGAAAGAATGTTATGTTTACGTCTTTGCTGGCATTCAGACCTCCCGGGTCCACAACAATAAGCGTTACAGTCCTGTTTATTCCGGCCGAATAGTTGAAAGCGTCATCATATGATACGTTGTAGGGCCAACTTCCCGTTGTTGTGCAGTTGCAGTCTGGCACGTAATCCATTGTTTGGGACAGACCGCGTATGACCTTTCCGTCCAGATACCAGGTACAGTTAAGGGTTTCGTTGTCAAGGTCGTATGCCTTGTAGTTGAAGCCTTTTGGACTCCCCTCGGAGGCGGTGTAGTCCCAGCCCTCAGGGTGGAGAGTCTCGATATAGGGTACGTTCCACTTCTTCTTTACAGTAAGATTCACCAGTTCCCAGCCGGTGGCGTTGTCGTATCCGAATGTCGCGTTTCCCGAATCGGTGGCCGTGAAATTGGCGGTGTAATTGCCAACATTGCTCGTGTCCGGTGTGAAATTCGTTTTCCCTGTTATATGGTTCAATGTGAAGAGGTCGCAGTCTGCCGCTGTGCAGGCAAAGCTTGCGTTGTAGTAAAAGGGCGTGTTCTCCTCCTCGTCGGTGGCGTTCACGCTCAGGTTGTAGGTAATCCCCTCCATCAATACTATGGTTTCATTTATGGGGAAGTCATAATAGGTCTCGTTTCCGCTCTCGTTTGTCAAGGCCAGCTTATCAAGGACTGGCCCGTCGTTCGCTGGGTAAATCGTGATGTTTATCGTTTTCGTTGCTGTTGCGTTTTTGCTGTCAAAGATCGTAAGGTTGTACGTGTAGTTCCCATGCCATGTTTCGTTTTCGGCTGTGAAATCGATGATCCCCATTGTTATGTTCATCGCAATTTGTGTTTTTCCGGAACAGTTTCCGCTGGGGAAGAAATCGTCGCTTGCGTTGCACTCTTCATAAGTCAGGTTGTAAGTCAGGTTTTCCCAGTAGAAATAGCGCGGAACTAACAGGTCAGGGTCGGGATTGTGCAACCTCAGGCAGTAGTATATGTTCTCGTATATCTCGAGGTCCAGGGGATATATTTCGCTCTCGTTGTAACAGGACGTGAAGTTGATTATCTGCGGGGGGTCGTTTATGTTCTCAACGGTAATGTTGAAATACGTTGTTGATGTTCTGTTCCATGGTTTATCAGTGGCTATTACCATTATCGTATAATTTCCAACTTGGCTGTTGTTAAGGGTATAGTTCATGGTAAGGTTCATTGTCAGGTTGTTAGTCGGAACTGATGAATTGCTGATATTTACAGGAAATAGGTTTGGATTTGGAAAAATCGTAAGATTTCTGTAAAGCGTTGTCACATTTATGAACATCGTGTCGTTATCCCTTTCAGTTATGTTGAAAGCCAGATAAAAGATTTCATTCTGAGTCCCGTTTTGTGGGCCAACAGGTTCTATAACAGGAGCCCAGTCAGGGGTTATAGTCAAATTTATCAGGCTCCAGTTTACAAGTCCTACGCTGTCTGTAACTGTAAGATTCATGGTGTAGTTTCCTGTGTCATTCCTCATGGCATTGATGTGTATAAGGCCTGTGGTTTCGTTTATGCTGAATATCGAGCCGGGGTCGTGTGAATTGCAGTCCCCTCCACCAAGTTTTGAGCAATCGTTAGTGAACGTAAAGTTGAAGGTCAGGCTGTCGTTGTAAATCGTGAGCATATCGGGGTCGCTAGCGTTAGCATCGTAGTAAAAATCTTCACCCTGTATGGCGGTTAAATTGTCTGTGAGATTTTCCAGCGCAGGGGGATCGTTCACATTGTATATAGTGAAGTTTACGAGAATGCTGTCTGTCAGGTTGTCTGGATTCGTCCCATTGTCCGTGAGCGTTATGTTCAAGGTGTAGTTGCCTACCTGGGCGTTGGTCAGCGTATAGTTCATTATGCCGTATGCGGATTCATTGGGATAGTTCGTGTCGTTTTTGGCAATCGGGAACAAGCTCGTGTTTGTATAAGGTGTCAGGTTTTGGTACAGCGTCGTTGCGTTGAAAGACAGCGTGTCGTTCTCTATGTCCGTTCCGTTGAAGATCACATATAGGAGGTCGTTCTGATTCAATGTTATGCTCGTCCCGTTGATTGCGGTAATGTTCGGTTCGTCGTTGACGTTCGTCACGGTGAAGCTCGTTTCTACCGAATAGGTTGCATTGTAGGGCAGGGTTGTATTGCCGCAGTCCCTCACGGTATAGTTGACAGTGTAAGTTCCCACGTCCCAGTTGGTTGGCGTGAAATTCAGTATCTCTACTGATGTGCCTGAAGTCTGGTTCCAGGAAAAAAGGCTACAATTGTTCCGCCAGGGACCCTTTATCCAGTGCGCTTTGGTGCAGTTCGTGATGTTTATGGTGAAATTCAGGGGGTAGTCTCCTTCCTCGTCCGTGGCCGTGATCACAGCTTCTGGACTTGAAGAGTTGAACTCAAGATCCTCGGTCGCTCCCGTTGGCAGGGTACCAAACTCGGGAGCGTCGTTGACTGGATTTATCGTGATGTTCTGCAGCGCAGTGTTTGTTGAACCATCTGAGTCATTCAGCTTCAAATTCACAGTTTTATCACCAGTTCCACTTTCACTTTCCACAAGAACTGTCCAAACACCGGTTGAGGGATTTATCGAGAATTCTGAAAAACAACCGGACAGGCAACTGTATGTCAGCACGTCATTGAAGTCGTCATCGATAACGTTCGCGCTGAAATCGTAGTTGCAAGGGATGTCCTCGTAGCACGTGACGCTTTGGATATAACCCCCCGCATCCAGGGTGAATATGCAGGGAGGTCCCGTGTTTTCAATAGTCATGTTGTCGGTCAGGGAGAGATTGTCATGGGTCGAGCTCGTGCACAGCACCTGCCAGTTCAAATCCCCCTTGTAATTGAACGAGCGGTTTTGCTCCCACAATTCGCTCGTGGCATTGTAGGACATATCCACCCATGCCTCATAGGTGCTGTCGTCGTTCTCGTCGAACCTCACATCGCAGTCCCCGCTGGCATCTGTTATTGGACTTTCGGTATTGTCCGTGTAATTCGCGAAGAAGTAAACGTTATGGTCTTCATAATCTTTGTTCATGTAACATTTCGGCTGGTATGTCTCATAAGAAGTGGGGTATGTGTACCTTGTATATGGGCCGCCGTGATAGCTGTCCGTGTCGTCCCACACAACGAGCGTCGTCCCTCCACCGCTGACATTCGTGCCGTAAAATCCCGTGAAACCAGGACTCATTAAACTCGCAGAAAAGAGCGCAGCTGACAATATCATTAGAATAGCAATATACCTAAACATTTCCGCCATATGCACCTATTTATAATTGTAGTAAAAAACTAAAATAAGTTCCCCTGTTTAACTGTTGCTGATTTCACATGAAGATTTAGTCTTATTTTACACGCTTTTTACACGCTTTACATGCCCAAATCCTTAGTCAACATCCTTGGTCACTTAGTCAGACAGATTTTGCTTGGTCATGGTCAGACAGATTTTGGTCAGACAGATTTTGACTGCCTTGAGACTGCCTTGAAATAGATTTTAATAGATTTTAATAGATTAGGGTAAAGGACTAATTACTCCAATAACAAATAGACTATTCCCTATTGCCATTCCAAACGGTTTCTGGATAAGGGCGGGTTGATTTCTGGATAAGGGCAACAGCCTTTAAACCGCATTTAAACAAATTTATATTCAGGCCCTACAAATTAAATTAATATGGAAGACGAGGCAGCGCTCAAGTCTAAAATAAAAGAGTACCAGGGACTTATTAAGAAAATTAAAAGGGAAACGTCAAAGATTATCGTTGGCCAGGAAAAGACTGTAGACACTATCATGAGCGGCCTGCTGGCTGACGGCCACATTCTTGTGGAAGGCGTCCCCGGCATAGCCAAGACCCTGCTCATCAGGACGCTGGCAAAGGTCACAGGCGGCGTGTTCCAAAGGATTCAGTTCACCGTTGACCTGCTGCCAACGGACATCACCGGCTTGACGGCGTACAACGAGCAAAAGGGTTTCTACGTCATCAAGGGTCCTGTTTTTGCCAATTACGTGCTGGCCGACGAAATCAACAGGGCCCCTCCCAAGGTGCAGTCGGCGATGCTGGAAGCCATGGCAGAGAAGCAGGTGACCATAGGCAAGGAAACCTTTCCCATGATGAATCCCTTTTTCGTGCTCGCCACCGAGAATCCCATAGAGACGAGCGGGACTTATCCCCTGCCAGAGGCCCAGGTAGACAGGTTCCTGTTCAAGACCAAGATGGGCTACCCCACCTTTGAGGAGGAAAAGGAAATCATGAAGACGAACATCCAGCTAAAGCGCTTTGATCAATACGACTTGCATGCCGTCACGAACCTGGAGAAAATCATGGAAATACAGGAGACCGTGAAAGGTATATACCTGAGCAAGGAGGTGGAGCAATACATAGTACAGCTGGTGGAATCTACCAGAAATCCGGAGAAGTACGGGATTGAGCTGGGAAAGTACATAGAGTGGGGGGCATCTCCCAGGGCAAGCATATTCTTGTTCATGTCATCAAAGGCCCATGCTCTGATGAGAGGAGACACATTTGTCACCCCGGCGCACATAAAGGAGGTTGCCTACAATGTGTTGCGGCACAGGATAATCCTCAACTACGAAGGTCTGGCAGAAAACATTACCACGGACGACTTAGTAGCGGAAATTCTATCTAAGGTACCGGTGCCTTAAATGGTGGCAGAGTTAAGGGTGGATATTGCTTCTGTGACAAAGGAACTGGATGTTGCATTGGGGATACTGACAGAGGCCAGGATAGTGAGCAGATACAGAAGGGTGTTCAAGGGGAAGGGCCTGGACTTCGAGGATTTCAGGGAGTACACGACTAATGACGATGCTAGTGAAATAGACTGGAAGGCCACCAAAAGGGCAAACAAGTTGCTTATCAGGCAATACAGGGAGGAGAGGGACATGAATGTTTTCTTCGTGGTGGATGTCAGTTCAAGCATGTTGTTCGGCTCCACCGAAAAGCTCAAACACGAGTATGCGGCGGGGCTTGTGGCAGCCCTCTCGCATTTCGTTTTGCAGAGCGGGGATAAAATCGGACTGGTGCTCTTTAACGACAGGGTTGTGCGTTACATAGAAACCGGAAAAAGTATGAACCATTATTACCTTATGCTCAGAAACCTTTTAACTCCCGGATTCTATGGAGGCAATTACAATCTCGGCAACGTGTTACGCTTTCTCACGAACATCGTACGAGAGAGAAGCCTTGCCTTTCTTGTGTCGGATTTTATAGGGATGAAGCGGAACTGGGAGGAGGCTGTAAAGGAGGCGTCTGCCAAATTTGACGGAGTGGCAATTATGGTAAGAGACCCCAGGGACAGGAAACTGCCCCCTCAAGTGGGTCAGGTAGTTATATCGGATCCTTATTCGGACCGGGAATCGCTTATAGACTGCGGTGACAACGCGAGGGTGCAATATGAAAACTACGTCACGAAAGAAGAGAAGAGAATAAAGGATACGTTTAAAACGGCAATGTGGGATTTGTGGGATGTTTCTACAAAAGAAAGCTTCGTGCTGCCCATATTAAAATTCCTGAAGAGGAGGGAGATACTATTCAAGTAACGTTTCTCAGCCCGCTGTATCTTTGGTTCTTCATGTTCGTGCCTGCGATCCTGCTGGTGCATTTCATCAGCCTGAGAAAGATAAAAAGGAAGGCCATACTCTTTGCAAACTACGAGGCCATGGAAAAGGTTTTCGGGAAAAAGATATTGAGCAAGAACTACCCGCTGCTCGCCATCAGGGTGCTCACCCTGATATTCCTGGTATTCGCATTGTCTGGGACCGTCATCGTTTACGAGGGCTATGCGGGTGAGGCGGACTTCGCCCTGGCGATAGACGCAAGCGCCAGCATGCTTGCGCAAGACTACCAGCCGGACAGGATGGAGGCTGCAAGGGGCGCCGCCCAGTTGTTCGTTGATTCCATACCGGCTGAAACAAAGCTGGGTGTGCTAAGCTTCTCTGGTGCCACGTTCGTGCAGCAGGAACTGACAGATGATTATGAAAAAATCAGCAACGCCATAGCTGGGGTCGATATAGAGCTGGCGGGGGGAACCGCGATAGGCGAGGCCATCGTCAGCTCTGCGAACATGCTGATGGCAAGTGAAAAAAACAAGGTCATCGTACTGCTGACAGACGGCCAGAACAACGTGGGGATTTCCATAGATGACGCCCTCGATTACGCCAAAAAGTTTCATGTGGTCATAAACGCCATAGGCATAGGAACCGAGCAAGGAGGGACGGTGGGCAACACGAGCTTTGTGGCAGGCCTCGACGTCGAGACCCTGGAACTAATAGCAGGGCAGACCGGAGGGGAATACTACAGGGCGGAAAGCAAGGAAGAACTGGAAAGCGCCTATGAAAAAATAGCATACGCCACCAAGCAGAAAATTTCAACGGACCTGTCATCTTATCTCATGCTTATCGCAGTGGCGCTGTTCTTGACAGAACTGATACTGATCAACAGCAAGTACAGGACAATACCATGATGCCGATGATGCTCGCATCTTGAATTAGAAGTGAAGCAGAAATTCGGCCATGCTATTTGCTCTCCGGCACTTCCCAGCACAGCCTCTGGTAATCGTCATACTCATCGGTGAGCATCTGCTTCTTTATGTTTGTCAGGCCGTGTATCTTGCACTTAAAGAAAATGTGACATCCTCCCACGAATAAATTCATGGGCTTCCAGCGACAGTCTAATGGAACTGCGAACTGCCGCATATAGTTCCTGCTTCGACGACGGGACTTGCCTTGTCCTTTTTGGACAAAGCAGAGGCTCCATCTCCACAGGCGTGACTTCCCGTGCGTCCCACGGTAGCTCTGTTGAGTATCTCGATTGAGGAGTTCAGGTCCCTATGTACACGCAGACCGCAGAAAGGGCATTTGTGTGTCCTGACAGACAGGGATTTCGGAACGGCCTTTCCGCAGTTGCTGCACGTTTGGGATGTTCCTCTCGGATTGACTTCAACAACCCGGCCACCAGCATTCCAAGCCTTGTAGCCGAGCATCTTGATGAAGTTTCCCCAACTTGCATCATTAATGTGTTTTGCGAGATGATGATTATGAACCATTCCGTTGATGCTGAGTTTCTCAACGGCGATGAAACCGTACTTGTCGGCAATCGCCCTGCTCTGCTTGTGCATGAAATCCGTCCTCTGGTTGGCGATTTTGTTGTGAACTCTTGCGGTCTTGAGGATTGCCTTTCTTCTGTTATTGGAGCCTTTGCTCTTCCTGCTCAGTCTTCGCTGGTATCTGGCGAGCCTCTTTTCGGATTTGACCAGGAATCTGGGATTTTGGATAGTGATTCCGTCGGACAGTGTGGCGAAGTTCTCAAGACCGACATCGATGCCGACTTTGCTCTTGACGGATATATGCTTTTTGGGCTTGATATCGACCTCGCAACCGAACACGGCGAACCACTGGTTTGCATTGTTCCGCTTTATGGTCATGGTCTTTATTTTGCCCTTGGGGGCTCTGTGGAGGACGATGGGCATACTGCCTATCTTGGAGACACAGAGCCTTCTGCCGGACTTGAACCTGAAACCCATCTGAGGGTATGTTATGGATTTGAAATGTTTCTTGAATCTGGGATAGCCGACCTTGATGTGCTTTCCAGATTTCTTTTTCTTGGCTCTGCGAAAGAAGTTCTTGAAAGCCTTGCCAATCCTGTCGTTGATGTTTTGGAGAACTTGTGAAAAAACTATGTCGGTATTAGTATCGAGGTATTTGATGCATTTGTCGAGGTCGAACTTGCTCAGCCCCTTGCCGGTGTTCTCGTATGTCCCGATGCTGATTTCGAGCAACTCGTTGTAGGCTCTTCTGCAGATTTCAAACTGACCAGAAAGACGATTGATTTGCTTTCTGCTTGGATACAACCTGAACTTGTAGTTCCGCAGTTCCATATCATAAATAATGGTTTTGATGCTTATATGGGAGGAAGGCTCGCCAAACGGCAATTCATCCCATACCTGCTCGATATGGGCTTTCTTGCCTGTGAGCCTTGGTAATTTGGTATGAAAATCGTTAAGTGGAGGCTGGAGTAATCGAAACGAGCCTTAAGGTTTTCTGATTTGGTTGTGTTCACTTTATACTATTTCTGGGTTTCCAAGCTTTCGAGCAGTATCTGCACCGTCTCAACAAACTCGATGGCATTTTTCTTCAGCCGGTCAAGAACCTCTTCATTAACGCTCACTTCGGTTCCGTACTGGAATTCCTCCCTCAGGGCCTTAGAATCTTTCGGCATCATTTCGCTCGTCCGCCTTATCATCTCAATGTACTTGAGGTCAAGGACTATCTTTTTTGTTTTGATGAAATGCTCAACAGCGCTGATTGTGCACTCCTGGTTCCTGCTCTCATAGCCCATTTTGTACAGAATCGCCAGCAGCGAATGGTATTTTGCATAGAAGGCGGCGCTTACGGCCCAGTCAGGAAAACCGCCTTTGATGTTGTGGTCAACTGCCCTGAGATTGTGCAATGCCTTCTTTACATGTTTTTTGGTCTCTGCTAAAGACGGCTTTATGCGCCTGAGGCCCCTGTGTTCCCCTTTTCCTCTTCCCTGCTTCAGGCACCATTCAAAGACCTTTTTCGCTCTTGTCATCCTGCCTCATCCATACAGCTTACAACAATATCCTCTCCTGAAAGCACAACGCCGGTTCTTATCATATCTGCCACAACATCGTCCTTTTCACTTATCTTGATTTTAAGATCACCTTCGGTCATTATGAGAGGAACAACAGGCTTGGCCCTGACTTTGGATGCTTCAAGACAGAACCTGTTAACCTTTTTAACATCGGCCGGCCGATCTATTACAAACAGCACATCCACATCCCCTGCTTTCATACCCCTTGACAGAATTGAGCCGAACATGATTATGGCCTTTGCAGCTCCGAACTTTTGCAACTCCTCTGCATATACCCTGGCGGCAGGATTTTTCGCAAGCACACTGTTTCTTCCTTCAATAAATATCAGTTCGCAGAGCTTTCTTGCTTCCCTGCTCGACAGATTCAGCTGGTGGAAAACGGCATTTCCCATCCTGACAGATTTGAGAATTTCCTTGCCGCTAAGTTCCGTAAGAATTTTATGGGCAGAGCCCACGCTTATTTCCAACTCCCTGGCTATCTGGTTGACATTGTACTGTCTGCCGGGCCGCCTGAGCAGAAAGTCTAATACACTGAACGTATTCTTTGGTATCATATTATTCACATTTTTTGAACAAATATTCATTTTTATTGAATGATTATTTATAAAGCTTGGCCACTAAGCCATTGCACTTATCATCCCATTTAACTCCAATTTATACCTGAAGCATCTCTTCATATAATAAGTCAGCGTTTCAAACAAGAATTTGCCCTATTCCTTGCCCGTCAGGGTATCTTTGTACTCCTTGAGCAAGGTGTTGTATATCCGGATTATCCGCTCGGTTTCGCTGTAGATTCCTAGTTTAACCTTGGGTGAAAGGCTGTCATATATTTTTCTCAGCTCGGAATAGCTTTCCATGGCATCTTCGTACCTGTTTTCCTTGACATTCTCTTCGGCCTCCAAGAGCATCTTCCTTAATTTCTGCATCCTTTCCTGTTCGTCTGGGGGGACTATCATCTCTTGCTCTATGGCCTTTTCATACTCTTCTGGCACTTCCGGCTTTTCTTCTTCCGGCATTTCTTTCTTTTCCGGTGCTTTTTCAGGTGCTTTTACCTCTGGTTTTACCTCTGCCATTTCCGGCGGCTTTTCCTTAGGAACCTCTTCAATGATTTCTTTCTCAGGTGCTTTTTCTTCCATCTCGGGCGGTATTTCCTTGGGGACCTCTTCAACGACCTCTTTCTCCGGCGGTATTTTGCCCGGAATCTTCTCTGGCGCCAATTCAAGCTCCTGTCCCGTAATTTTAGTTATGATTCTGCTTGATTTTTCCAGCAGGGAATAAAAATCCGTGTTCGTTATTTTGTGCCCGCCGTATTCCGCTCGCGACATCCCCATTGTGTAGGATATCACCTCATGCCTGATGTCCTCTTTGACCCCCTGCTTGCTCAGCTCCTCGTTTAGTTCCACATAATCGAATTCATATCTTATGTCGAACAGCTCGCTGAAGAAGCCTCTCATGGTCTTGTTAAGTTTCTTGAAAAGCTCGCTCGGGTCTTCTTTGCCCGTCAAATCCTCTATTTTCTTTAGCTTTCTCAGAAAGAGCCGGCCCATCACGTCTTCCTTGCCCATCTCCGTTTCTCTTTTGCTGAGCATCTTCCTGTATTTGTAGATGAGCAGAGAGATTACCGATACCAGCCCGAGTGCGAACGCTATCAGCACGTATCTCAGCCACAGCATCCTATTCTCCCCTCACTTTCCTGTAAACGTACAGCATCACTGTTTCCTTCCTGTACACGTATAGTAGTATGGAAAGGGTTATTAATAATATGATTATCAGAACTAATATGGTCATATCCAGCCAGAATTCCAGGCAGTCTTCCGCGCACTCGTACAATTCGCCTGCCTCGCAGATTGCGTTGCCGCACACCGGCGCTTTCGGTATTACGGGGCAGGGAGGACAGGGGCCGCCGCAGTCTATCCCCTCTTCACATTCTCCCCCCACATGGCAGTTTCTTATACCGTCGCTGCAAGTGGGGCATGGCGGACACGGGCCGCCGCAGTCCGTGAGTATTTCGCAAGAACCATCGTGGCAGTTTTTGATGCCGTCATAGCAGTCTGGGTATGGTGTGTAGGTGCAGAGTCTGCTCTCGACCGGCTTGTTTAGTGTTGTGTTGCACTTGCTGAGGTCAACGCATATCCTTATCTGCACGTCTTCCTTGGAGCAAACGGACCATACCGTACACTCCCAGTTTTCCATACACGCAGGTACCAACGGCGGTCTGGGCGATGGGCGGTAGGGTTTTTTGGGTTCCCTATCAAGCACTATCAACCTCCATTCATGCGAAACCACGTACTGGCCATCGGTCACCATGACGGTGATATTGTAAATGCCGGAATCATCGTAGGTTGCGACAAAGGTGTAATTGGATGTTTCGTTGTAACAAAGTCCGCCCTCGCCCGGGATCGCAACGCCGTCCTTATACCATTGCGCAGCTGGGATGCCACTGTCATCAACTACGGTTATGTTAAAAAACTGCGATTCGCCCTCTCTTATTGTGATATTGTATTCGGGTGGGTACCAGTCCGTTATGTTGGGGGGCTCATTCTCAAACTCGGTCACACTGAAGCTGCCCACATACCAGTCCCATCCCCATTCTCCATCATACTTGTCGGTGACCGTGTAATTCACGGTGTAGTTACCCACCTCAGCAAAAGTCGGTGTGAAGTTAATCTCGCCTGTCATTTCGTCTATTCCGAATATGGTGCAGTTGGTGTCACCGTTGAGCTTTTCGCAACTGATGAAATACACGTAAAAATACATGGTGTCATTGTCCTCGTCGGTGGCGTTCACGTCGTAGTAAAACGGCTCATCCCAGTTTGTCGTTGTCGCGCCCAGCCCTCCTACCGTGGCCGTTTTGTTTTCCAGCACGGGGGGATCGTTAACATTGTGGATGATGATCGTCACATTAGCCGATTCGTCTACCTCATGGGGCTCAGTCCATTCTCCATAGTAATTGTCTTTTACATGGAATTTGGTTATGTGGCTTCCGACATGCTGCTGCATGGGCATGAATGTGGCGTTCCCGTCGTATAAATCGAGGTTGATGGGAGAGACATAGGGTTCCATACCGTATTTCAGGAAGTCTCCGTAAGGTATGTCAGGGTCGTCCGCAATCACGCTCAGGTTGTACCAGGTATCCTCCCACAACTCGATTGGCCCTTCCAAGGTCTTTGGATCAGGGGGGAGAAAGTTGTATGTCACATTGGTCCCGTTACTGCTTTCGTTTGTGGTGACAATCGCTATCAGAAAGGGAGGGTCATTGGCATCGGTTATGTTGAACATCATTACCACGGAGTCTTGCAAAGAGTTGCAGATTGTTTCGGTGGCGGTTATCGTGACGTTATGGGGTCCCACATCGCCACTGCCGGGGGTGAAATCTATCTTCCCTGTGTTTTGGTCTATATTGAACATGCCCGTATCGTCGCTGTAAACTACGTCGTCTTCATCCTCCGAGACGTTTACATCATAATAGAAAGGTTGGGATTGGTTGATTTCGTGGTAAAGGTCCGCGGTTATGTTCGGGGTGAAACTTGCACACAAGCTGACTTCGCCACCGGCAGACGCCGCCGCTACAGCCTGCCTGGATTCTACTACATTCAAAGCTACGAAAAAATTCAGGAAAGAGACGAGAATGAGCAGGATTGCCAAAGCTGCCAGAATGTTGTTGTTAACCCTGAGCCTGAAATGATCCATACTTATTATTTGGTGGGGCAAATCTATAAAATTATAATGTGTGCAAACAGGCTCAAATTGATGAAAATTGTCGAAAATTCATAAAAAACGGAAAAGCGCTCCGTCAAATGAAACCTTTGCTTGGCTACAGCTTGGCTATATGTTCATGAACAATATTCTCAGTGTTCCGTTCTTAAAGTCTGGGACCTCGGCGTCCGGTGGCACTGAAACGGAGACTAGAAGTGATTTACTTTCATACGATCCCAGAATAAAATCGTTGTCAGATACGTACACCCACTCTGCTATATCCCCATAGGCTTCTATTCTGACCATGTTCGGGACGTTGTCATTGTCTATGGTGATGTTTCTTCTTCCCTTCGAACCGGGTGGCACCATCCCGAAATGGACAGCGTCCGAGTCGACATTAAATCCAGCGGTGCCTTGGACATAAACATCCATGCCCAGCTCCCTTATTTCATATATACCAGTACCCGATAAATGCGCGTAATAGAACATTAACATAGTAAAAAAATATGACAAAACAGCCGCAAGGGCCAGGAAAAGCAGCGCCCTTTTTTTACCCAGTTTTTTGAACATGCTCCTATCCCTTGCTTCTCTTTTTGTGTTTGTATTTGTAATATAGCATCAACACCGCTATCGATATTGCCAAAATTATTATTGCGATGATCAGGATGATATAGCTGATTTCCATTTTGGGGGTGATCTTCGTTTCGATTGTTTTTTCTACTGTCTTGTTATGGTAATGCACGGTTATTGTGGCATTGTAGGTGCCGGGCTCCGTATCTTCGGTGTCCCAGAAAAGCTCGATATTTTCCATTGACCATGCTTCAACATCGACGTTGCTGCTTTTAGACTGGCCCACCGTCTTTCCGTTCTCTGTTACGAGCAAAGTGGCATAAACGTCCCTTATCATGGAATTCCAAAAGCTTTCCGCCCTTATTACAAATTTTGCTATACCTCCCTCGATCGTTTCATTATTCAGAATGTCAACAATTTTTATAAGAATATCGCCTACCCTGAAATCTTTGCTGGCGGTCGCCGGCTTTTTCCCGGCGTAGTCAAATGCCACCTTCGCAGTATAGATTCCCTCTTTTACGCCTTCCGTTTTCCAGACAAGTTCTATACTCACGGATTTTTTTGTTTCGATGAACTTCTCCTGGGAAAACAGCGTCGCCACTTTGTTACCGTCAGGATCGAAAATCTCCAGCTTCAGCGTTCCCGTTATATTCTCCAATCCCTGGCTCTCGATTTTTATTGAAAAGTGCACCGGCTCTCCTACCTTGACGTTATCGGCTATAAAAGATACTATTACGGCATACCTGCCGGGATAGGGCACCTTCACCCAAAGCAGAGCCTCTATTGCCGCCTTTGCTCCAATGCCTCCCCCGCCCGGAGGCGATCTCTCCACGGCACCCACCCTGGTATCGTAAAGGCCTGGCCTTTCCAGCTCCTCTGGAAGGGCCAATTCAGCCGTGAAAGGCGTGTACGAGCACGGACACTTGAGCGTTGTATGGCTAAGCTTCACATAGTCTTTCAGATCACCCTTTACATAAAGGTCCGCATCTTTCGCACTTATCAATTTGTAAGTCACTGTCCTGTTAAGGCCCGGCTCAAAATCAAACACCACGGCGCTTGGGGTTATTCCTATGGCAGATACCCTCTCAGCAGGAACGAGCAATGTTACCGCAACTAGCAGGAACAGGATGCATTGTTTTCTTGTCATATAATTATATTATATGTAATAATTGCCTTAATTAATAATTATTGGAATTTTGGAAGGTTAGAAGATTTATCCAACTTGCCTTGTTTTGGCACGTTTTTGGCGTGTAAAAAATTTTGCTTTTTCATACAATTTTTCTGAGCATGCAGAGTTGTAGCAATGAAGCCTAAAAACGGCTGTAGCTTAGAATACCGATAAAGGGGATAAAGGGAAAAATGGGTTTATAACCCAGGACCGCAGACGTCTGGACCCGCATCGACCCCTGT
>CAZLFZ010000020.1:0-26440 GCA_964559215.1 uncultured archaeon
GCTGGGGCGAGATTGTTTAGCATAGGCAGATTTTTTATTTTTACAATCCATTAATTCAACATGCTTGAAATAATAGAGAAAGCCTTCGCGCAGGAATTGCTGAGCGTCTCAAACAAGGCGAGCCAGCTTGCAGACTTCATATGGACGGTCTTCAGCATAGGCGGGACCGTCCCCGTCAATGCGTTATCAGACCAGTTTGATCATGCCGGGGAGTATGTCGAGATTCTAGCAAAGGCTGGAATTATGCGGTACTCTCTGGGAGGATTTATAAACAAGAGCCAGAGAAAGGAGTCCATCTCCGTTTTCATAAGCGAGGATCTCGCAAAAATGCTGGTGCCCGGCATAAAAAGGAAAGATTTCGAAAACATACTCTTCAGGAATTACGGCGACAAGCTGATGCCCTATTGCAGGTCGGATCTCACGGAGCCCCTTGCGGTCATGTTGACCAGCATAATATTCTATGCCACGCCTGACAGACCTGTTTTCCTGAACACCGTGATTAGGAAGGGCGTAAAGGTGTGTATGCTAGGCTATATGGAATGCAAGGATATACTGGACTATTATCTGCACAAGTTTCTTGGTCTGGTGACATTCGAGACGGCCTCCATGATAAACCTGTCGGTGAGGTCCAAGCAGAGGGCGAGGGCGTACCCGAAGATATGGGAAATGTACTTAAAGGCTCACAAAGAGAAGCCCAGGGAAGAGGAGATAAAAAAGCCAGAGGGAAAAAAGGTTGTTCCAAGCAAGGTCAGCGAGCAGGAAAAGAGGCTCAGGGGGTACTTCCCCTGGCTGAAGCTGTGATGGCGGGACTCGTCTCTCCTGCTGCTTATTTCTGCAACCCAGGGGCATATACAATGCCTCATTTACCCTTCCAACAGCCAGTGCTCTTCTCCCGCATGCCATGATTCCGGGTTGTCCGCGTATTCAAAGGCGTTCCGGATAAGCATGTAATGCGACTGCTCCTGCTCCGTCAGCCATTGAAAGAATTTTTTGAGCTGCGGATCTTTTGTAGCCTTAGCCCCTTGCTTGTAATACTCATAGCCGGCTTTCTCGATTCCCATCGCCACCTGCCTGGATTTCTTGTCGTCATCGCTTGGCTTAACACGCCCTCGCAGCTCACTGATGAGCTCACCGAAGAAGTGTCCTGTCTTGTCCAGGGAACCGGGCTCGACTATTTTGTCCATGTCGACATACCCTTTCCCTTTCAATGAGTCAAGAAACTTCTTTATGTCATCTATATGATTAAGTTCCTCGTTTGCAAGGTGGATAAAAACACGCTTGGCTAGCTCGTTTTTCACTGTCTTTGCATACTGCGCATACAATTTCCTGCCACTGATCTCGTTTTCCAGTGCCACCTTGAGGACTTTCCACTCGTCGCTGAAATCAACTTCTTGCGGATTGAAATTCACATCTTCGATTCTCTCAAGGTCTTTCTCTTTCAGTACCATATCATCATTCCTGTTTTTTTACTCTAAATGGGCTGTAATAATCATAAGGGTTTCAGTCATGCTCCTTGAACATCTTGTCCTGGGTTTTGTCGTTGTGCCTTATCCATTCGATTAACATCGCCGCATGCTCTTTCTCCTCGTCCCTGTTATGCTCAAGAATCCTCCTGAGTTCAGCGTCCTTTGTCACCTCTGCCCTTTCCTGATACCAGTTTATGGCCTCGAGTTCCTCAATCAATGACTGCCTTGCCCTCTCAAGGTTTTTTGTTTCTTCTGTTAGGTTCTCCCTGCCTTCGTGTTCTCCCGTCACCTTAACACCTCCTTTTATTTGAATGGCATTTATCCTAGTGAATGATGAGGTATTTTATGCTAATCTTCCCTTATTTTAGGTACGCACACGCCGTAAGTACAATAGTTTTCCTGCTTTTCGGGCTTCTCATTTTTTTCTTTTTTCATTTCTTTTATTTCATTTTCAAGCTCGGCTAGTGTGTCGCTGAGTTTTTCTACATGGCCTTTCTCTTCGGCGAGCATGCCCTTCAGTTTGGCTACCACACCGCTATTCTTTTCCCTGTACGCGGCATCCATGACGGACTCAATGGAGTCTATTTTGTCTTTCTCCCGATGAATCGCAGTTCTGATATTCATCATCGTATTGTTCGTATCCGCCAGTTTGTCTGCATGACCTTTTTCTTCCTGCAAGATTTCCCTGAACACGGATGCGATTTTCTTCATCCCCTCCCTGTCGGCTATCTTGGCAAATTCCTGATAGCTGGACTTTTCTTCCGACTCCAGCGTGGACAGATACCTCATCCTGTATTCAATGTTCACAGGACCTCCGGGAGCGGAAGACTTCAGGAACGGCCTGTAGTCGGGAGCCTCGTCCTTGTTGGACTCTATGGCATCCAGATCTATTTCTTCATACATTGCTACCCCCTTTTCTGATTTTATTTTATTGTTTTATAAAAGCTTTTGATCATGAATATTGTCAAAGCCCCGTTTGATGACAAACAAATATTAAAAAAGAATCCCATAAAATGAGAATGGGGTACTAATGGCTCTATTGCTTTACAACACGCTGACGAGGAAAAAGGCTATATTCAAGCCCATAAAAGGCAAGGAAGTCTCAATGTATTCCTGCGGGCCGACAGTCTACGACTACGCCCACATAGGCAACTTCAGGGCGTATATCGTCTCGGACCTGTTGAGAAGGTATCTGGAATACACCGGCTACAAGGTTAAACTGGTCATGAACATAACCGATGTGGACGACAAAACCATAAAAGGTTCCAGGCAGCAAGGAATTTCTCTGGCTAGGTTTACAGACAAATACAAAAAAGCCTTCTTCGAAGATCTGCGCAAACTGAACATCAGACCGGCGTCGGTTTACCCTGAAGCGACAAAGCACATACCCGAGATGGAGGGGCTGGTAAAGGCTTTGCTGGACAAGGGCTACGCATACAAGAGCGATGACGGTTCTGTCTATTACGACATCTCCAAGTTCAAGTATTATGGAAAGTTGTCACATCTTCAAATCAAAAAACTGAGGGCGGGAGCCAGGGTCAGCCAGGACCAGTACGAAAAGGGGCAAGCGCAGGATTTCGCGTTGTGGAAGGCATGGTCGGCCCAGGACGGGGACGTCGGCTGGGAGGCGCCTTTCGGAAAAGGCAGGCCGGGCTGGCACATAGAATGCTCTGCCATGTCGATGAAATACCTTGGCGGCACCTTTGACATACACGCAGGGGGGGTGGACCTGATATTCCCCCACCACGAGAACGAGACAGCCCAGTCAGAGGCCTCGACCGGCAAGCCGTTCGTCAAGTACTGGGTGCACAACGAGCACTTGCTCGTTAACGGCAGGAAAATGTCCAAATCCCTGGGAAATTTTTACACGTTGAGAGACCTGCTTTCGAAAGGCTACAATCCCACCTCCATCAGATACTTGCTGCTGGCAACGCATTACAGGCAAAAGCTGAACTTCACGCTGCCCGGGCTTGAGGCTGCGAACAATTCCGTGAACAGGTTGCTCGATTTCATGGACATGCTTGATAATGTCACATCCGCAAAAAACAATCCAGCCATCAAAAAGAAAGTTGAAAAAGTGAAAAGCAAATTCGAACTCGCCATGGACAACGACCTGAACATATCCAAGGCCCTCGCTGCGATTTTTGATTTTGTGAAGGAGGCCAACATACTTGCAGAAAAAGGCGAGCTCGGAAAACACGACGCGAAAATGGTAAAGGCTATGATGCTTGATTTTGACCATGTGCTGGGGATTCTGGAAACCCAAGAGCAGGATATCAGCAAGGCAATTGAAAGGCTTATCCAGGAAAGGGAAGATGCCAGGAGTGGAAAGGACTTCAAAAAATCGGACGAAATCAGGGCAATGCTTGGAAAGATGGGGGTGATTCTTGAGGACACCCCTGCCGGTGTGAAATGGAAAATAAGGCGTGGGGCGAAATGAGGGAATTCGACCGGGAAAAACTCAGGCAGGAATTGATTGGGATTTATTCTGACTATCTGAAAAATCCTACGGACATCCATATGAAAAAAAGGGCAAGGATGTTGCACACGGCCTACGGCAATGCCGGATCCGCGGTTGACAAGTTCATGAGGCACGCCGTGAGCATGCTGGTCAACATCGGATGGAATCTGCCTGCCCCTCCAAAGCCATCAAAGAAAGTTGTGGAGAAACTGGTATTCGCCCTGGCGGCCAGAAAGGCTTAATAATCTTTCTAATTATTTTGCTATTGACTTGGGAAAAGAAAGGGGAAAGGCTTAAATACTTTTCTAAGAAAGATATTTATTTTTTACTTCCCTAACATTATAACAGGCAACGCTGTGGGGTTAATGCATGATCAAGAAAATCGGCAACGTGACTGTAATACAGCTTTCTGATGCGGACTCGAACATCTATATTTTTGACAACATCATCGTAGACGCCGGCACCGGCTTCAACTTCACGAGGCTCATGTCAGTCTTCAATGCCATGAAAAAGGACATGGGTTCAATCGAATGGGTGATAAACACCCACGGGCACTTCGACCATATCGGCGGCAACGGCTATTTCCTCAATGCCAAGGTAGCGATACACGAGCTTGACGCCCCGATACTGGAGAATGGGGACGAAGAGTTGAGCTTTTGCGAATTCTTCAACGGCCACATGCACCCCAGGCAGGTGGATAGGAAGCTGAAGGAAGGCGACGAGATAAACGGCCTCAGGGTCATCCACACCCCCGGGCACAGCCCCGGTTCCATATGCTTGTACGACGAGGTGAACAAGACCTTATTTTCAGGGGACACTGTCTTCGCAGACGGCATAGGTCGGACAGACCTGCCGGGGGGCAACGAACTGGATATGAAAAAATCCCTGGAGAAGCTGCGCGGCCTCAAAATTGAGAAGCTTTTCCCAGGACACGGCAAGCCTGTTCTGCAAAATGTCAAGCTCGTCATTGACAGCGTGGCTGATTCTTTTTATTAAAACGCCATAGACGCACCGCTACTTTTAAGAGCCGCATATTAATGAATAGGTATGATACGCTATGAAAGGGCCTATGATATCCAGAGAAAGACAGAGCTCATCGCCAAAAGGCTGGGCTTTCACTGGATAGACACGTCAAGAGTGGTATGCATCAGGAGCAGAGGCTCGAGGAGTAGGCGGACCCTTGCCAGATGCCACGCCTTGTCAAAGATAATGCAGGCATCGCTTGGAGTGAAAGCGCACTACGTAATCGAGGTGATATCAGAGAGGTTCGACAGGCTGAGTCCCGAGGAGCAAACGAAAACCATCATACACGAGTTGATGCACATACCTCACACCATGGGCGGAGGGTTCAGGCACCACACCCCATATGTCAACAGGAGGACTGTGGACATGATGTATAAAAGACTCTTGGACACAATCTGATTTCTTATCAAAACCTTTAAAAAATATCTGAACAAAAAGTCGTGGAACAGAAGGAAACCTCAATTTGCTGTTTGCAATCTACATTTGCTCATTCAACCTCTCGAAGAAACCCTTTCCTGTTTCCGGCTTTTCGTCCTCAACGGTTTTCCTGAATTCTTCCAGAATTCTCCTTTGGTCCTTGGTAAGTTTTTTGGGAATATCAATGACAACTTTGACGAGCTGGTCCCCCTTTCCGCGGCCATGCAGCTCCGGCATGCCCTGACCCCTTAGCCTAAAAACCGTATGGCTTTGAGTTCCGGGTGGTATCCTTATCTTCGCCTTCCCTCTTATCGTGGGAACTTTCACTTCACCACCAAGAACCGCGGTCGTGAGATTCAATACGGTCTTGCAGAAGAGGTCATCCCCATGCCTCTCGAAGACTGGATGCTCCTTTATGCTTATGACGACGTAGAGGTCGCCAGGAGGGCCGCCGTTTGAGCCAACCTCGCCTTGGCCAGCAAGCCTTAGATACTGGCCGTCATCCACGCCTGGGGGTATCTTGACCTCGACCTTCCTGATCTTCCTTTCCATGCCCGTCCCCTTGCAACTCTTGCAAGGATTGTCTATCACCGTTCCGGAACCCCTGCATCTGTCACACGCTGTTATATTTAGCGTCTGCATGAATCCCATCCTTCGGACATTGCGGATTTTCCCGGTGCCTCCGCATGTGGGACACTTTTTGGGGGATGTCCCCGGCTTTGCCCCAGTGCCGCTGCACCCTGAGCACCGTTCGAACCTCGGGACTTCTATCTTGGTCGTCAGGCCGTTGAATGCGTCCTCGAGTGATAACTCCAGGTCATATTTCAGGTCGGCGCCCTGCTCAGGACCAGGGCGATGCCTGTCCCTGCTACCGAATCCCGAAAAAATGTCGAAAATGTCGTCGAAGCCGAAATCCCTGAAAAGGTCATCGAAGCTCGGGAATCCGAATCCTTTTGAAGGTTCAAAGCCCATCCCCTCGAGGCCAGCCTCGCCGTACTGGTCGTAAGCCGCCCTTTTCTCTGAATCACGCAGGACCCCAAAAGCCTCGTTAATCTCCTTGAACTTCTCCTCAGCGTCTTTGTTACCAGGATTGACATCGGGATGGTATTTCCTGGCGAGATGCCTGAAAGCGCGCTTTATCTCTTCTTCCGTTACATTCCTGCTCACTCCCAAGATTTCGTAATAGTCCTTTTTTGGCATTTGTATCACAAACCTTCTAATAACTCTGTGCTTATTATTTTTTCTTCACTCCAAACCTATAAGAAAAATAAAATCTGTGCCGCTTATCCTTACATGCTCCTTTCAACTTCCTCAGCCACGTTCTAAGGTCACAAAACATCCATTCTACGGTGTTGTTGTGCCTGCAGCATTCAGCACGCTGGGGAGATTTTCATCTTTGCATCTTCCTGCCATGGATTATTTTTTAGCTTCTTTGCCATTTTCTTCTTCATCAACCTTGTACTCCGCGTCTACTACCTTCTCATCGTCCTTTTTCTTCTCTTTCTTCCCAGGCTTTCCCCCCTTTTTGCCCTGCTCTTCCGCTGATTTATTGGCGGCCTCCGCGGCTTTCTGGTAGATTGAGGCACCCGCCTCGCCGACGGTCTTTTGCAGGTTCTCCGTTTCCTTCTTTATCTTCTCTATATCATTCTCATGCAATGCGTCCTTCAGCGTTTTCATGCAAGATTCTATCTTCCCTTTCTGCTCATCGGAGAGCTTCTCCCCAAGCTCGGACAACGTCTTTTCCGTAGTGTAGATGAGCGAGTCCGCATCGTTCCTCGCTTCCACCTCTTCCTTCCTTTTTCTGTCTTCTTCCTCGTGCTCTTTTGCGTCTTTGACCATCTTTTCTATCTCTTCGTCGGGCAACTTGGTGGAAGCCGTTATGGTTATCTTCTGCTCCTTGCCCGTGCCGAGATCCTTCGCCGATACATTCAGTATCCCCGAGGCGTCTATGTCGAACGTTACCTCTATCTGAGGCACGCCTCTCGGTGCGGGCGGTATGCCCTCGAGGTTGAACATCCCAAGGCTCGTGTTATCATTTGCCATCTGCCTTTCTCCCTGCAAAACATGCACCGTGACAGCGGGCTGGTAGTCTGCCGCTGTGCTGAAGACCTTCTTCTTTTTCACTGGTATCGTGGTGTTCCTTTCTATGAGCGGTGTTAGCACGCCTCCGAGCGTCTCTATGCCAAGCGTCAACGGTGTCACATCCAGCAGCACTATGTCTTTGACGTCTCCTGCGAGCACGCCTCCCTGTATCGCAGCTCCCATGGCAACGCATTCCATCGCGTCAACGCCGCCCTCTGCTTTCCTGCCCGTGTAATCCTCGACAAACTTTCTCACGCATGGCATCCTGGTCGGGCCCCCGACCATGATTATCTTATCTATCTTGCCCATTTCCAGCTTGGCGTCTTTTATTGCCTGCTCCATGGGACCTTTACATCCATCTATTATGGGATTGACGAGATTCTCGAGCTGGGCCCTTTTTATTTTCATTGTGAGATGCTTGGGCCCTGAATTGTCCGCGGTTATATAAGGAAGGTTTATATCGGTCTCAAGGGTTGTCGACAGTTCTATCTTGGCCTTTTCCGCGGCCTCTCTGATCCTTTGCACAGCCATGTCATCATTGTTGAGGTCAATTCCCTGCTTCTGCTTGAAGTCGCCAATCACGTGCTTCATGAGCGCTTCGTCCATGTCCCTGCCACCCAGCTGGGTATCCCCGCTTGTTGACAGCACCGTAAATGTCCCGTCCCCGAACTCCATTACCGTGACGTCGAGTGTGCCGCCGCCGAAATCGAAAACAAGTATCTTGTGCTCCTCACCCTTCTTATTGATTCCGTAGGCCATGGCCGCGGCCGTGGGTTCGTTGACAAGCCTTACAACGTCAAGGCCCGCTATCTTTCCTGCATCTTTCGTGGCTGTCCTCTGGTTGTCATCGAAATAGGCGGGAACTGTTATGACAGCCTTCTTGACGGGCTCGCCAAGGAAGTCCTCGGCGTCCCCTTTGATTTTCTGCATGATGTATGATGAAATCTGCTGGGGGGTGTATTCCTTCCCGTGAACCTTGTATTTGTGGCTTGTTCCCATCTTTCTTTTCGCTCCGGTTATCGTCCCCTCGGGATTCGAGACGGCCTGCCTTCTCGCAGGTTCACCCACAAGCCTCTGGCCATCATGTGTAAAAGCAACGACCGACGGGAACATCTTCCCTGCTACGGTAGCCCCCTCCGCTGACGGGATGATGGTTGCTTTGCCTCCCATCATCACGGCCGCCTGGGAATTGGAAGTGCCCAGGTCTATTCCTATTATTTTCTCTTTCTTGCTATTCTTGTCTTTTTCAGTCATACATATCGCCTCTTATTTTTTACATCTTATTTTCCGATAAGTTTCTAGCAATCTTCACCTTTGAATGCCTTATGACCTTCGCGTTGAGCATGTAACCTTTTTTCAGTTCCTCGAGGACAGTCCCGTCTTCCCTCTCAGAGGGTTCGCTAAGCAGCGCTTCATGGTAATATGGGTCGAATTTCTTCCCGACCGCCTCTATCCTTTTCAGCCCGCTCTTCTCGAGGAGGGCCATTAAATTGCACAATATAATCTCAATACCTTTTTTTGTAGTATTATTTTTAATCTTTTCGGTCGCCCTCTCAAGATCATCTACTATCACGAGCAATTCATTTATCAGGCCTTCGTTTGCCCCTTTTTCGAATTCTGCCTTTTCCCTGTCTATGTGCTTTTTGTAGTTTTCGAAATCCGCCTGCATGTATTTCGTCCTGTTTTTCAGTTCGGCTATTTCATTATCCTTCTCCGCAAGCTTGCGTTCAAGTCCCTCAATCGACGGACTTTTACTACCTTTTTTACCGTATTTTTTACTACCTGCCTTTTCCCTCGTCATCCAGCACACCACAAATATAGCATTGAGCGGCTTCTAATCAATCACGATTCAATCACGATTTTCTTGGCCTTTTTACTTTTGCCTTCCCTTGTATGTCTGCCATGGGCTCCTTGAATGGCATCGGCCCTTTCTGAGGTTGAGGTTCTGTTGATGTTCTGGTTTGTGCAATCTGGCTGAATGCCACCAGAAACCTGCTCGCCTGCTTCTGCAATTTTTTTCATTTCCCCAAAAGGACCGTACCAATCCGTAACCATTGCCTCCTTTTTCAAATGGTTTCGTCTTGGACTCTTTCCCGTTCTAAGGTAGCCATCACAGCTATTTAAATTAGTACTTGAGATATTTGAATATTTGTTTTTTCTTGTGAATGAAGATTCGGATTTCGGGTTCAGAACCACCAACCTCCAGAAGCTTGTTGTGGATATTGTGGATATAATGGATATAAAGCTGTACATTAACAGGGCATTGGATTCGATAAGGGGGATAGCGGTGGGTGTAGACAGGAAGTTGGCGCTGCCTGTGATGATGAAAAAAGAATGATCCAATATTTTTATTTTTAATCACCAATTTCCTGTAACTTTTTTATTTCTATGCACTTCTTATAATCCATTAAACACCCGATTTGTTTAAACGAATGGCAAAGAGTGGCCTAGATAGTGAATGAGTTCACCTAGATAGTGAATGAGTTCAAAAAGTCCAAAAAATTAAAATTCGTAAATCCGCGTAAAATCCGTATAATAAATTCGTTTATTATATATAATAAAGGGTTAAATATAAGGAAAATAAATACTAGGGTTGCATCAATAAGTTTGGAGTATAAATTTGGAGTGGAATATGATGCTCGTGGAAAGAACGGATTACCTGTCGGCTGGAGTGCATATAGGGATGAAGTCGTGCACCCGCTACCTGAAGCAGTTCGTGTACAAGATAAGGGATGACGGGCTCGCGGTCTTCAATCTCAGGATGGTGGACAGCAGGATAGTGACAGCTGCCGCTTTCCTGACGCGCTTTAAAAACATACTCATTATTTCCAGGAAAAGCAACGCAGCCGAAGCCATAAACAAGTTCGCCGAGGTCGTTCAATGCAAGTGCATAGCCGGCCGGTTTTCGCCAGGGACGCTGACCAATCCGTCATACAGGGATTTCTTTGAGCCGGATGTGGTTGTGATAATCGACCCCTTGGTTGACGAGCAGGCCATCAAGGAAGCCAAGAAAAAAAGGATACCCGTTGTGACCTTGTGCGACACGTTCAACGAGGCCAGTGATCTGGACCTGATAATCCCGACCAACAACAACGGCAAAAAGGCCGTGGCATTGGTGTTGATGCTGCTGGCAAGGGAAATGCTCAAAAACGCTGGCAAGATAAAGAAGGATTCCGAATTCAAATACAATATAATCGATTTCGGCGGTGAAAGCGTCACTCAAAACGAAAATATGCGAAAAGCCAGAACAGAGCCAGGAAAGAAGCGGCAATTTTCGAGATCCGGTAGATTCGGTAGGTGAATAAATGGACACCTCTTACCAGAAAAGGCTGGCAGCCAGGATACTTAAATGCAGCCGAAAGAGGGTCAAGGTTTCGCCCGACAAGGATGTTGAAGAGGCGCTCACGAGAAACGACATCAGAGGGCTTATCAAGAAACGTCTCATAACCAAACGTGAGAAAAAGGGTGTGTCGAGAGTCAAGGCAAAGAGCATAGCGATCCAGAAAAAGAAAGGGAGAAGAAAAGGCAGGGGGAAGAAAAGCGGCACGAAATATGCCAGGGGCACCAAAAAAGATTCGTGGATGAAGACCACAAGAGCGCTCAGAAGGCTGCTCAGGGAACTGAGAGAGAACGGGCAGATAGAGAAAGGGATCTACGGCAAAATGTACAGGAGGGTTAAGGGAGGCGAGTTTAGGAACAAGCATCACATGCTGACCTATCTGCGCGAAAAGGGAATGCTGACAGGCAGCAAGCGGGGTGAAAAAATTGACAAAGGCTAAAAAAATCATAGTACCACACAGAAGAAGAAGGGAACTGAAAACCAACTACAGGCACAGGCTCCGTCTATTGAAATCCGGCCTGCCCAGGCTCGTGGTAAGAAAATCCCTGAACAGTTTGCTGTGCCAGCTTGTCGAGTACCAGGCCACCGGCGACAGGTGCATGGTGGCAGCTGACACCAAGGATCTTAAAAAATTCGGCTGGCTTGCGAATACCGGAAACATTCCCGCTGCTTATCTAGCGGGTTTGCTGTGCGGCATCCTGGCAAAGAAGAAAAAGATAAACGGGGCCGTTCTCGACATTGGGCTTTACAGGTCCACGCCTGGCAGCAGGGTTTACGCCGCGCTGAGGGGCGCGGTTGATGCGGGTCTGAGCGTGTCCCATTCGGATGAGATATTGCCGAGCGATGACAGAACAACGGGCACCCATGTGGCATCTTATGCAGCCTGGCTGAAAAGGGAAAATCCCCCAGAGTACAAGAGTCGGTTTTCCTCATACCTGAAAAGCAAAATCACGCCAGAATCCATGCCGGCCCTTTTCAACGAAGTCAAGGGTAAAATCCTCAAATCAGGGTGAATCCTGTTTTCATCAACGGTAAAACATATTAAGGGCCACGACTAATCTTAATTATGTGGCTGTGGAATTTCTTCCTGTTTTCGAATTTCATACTCAGCGCTTGGTTTGTGGTTATATTCTTTTTGATAATGAAGCGTACTGTTAATTTCTATGGGAGCAGGGAGAAGCCGAAATCGTGGATTACGATATCCCTCGGCATAATCTTCCTCGGCTTGGCCACCTTCACCAACACTGCTGTCAGTTACGTGGAACCCTTTGTCGCTGGCCCAGAATTAGCTTCCGCGTCAAGCTATGGCGTGTTCACGTACCTGCTTTTTGAATATGCCGCGATGTCGAGTCTGTTTTACGGATTCTTGAGGCTCTTGAAAGAGCCTGAAGGCTGAAATATCTTTTCTTGCAGCAAGCATAAAAAGGGGAGCGGCAATTAATTCTATATGTTCGGAATCCTGAAAAAAAGGCTCAAGGAATCGGTCCAGAACCTGGCTAGGTTGGCTACTGTGGTGAAAAAGGAGCCGGAGCCTGCGGCAGCTACCAAGCCGGAAAAGGAAGAAGGAGCTGGAAAGCCTGGTGAGAGAGAGAAGTCAGGGAAGGCCCTGCCAAAGATCGTTAAAAAAATCCGGGAAAAGGAATTCAGCGAGCATGAGATAGACGAATTTTTCACTGGCATGGAGACAGGCCTGCTGCAGGCCAACCTGGCCTTGGAGGTTACGGATTTTCTGAGGTCGAGACTGAAGGAGATGCTGGTTGGCAGGCCCGTTAAAAGAAGGGACGCGGAACGTGTAATCAGGGACTCCTTTAGGATCCTGCTGCTGGAAACCGTTGACCATGGGAAAATAAACATCCACGATGTCATCAAGGCCGCAAAATTGGAAAAAAAGCCTGCATGTCTGCTTTTCCTAGGATATAACGGCTCTGGTAAAACGACGACTATCGCAAAAATCGCAAGCCTGCTGCTGCTAAAAAAACGCAAACCGGTCCTGGCCGCTGCCGACACGTTCAGGGCGGCGAGCATAGAGCAGCTTGAATTTCACGGGAAGCGACTCGGGATAAACGTGATAAAGCATAAATACGGGGCTGACCCTGCGGCCGTGGTTTTCGATGCCAGGAAACATGCAGCCAGCAAAGGGCTTGACGTGGTGCTTGCGGATACGGCCGGGCGGATGCACACGGACATCAACTTGATGGACGAGCTGAAGAAGATATCGAGGGTCAACAGCCCGGACCTGCAAATCCTTGTCGTGGATTCGCTGACCGGTAACGATGTCGTCCAGCAGGTCAGAAAATTTGACGAAGGGGTTGGCATAGACGGGCTGATTCTCACCAAGATGGACGTCAACGAGAAGGGCGGATCGATAATATCGGCGTGCTACACCGCCAAGAAACCCGTGCTGTTCATAGGCACAGGACAGGAATACGGGGATTTGCAGGAATTCGAACCCGAAAAATTCGTAGCCCAGATTTTGGGCTGATTTGGCTGATTTTAAAGTTTCACAAGTCTTTTCTGAAGCAAACCCCTTCTAATTCATCCAACTCAAGCTGCTCCTTGTATTGCTTGATCAATTTGAGGGCTTCTTCCGGCTGCATGATTAGGATAACAGGAGCGGTATTTAAATATCTTTCTGTTTTCTTTCCCACTTGTGGAAATTATTTTATGAAATTTTTCATAAAATGGATTTTTTTTCCATCCAGTCCCGGGGTTTGCATGCAGGTGCGCGGTTTGATTTAGCGCCAGAACCTCTTCGTCCTGGCGTATTTCCTCTCGGCCGCAAGGATAAGTCTAAGCAGCTCTTCGTCATCTCTTGCCGTTGCGAGCATCCTCTTTGCTGTTGTCCAGCCCACGCCCCTGCCGGCCAGGGCACGCAAGGCCGGTTCGCCGTAATTCATGACCATGGTGGCGGTGTTCTCAAGATCGTCAATTTCCCTTTCCTCGGACTTGCTCAGGCTTTTCCCCCTCAACTTTTTACGCAGAATCTTCTCTTTCTCAAGATCCCATGAGGCTGTGACCCCAATCATCCTTGCCCCGCATTCTGGACACTCGAGTCTCGGGTTCTCTTTTACCCTCACGGTCAGTGCAAACTGCCCGCAGTTGCAGCACAACAGCCTTAATTTCGTATTTAACAGCCTGTTCTTGCACGCATCAAGAATCTCTTTTTCAGGTCGATCAGGAGCTACTATCTCGTATTTCCTTGTCAGTCCCATCTCCGCCAGCGGGGAAAGCCCGGCCTCGATCGTCAGTCTCATCTTCCCTTTTTGCACGGATTCGAGCAGACTTTTTGCCGAGCCTATGTCCAGTTTCTCCTGCTTTATCTCATGCAGGGCTTCCTGGTATGCTGGCGTTCCCATGTACGCCTCCACCACCTTGTTCAGGTATCCATGCCCAAAGTCGGCGTCCTTGTCTATTATACCCAGCCTCTTGGCCACATGGATGAACCTCCATGTGAACAACTCTGTGCGCACTAACGCCAAGTCCAGTATGCTTTCCAGGCTCCCCGGCTCTATGTAGCGGAATGTATCTATCACGTCATTCCATCTCGGGACCTGCAGCTTAAGCATGATCCTGTAAGGGTCTGTCTGCAGCCCTATGGATCCAAGCCTGTTGCTCAGCATTATAGTAAGCACTCGTCCTATGGTCTCGTTCACCAGGGAGCCGAAACATGTGTGTATAATGACCCAGTAGCCCTCGTCTGCCCTCGAGTACTCGATTACGATTTCCTTGTCCGTGGGGACATGCCAGGCTCTCAGCTGCTTTTTGATGATGCTCGCCATCTTATGCGCAACAGGTCCGGTCACAGGGTACCTGGAAACGAGATATTTACAGACGCCTTTGACGCCGTCCCTTTTTATCCTTGCCGCGATTTCCCTTCTCAACTTCCCGACTCCCTGGGCAACGTCAAAAGGCACCGGTATGAGCTCCCCTTCCCATGCCGGTATGGCGGCCTCTATGCCCTTTTCCGGCTCAACCATGATGCTGCTTTTTCTGACATCAAGAATTTTCCATGCCTGACCCTTGCATATGAACGATGTTCCAGGGGAGCCGTGCAGGGCTATGAATTCGGCATCCAGGGAACCTACCGGTTTGTTTGATACGATGTCGATTATCCTGTAGTTCTTGACATCCGGTATGGTGGAAAGGTTCCGATAGTAGTATTCGAATGCCTTTTTTCTCCTTTTTATGACCGTTTCCTCGGAGAATCTGTCATCGATCCAGACCAGCCCGAGCCTTTGCAGGAACTGGCAGACTTCCATGAATTTTTCGGGTGTCAGGCGCCGGTAAGGCATGGCATTGCGCACGATCTTGTAGGCCTTACGCAAGGGTATCTTGTACTCCTCCAGGCTCAAACCGACTATCTGATGTCCCAAAACGTCCAGGGACATATCGTAAACGGAGCTGGATTCTATCTTGCCGCGCAGGCCCAAATCAGCTATCGCGGTGGACTCGAAGCAGTCATCAGGGTCGGCTCCCATTATCAAGCCGCTCGATGTCCTGCCGACTCCGTGCCCGGACCGGCCGATTCTTTGCAGTAATTTTGTCACCTGCCTGGGTGACATGTACTGCAGCGTCAGGTCTATCTCTCCTATGTCTATTCCCAGTTCAAGGGAGCTCGTGCAGACCATCGCCCTCAGCTTTCCCTCCTTCAGCCTGGCCTCGGCGTCCATCCGGACCTCCTTGGACAACGATGAATGGTGCGTATCCATGGGCAGATCGGGGGCAAGGGCTCTCAGCCTTGATGAGAGTATCTCCGCGAACTCCCTGGTGTTGGTGAAGATGAGCGTGGCTTTTTTCTCATGCACCATCTCTATGATTCTCCGAAGTCTGCCCACTATCTGGGGCGAAACGAACATTTCGTTGCTCAGGTCGGTATCTGGGTCCTGGGGCTCAGGGGATTCGACAAGAATATCGAAGTTATGCAACTCTGTGGTGTCGATTATCTTGCATTTTTCCGCTGTCAGCCATTCCGCAACCTCGGCAGGAGTCCCCACCGTTGCAGACAAGCCTATGAACTGTGGTTCTGTGTTTCCGGCCTCTTTTATCAAATGCTTGAGCCTGGCAAGGCCAACCGCCAGCTGGACGCCCCTCTTGTTGTCCACAAGCTCGTGGATCTCGTCCACCACAACGAACTTTACATTGGACAGGTGCTGCCTCATTACCTTTCCTGTGAGAATTGCCTGCAGGGTCTCGGGGGTTGATATCATCAGGTCTGGGGGATTGGCCGCCTGCATGCTTCTCTCGTACTGCGTCGTGTCCCCATGCCTGACCGAGGCGTCCATTTCAAGATGTTCGGCCCACCATGAAATCCTCTTTTCCAGGTCTCTGTTGAGGGATCTGAGGGGGGTAATGTAAAGTATGGATATCGGCTTTGGCTTTTCTTTAAGCCACTTATCAAAAACCGGGAGGAGGACGCTTTCAGTCTTCCCGGTTCCAGTGGGGGCCAGTATCAGCGTGTTCTTCCCCTGCACGATAGGCGGGATTCCCTCGAACTGCACCTGGGTAGGCTGCTCGAACCTCTCCTCGATGAGTTCCCGCAACTGCCGCGAAAACAGCTTGAATACCATAAAAACATCCACTTCGTCCACAAACAATCTTAAAAAGAGCGGAAACAAATAAATAATCAGTGGTTTGATGGTCAATCTGATCTCTCTCATTTTGGGGTGGAACTGGAGGGTAAGAAGGCTGAGAAAGCGCTGGGACAGGCTGAGGGAAAAAAGCCTGAAGAAAGAAGCGGGCCTGAGGGCAACGTTGCTGCCCAGGGAGGACCAGATAGAGCAAAACCTGAGAATTCTCGAGGAAAGAAGGCTTAACAGGCGGGAAAGGGCAAGGCTGGCCAAGGAGCTGGAGATCGACCTAGAAGAAGTCAAGGCGCTGCTCCAGACAAAGCCAGAAGAGATGCGGGCTGCCGCTGCCAGACAGGTGCAACCGCCCCCGCAGCAGAAGCAAATGAAGCGAAAAGAAGAGGAGCAGGCCTATTAAAGATTTCTTGAATCTTCCTGTCTCAGATCTTATACTTCCTGAAAAGCGGAGCCGGCTTGCTTATAACGTGACCGGCTTTTACCAAGAGTTTATTAGCGGAATCCCATTCTTGCTCGTGTACGGAACCTCCAAGGTTGAGGAATTTCCACACCCGTTCAGCTGAGCCGGGAATGAAAGGTTCCAGCAGGATGGCCAAGCATCTTACAAGGTTCGCCCCCAGGTACAGGCAGTTCTGGAAATCCCCTTTCCATGGCTCCTTGGCCTGGAAATACTCGTTCCCGAACTTCGCAAGTAACATGATCTGGTCCAGCGCGTCCTGCAGCTGCAAATCGTCCATGAGCTTGCTTACCTTGTCGGTGTAAGTTTTCATGTTTTCGATTAGCTGCCTGTCAAGATCGTCGTATTCGCTTGGTTTCGGAATAGTCTTGTCATTCTTGTTGTGGACGAAGGTCAGAACCCTGTTGATGAAGTTGCCGAGGTTGTCTGCCAGTTCGTTGTTGTTCCTTGTCACCAGGGACTCTATGGAAAAGTCACCATCCTCTCCGAAGGGTATCTCGCTTAACAGGAAATATCTCAGGGTATCGGTCGAGTAGTTTTTAACGAGCTCGAGCGGGTCCACGATGGCGCCCTTGGACTTGCTCATCTTCTCTCCCTTTATGTTGACGAACCCGTGCACGAAGACGGTCTTTGGTAGTTTGACCCCTGCGGCCATCAATATGCTCCCCCATATGACCGTATGATGCCACACGATATCTTTGCCTATCAGGTGTATGTCCGCGGGCCAGAATTTCCTTGATTTCTCGCCAGGCCAGCCAACCGTGGACAGATAGTTTATCAACGCGTCCATCCACACATATTGGACATGGCGCTTGTCTATCGGGACAGGAATGCCCCAGTCAAAGCTCGTCCTAGAAACGCACAAGTCCTTCAATTCATCTTTAAGCCTGTTCAAAATTTCATTCCCTTTCGATTCAGGCCTGATGAAATCAGGATTCCTTTTTATGTGCTCCAGCAGCTTTTCCCTGTACTTGCCCATCTGGAAAAAATAGCTCTCCTCGCTGACTTCCTCAGGTTCTTTCCCGTGTACAGGGCACTTGCCGTCCTTGAGGTCCTTGTTTGTATAATAAGTCTCACATTCCACACAGTACAGGCCCTCGTACATTCCTTTGTAAATCTCACCCTTATCGAATATCCTTTTGAAAATTTCCTGAGCCACTTTAATGTGCCTGGGCTCTGTCGTCCTGATAAAATCGTCATAGGAGATGTTCAGCTCCTTGCACAGGCGCTTGAAGAACACTACCATGTCGTCAACAAAGTCCTTAGGGCTCTTCCCAGCCTTTTCGGCGCTTCTCTGTATCTTCATTCCGTGCTCATCCGTACCAGTAGAAAAATGCACATCGAATCCTTTAAGCCTCTTATACCTGGCTATGGTATCTGCACATATCTTCTCGTAAGCGTGACCCAGATGGGGCTGTCCCGATGGATAATCTATAGCTGTGCTTATGAAAAAGTTTTTCATTTCCTTCTCCCTGTTCACCGAATTTTTAAATTTTAGGACAGCGTTCTTTAAAAGGTTTATGGAACTAATTTCCGACGAATAGTTAAGGGATTTGGCAAATAAAATTAGATCAAGCAAAAAAACCGGGCTATATACTATTCAAAAATTCTGCCTGTTACGAAAATGGTCTGAAATTGAGAGGGATTATCCAGAACGATTAAACTGGATTTTGTTTGTGCCCTCCTTTTTTCGAATCGTAAGCGTATCCGAACAGGATGTATGGTATCGATTTGGCTATGCAACACAAATCAGAGAAAAATGTATTTCCACTTTCATATGACCTGACGTACTCCTCTTCCAGTTTATCAGGATCACCGTATGGTATAGAACCCTTCCTCCTCATCTGAACGGGACCTGTTACCCCGGGCCGGATTCTGAATCTATGATAATTGCCCCTTTTCGCCAGTATTTTTGCGTGATGCTCGATGTACGGTCTCGGCCCCACCAAGCTCATGTTCCCCATCAGGACATTTACCAACTGAGGATACTCGTCTATGCAAAACCTCCGGATGAATCTTCCAACCCTGGTCGTTCTTGGGTCATCTTTCATTCTGGCCAACGTCGTCCAGTCATATTCGCCGCCGAGCAAATCTTTCAGCCTATCTTCAGAGCCGACGTCCATTGACCTGAACTTGTACATCTTGAAAGGCTCCCCACCCTCCCCGATTCTCTCCGAAACGTAAAATACAGGACCTTTCGTTTTGGGATCGAGCCACCCTTCAATCTTTATCGCCGCTGCTGCCCCAAGGAATATCGGAGAAGTTAGAATCAAACCCAAGCTTGACAGTGCGATGTCCGTCGTTCTTTTGGACGTGTATACGGGCAACGGTTTAACTTTTTCACTATACAATTGGCTTATGAGGGTTTTAAAATCCGGCTCTGCTTCTACCTCTGCTTCTGCCATATATTCTTTTATCAGAAAAGTTTAAATATTGGGTGTTATGTTTTGAAAATTGTCAATTAAAAAACGCTACTCTCCAACGCCTTTGATCTTCAGTATGACCTTGTTCTCCCTGCCCGAAATGGGCTCGGTATCGACAACGCCCCTTTCCTTGAGATTCTTCACAAGTCTCGAGACCTTGGCCTTGCTAAAGTCCGATTCCTTGACCAGCATCCGCTGCCTCGCATCGCCTCCCTGCCTGGCTATTATATCGACTATCCTTTTTTCATCCTTGTTCAGCAACGGTAAAACCTTCACTTCGCGCTGTACAGGAGCGGAACCCCTTCTCATGTAGACTGCCACGACTATCATCGCAGCAACGACCATACCCGTCAGTGCTATGACCGACATGTCCCAAAACAGCCCGCCTGTTCCCACGACCTCGAACAGGACCGAAAAACTGAGCGAATCATCTACCGTGAGATTTTTCTTTTCCCATGAAACTATGATTCTTTTCCCGTCTGTCAACACTTTTCCGTCGGGAGGGAAATACGACTGATTGGCGATTTCCTCGGTAAGCACACCCTTTGGAGGCAACTTTATTATGCTAAACATCCTTTTTGTAGGCATGGCTATGGGGTAGGTGGCCCTGAACTCGTAATTGTCTCCAACCCGCTTTACTGCGTTTCTCGTTGAGAAACTCAGCTTTATGGTGGTCTCGTCACCAGTCATTCCGTAGAAGTCGCATTTGACGAGGCTGCCATGTTCAATGTTTTCGAAACCGCACCGGTTCGTGCCTGACGTGGTTTCTACAGACATGTTCAGTATGTTGAAATCAAGATTGTAATCCAGGTGGTTTATCGGATTGTCGAATATCAGCGTTGCGGTAGTGTAGACCAGGAAATTTTTCTCCACGACTGTTTCAATGCCGTAATAATTTAGTTCGGCGGCTGCTGCGGTCCATGCCAGGAGGCATGACGCTGCCAAAAAAACCCCCAAGACTGCCAAGGAAAATTGTTTCATGATTAATTAGTCACCAAAAAGTTTAAAAAAGTGAAGTGAAACAATTCGATGAATAAAGGTACCTGGCTGAAACAATCAGATGAAACAATCCGCGATTGTTTCAGTTGTCACGCGAATATCGAATAAATCCAGATTCCCAGATTGGCAATATATAGTTTTATCGCATTTAAAACCCCGACGCCTCTATCTCTTGTCTGTATCTGCTCGGCTGCATTTTCCACCACTCCGGATAATATTCGTCAGCGTCTGGATACTTCTTGCTGACAGCCCATTCCCAGCAGCTTGTCTGGGCCCTCATGGCGAGGTCCAAAACCCTTTCGTCCCTGGATTGCAAATACATGTCCCAGCATCTCTTTATGTCAGACCACATACCGGCATGTTCGGGCCAGCCTTCCCATGCTGAAAGGTCCCCGTCGTATGAAACCCTTGGGATTTCGCCTGCTTTTTCAGGGACAGCAGAATCTATGAATTCCGGCAGGTGCGTCGTTTCAATATCATTGGAGAGAAGGGACTCGTATATAGCCTTAAGGACGTTCTGCTTATCGGAAGGAACACCCGATGTTATTAACCAATGATTATAACTCTCGGCATCACAGTCCGTCAAAACCCTCCGTGCCAAGAGAATCCTTCTTGCAAAATCCCCCGCCACCTTTTCGGGCGTTCCACCCAACACTGCCAGCCACCTGAAGTTGTTATTGCCGTCAAAATCATTGCCTGCCAAGACATTTGAAAGATAGTCATTTCTGCACACCGTTTTCAGACCGCAGTCCAATACGTGCGCCATGCCGACCCCCTTCCCAGAAAAAACAGAATCAGGGACGATTGTTCCCTCAAAGCCGTATTCATGCAAAAGTTTCAAGACAGGATCGTCCACTGCATACTCGGGAAACCTGAAAACCCGTGGCTCGACACCGAACAGCCTTTTTTTAATCTCCCTGTCCCTTTCCACCTGCATTTTGCAGGCTTCTTCACCAAGCCTTGCAAAGATAATCGGGAATATCGGATGGGTGTAGCCGCATGCCGTTAGATATACCCGTCCGGAGTCAACCTTTTTCCCCAACCTTGAAATGAATTCCGGGTTCCTTTTCTCCATCGTTTCCAGAAGAATCCCTGTTATATTGAAATTAACCTTTACGTTCGGAACAGAATCCAACGCATCCAGATGGATCTTGTATGATTGTTCACAGCATTCATCATAACGGTGTATGGTGCTGTCATCATAAGGCGGCTGGTGAAAATGAAAAACAACGCAGTATTTGGCGGGTTTGGCGATAGCGGTATCTTCCATCTTGATATTATAAAAGGAAAAAATTAATTCGTTTGTGTTATTGTGTCATGGCTGGCAGTTGCTGGCGGTTATACAGTTATAACCTAATCTTTTGAAGTTTAGAAATTGGATGAAGAAAAGGCAGGGAAAATCCGCCTTGCGATGTGCTCATCTCTTCGGCTTCTTCTCAAACCTTTCCCAGAACATGCCCAAGCAATAACCGAAAAACAGGAAAGCCGCAAAGCTGAACGGGATTAAGGGGAGGTATGAGAAACGCAACATGAAAAAACCGCCTGCTGCGTTCTCAGGGGAAAACATCTCCGCGATCCCGAAGAAAAGAAACAAAAACAGCGCGAGGAAAAGTCCCTGCCTCCTCGGGGTCTTGCCCGGCCATTCGTCATGCAGCAGCAGGAAGATTATGCCGAACACCATGCCTACGATTACGCCCATCACGATGCCGGAAGGGAAGGAACTAATCAGGGTGATCGTGTATAGCTGTTCCATGGAAATCGGGATGTTGACATCGGACGGGATGGCGGCCTGAATCCTCTGGATGACCTCCTCTTTCATCACGATCAGATAAACAAGACCGATTATGCCCGCGAGAACGCCGTAGATAGCTCCCGCAACCGCACCGCTCTTCAGCCCAAGTTTCCATTCCATGAATTGAATGTGTTTCACGGCTTAAAATGTTTTCCTTTCCAGCAGGAAATTGCTATTTTTAAATCCGAATCCAATTTTCAATTGATGAACGAATCAATTATCCTGATATTAGGAATCATGCTTGTTTTGCTTGTTTCTGGATGTATTCAGGAAAATGAAAGTGAACACCAAAGCCAAATCCTTGAAAATCAATTTAAACCTCCTTTTCAGGAAGAAGAAATCAATTACTCAGATAATTTAGAATTATTAAATACTACTGAAAATGAAACCGAAGAAATCGTAGGTGAATATGTTATTCTAAATTTTTCAGACTCAAAAACTAATTGCACTTTAGACGGTTATGTTACATTTAATGAACAAATCATTGGACTTACAAAAGACGGTGCATTTTATTTATTTAAAGAAGTTTTCGAGAATTTGACTGAACGGCCAGCTTATTCTACCCTTCCTTATACACCTTTATCTGAATGTGATTATTACTGTTTAATTGCAAACCTATCAAAATGTTATGAAGAGTTTCAAAACAGAACTACTGAATTTTGTTTTTATTTCGAAACCGAATACTATAGTTTTGAAAACCACACTATCCTAAAAAGTAAATGTGATCTAGAAGAAACGACAATTTTCTACTTATATAAAAGGCGTGAATTTATTCAACCAGAGTCAGTAAAAGGGTATTTGGATTCTATTGTAATTATTAATAAAACAGAAGAAGACTTAGAAACGATTCATAGATTTGTTAGCAAACAACTGTACTACTTACATCCTGGCTATCTTTCTGAATGGCAAGAACCGTTATATACACTTAAAAACCATCATGGAAATTGTGCTGATTTTTCTGTTGCTGTTATATCAATGATGCGATTATATAATTCTTCTCTAGATTGTTTTGTGTTGTTGACACCAGAACATGCTGTCCCTTTTTGTCATTTGGGGAACAAGCTAGGTATTTACGAGCAGGAAAATAATTTATACACGAGGAGTCTCCGAAAAAGACCAGATGTTAGGAATCGAATAAAAGAATTCATATACTCATGTTTTCGAAAAATTGGTTTGCCTAGGGAGGGCTGGACAGTAGAAGGAATTTTTAATGAAAATGAATATTACGAATTTAGAGACCTAGACGAATTTATTGACTGGATTATTCAAAAATGGAATTCTTATAATGATAATAGCTGAATGAAACGAAGAAAAGGCCGTGAAAATTACACGCTTCCACTTTGACTTCTAAACCATAGAAAAATAACAACAAAGATTATAATTATGATAATAAACGCTTCTATTACCATATATCCTTGAAGTATTCCACTTGATGTTTGATATGAATTGTAAATATTATCTTGAACCGCTTTTCCTTCTGCAGTTGGTGTTATTTCACGAAATTCTCCATGTAAATCTTTCATCACATTATTCATAGTTCCAAATATTATTCCCCAATAAGGTGCAGTGATTATAGAAATAAACAACATTCCTATTAATCCCAAAATTATTTTGCTTGTGCTCATTCCCTCACCAACTCCAGAATGCCTTTCTTGAGATTGATGTTGAAAACAATCTTATCACCTGTTTCGATTCCCATGGACTAGAATTTGGCGTAAATTTTAAAAATGCGCCGGCCGAGATTTGAATTCCCGAAGCCGCTTTGGTTTTCCCAAAAGGCTAACTCGGGTCACAGGCTTGGAAGGCCTAACCCAATCATCTATGGAATCATATCTTCCAAGGTTAATTGTCTGGGTCCTACCAGACTAGACTACCGGCGCATTTTATGGACTTTTGTCAATATTCTTTATTAAACTTCTACTTAAAAGTCGAACTTCGTTTCGCCCGGTTCCTTGGCCGATCCTATCTTCTCCTTTATCGCTGCCACGAATTTGTCAAGCGTATCCTCTGGCATCTTCTTTACCGATAGAACGCCCTCGAGGGAGATTGGCCCTTCTGACATGAACCTGGGGATAAGATGCACGTGAACGTGCGTCACAAGCTGACCAGCCGCTTTGCCGTTGGACTGTATTAGCGAAAGCCCGTCCGCGTTCGCACCACCCTTTACGGCCTCCGCGACCATCCTCGCGCTCTCAAAAAGGCGCCCGACCTCCTTGGCAGGCATGTCCAGCAAGGTCACGTAGTGCTTTTTCGGTATAACGAGGGTGTGTCCCGGGTTCCTCGGGTTTATGTCCAGGAATGCGAAGACGTTCTCGTCTTCATAGACCTTCTTTGACGGTATCTCGCCTGATATTATCTTGCAGAACAGGCATCCTCCTCCCTGTGCTCCTCCCTGCGTTTCTTCGCTCATTTTCAATACCTCCTTAACATATCCTTCCTTCAGTTGTCAAATCCTGATTCTCGATTCGATGCCTCATGCATCCGCTTTCAGATACTGTTCTGGTTTCATGAGGCCAATTACGCATGATGGGCCCGAGGAGATTTGAATTCAGGGATTACGAGATGTGCAATCTCTCCTGTCTGAAGCTCCCAAAGCTCCGATGCTAGACCATTGCAGAACCCTTCCGCATTAAAGCGCATATGCGTCAGCGGATTTTCCGTAAACGCTTTTGCGCGTCTACCTGCACGAAAGGGTTTAGCTACACTACGGGCCCGTCTGTTTTTAATTCGGTTAAAATATCTTTTACATAGTAATATTAAAATGTGGGTGTCTTGAATGAGAAAGGGCCTTTTCCTGTATGTTTTAATCTCTCTGTGCATCTGCATCCTGATTGGCCCTTATTTTATCAGGAATATCGCGTGGCTGCTGAGCGGCCATGCGTTATCGGGCCTGATAGAAGGCAGGCTCGACTTCGTTTTGCTGTACGTCATTCTGTTCTCATCCTTCGCTATATTCCTTTTCTTGCCCAGCAAGCGCAACGAATGGCAGCGTTGCAATTTTGTTTACGTGGCCTTCATTGTGGCCTTGTTCGCCGAGATGTTCGGATTCCCGCTCACGATATATCTGCTCTCCTCCTTGACCCCTTTGCCGAAACCCGATTTCGAACCTGCCGTTGCCTTTTCCGTGGCCATCCCTGGTCTGCAATTCAGGTTGCTGACCACGTCCCTGATCGCAGGGATTGTCACGATAGCAGCGGGTATTCTGATAGTAATCGGCTGGAAAGGCATATACAGGAACAGGCTAAGCGGCAGGCTGGTCACAGACGGCGTCTACAGGTATATGAGACACCCCCAGTACACGGGCATAATCCTGATAATAACGGCATGGCTTTTTGCATGGCCTACCTTGCCTACGCTTATAATGTGGCCTGTTCTCGTGGCGGCATACTACAGGCTGGCGAGAAGGGAAGAAAGGGAAATGCTTGCCCGATTCGGAGAACAATACCGGAAATACGTGCTTGATGTCCCCATGTTCCTGCCTGGATGGAACTGGTGAAATTCGGTTTTTCCCGCATAAAATCTTAAAGTTTTTTTAAAGCCCGGCTGCAAAATACAACTATGATGACTAAAATGTTTTCTGGCGTCGTGGTTGTTTTCATCGTCATAATCCTAGCTCTAATCGTAGCGGTTTACGAGCAGCGGCAGACGATATATGTGAGTCCCTCCACCGGAATGAGGATAAACCCCGCGGCTGGCGAATCCTGGGGATTCTGGGGCGGCGCATGGGCAGCGGAGGGGCAGATAACAGACAATACGCTGTTCGTCAGCGGCTCTGCAACCGCGAGCGACGACCCCGACAAGGTCACCATAGTTTTTTCGGTCGAGACGCAGGACGACAGCGCCCTCGTTTGCCAGCAGGAAAATGCGGAGAAAACAGCGGCCGTGAGGGCGGCGCTGGTTGGCAAGGGGATACCGGCGGATTCCATTCAAACAACATCATACAGCCTGGGACAAGTAAGGGAGTGGGACTCTACTGCTAGAAAATACGTGTATAAAGGATTCAAGACAACGCACAGCATGCAAGTTGAACTGAGCGATATAAGCAGGGCAGGAGAGATAATCGACACATCAGTTTCGGCTGGAGCAAACAATATAAACAGCGTCTATTTCGGCTTGTCTGATGCCAAGATGCATGCGCTCAGGATGGAGGCATTGAAGGCTGCCGCGGAGAATGCCGGGGAAAGGGGAGATTCCATAGCTGATGGTCTTGGGGTCACGATAAAGAGGGTCATGAGCGCATCCGAAGGCTACACCTACACGCCGGTGTGGAGGGATTATGAATTGGCGGCGGCACCAGAAGCGGCCGGTGCCCAGGCAACCACTGAAATAACACCAGGGGACATCAAGGTCACCGCTACGGTCAGCGTTATATTCGAAATAGACTGATTCTTGCAAAAA
>CAZLFZ010000021.1:0-4204 GCA_964559215.1 uncultured archaeon
CGGCCTTGCTGGAATTTTTAATCAAATTTTTAATCAAAGAAAACAAAGATAGGTTATGAAGCCACGATTTTTTTCTGGTCACTGTTTTTATTCTATCACTAATCGTGGCAGCTGGGGCGTGTTTGAAACTAAAAAATTTTGAGATGTTGAGATGAAAAAGAAAATCCCTTTCATGCTAGCACTGGTTCTCGTTTTTTTACTTTTTGCCATACCCACACATCCTACTGGAGAACGAGAAGAGATACGTCTTGAGCTTACTATACCAAAGCCGGTCTTAAAGGAGTCAGCTAATGGAATTTACTATGCAATCGATAGCTTCAGATTTACAACAAGACCGAATGCACCCCAGCTACCAGCTAGAGATTATTACTTGGAAATACCAGAGGGCGCACACGAGATTAAAGTTGATCTTGTCAATTCAGAGCGCACCTCTTTGGGCGTGACAAAAAACATGCTCGTGACAAGACCGCCTGTTCTCAGGACGGCTCTGGATGAGACGGGAGAAGATTCTGGTCCAGTGAAAATGAACATAGAAGATGACTTCCCCGAGAATGTCTTCAAGTTCACAGGAATCAAACATCCCGGGAAGAGGAGAGTTGCCGGCATAACCGTATTTCCCATGCAATACAATCCAGATACAGAAGAGCTTGTGTTTTACAAAAGACTGACCATAAGGCTGACCTACAAAATGCCTGGCATACAAATGATACAAGAGGCAACTGGGCCCCTCAGCCCAGCGTCTGCCAGCGGGTTACTGGACAAGCCAAAATACATCATCATAACGAATGCGAGCCTGGCCTCATCGCTGCAGCCTCTAGCGGATTGGAAGACAAAAAGGGGTGTGCCTGTAAAGGTTTATAACACAACCTGGATAAACAGCACTTATTCGGGCTATGATCTGCCGGAGAGAATTCGGGCTTTCATAAACGATTCCTTTAACAATGGAACAGAATGGGTCCTGCTGGCAGGCGATGCGAATGCCATCCCGCCGAGATATGTCCAGAGGACCTGGCACGCGGGTGATACGAACTCTGTGCCAACAGATTACTACTACAGCAACCTGAAGGGGACTTGGGATACAGACAATGACCATAGCTATGGGGAGAACGAAAGCACGGACGAGATTGTGGACTGGACACCCGATATCTATGTCGGGAGACTTTCTACGTCCGACTCCGCAGAGATGCAAAATCTTGTAAACAATATAATTAACTATGAAAAGACGCCAAACACAACGAATCAAAGTTGGTTTATCCGGGCCGTGCTGGCTGCCGGAGACTCCAATTGGAATGTTTCCCACAAAGATGATGGATTATTAAAAGAATATATAAAAAATGACAGTTTGCCGAGTTGGTTTTCTTATGACAGGCTTTACTATCTGGACAACTACACCAGCGAATATTTCCTGGACTACACCAATTTTTCGAACAGGAATGATCTGGGACAGACCGTCGTGAACTGGGCTGGACATGGAAGCTACACGGCTGCAGGTTGTACCAGTTCGGGACCGATCTTCGTGGACAGAAGCACAGACCCGTCAGACGGGGACAAAAGGCCTTTGGTTTATGCGGATTCTTGCAATACTGGGGGATTTGATTACGGCTCGGGAGACTGCCTGGGTGAGGATGTTCTTAAAGATTGGGGCATTGGCTTCATAGGCTCAACGAGAACAAGCTATTTTAATACCCAATGGTCACAGCCTGGAGATGGCTTTAATCATGAGCATGATTACAGGTTCTGGGAATACTTCTTCAACTCCAGCAATCGGCCAGGCAGGGCTTTGGCAGAGTCAAAGGAATGGTACGTGCTTTATAGCGGATGGATGAACGATGAGGAATCCAAGAAAAATCTAGTTGATTATAACCTCTTGGGCGACCCGGAGCTACCTATATGGACAGCTGTGCCGGGAAACCTGACCGTTGGCCACGCCCCTGTCATAAATGCAGGCCCGGCTTTGGTCACGATTAACGTGAAGAATGGCACGGCCAATTTGCCCAATGCCACGGTCTGCGTCTGGAAGGGGGCGGAGGTGTACAACTACAGCATGACGGATTCGACAGGCAATGCCAGTTTTTTTGTCAATGCGTCTAGTGAAGGGAACATGAGCGTGACGGTCACTGCGCACAATTTTATCCCCAGCGAGAGCAACGTGACCGTCCAGATTATCCCAACCATAACACCTGAATCGCCGCTCAACCAAAGCTATAACAGCAGCTACGTGCATTTCAACATAACCGTTGACGTCAATTTAACCAGCGCCTTGTTCTCTGTTGACGGGGAAGCCAACGGTACAATGGGGAATGACAGCTGGAACCATTATTACAACGTGAGCTATCCGGCGTTGGGGGAGGGCCAGCACAACGTGACTTTCTGGGCCAATGACACAACAGAAGATACCAATAGCACAACCGTTTGGTTTAGTGTGGACACGACGGTACCTGAGATATACATCACGTCGCCTCAGAATGGAACCACGTATGCTACTGATGAAATTGGCCTGGATGTTTCAAGCAATGAGCAGAATCTTTTCTGGTGGTATTACCTGAATGGCGGCTCTGGAACTGGCTTCACGCCCAACACGACGATAAATTCCAGTTCTGGCGTGGTGCAGGGCCTGAACAATCTGACTGTGTGGGCAAACGATTCGGCCGGGAATGCGAACTCCTCGAGCGTCTGGTTCTTCTTAGATTCCATTAAACCGACGATATCCGTCACATCACCAGGGAATGCTAGCTATAGCAGGACATGGGTTTACGGGAATGTGAGCGTGAACGAGAATGGCTCATGGTGCGGATACTCCCTGGATGGGGGGAGCAATGTTTCGATGGCATCTGTTAACGAGACCTATTTTTCAGCAAACGTTTCAAATCTGCTGGATGGTCTGTATAACATAACATTCTGGTGCAATGATACGGCTGGGAATATGAATACAAGCGGGTACACGTATTTCACTGTCGACACAATCCCACCCAGCATAACCATAAACAAGCCAGTAAACGACACAACCAATGATGACACTTTCAATGTCACTTTTGGCGAAACTGTAGACTGGTCCGCATACGAGCTTGATTCAAACGGGACGAACATAACCATGGGTTCCGTCTCGGCATTTCAAACAACCCTTGGAGGTATCTCTGACGGCTCTCATAATATAACAGTCTACGCAAACGACTCCGCAGGCAACCTTAACTCAAGCACAAGATACTGGACGAGGGACACAACGGCACCTGAAATTACAATAATTTCTCCGCTTAACCAAACATACAACACCAATATCACACATTTCAACGTTTCCCTTAACAAAAACGGCTCTTGGTGTGGCTTCTACCTCGATGGAGCGGCAAATACAACCATGACAAAACTCAACAACACATACTTCTGGGATGTCAATATTTCTATGATGGAGGGAAGCCATGATATCGTTTTCTCTTGCAACGACACAACAGGAAACATGAATTCAACTTCAAAAACATATTTCTTCATAAATTCCACGATGATTGTTAATATTACCAGTCCCGATGGCGAATCCTACGAACGTGGCCAAACGATAAACATAAGCACTTATATCGAAGATTCTGAAGGAAATCCCATTGAAGATGTAACAACAGGCATATACATCAAGCATAATGATTGTACCTACCCCACGTGTTGGGAGCAGTGCACGCAGACGAGTGAAGGAGTTGGTTGGTACAATTGCTCTTGGTCAACCTCACCTTCAGATAGCCAGGGCTGGTACGACGTAAAAATACAAGCCGCAAAAACAGGCCACAAAAGCTCAACAACAGTGAAAAGTAAAGCATACTATCTTGGAAATATCCCCTCGCTTCACAACATGTCCGTAAATCCAGAAAGCGGAGAGTGGTGGGAAACATACGATTTCAGCCTGTGTATATCAGACAAAGACAACAGCTACAACAACATCACCCTCTGGGTCAGCAAGGACAATATAACCTGGAAGAAAGTTGTAATGCACAGACAAAAAGTATGGTGGAGTCCTCCCCCCTACTGCGAACCCATGTCAAACTTTCAGGACGTTACCTTTACGGCTGAAGATGAAGGAGTGAAATATTTCAAGTTCACCACCATCGACGAGCCTTCTCTTTTCACCAACGAAAGCGAGATTAAAAATTTCACTTTAAAAATTTCACTACCCAGCATAACCATAAACAAGCCAGTAAACGACACAACCAATGATGACACTTTC
>CAZLFZ010000021.1:4304-24695 GCA_964559215.1 uncultured archaeon
ACCCAGCATAACCATAAACAAGCCAGTAAACGACACAACCAATGATGACACTTTCAATGTCACTTTTGGCGAAACTGTAGACTGGTCCGCATACGAGCTTGATTCAAACGGGACGAACATAACCATGGGTTCCGTCTCGGCATTTCAAACAACCCTTGGAGGTATCTCTGACGGCTCTCATAATATAACAGTCTACGCAAACGACTCCGCAGGCAACCTTAACTCAAGCACAAGATACTGGACGAGGGACATAGAAGTTCCAGACATAGCAAACGTGACAAACGGCACAGTAGTTGCGATAAGAGCCTATATAATATGGGATACCGACGAAGATTCAAATTCAACCGTGGTGTACGGCACCAACCAAACAGATTTGGGTAGTATTTCAACCAATTCTACTCTAACAAAAAATCACAATCTTACAGTTCAATACATCACCAAGAACACGACCTACTACTGCAACGTCACATCCTGCGACGCTGCCGGCAACTGCAACTCGAGCGGCCCTTTCAACTTCACAACACCGGAATGCTCTCCCGGCTGGACTGACTGCACAGGATGGTCGAAATGTTCTGGCGGAGAACAGGCAAGGACGTGCAATGATGTCAACCGGTGCGAGTACCCGTGGTGGAGAACGGAAACACAAGGATGCAAGATGCCCAGCGGTGGAGTCAGCAGAGCGTCCAAGCCGCCTGAGAATATAACCATAGAACTGGAACTGGTGCCTGGCACCGGCCTCCTCAACGACACGAAACTGTTTGAAGCTGTAAAAATGATGCTGGCAAAGGGGGAGATGAGTGAAAAGGAAAGGGAAAGCATGCTGACAATTTCAGCCAGCATAAGTGCTGATTTGTCGGTAGAACGCAACATGTTCTTCTCGGGAACGACAACAAAGCTGATAACCAAAATCAAATACACGGGGCAGAAAAGGGCCAAGAACCTCATCGTGTTCGAAGAGGTGCCCAAGACCTTTGCGAACAACGCCAGATACGTGACTGTCATGGCTCCCGGTGCAACGGTTGAGATAGTTGAAGAGGACCCGGCCTGGATCCTGCTTTACCCTGAGGTCAACCCAGGAGATGAGCTTTCCATAACCTACGAGACATCCGGCAGGAAAGGCTCTACGGTTCCTGAGCAAGTCGAGTCCGAGGTGTACGCTGAATCTCTTGGTGAGATAGAGGAGCCGGGGGGGGAAGTCCCTGTCCCTGTCAAAATATGCGCAACTGGAGAGAAGCGATGTTCCGGGAACGAGACGCAGGAATGCTCGGGGAATGGTTTGGAATGGACTAGCGTGGAAAGCTGTGTTCATGGCTGTAACACCACGACTTTGCAGTGCAACAAGGCTCCCCCGGCTGAGCCCGGTCCTCAGCATGACACAGCCGTGTTTGTTCTGCTTGCAATTATGGCAGCAGAGGTGTTGCTCATAATATTCGGGGCGTGCTACCTGCTATTTTTGCATCTGAGCGAAAGGGAAGAATTTGCACCCGAACCTGTACCCAAACCTCCACCCGAACCTGTATCCGGACCTGCACCCGAACCGGCCGTGAAAGGCGTGCCTTCCCCAGTAATTACGGGGATCAAAGCCGGGAAAGCCGAAGGAGTGACTACAAAGGCAAAGGCTTCCGATCTCCTAAACCCGCCAGCTGACATGATTGGCAGGCGTGTCATAATGGAAGGCAGCCTCAAGTTTTCAGACATGACGGATAAGGATTTCTGGTACTTGTTTGAAGACCAAAGCGGTACGGTTGTTGCGAGCAGCCGGAAAAAAATAATAGATGGAAAATACAAATTCCAGGGAACGCTGAAAAAAACAGCATTGGGACAGTTTTATGTTGATGTGGAAAGGCTTGATTAGAACCTTGTTCTGCATAAAAGCAAGGGTATGTTCAACGGCATGTGGATAACGTATTTCATCGGGCGTGCAACTCTACTATATCCCCGTCCTTTAGTCTATGCTCCGTTCCAACCTTTTGATCAGGGAATTTCGCTGAAGGTCCCCATATCCTTGCATGCTTAAAATACTTGGAATGGCGCTTGAGGATTTTTTCGGCCACGTCCATTACTTTGCTGCCAGCTTTCATTATCAGCGGCTCTTCCATGTCGGGTTCCTTTCCGATTTTCTTCATGTAGACCCTTAACAGGTTCAATTTTTTCCAGATCGCCTCACGCAGAACATCCAGATTTTCCCCTTTAAGGGCGGAGATTAGAATAACGTCTTTATTTTGTTTTGCAGGCACGCCAAGATCGATTTCCCTTATTTTACTTAGATCGCTGTTATCCATCTTATCTATTTTGTTGAACAGGACCAGGGAAGGTACGTAAATCCTGTTTTGCATCATAGAATCTATCAACTGGTCAACGGTGACGTTTTCCGAGATCAATACATCGGCGTTGTGTATCCTGAACTCGCCCAGCACCGATTTTATGGTTGCAGGGTCAAGCGCTGGTTTTTTGACAGCCAATTTTATGTTCACGCCACCGGTCTCTTTTTTTATTATTTTTACGTCGGGTTTTGGCTGGTCCAGCCTGAACCCCGCGCCGTAAAGCTCCTTTTTGACGAGTCCCAGTTGCTTTGCATCGTCGATGAGGATTGCTATCAAATCCGCATTCCTGATAACGGATAAAATCTGCCTGCCTTTCCCCCTGCCCTTGCTTGCACCCATTAACATACCGGGAATGTCCAGCACCTGTATATGCGCCCCTTTGTACTCGAGCATCCCGGGGATGACGTCCATGGTTGTGAAGTCATAATCCGCGGTTTTGGACTCGGCGTTTGTAAGTTTGTTTATGAGGGTGGACTTGCCAACGGACGGGAATCCGACAAGCAGGACGGTTGCGTCCCCGGATTTTTTCACAGCGAAGCCAGCAGCCCGACCTTTGCCAGTCCCCTTTTCTTTCATCGATCTCAGTCTCGCAAGCCTGGCCTTGAGCCTGCCTATATGCGCCTGCGTAGCCTTGTGATAGGGGGTTTTCCGAATCTCCTCCTGGATTTTTTCCATTTCATTCTCGGTCTCGTTATCCTTGCTCATAATCTATAAATTGGTGCGAAGGGAAATATATTTCATGGCGACGGAGCTGAAAAAAGAGCTGGGCCTGATACACGTCGTGATGCTGTGCACAGGGGCAATCATGGGCACAGGGATATTTATCATCCCGGGCATCGCGGGCGGCCTGCTAGGTCCTGGTTCCATGATCCTGTGGATCGGGGTCGGCCTGCTTACGATACCCATCTCCTTGTGCTTCATTGAGCTTTCATCCAGCTACAGTGTAACCGGCGGGCCTTACGTTTTTGTCAGGGAAGCGATGGGCAACTTCTGGGGGTTCATAACCGGTTGGACGGCGTGGATAATGGCCTGCATTTACATAGGAACGCACACTATAGCAATCAGATACTATCTGGGCTATTTTTTTGAAATGACGCCGGTAGAGACCATGCTGCTTTACGCGTCCATAATAGGCGTCATAACACTGATTAACTACACCGGTGTGAAGCACGGCGGCAGGGCGCAGCTGATTTTCACTCTCGGGACCTTTTCGGTTTTGCTCATTTTCATAGTGCTGGGCTTGCCGAAAGTCGATATGGCCAATTTTGATCCGTTGTTCCCCTTGGGGTTGTCCGCACTCGGCATGACGGCCGTTTTGATAGTCGAGCCCTTTATCGGGTGGGAGACAACAACGGTTATAGCCGGAGAGGTCAAAGACACGAAGAGGACGATACCCCTGGGGCTGGTTATATCAACCATACTGATCCTGGCCTTTTATCTGCTCACGGTTTTTGTGACCCTGGGGATTTTGGACTGGAGGACGTTGGCAACCTCTGTTTCACCCATGGCTGACGTGGTAAAGTTCGCGTACGGCTCCATCGCAGGCAGCCTGATGACAGTAGGCGCCCTTGTGGTCAGCCTGGCCTGCATTAATGCCTGGATACTAACCACCGCCAGGTTGCCGTATGCAATGGCAAAGGACAATCTGTTTTTGGAATCATTCGGGAAGGTAAGCAATAAATTCAGAACGCCCAGCAGGTCGCTTGCGATACAGGGGGTGTTTGCATTTTTCATAGCCATTACCGGGTCCTACGAGGGGTCCGTGTTCTTGCTGATGGCGAATGCGCTTATACTTTACGCCCTGTGCGCCTTATCCGTAATCAAGCTCAAAAAGAAACCCATAGACAGGCTGGTCAACCTGCCCGTTGGCGTTCCTCTGCTGGCCCTCATCATATGCCTGATTTTCCTGACCCAGATACCCCTTTTGCTTATGTTTTCCGGTCTTTTGCTTATAGCCTTTGGGATTCCTGTGTACGCGCTGATAAGGATGCAGTACGATAAAAAATTCGTGGAGAATTTCTACAACACCTTTTCATTCCTGTACGATATCCTGTCCTCCCTGTGGTACGGCAGCGGCAAAAGGGAAAAGGTGATATACAACGCTCAGGTAAAAGAAGGGGGCATAGTGCTGGATTACGGCTGCGCAACCGGATCAGATGTCATGGAACTTGCAAAAATGGCAGGGCATGATGGCAAGATAGTCGCGGTGGACATATCAATAAAACAGCTTGAAAGGGGCGTGGAAAAAGTCAAGAAGCTGCCCGGCATGCCCAACGTTGTGTTCGTCAAGGAGGAAGAGGAGCCCATGCCTTTCGAGCCCGGCACCTTTGACGTAATCATATCAGTCGGTGTCCTTTCCTACCAGGAAGACCCAACGGCCTTGTTGCGCGGGTTCAGAAGGGTCTTGAAGCGGGGAGGCCGGATAAGCATACTCGATTTCGGCAGGGTTTTGTTCTTTCCCGGGCCCAAATACCTCAAGTCAACGGACACGATAAAAAACACATTTAAGCGTGCCAGATTCAAAGAAGTAAATATAGAAAAACGCAGCGGGCTGTTCTGCGAATACTATTACATCACTGCAGTGAAGTGAGCGCAAATGAAGGTAAAAGACATAATGACCAGGGACGTAATAACCTTCCAGCCAGACAAAACGCTGCACTATGCACTGGAAATCTTTACGAAGAAAGGCATTTCTGGGGCCCCGGTTGTCGAGGACGGCAAGCTGATTGGCCTGATAACGGAACTTGACATCATAAAGGTTCTTGACATCTACATGCCGAAGATACATTTCACTTCCGTGCCACAGTTTTTCCTGGTGCTTGCCGGCTTGAAGAGCAGAAGAAAGACAACGGAATTGAAGAAAAAAATAATGGCCGCGTCAAAGCTCAGGGTAGATGATTTCATGACCAAGCAACCAGTGGTGATAGATAAGGAAGCGGACATAATGGAGGCCGCCAGGCTGATAGACACCTATAAAGTAAACAGGCTGCCTGTAATCGAGGATGAAAAGGTGGTCGGGATACTGACAAGAAACGATATAATAAGGGCGGTGGCCAAGCTGGACGTAGAACTTTTGCGAAGAAAGCAAAAATCTTAAAAAATAGTTTAATTTATTTAATTTATTCTGTTCAATTAGGATTATGGTCAAGGGCGCTAGTTTTTCTCAGAATATGGAACTGGACCAGGTTTTCATGACCGATGAAAAAATACTGGAAAAAATCGTTTCTAGCGCCGACCTTAAAAAAACCGAGACCGTTCTGGAGATAGGAACCGGTTCGGGGAACCTCACGAAAATGCTGGCACTCAAATCGAAAAAAGTGATTACGATAGAAATTGACCCCAAACTGAAACCCATTTTGCTTCAGGAATTTAAAAAAACAAAAAACGTGCAAATTGTTTGGGGAAATGCGTTGGAGGTTCTCGCTAATGAAAATCTGAGATTCGACAAGATAGTCAGTAACCCGCCCTATGCTATAGCCGAGCCTCTAATAAAAATGCTGTTCAGGAAAAAATTCAAGGTAGCCATTTTAACCCTGCCCTGGAGATTCGTGGAGAGGCTGACGGCAAACCCTGAAGAACATACTTACTCAAAACTGTCTTTGTTTGCCCTGACTTTTTTCAGAATAGAAACACTGTTGAGAGTGTCTAGGAGTGCATGGTCTCCGCAGCCTGACACGCTGAGTTTTATCGTGAGATTAAGTCCAAAGAAACCTGCTAATGAGCCTGACAAGATATGGCGGGAACTAATCCTGCAGTCTGACAAAAAACTGAAAAACGCCATGCGCGAAGCGATCATAAAATCTCGTCTGAAATCGGGACCCCGGAAAAGCACAAAGAGACTTGCAAAAAATGCAATAGAGGATGCCGGTTTTCCAAAAAAGCTGCTGGAAAAGAAGATCAGCGAAATGGGCCTGGAAGAGCTCAGGGAGATTATGAATAGACTCGACAGGGTTTGCAGGATTTGATATAAAATGGCTGCTGGATACATCAACTCCCAAGGCTTGGGGGCAGTTTTCATGCAGGCAAGTGTGCTTTCCCGCCGGAGGTTTTGAGATGCGATATAAACTGGTATGCTTTGATGTCGATGGCACGATCATAGACGATTTGACGTCTATTTGGGCGACAGTCCATGAGAAGCTTGCCATAGACAAGGAAAGGGTGGCCAGGGCGATGGAAAGATTTTGCAAGGGAGAAATCACCTTCAGGGAATGGGCAGACCACGACATCAACCTCTGGAAAGAGAAAGGTGTTACTAAAAGGGATTTGATTGACGTGGTCAAAAAACTCCAGCTGATGCCTGGGGCCAGGGAAGCTCTCATCGAGCTTAAGAAAAGGGGCTGTAAACTGGCTGTGATATCCGGGGGGCTGAACATAGTCCTCGATTATTTCATTCCGGACGCCGGAAAATTCTTCGATTACATCATGATAAACAGATTGTTCTTCGGTGAGCATGGAAAAATAACAGGGATAGAGCCTACCGATTTTGAGATAAATAAAGAAGAAGGCTTGAGAAAAATTGCCAAGAAAGAAGGGATGTCCTTGGGGGAATGCGTTTTCGTGGGCGATTCTGACTATGACATAGAAATCGCAAAGGTGGCGGGGCTGAGCATAGGATTCAACCCCCACCCCGGACTGGCAAGGGTCTGTGACGTCGTTGTCAAGAAGAAAGACCTGGGAGAGATCCTGAGATATGTAGAATAGATTTCAACAGATTTCATCAAACTTGCTTCCTCAGAAATTCCTCGATCCTGTCCATGCCTTTTTCGATAGTCTCGGTTGAGCAGGCGTATGACATTCTGACATAATTCTCTGCGCCGAAGGCGGATCCTGGAACCACAGACACCCTTCCGTGTTCAAGCAGTTGCACCGAGAAATCTAGTGAGTTTTTGATTTCGCCTTTAAAGCACCCGGCCACATTTGGGAAGACGTAGAAAGCACCCTGAGGTTTGGTGCAGATGATCGGATGAATTTCATTGAGCCTTTCTACGATCAGGTCTCTTCTTTTTTTGAATTCTTTGACCATAGACCTGACGGAATCCTGTTCGCCGGTCAGCGCAGCAAGATACGCTTTTTGAGATATTGAAGTCGGGTTAGAGGTTGTATGAGACTGAAAATTGCCTACCATTTTCATAACAGCGAGAGGGCCGGCAGCCCATCCTATCCTCCACCCTGTCATTGCGTAAGACTTCGAAGCGCCGTTTACGACGATGGTTTTTCCCTTTATATCATCGCCAAGGCTGGCGATGGAAATATGCTCGCTTTCATAAACGATGTGCTCGTATATTTCATCCGAAATCACAAAGATATCATTGTCTACGGCAATGGAAGCTATCTTTTTTAGTTCATCCCTGTCATAGACAGCTCCGGTTGGATTGCTAGGGGAGTTGAGCAAGATAATCTTGGTTTTACTTGAAACACTCCTTCCTATGTCTCCGGCTAGCAACCTGAAACCATTTTCTTCACTGGTTTCAACAAAAACCGGCTTCGCATCACACAGTTTGACCTGCTCGGAATAGCTCACCCAATAGGGGCTGGGTATGATGACCTCATCGCCTGGGTTGCATAGGGCCTGCATGGCATTATACAGGCTGTGCTTCCCCCCGCAACTCACCACTATCTGTTCAGGGGCATAGTGCAGACCGTTCTCGACTTTGAGCTTTTTTGCTATAGCTTCCCTCAGCTCAGGCATTCCGGTGGCGGCGGTGTATTTCGTGAATCCTGATTTTATGGCGGCTATGGCAGCTAGCTTGATATTGGCAGGCGTATCAAAATCAGGTTCCCCGGCGGTGAAGTTAACAACATCCACGCCCTTTGCTGACAACTCCTTCACCTTGGCGTTTAAAGCCAGTGTTGGGGACGCCGATATGTTGCTCATCTTTCTGGACAGAGACATGCTATTTAATTTAGGAGAAGTATTAAAATATTTACTTCTTGTTTGATTTTTCTGTCCCCTTCCTGCCGCGTTCAGCTCTCAGTTTCTTTCCGCAGTTGAAACAGAATTTGTCCGCTTCCTTGTTGGCAGCGTTGCATCTCGGGCATATGACAACCTTGGCCACCATTTTTTCTCCGACTACCTCTATCGCGCCGGGCTCTACGGCTATCTCTGGACGCTTGATCTTGGCTTCCTTGGTGGGTTTCCTCCTCAGCTTGTTCCCGCAGCTGTAGCAGTAGAAATTCTTCTCCTCGTTTTCAGCGCCGCATCGCGGGCACACCAGCTCTATCACGTCGGCCTCGGTTGGTGCAAGTTTCCCGCTCTTTATATCCTCTATTTCGATTTGCATCACTTCCTCGGCTCCCATGTGCCTCTCGGCAGGTCCCCGCCTGAAGACGCCTAATATCCCTCCTCTTTTTGGTACGACTGGCTCTCCCTTTCCCATAACCTTTTCTTCTGGCCTTACTTCCTCTACCTGCTCGGCAACAGGCTGGAGTGCGGCCTGTTCTTGAGTAGCGACGGGTTGTGCTGGGGCCGGCTCCTTGCCGGCAGCAACCTCAGGTCCACCTTCCCTCATCATGTCTTCTATGCCAAACTGTCCCAGCTGCCTCATCCTTCTGCCATGGGCTGAACCAACTGCGGCAACCCCAAGGCCCACCAGCATCACAACGAAACTGGATGGCCCTCCGTTATTCATAAGCAAGTAAACACCGATCAGAATTACCATCAATCCAATAACATATAGCCAAACAACCTGCAGATATTTTGACATCATATTAAAATAATACAAGCGGAGCAATATAAAATATTATGCAATGGCTGGGATTGGCTGGCTCTGAGGGGAAAAACACATGCAGGGGGCTCACCAGATACAAAAAAATTCTGGGTGGGGAAGAAAAGCCCAAATTCAAGCTTGCACTCGAAAGCGGCCTGCTGCCTGAAAAAATAAAGCAAGCCCAAAAAATCCTCAAAAGATGCGAGCTGTGTGAGAGGAAATGCGGCGTGAATAGGGTTGATGGTGAAACCGGGTTCTGCGGAGTCGGGAACGAGCCGAGGGTCTTCGGTGCCCATGCACATTTTGGCGAGGAGCCCGAGCTCATCCCCAGCGCGACCTTGTTCTTTTCTGGATGCACCATGCGCTGCGTCTATTGCCAGAACGCCCCCGAGTCTGTTGAATACGATTGGGGAGTTGTATGGGACCCAAAAAGAATTGCCGAATGGATAGAGCAGATGGCAAGGCAGGGGTGCAAGAACGTGAATTTCGTCGGGGGAGACCCGACCCCCAACCTGCCCTGGATACTCGAAGCGTTGAACAAGGTTGATGCGAACATACCCGTGGTTTGGAACTCGAATTCGTATTATTCCAAAAAAACGGCGGATTTGCTCCGGGACATCGTAGACGTTTACCTGCTTGATTTCAGATATTTTGATGAAAAATGCGCTGTGAGGTTAAGTTCCGCGCCTGGATACCCGTCTGTCGCCAAAAGGAATTTCTTGGCAGCAGACAAAGACGCGGAATTGCTGATAAGAATACTAGCCATGCCTAATCACATAGACTGCGACGCCAAGCCCATAATCAAATGGATTAAACAAAATTTGGGCCTTGGAGTAAGAACCAACATCCTGGCACAGTACAGGCCCTGCTGGCATGCGGACGAACACAAAGACATAGACGAGCCGCTCTCCATGTCAGATTACGAGCTTGTTCATTCGTACGCGCTAAAGATTGGGCTGAACAATCTTGTCAGATAATTGTCAGCTAATTTTTGGGAGGTTTTTCGACAGCTCATCAATGTTTTCAAGAACTTTCTTGGGGGTGTAAGTTTTCAAACCCTGAACTACATTTTTATCTTCTATCGAATCGAGGCGCATGGGCACGGCGACTCCGTCTATGGTTTTCGCATCGCTCATGTGCAGAGAGAAAGGGCATCTTGCCAGCTTACCGCTCGGGGTCTGGCTGGGGTCTATGTTGATAGTGCCTTTTATTTTTTCATGCCCTCCCCCTGCTTTGACCCCGGTCTCTCCCTTTATCTTTTCGGTCCATCTCCCTGTAAACGAGGCGAGGGGGTCATTCTTGGAAAACTGTACATGCTTCTCATAAAATTCCTGATTTACCGGCCGACGGAGGAAAACATAAACATGGAAGGAATTGCCGGTGAACATCAGGAACAGCTCATTCTTCCCGGCCATCCGATTGAATTCTTCATCGTTTTCGATATGCCCCAGCAACGCGGCAGCCACTTTTGCGGCATCTTGAACGGGGATTTCCGGGGTCTTGTCTATGTCATAGAAAATCCTGTCCATATCCTTGCCAGCACCCTCGCTATTGGTTGCGTAAAAGAAGTCGCACAACTTGCGCGGCAAGAAGTAAAGCCATATCTTTGACTGAACTGGGGTCAGCTTTGCCTGTGCATCGCCAAGCGATTTTATACTTTTTCTGATTTCAATGAAATTGTCGTCAACGTTTTTTACGAATTCCTGTGCTGTCAATGGCTCCATCTTCGAGCCCCTTTTAAGCAGCAAAGGACCGTGAGGGATCCAGACCTTCGTTGCCATCTCTCGCGAGCCCAGAAACTTGATCAGGCGTTCCGCAACGCTCGCATAATAAGGCAGGACCTCGAGCTCTCCGAAAGGTTTTATCGCATCGCCATGTTCCAGCAACCAATCTAACATAAAAACAGATCGTTTTTTATACTAAAATGTTATTAGCGGAAATTCCCGGACCCGTGTTAGCAATAGAAAAATCCTTTAAGGGGTTTTAAAAGCTACTTCTTCTCTTCGAGCAGGACGGCGTTGACAATGCCGTCTTGCCCTGGCCTTGATGTCACCTTGGCGGTGCCGATCTTTGTTTCCACCACCGCACCAAGGGTTATGATGTTTCTCCTCACGTAATGCGGATTCGCTTCGCTTTCCTTCACAGAAATAACCTTCGCCCTGGTCACCTTACCAGTCTTCGAATCAGCCACGTTGACAGAGTCCACTGCCGAAAGCCTTAACTTGACAGAGCCGCCAGTCACCCTCTTTTTCGCTACGTGCCTCTCACCTATCTTGGTGTCTATGAACATAGCACCCCTGTCGGTCCTTCTCTTCTTCCTGCTCCTCTGCAACCGGCCGCCGGTCGGTTTCTTCTTTGACCTCAAATGCCACAATGCCATACTTGCACCTTATCTATCTATAATGGCGATAGCTTTATATATATTTAGTTTTAATATAGTCAAACAGGCATCGCTTGATGCTGGCGCTTATCGATTAAAAAGAGGAAAGGGTGATTTGATGCAGAGACCTTTGGACGTTCTTGGATCAAGCCAAGACAAGAAAGTGATAATACAGCTGAAGTCCGGTGGAAAGATAATGGGCACTCTCAGGGCCTTCGATTCACACATAAACGTATGGCTGGACGACGCGGGTATGGAGGACAAGGAAAACAATCTGAAACTTGGAAAAGTTCTTGTGAGAGGTGACAATATAGTTCTGATATCGCCAGAAAAGTAATATCGCAGGGCTGGTTTTATGGTAAAGGGGACGCCGTCTTTTGGTAAGAGGAACAAGAGGACGCACATCATATGCAGGAGATGCGGCCAGCGGAGCTATCACGTCAGGGACAAGGTATGCTCGGCGTGCGGCTTCGGCAAGAGCAGCAAGCTGAGGAAATTCGGATGGCAGTGGAAGAGGCAGGACGGCTCAAGAACAAAGTAAACTTCTTCACCCAATTTCAATCCCCACATTTATTAATCTCACCCCCTATTATATCTCATTGTCGGGCTGTCGGGCCCATAGCTCAGTCTGGTAGAGCAGCCGGCTCTTAACGAGCTTTTTTAGAAAAAGGCTCGAGCAAAAAAAAGAAACAAGGGAGAGACCGGAAGGTCGCGGGTTCGAATCCCTCTGGGCCCATCATCTTTTTAAAACAATTTTTGATTCCTAATCAGTCTGTTGGATAAAGAATGCTCTCGAATTTATCGGGGTCGAACAGGGCGCTTACAGAATCAGCTCTTTCTACCCTGTCCATGGCATGCGCTAACAAGGGAGCTACGGCTATAACCCTCTTCCAGCTCTTCTCTTCCTGCGGTATCGTATCTGTTACCACGACTTCTATCCCGTACTTTTCTGTGCACTCAACCAACCTTTCGTCTGCAGGATCCGAGAAAGTGCCGTGTGTGGCGTAAAATGCTACGCTTTTAGGAGGGTTTTTAAGGTTCATAAGGGCTTCTGTGCCCCCCGATAAGCTACCTGCGGTGTCTATTTCATCATCCATGAAGAGGGCATTGCGACCAGATATGTATTCTTCTCCAACCACACCATAAACTTCAACATCGCTTCCGCTTATCCTCCTCTTGTTTATCATTGCGACAGGCACATCACCAACCCCAGATTTTTTTACCACATCTCCTATTCTTTTCCACGCTCCCTCGTCCGGTGCAACAAAGACGATATTGTCGAACCCACCGTACTTTTCCTTGATGTCATGAGCAAATAGCATTGTCGGCTCCAGATTGTCACAGGGAATTTCGAAAAACCCCTGGATCTGGCCCGCATGCAGGTCTATGGTGCATACCCTGTCCGCACCCGTCACCTCGAGCAGTTTCGCGTACGTTTTTGCGGTTATCGGTTGCCTCCCCCTTGCTTTCCTGTCTTGGCGGGCAAAGGGATAATTACTGATAACGTCGATGATTTTGTTTGCAGAAGCCCTCCTAGCCGCGTCGTTTATAACAAGCAGTTCGAACGCGTCATAGACCCGGTCTTTGCAGCTCTGGATAACATACACGTTTCTTTCTCTGACATTTGTCTTGATTTGAACATCGGGTTCCCCGCAAGGAAACTTTCCCAGGTTCATCTCCCCCAGTTGAAAGGACTTATTAATGTGGGAACCACCACCAGCTCCTGACATAGCTCTGTATAAATTCTCAGCAAGAACCCGGCCGGATCCACCAAATATAATCAGAGGTTTGCTGTTGTAACCGTCCATATATTTTTTACCTCAGCAAGTTTTTAATATTTAATTCAAAATGCCGATATTTCTTTATGATAAAAAATCAGGATTTCCTCGAACTTGCAAAGCGTGCCTCGGTCTCAGCGGGAAAGCTGTTGATGCGCAAGTTCATGCGTATCGATAAAATAAATTACAAATCAGAGCATGACCTGGTGACAGAGGCCGATCTGCTCGCGGAGCGCCTGATAATCTCGCTGATCAAAAAGAAACATCCCGACCACTGCTTCCTGGCGGAGGAAAGCGGAAAAAGTGGAGGCAAGTCGGATTTCACGTGGGTCATCGACCCCCTGGACGGCACTTGCAATTTCGCTTACGGCATCCCCTTGTTCGGCGTTTCGATAGCCCTGCTCAAGGGCAGGGAGCCGGTGCTGGGTGTGATAAACATACCCTTTTTCAAACAGCTCTTTTACGCAGTTAAAGGCGGCGGTTCTTTTATGAACGGAAACCCTGTCAAAGTTTCGCAGAGGAAGCGCCTCAACGAAATGATGCTGCTGCACGATTCGGACTTTGTTCTAAAGAAAACGGAGATGATGGCATCCCTTGACAAACTCATAGACCGGGTTTTCAAGATCAGGATGCTCGGGGCGTCAAGCTTGCATTTCGTCCAGATTGCGCTCGGCTCTGCCGACGTGTGGGTGGGGCACAGCACAACGCCCTGGGACATAGCCGCCGGCTGCCTGCTGGTCGAGGAAGCCAGGGGGCTAGTCACGGATTTCGCTGGAAATCCCTGGACGCCATGGTCCAGAAATCTGGTCGTTTCAAACGGCAAGGCCCATAAGCAAATACTGGAAATAATCAGGAAGTCGGTTTGATGTGCTTGATTTGATTGACAACTGCAAGAAAAAAGTGCAAGAAAAAGATAGTCTAGAAAAAAAGCAATTTATTTGTTGAAAGTCCATGTAACTGCAATAACCGTATAAGCCGTATAAAAAGAGTATAAAAAGAATGGGTAGTTAATTAATATGTATGCCCAATGAGTCCTCATTTAGATTCCTAGCGTTAATTATCGTACTTGCTGCTTTTTTCATGTTTCTCGCTCCCTTCGCTTCAAAAGCCGATCCAATTTACGGTTGCCAGAATATCATAACTCCAGGGGTCTACACTCTTGATAACGATGTTAATAATGATACCACATGTTTTAACATAAGTTCAAGCGACGTAACCCTCGACTGCCAGGGGCATGCGGTTGTGGGCTCTAAAAGTCCAGGCACCTATGGCATACTAGCCGAGGGCTTTCCATCGGATCATTTCACGAACATAACCATCACAAACTGCACCATCAGTGGCTGGTGCACAGGGATAAAATTCAAATATGTCAACAACAGCATGATATCAGATACCACAACTTATAACAACAGCCAAGAGGGAATTTACCTACACACCAGTTCTTACAACAATCTCACTGACATAACGGCTTGGAATTGTGATGGAGATATTTTTTTGAAAGCCGCGAGCAATGGAAACGTACTTATCAATACTGATGCATCCTATTCTGGTAATTCATGGCACGGACTTCAGATTGAAAATAGCGACAACAACACCATAACAAACGGGACGTTTAACTGGAATTCGGGCGTCGGTATCTATATATATGGTTACTCGGATGGTAATAACTTTACCAACATTACAGCCTTTAATAACAATAACTATGGCTTTTCCATCGAAGACAGTGACAGAAACAGACTCGTCAATGTAAATGCTTCATACACTGTAAATAATGATGGACTTACTATTGAAGGCGACTCTGATGAAAACTTCGTAATTGACGGCTTTTTCTCTTTTAACGGGGACAGTGGGATATGGCTTAGTGAGCAAGTGGCCAACAATACATTGACGAACAGCAGGATTTGGCATAACGAATTGCATGGAATATATATTGAAAAACAGGGAGTCAACGGCCCAAAGACAAACAAAATCTACAACAACTTTTTTAACAACTCGGATAACTTTTATTTTGATGGTCCAGGCCAGTACGAAAATTACTGGAACACGGCGCTGAACTGCTCGGCCGGGCCGAATATTATAGGCGGTCCATGCATCGGGGGGAACTACTGGGGGAAGCCCAACGGGAAAGGACATTCTGATAAATGCACTGACGCGGACAGGGACGGCATGTGCGATGAGTCACACTCTCTCAAATCCCCCAACAACATTGACTACCTGCCGCTGACCGAGCCCAGCAACGCGACAAACTGCACGACCATCAATTCTTCAGGGGTTTACTTCCTCGAAAACAACATAACCGACTGGAGTTCAGGGCACTGCTTCATCGTGAACGCAAACAATGTTGTTCTGGACTGTCAGGGATACTTAGTGGACGGGACATCAGTAATAAATTATTACGGATTCCTTGCAAACGGAAGTTCCGGAGCAGAACTGCATGACGTGACCGTAAAAAACTGCAATTTCGCGGACTGGTACAGTGGTGTTCAGTACAAAGATACAGACAATGGATCGATATACAACAACAATTTTACAAACATCAGCGAATCAAATATTTGGATTTATAATGGCAGCGATTACAATGTAATAGAAGATTGTTTCATTGAAAATGGTGCGAAGGGCATAAATTTTGGAGTGAGCAACGGAAATATTGTGAATAATTCATGGATAAACGGCTGCAGTGGTTGTGGCGTGAATCTAGGCCAATCCCATCTGAATACCGTAGAAAATTGTATAATTGAAAACGCCAAGGATGGAGTATGTATAGGTACCAGTGACAATAATAGTTTCAGCAATGTAAATATTTCCTTCGCGGAAAATGACGGAATCAGTCTTTTAAATTCGGACTCGAACAATATCAGTACCTGCCGCATAGTTAATAATTCACAGTATGGAATACGCTTAACCAACAGCAGGAACAATTCGATTTACAACAACTTCTTCAACAACACGAACAACACCAAATTCGCCGGAGCCGTGTACGAGAACTACTGGAACACGACGCTGAACTGCTCGGCCGGGCCAAATATCATCGGCAGGTCCTGTTTAGGAGGAAATTACTGGACCGACCCTGATGGAAACTACTCTGACACCTGCTCTGATTATGACGCTGATGGTATCTGCGACTTACAGTTTACACTTGACGAGAACAATACCGACTACCTTCCCCTGGCGCCGGAAGACACGATCTCCCCCAACGTTGTTCTTAACTACCCTGGTGATGGAAACAAGTCCAGTACAAGCACCATCACATTCAACTGCTCGGCAACGGATGACAAGCACTTAAAGAACGTCACCTTGTGGGGCAGCTGGTCCGGATGGCATGCTAACGGGACTAAAGGTCTGACAGGGGCGAGCAACTCAACCACGTTTACAAAGACTATCAACGACGGCTCATACAAGTGGAACTGCAGGGCCTGCGACGCGTATGACAACTGCAACTGGTCTTTAAGCAACTTTACGTTCACGATAGACACAACCCCGCCAGACATAACATTCACCAACCCGACCTTGGACGACAATACCACAAGTTACAACTACACATACATAAACTTGACGCTGGACGAAACGGGCGGGGGATGCCTTTTGGAATGGAACGGAAGTAATGAAACTATGGAAGGCGGTGGAATCAACTTTTACCTGAACAAGACAGAGTTGCCAAATGGCAATTACACCTTCTCCGCCTGGTGCAACGACACCTTGGGCAACCTCAACCAATCCGAATCCAGATGGGTCTACATAAACTGGACACCTGCAGCCCCACCAACAACAATAAATCAATGTACAGTTCTTAGCCAGTCCAATACCTGCTACACCCAGGCAGCGAATATCGTAGCTAATATATCTCCATGCATAAACATAACTGCCGAGAACACAACTTTTAACGGAAACGGATTCTGGATAATGAACACGGGCCTGAATGGAACCGGAATCTATTCGAACCAGTACAACACGACAATCCTGAACTGCAATGCAACGATGAACGATTCATCGGGAGGTTATGGAATTGAATTAGTTGGAGCAAATAATTCCTACATTTTTAACAACATTCTGAATAATCAATATAGTGGATTATTTCTCAATTCAACATATGACACAACGATTGAAAACAACACAGCAAACTCAAATATAGGAGGAGTTTTGGCATCAGGAATCTACCTTTCCTCAAGCTCCAACCACACTATATCAGACAATACAGTAAAAAATAATGTAATTGGGATCTTTCTCGACTCAGGTTCAAACAACAGCGTTCTAACGGACAACACAGCAAACTCAAATGACTGCGGAATAGCAATTGGCTCAAGCTCGAGCAACAACACCCTTATAAACAACACGGCAAACTCAAATGACTGTGGAATCCGCCTTGCTTTAAGCTCACAAAACATTCTGACAAACAACACGGCAAATTCAAATAGTGAGTACGGAATCTACCTTACCTCAAGCTCCAGCAACAATGTATTCATCAATAACAACATTTGGAACTGCAGCTCGGATGGCTCTTATGCTTGTATTGAGGTTTTTAAATCGGATTACAATATTTTTGATGGGAACAAGATAAACAAAAGCTATAATTACGGTGTAAGGATTTATTCTTATGGTTTCGGAAACCATTCATCCCATAACATCTTCAAGAACACGAACATGACGAACATAGACGTGACAGGTATTGTTTTGGACGATGAAGATGGCAGCAAGAACCTGAACAACACCTTGCTGAACTTCACCTATAATAACGAAACTGTAGGTGCCAACTCCACATTGATAAGAAAATGGTACTATAGAGCCTACGTCAACGACACGGACGGGAATAACGTTTCAAACGCCGGGGTCAAGGCATACAACACCTCCAACGACTTGATAGAGAGCCTGATAACAGGCTCGGGCGGCTGGACTACAACAGGCTCTTTGATTGAATACGTCAACGGTAGCGGAACGACTTACTACTATTCAAACTACACAGTCTATGCGAACAAGAGCGGCTACGTTAACGGCTCAAAGGCCCATAACATCACAATAGAGCTCAACATCATGAACGACAACTTCGAGCTGAGCCAATTAGACATCACCCCACCATACTACACACAGGACCAGGACAACTCCTCGGCTGGCTCTTTCCTCAACAACGAAACATCATTTATCTCGGTCTACTGGCATGAGGATACAACAAATCTTGACACTGCCATATTCAGGCACAACGCAGCAGGTGCCTGGACCAACGTTTCCACTTGCAGCCTGCCCGGCACCGACCAGTACTGCAACAAAACCATAGATTTGTCGCTCTACGCAGACAAAACTATCTGCTGGAATCAATACGCAAACGACACCTCAGGAAATTTAAACACAACAATGCCCGAAAACACCCACTGCTTTGATGTCAACGTATCAGAGGAAAACAATGTTAACGATTGTACGATCCTTGACAAGCCCAACACCTACTACACCCTGCAGAACGACGTAAACACAACAGAAACATGCTTCAACATCACCGCCGATAACACGACCCTTGACTGTGCAGGCTACACTATTACAGGTGCCTTGAACGGCTTTGGAATTAGTGCAACCAACAGGCTCAACATCACGGTCAAGGGCTGCGTGATAATAAACTTCAGCCGGGCAGTCCATCTGAACTCCGTCAGCAACTCCCTGTTAGACAACCTCACCATTATCAAGAACGATGGCAACTTCTCCGGTATCTACTCTTACCTGAGCAACAGCAACAACATCACCAACTCCAACCTGAGTTGCAACAACGGGACCAACAACTCCGCCCTTTACATATGTGATTCGGATGGCAACAGAATAGAGAACAACACATTCGGGAATAACATAGTCATGGCAAACGGTAATATCCGCGGCGGAGGCATCATAGGCCTGCATACCAATTCCAGTAGCAATATATTCAATAGCAACAGCCTCAAATGGAACAATGTGACCACTCTGGGAACTTCTGATAGTATTTACGGCGGAGGCATCATAGGCCTGCACGACAACAGCGATTACAACGAGTTCAACGATAACTGCATGCTCAGCAACTATGTGAACAATTCTTACAGGATTGGGGGCGGCGGCATCATAGGCCTGTTTCACGCAGACAACAACACCTTCACCAATACCACCCTTACCGGCAACAGCGTCACGGCAAACAGCGCCACGAAAGAGGATAACCCTCGCGGCGGCGGCATCATCGGTCTGCATTGGGCACACAACAACACCTTCACCAACTCCACCCTTACAGGCAACAGCATCATGGCAAACGAGATTATCTCCGGCGGCGGCGCAATCGGCCTGCTTCATGCAAACAACAACACCTTCACCAACTCCACCCTGACCGGCAACAACGTGTCAGGCGGTTGGATTAACGGCGGCGGCGCAATCGGCCTGCGTGACTCAGCTAACAACACCTTCACCAGCACCACACTAACCAGCAACAACATCACAGCAGATGTTGATATCAACGGCGGCGGCGCAATCGGCCTGCTGGCTACACTAAACAACGACTTCGCCAACACCACCCTGACTGGCAACGATGTAACGGTAGGCAACTTTATCAGCGGCGGCGGCACACTAGGTTTGGAGTTCAATTCTTCAGACAACAACATCTTCACCAATACTATTCTGACCAGCAATAACGTAACGGTAAGCAATTATATCAACGGCGGCGGCATCCTGGGCCTCTACAACGGAGCAGACAACAACACATTCACCCACATCATCCTAACCAGCAATAACGTAACGGTAAGCAATTATATCAACGGCGGCGGCATCCTGGGCCTCTACAACGAAACAGATAACAACACCTTCACCAGCACCAATATGACAAGCAACACCGTCACGGTAACCGATGATATCTCCGGTGGCGGCACTCTAGGCCTGTATTATTATTCAGACTACAACACCTTCACCGATACTACCATAACCAACAGCAATGTCACGGCAGGCGGTGACATCTACGGCGGCGGCACAATAGGCATGGAAAGCTCAAATGGCAACATTATAAGGAATGCCAACATCTCCTCCTCATTGATGCGGGGAATTTCCCTTTCTTCTTCCAACCAGACCAGCATCACCTCTTGCAGGATAGTGAATAATTCAAAGCACGGCATATATTTGAAGGATAGTGTCGATAATTCCATTTACAACAACTTCTTCAACAACACGAACAACACCAAATTCGCCGGAGCCGTGTACGAGAACTACTGGAACAC
>CAZLFZ010000022.1:0-21658 GCA_964559215.1 uncultured archaeon
AGATATTTGTCTGGCTCTGTCGGGATGCCGGCTTTTACCAGGCCTTGCGAAATAGCCTGCTCAGGGGAGAAAGCGCAAGTTTCGTGCTGACCGCTTTTCAGATACCCCAGGGCCTCATCAAGCTCAGCCCTGATTTCACCGCTCTGCATCAGTAAAGGATAAGCAGTCGCAACAGCGTCCCTGAATATGTCTGCGTCAAAGATGTATCTTGATTGCGTTTTTAGTGGCTCGGGATATGCCATATTCCCATCTTTTAGGACATTGCCGCAAAGTTTTAAAACCGCACAACGCCAATAATCCCACCTATCCCATTTATTAAACCAAATGGTTGATAATTTAACATGATTCCTGGCAGCCTCGACCTTTTGCTCATCTTCCTCGCAGGATTTCTGGGAGGCATTATCAGGGGCCTGGTGGGCATAACGAAGTACGTCACCGCGACCCCCAGCAGGAAAAGGAAGGTCAGGCGCGACTGGATAGTCCTCTCCTTGCTGTCATCAGGAGGCATGGGCCTGCTCGCCGGGGTCTTCATCGCGGACGACATCAAGTTCGCCCTGGTCGCGGGCTACGCAGGGACAGACTTCATAGAGAGCCTGTTCAAGATCAAGATGAAAACCAGAAACTGGGAGTGAAGATATCCGGGGTTGGTATCTGACATGAAGACCGTCCTCATAATCCTGGCCATCGCCGCCGCCGTTATTTTCTTTATGCTGATCGTTCCGATTTTCGCAAAATCCCAGGAAATCCTGGGGATAGAGACAGCCGGAACGTGCAAAGACTTCGCCGTGACGATAACAGCCAAAGACCTCGGGGTCGCCTGCTGGGACGTCAAGCTCGACGTCCCGGGAAGGGTTTACAACGAAAGGGAAGACAAATGGAAATCGAGCTTCTTCTACAACGAAAAAGCCTTGTGCTACCCGGATACCGCCGCCGTCATCGTCATCAAGCTCGAAACCTCAGAACCGGTGATAGAGGCAACAGCGAAGCTGCGCCAGAACTCAAAGATAATCGAGCATGACTTCACAATCAGCCAGTCCTGTCCCCGGCCCTTGCCCGATTACTGGACTTTGCTGGTGGCTATCATAATCATCCTGATTTTCGGCTGGCTCCTGGCCTGGTGGTGGAAGCGGAAATAAGTAAAAGCAGGCCGGCGTTGGCGCTTTGGATGTGGCCGGCCTTGCCCCTGAATTTCGATATAGGTAAACCTATGAAAAGAAAAACTTAAAAAAAGACAAAATTAATCCTAAGACGGACTAAAAGCTTCTTCTCGGTTTTCTGTGCTTTTGAAAGCAATCCCTACAATAGACAGGCCTGTCCCCGCTGGGCTTGAAAGGCACTTCACATTCTTGTCCACAGTCTGCGCATGTCGCCTTGTGAAGCGTTCTTCCGAACCTGTCCTTTTCTTCTCCTGGCATATTAAACTCCTCTTTTTAATTTCTTAATTATATGTTAGGATACTTATTTAAAAGCCTTATTTAAAAGCTAATGCAGAATCCGAATCCAAAACGGCCGAAACAAACGCTTAAGATTCGCTTAAATTTTATCCGCAGACCTTGCTTTTCTATTAAAATTATATTAAAATTGAAGAGCAAGAAGAGCAAATAAATACTATGGAAAGATCTAAAATCCGGAAAATGAAGACAGCGAAGACGGTGCGAAATCGGGTCAAAGTCTATGCCTTTGATAGAGACGGCACCCTGGTTTGGGGGGACCCGGCCGGTCCCATCACCAAAAAACATCTGCTGAGAATGAGGGAGCTGGGTCACAAGATCGGCGGCTCGGGAGGACAATTCCCCGAAGAGCAATATCGCAACTGGCGTGCCAATGGCATCGAACCGGACTTCGCTGTTCACAAAAAAGACCTGGGCGTCCTCAAGGATAAATACAAGTTCGTAACCCACGTGGGCGACGCCGAAGATGATAAATTTTATGCTGCTTATTTTGGGATCGGCTATATGGCGCCAAAGGAATTCGTTACATGGCTGAAGAAAGAGAGTGGATAGAAATTTGAGAAGTCTCAAAGTCTTCAGGAAGAAATGCCGCCATAGTGCATCCACCCTTCCCTATCTCCCCGCCACCCCGCCTCACCACCAAACCTATTTAAGATATGCCCGCAATTCTTAATGGTGATATGGTGATATGGTGATATGATGAGGATTTTCCAGTTTATCTTTGGGATATTGCTGCTCCTGTTCATAATATCATCGGTATCGTTTGGCATACTGGGCGACTGGTTCTGGTTCATGTCCGTCGGTTACGAGTCGGTGTTCCTCAAGGTCCTGCTGACCAGCGTGGCGATCGGAGCCGTCTCCTTTCTCGTGTTCTTCGGGGTCTTGGTCGCGAATATCCTGTTAGCCAGAAGGGCGGCGCTCGGACACGGCAAGCACGGCGCAGGCGGGATCCAGACCAGGGTCATGAACATGATCGCGGCGCTGGCGGCCCTCATGGTCGCGGCCGCGATGGGGAACAGCTGGGAAACCGTTCTCAAGTATCTGAACTACAGCGGGTTCGCCGCCAGCGACCCCGTGTTCGGCATGGACATTTCCTTCTACGTCTTCACGCTGCCGCTCTATTCCCTCGTCCTCAACTTCCTGCTCGCCGTGTTCATAATGAGCGCGGTCTTTGCAGCGATAACATACATCCTGCACACCAAGGGATTCAGGATAGTGATGGAGGAAACCGACACCGATGAAAATCCCAGCCCCTTTGGGTGGTCAGGCTCAGGCAGGATGAATGTGAAATGGTCAGTCTCCTGGCGCAGGTTCTTGCCCCAGCTGAGCGTCCTGCTTTTCCTCATATTCGTTATCATCGCAGCCAAAATGTGGATCGCCAGGTACGGACTTTTGCTGTCATCCGGGGCCACGGTCTTTGGCGCAGGCTATACGGAGATCAGCGTGAGCCTGCCTTTGTTCGCGGCCCTGTCGGTCACCTCTTTCCTGATCTCGATACTGTTCCTTGCGAACATAAAGGTCCAGCGGCTCACGTTCATCAAATACGGCATAGCGGCGTTCGTGATCATCTCCGTTCTGGGATTCGTCGTGGCAGGGGTCGTGCAGGCCTTGATAGTCAAGCCGGATGAATTCAACCTTGAAAGGCCCTACCTGGAGAGGAACATCCAGGCGACGCTTGCAGCCTACGGCTTGGAAGATGCCCAGGAGAAGGTATTTAGCGCGAATTACACGCTGACGTCGCAGGACATAGCAGCCAACAACGCGACCGTGAGCAACATCAGGCTGTGGGACTGGAGGCCGTTGCGACAGACGTACAACCAGCTGCAGCTGTTCAGGACATATTACGATTTCAACGACGTCGATGTCGACAGGTACGAGCTGGACGGCATGTACAAGCAGGTACTGCTTTCCGCGAGGGAGATGAATACCGAGGACCTGCCGGGACAGGCCAAGACGTGGGTCAACGAGCACCTCGTTTACACGCACGGATACGGGGTGGTGATGAACCCGGTGGACCAGGTCTCCCCGGAAGGGCTGCCGGTCTTCTACCTGGCAGACATCCCGCCAACATCAGAATACCTTGAACTCGAGCAGCTGCGGATATACTTCGGCGAGAGGACCAACGATTACGTCATAACAGCGACAAGCACGGACGAGTTCGACTACCCGTCGGGGGACGAGAACATCTACACGAGCTATTCCGGTTCCGGGGGCGTCCCGCTGTCCGACTCGATAAGAAAGCTCGTATATGCGGTGCGCTTCGGGTCCGTCGAACTGCTGGTTTCAGGATCGTTGACGCCGGACAGCAAGCTGCTCATGTACAGGAACATAGCGGAGAGGGCACCTACGATAGCCCCGTTCCTGGCCTACGATTCTGACCCGTACCTGGTCGTGGCCGACGGCAGGCTTTTCTGGATCATCGATGCCTACACAACGACGGACATGTACCCGTATTCCGAACCGGTTAGGGTGGGTTATCTGGGCAACAGGAAACTCAACTACATACGGAATTCCGTGAAGGTTGTCATAGACGCGTACAACGGGGACGTCCGTTATTACGTGGTGGACGAGGCCGACCCGATTATCCAGACCTATCAGAAGATCTTCCCGGACCTTTTCCTTGACTTCGAGCAGATGCCGGGGAGCCTCAAGGCGCATGTGAGGTACCCGGAGGGGATCTTCACCATCCAGGCGGCGATATACTCAACCTATCATATGCACGATCCCATGGTGTTCTACAACAAGGAGGACGTCTGGGTCACCCCGGACGAGATATACAGGGGATCGAGGGAGCAGATGCAGCCGTATTACATCATAATCAAGCTGCCTGGGGAAGAGAAGGAGGAGTTCGTGCTGATGATACCATTCACGCCCAGGGGCAAGGAGAACCTGATAGGATGGATGGCGGCCAGGTCTGACATCCCGAACTACGGAAAGCTGCTCGTCTACCAGTTCTCGAAGCAGCAGCTCGCCTACGGCCCGATGCAGATAGAGGCGCGGATAGACCAGGACACTGATATATCCCAGCTGATAACGCTGTGGTCCCAGGCCGGCTCCAGCGTCGTCAGGGGCAACACGTTGGTCATCCCGATTTCGAATTCTATCATGTACGTGGAACCGTTGTACCTCGAGGCGACAGAAAGGGGGACATTGCCGCAGCTGCAGAGGGTGATCGTCGCGTACGGGGACCAGATCACCATGCAGCAAACGCTGTCCGATTCATTGAACGTGATCTTCGGCTCAGGGGCGGCTCCCGGCCCGGGCGTTCCGGGCGGACCGGCTCCACCGACCCCAGGGAAAACTGCGGATGAGAAGCTGTCCCAGATAGCAGGGCTGTACGACAAGGCCCGGCAAGCCTTGAGGGACGGCGATCTTGGCCTTTACCAGCAGTACGTGGAGCAGATCGGGCAGCTGGCTTCCAGTCAGGATGCCAGTTAGTTCAGCAAAGAATGGCCAAAACTTCTCTTAATCCGATATGTTGTGCGAAATTAGACATCGGCTCAGAAAGTCTTTTAAACAGATTTTCTTTAAACTATGGTTATGAAGAAGCTATTAAAAATACTTATCATTTTATTCATTGTTATAATTGGAGTAGTTGGGATTTGGCTTTCTTTGGATAAAACTACCAAATGCTATTTAATTTACGGGAAAAACATTTGCAATTTCTACGCCATGCTTGATATCGCATCAAGCAACCCTTCAATTTCGGATTTTGATAGAATGATGGATTTGTGTAGCGATATGAGGGATGTACCTAAAAAGGATAGCTGTTTTGAAGCTGTTGCCCTAACCTTTGCCCGAATAGATATGAATAAAGCGAAAGAAGCTTGCAATGAAATTAAAGAGACAAGGGACCAAACAGGAAATATGGTTCATACAAGAGAAGCGTGTTACGGAAAAATAGAGAAACCATAAATGCTACAGTTTCTGGAATTATACTATTGGATTTAAAAAACCATGATAAGGACAGGCTTCCAGTTAATTCCCATTCATTTTTACCCTCCCCTTTCTCTTTCCAGAGACGATGCGTATGCTTTCAAAAAGCGTCCCAGGCTTGACAGCCCCCTTTCATCGGTTCTGGCAGGGTCGAAGCTTACAACCACACCCCTTTCTCCACGATTCACCCGCAATCCATCATACAAGGCTCGCATTTTCGCGCTCAGCAAAGCTTCCTGGACATGATCCTGAAATCCGTTACAGCCGTTGGCATATCGATATCATCCCCCGGGAGTTCGATGCTAAACGCCATATTGGCAAACTATTTAAGGCACGGTTCGATTATTAAATCAGGATATTATGGAGAAAACCGTTAGGAGAAAAACCGGCAGGGAATTCAGGCCAGCACCGCAGTTCAAGAGCCTCTATTACATCTACTTTGTTTTGGTGCTTATCTTCGCTGTTTTTACATGGTACGTCCCTGTTTTGGTCTTCGCCCCGCTTCTGGCGTCTCTTGTGGTTTCTGCATTCGTCCTGCCTGTTCTGATTTTCACCGTCTATTGGATTTCAAAATATTACGATTCGATCAGGTACAAGCTCACCGGGAGCGAGATGGAATGGAGAAGGGGCGTATGGTTCAAGCAGACAGGAATCGTGCCATACAACCGGATAACCAACGTAGACATCTCCCAGGGCCCGGTATCAAGAAGCCTTGGCATAGCCGCCCTAAAAATCCAGACGGCGGGCTATTCGGCCCCGAACACAAGGTCAAGCGAGATAAAGATAGAGGGCGTTGAACACTTCGAGGAATTGAGAGGATACATAATGGCATTCGTCAGGGGCAGGAGACCCGTCGCAGTCGAAACCTACGATTATGAAGAAGAGGAGACCGGCAAACCCGGCGAAGACAGGGTCCTCAACGAGCTGATCAAGATCAGAAAGCTGCTGGAAAAACAAAGAAAGAAATGAACCGTGAAAAACCGGCTGTTTTTAGGAAACTGGTCGCATAGGAGCGGGAACCCCCAATCACTTGTGCCTCATCTTCCAGCTTGGGTCGAGAAGGCCCCTTCTCCTCATTTCCATATAAACCATCAGGCAGGCCCATGCATCGGTCGCCGCATAGAGCAGCTGCTTCTCCGTGAGCGTCTTGCGCTCCCAGTTGGTCCTCTGGGCAGACTTCGTCACCCTGCGTCCCAGGAATATCGCGGAAAGCCCCCGGACGCTCTTCGGGGTGCAGTCAAGCTTGTGTGCTATGTCCAGCATATCGACGAAGCCCCTGCCTTCCACGCCCAGTTCCTTCTTGAGCAGCCTCATCTCGTGGTGCAGCCCCTGTCCTATCTTGAGTATCCGGGGATTCTCGAGTATCCTCTTCAGCCCTGCCGGGATGCACGCATCGTGAACCCTGAAAAGGAACGCCATGCTCTCGGTCGATATCTGTATGAGGGCTATCGGGTGGCTCTCGCCCTTTCTGAAGCTGGGCTTCGTCTCGGTGTCGAAACCGAGGATCCTGCTGGCGCCCAGCACCCGGATGGCGTGGCCGATCTTCTCGTGACTTGAATGTGGCAGGATGACGCTTATCTTCCCCCGGAAGGCCCCTATGGGCAGATCGTTTATCTTGTCCTTCGAAATGGAGAAGCGCGGCTTATGCGCAGGCTCCCTCCCTTCACCCCCTTCCTTTTCGGCCATAATAAGCATTGAAAGGGGATAATAAATGTTTCAGGCCACTTCTGGAGAGGATGGTCCTGTGCCAGGGGGGGAAAGATGCTGAAAAATCGCTGTTTTTAAAACACAAACCCAATTTTCCATTTCCCACCGTAATATTTATATATCAGTTGTAATAATATTATTACATATGTGGAAGAAATATAACAAATACAGGGTTTTGAAGCCATTCTTTGACGACCCCCATCCAAAAGGAATAGGTTTCCAGCTGAGAGAAATAAGCAGGAAAATAAATCTTGCACCTAAATCGGTTAGTATATATCTTAATGAGCTTGAAAAAGAAGGCCTGATAATAAAAAGGCCTCACAGGATTCATGAATATCCTGTATACTATGCGAACACAGAAAATGAATCGTTCAAGCTTTACAAAAGGCTTGATATGATTTCTTTATTATACGAAACCGGGTTGCTGGAACATTTGCACGAAAGCTTGATGCCCGATTGCATCGTGCTTTTCGGCTCTGCTGCAAGAGGGGAAGACAGCAGAGATAGCGACATAGACCTGTTCATTCAGTGTGAACAAACCAAGATAGATTTGGATAAATTTGAGAAAAAACTGAATAGGAAAATTAACATATTTTTCAGCAAGAGCTTTAACAGTTTGAGCAACGAGCTTAAGAACAACATAATCAATGGCGTGGTGCTGAAAGGTTACCTTGAGGTGTTTTGAATGGAAGAAGGGCTGATAAAGATAACCCCGAATAAAGCAAAAGCCAAGTCAATCCTCAATATGGCAAAAACAACCCTTGAGATGGTTAAGAAGATTGACGAAAAGAGGTTCGCTTCTAATGTCATAAAGGAATACTACGATGTAATTAGGCAACTTATCTCAGCCATCCTGACGCTTGACGGATACAAAACATATGGGGAGGGGGCACACAAGAAGGCAATAGATTATATCGATAAAAACTACAAAGGGTTCTCAGCCCTTGAAATTTCGGTGATGGATGAGTTGAGGATTACCCGAAACAAAATAGCCTACAATGGATTTTTTGTCAGGGAAGAATACCTTGAGAGGAAGATCAAAATCATTAGCAACATGATCAGTAAACTGGCAAATATCATCGAAACCCGGTTATGAAAATCGAAAAGTAAAATCCCCTGCCAAACCGCTATATCCAATTATCTTTTGGCCCCGTTCAAAATAGTTTAACCAGTCCAACGGTTGCGTATGCTCCGCCCCCGCCATCCCGGGATGCACCATCCCGATACCCTGCCCGGACTTCCCATCTTCCATTTACAATGTTACCGGTCAGGCCGAGGCTCACATCAACTCTCGGGTCTTGAATATCTTCCGCCTTGATATCGAATCTATAACGAATTTCATCGCTTATCGCATTTTCCAGATATGCCCTGAGTCTTCCATTGTTTCTGCTGCCTGCTTCGATTTTCCCGTTTTCAAATTGTGCCCCAAACAAGTTGATACCTTTCAATTTCGCATACGCAGACAGCCTGGGTTCCTTTCCGCTCAAAGAAGTGTGGATCCCGGTATCCACGCCCCCGTAACCGAGAAAACCATTTCCACGCCCTTCATCATTAGAGCGTGCCGGTCCTTCTTCCCGCTTCCCGAATAAACCGAAAAAATCACTTCCGCGTCCGGCATGCTCATCGGAACCTGCCGGTCCTCCTTCAGGCACCTCTGGGAGAGACAAAAGCCCCCTGATATCGTTTGCTAGGTCATTTTTCATGTTCCTGTACCAGTCAGACTGGTCAAGCGTGCTGCGAAGTGCATCCTTGAATATATCTGTCACGAAATCTTCTACCTCATCTTGGTATTGGATTGTCGTATCATAACCCTGAGGAAAAAGGGTATCTTCCAGCATACGGTCAATCATGTACATCTTATCAGCATATTTCGGGTTATTCCTCCTTCTTTCAATCTCATTCCCGACTTCCTGGCAAAAAACATTATAACATTGGATTGCCTGCTGTTTTGGGCCATCCACGTACTTTTCTGCTGCCTTCAGCATGCTCGCAGACCCGAATATCACACCTCCAAGCAGCAGAAGGCCCGCTTCACGCTTTATCTTACCGCTTATGCTTACCATAAAACTTGTTTTAGTGGCTAAACCTTTATAAACTTACCATTTTTACTACTTTTTAGTTTATAATATAGATGTCATGAAAGAATATGTCATAAAAGAGTATGCCTTTGAATAATCGCCTATCGCCTCCGCCCGCGACTCTCCCTCGCAATCATAAATTCAAATCGGTCGCTATTTATAGCACTTTTATAAAACTGGATAAATACCCGTCAATCATGAGGAATTGCGTAATACATCGGGGATGCGTTATCGCTGAATTTAGAATTAAAGAAAATACAAAACAGGACAGAAATAAAGCATTGGCAGCACATTCTGCCATAGAGTATATTATTGAAAGCGACCCCCGTGTTGTATTGCTGGATACTGAAGATGCTGAGACAGTTGTAGATTTTTTCGAACCAGGAGAAGAAGTTACTCTTTATGGTGCTTATTTGGATGGATGCCTTGATATAGCCTATGAAGCTCTCGAATCAAAGGGGGTAAAACCCAGGTATCACCCCACTGGATGCATACCTCTGTTTCCATAAGATGATTGAGAACTCAACCCCTGCCAAACCGCTGTTTTTAAAACTTACACTCAAGTTTTAGTCAATGAACAACTTTATATTCCTAATAATCGGTATTATTGCTGTATTAGTTGTTTCTGGATGTACACAACTTGAAGGTTCGATTATTGGAAATTGCGAACCCGACTATCTGCTTTTGCCTTGGACAAATGAGGAAGTGCAAAGCATCTACTTTATAGGAGGAGACGCAGCTGGTATTTGCGAAAGTAAATGTTATGATAAATGGAGAAAAGGGTCGTTCAAATTAGAGGATACCGGTGAAGGTCTTTTTGGCATTGAATGCTATTGCGACATGAACGATTGTGGGGATAAAATTATCCCCAAAGATTTACAACCAAGTGAGCAGGGGGACATGCTAGAAAAATGCACAAGAGCTAACATTGTTATTAAAAGAGCAACATATTCGAACGGAAATCTCAATCTTATGCTATACAATGCAGGTACAGTACCATTAGAGGGGTTTAAAGTGCAAGTTGCATACAATGAGAAAGGTCCCGACATACTCAGTGTATGGACTATAAGCGGAACTGTAGAAGCAAACACCTCTAAGACATTTACGCACAAACTATCAGATATAAACAAACTATCAGATATAAACGTAGACTACATTGAGGTCAGGTCTATCGAATGTCATCAGGGAGCCTACGACATGATTAGAAGCTATGACACGGTGGGCCTTTTGTAAGCCCCTGAAAAGCCGCTGTTTTTAAACACTTAAAAAATTTTCCAGCAACAAGTTTGTATGAAACCGGATCTTACCCCAATGTTCGATTTCACCGAAAAATGCATAACGCATCGTGGCAGATACGATGTCCAGCTGGAGATACCTTATGGCAGCAGCGTTACGGATAATGATATCGGAAGAATACTCCAGATATCGTCCTGGGAAGATGATGACATGCAAAAAATGGCCGATGCTTACGAGGGAGCACGAGGCGTAAAGATACGAAAGGACAAACCAAGCTACACAGAAGGAATAGAACTTCCCGCTCTGTATATTGCTGGCGTAGGTCATATTAAAATCAACAGGTCGGGTAAAAATCTAAGCGTTTTTAGTTATGGTAAAAAGATGCTTCCTCCTGAAACAAGCAACTTTTTCGATAGTGTGGATTTTCAAGGCCTGGAAGGAGGCACGAGTGAAGTAGTGGATGGCAGGGTAGTTTTCAAGAGACCGGATTACGCACCCCTCGGCTCCTACCTCGAAAGCAAGGCGAAGGAAAAGATAGTAAAGACGAGGGAAGCCGGCAACATGATGCTGGAGACTGTCGCTGTTCCAAAAGTGGAAGCATACGGGAGATATATTGATCTGGAGAAGGATGGGGAGCATCTATCTTTCATCGTATTTACGGTACCTTCTTTGGGCCTCAGGTTTGGCCAAAAAATCATGAGCACGTTCAGCAGCTCGTATCAGGATTTTACAAATTACATGAACAAGTTCGCGGGTTTCTTGGGCGAGGGTGTCAGAGAGGTTCACGATCATTCGAAATGCCACAGGCAGTTGCATTTTGACAATATGTACTACAATTCTAGATGGCCGGGAAGATGCAAATTATACGTGATGGACTGGGTCACCTCTCAGATGCTGGGGGGCTTCGAGGATATGAACAGGGCATTGGACATAAAGATACCTTGGCAAAATTTCAAGACCATCCAGAAGCACATTTTCAGTGGCGGAAAAGGAAAGCGAGGCCGGAGCCAAGACTTGGAGATGACTTTCTGGACGAACTCCATGCTTTTCACCGGGGAAATGCTCAGCTCCTACTACAATCGTGACATCGATATCATGCAAATGTACAACGATTTGAGGTTACATGGGATAAACGAAGAACTCGCATTTACGATGGAAGTCATGAGGAGAACGCTTTATTAAACATGATGTTTCAAAGCAATCATAAAACCCTCTGGAAAGCCGCTACTTCTTCCTCACCAGAATCAACGCAACTCCGATGGAAACGAAAACGCCCGAAACGGCAAAGAAAAGGGAAGGGAATTCCGGGGCCGGTGGAACTTCATTGCACAGTATCCCGACACAATCATTGTAGCAATTTTCCCCGCCTTCCCCACCCAGCAGTTCGCATGCAGCCCCGCAGAAGTCATGGCAATCGATATCGCACAACCCCAGGAAATTGTTCACGCAATTGGCCAAACATTCCTCATCATAGCCACAGGCCACATCAACACAATACATGACGACATCATCTTCGCAACCCGCTATCTCATCGCAAATCGGATCCGTCTGCGATAAACATTCACCCTGGTCTTCATACCACTCTCCACCCAGCATGTTCTCACACTGGTCCTGGTCGAAGGAGGAGACGCAGTCATTTGTGAATGCCAGATCAAAGCACGCATCAAAAAGATTCTCCCCCATGTCAGCGTTATCGCAGATATATTCGCTTATGGTCTCGAGTTCCTCGAAAGGGTCAGTCTCATCAAGCCAGGTGCAGAATTCCTGCACAGTCATATCAGGGAATTCATAACCAAGGTCTGCACACATGAATCCATACGGGATGTCACAATACCCCCCATCCTCCTCGACCGCGAGAGCGGATGGAACAGACACAATAAGCATGGCTCCCAGCAAAGCAAAAAGCCCGAGCATTCTGGAATAAAAATCAGATTTCATCACTATTATATAGCCGTAAGTTTTTTATTATTAACCTACCCGTTCGATGCCAACCCTGCCAAACCGCTGTTTTCAATTAAACGAACAAAAAGTGCGTATGATAGTGGTTAAATTTAATCCGCCCCCCCCCCGGGTCACCGTTTTACTTGTTCACAAGTTATTTGGCCCCAGCCTTTGAAAGCGTCTTTTACTATTTCTGGATCATCGCATCGCTCAAATGTAGTTTCCAAAATTCTGGGTTCGAATTTTGGATGTCCAAATAAAATCCCTTGTCCATTTAATTGACCGACCCTTGAAAAATAAAGTTCTTCTGTTTGTGGATATCGAAAATCCGGTTGGTTTTCTGGTCTGGTTATTTTTAATTGATACCACATATACGATAATTCATAATAAATTTTATAAATCCATTCTGGCCCGCCCCCGGAAAACCGCTGTTTTCAATTCATAGGAAGTCCCGCAATCCCAGATATGCCTTTATCCTCTTTGGTGTCGCGGGAATCAGTTCCTGCTTGCTTGGGCCCATTGGGATATAAACACATCTTCTGTTAAATCCGATTATCTCCGGGCCTTCAGGCACATTGAAGGTAAGAAGGTTTATCCAGTTATCCGGACTTATTCCATCATGCAATTCAATAGCATAATTGCTTGCACCCAGCAATTTAGGAGAGATATCCCTATGATAATGGTGATACCCATCATATCCCATATCCCTCCCTTTGAATAATTCCAGGTTGGATCCACCTCTTTTGCCCTGCGTGATCAATCCTTGTTTTCTGCACTCTTCGATATCCGAAATATCATCTATGACCGCTCTTCCATTGTCATCATGGGCTTTCAAGAATGTTCCCCACCGGGTTTTTCCGCTGGCATGCGTTTTGTCCAGCAGGAAGTTCAGCCCGTCTTTGTCATCGATTACCACGCTTTCGGCAAACTCCAACGGATAATCATCCGCATTTCTGTTTATCTTCCACGAATGGTATTGTGACAGCAGTCTTGCAGCGCCCCCATAGATCGCATACAAAGCGCTGATTGTTGCAGAGACCCCCAGGATCGTACCTAACGACACATCACCAAGATCTGAGATATCCTGTGCTTCAGAAAATCTCTGAAAGGAATGGGTACCCAATCTCGCGGCAAGTGCCAGGAATAATATATCATAATTGCTCCTGGCCAGCCTGCCGACCTGGTATGCGAATTGTCCCCTGTTCATATCTTTAGTATGTTAGTAAATTTTTTTAACTTATCCCCAATCTCACAGGATGAAGAATATTCAGTTGACATGGCATGAGATATCGAATAATAATGTGAATCACAAATCCTGCACCGAGAAGACCACTGGGAATATGCATTCAATTTTAATTATTTTCCGCTATAATCGTTTTATGACAGTTGCACAAAAGGCAAGGATTCATATCAACCAGCTTGTCCCGGAGATCATGGGCCAGGCATTCCCGGAAATCGACGGTCTGCCCGTGGTGGCTGAGTACAGCGGGGATACCGATGCCTATGCCGACGCTGATTTGTCAGAAGGCTTTTACACGATTACATTGGCAAAAGACTTGGAGGATGCCCCTTTGCCCGTTTTGAGGGGGGCGTTGGCTGAAGAGCTTGGGAAGATTGCGAAATTCGAGACCATCAGCAAAATTTCATTGTTTGTCCAGTCCATATTGCTCGGATTATCTGACCGTTATGCCGCCCGTTTTTCACGCCTAGGGGATATGGATTTGATACGCAGGGGTTTGGGGGAAGACTATCTCGCTTACTCCAGATACCTTCGCGATCAGTTCGGATATGAACACCAGAGGTTCGACGGATACAAACTTGAAGATCTGGAACCAAGGGTCAAATCCGCGAGGCTTTGAGGAAGGCCTTTTCGATACACGTCCAAGCCAGCAAAGGGTCTCCGCTCTGGTACCTGTGCGAAGTTTTAAACGAAGAAACGAAGGAAAATCCCTGCTAAACCGCTGTTTTACATTATTTAGAAGAAGACTCTAGCCTGGCTAGCTTGTTGATTTCATTCGGATTTATCCTGTAGCCCTTTTCCATGAAAACACCCTTGAAGGAGTCCCGGAACTCGGGCTTTTCTGTCAGGGTTTTTAGCTTCTCCATGTTCTTCTTCAGAACAGATTGATTTCCTATGAACAGGTTCTTTCTTATTACGTTCAAATTCAGGTCAAAGCTCAAGGCAGCCACATCCCTGAGGTCTGTGAGTCTTCCTGAATGCAGTTTCAGGACGATCAGAATTTCCTTGCTGGGAACATGTGTTTTCACCGCCTTGTCTGTCCCTTCTATCAGTTTCTTGGCAGAATTATCCCAGAGAAATTCAAAGCTGAAGGCAGCTCCGGTTTGCCGGACACCGAGACCGCCTATGAGCAAATCTATATTAACCTTAAGTCCCCTGTTTTCGTACCTCACAAATTCGCTAGAGCAAATGTTTTCCAGTTGCGTTGAAAATGTTTTTCTGTAGTTCCTCTCATGAAGGATTTGCTCGAATTTTCCCCTGCCCCCCTTTCTTATCACGATATCAGCATCTATGGAGAATCTGTGCCTGAAAGCGGAAACCGCATAACCTCCTACAACAACAAACTCAAGTCCGCTGTCTGCAAATTCTCGCAGCGTATCCATTATCTCATTCTCCCTAGCAACCGGGTCATACATTTGTAATCACCTGACTGCTAACACAGAGCATAGTTTGCTTTGCCAGTAAAGCAGTCTGTGCTTAGTGTTAGCAAACATTTTACGCCTCTTTGTATCTAGCTCCCAACTCCTTTCCGTACATCTCTTGAATCATCTCCAAGGCAGGCTGGAAGTTGTATATGTACTTTTGCATGAATCTTATCGTTTCTTCCAAAGGGTCCACAGGCGTCCCTTTATGGAAAGAAACAGCGAAATCCTGCAAAAACGAAGGCCTGTAGAAGATCTTGCCCGTCAAACCCAATTTTTTGATGTAAAATTCATACGAGGCCCTGTCGGATTTTTTCACTTTTATGAAAATCGGGTAATAGCCCCTGTATCTTGAGATATTATATCCACTATCTGTCCAGACAAAAACAGAGTCTATTCCCGTGAAGCAGTATTTTATCCCGAACAAACCCAAAACAGAGTAGTGAAATCCGACATCTTCCCTGAACGCACTTTTTATGAATCCCAAGACACGCCTGTAAAACCGGTTTTTCTCATTCAAGAAGACCTTTTTGCTTGATTTGGCAAAAACCCCGGCTTTTTCCAATTCCAAAACCCAGTTGTATGTCCATCCATAGCTCAAGCCAATCCTTTTAGAGATCGCTCTAATGGAATCCACTCTCCTGGCTGCCGTTATTATCTTCATGGTATGAGGATTCAAAATCTCCAATTTCATGTTCCCACCCAATTATCATTATAGTGATAATTATTTATAAAGCTATCGTTCTGATTTCCTACACCATACAGTTCGTTGTCTGGCGAAAGAAAACCCCCTGGAAAACTGCCATTATGGGTTAAAGCGACAATAATCTTAAAAATGTTATAACAAAAACAATTATTAGATTATATAAAAATAGTACAAAAAATTGAGGTATATTTACAATGGCAATGGCACTTTCGATTAGACAACCTTGGGCTGAACTTATTTTACAAGGTAAAAAAATAATCGAAACTAGAAAATGGGATACCACATTTAGAGGAGAATTCTATATCCATGCGTCTAAAACTATAGATATAGAAGCGTGTAAAGAGTTTGGAATAGACCCAAAATCGTTAGTAATTGGTGCTATTGTCGGGAAAGCAATTTTCCAAGATACTAAGGAATATCATACAGAAGAACAATTCCTTAGGGATGATGAGAAGCATAGATCTAGTTTTTATGGTTTTACGAAGCCGAAGTTTGGCTTTTTATTGCGCAATGTAGGAAGAATAACCCCCATTCCTGCAAATGGCAATCTAAAATTTTTTTATGTGGAGGTGTAAGAGATTCGTCAAAGGATTCTTGATGGAAAAGGGGACTGGTAAACCCGAGATAACCCATTTATAAAAAACTGTATTCTACCCGCTACTTTAGCGCATAGTCAAAAATTTCCCGGAACTCGTTGTTGGATCTTGCCCGAAAACAATTAACTACCTGTTGCGCATGTCTTTTATGCATTTCCACAAGTTTTCGAGAATCAATCCCCCCTTCATACACAGACAGGTCCGGAGCACGAAGCAGAAGCTCGGTGTCAGAAAGAGATTTTGTGTTTTGACAGAACCGAAGAAGGTCAGCAACCATAGTTTTGGTATTTCTTTGTAACGTGGGAAATTGATTAAAGACACCGGTGAGATAATCTGCATCATTTTTCCAAAGATGTGCATGATGCATAGCTGTTCTCCGGATGATACACGGGATGCATTCACCGCAGTGTCTCCCTTTAAATCCCACAATTTCCTTTTGTTTTGCCCATATCGGCACTCTGGACCAATTCCAGCAGGAAATTGATTTTGCAACCAGCCCTTTCAGTTCCGGTTTCCCCAGATTGTCAATTACCTCACCCTTTGTAAGATATAGGAAGGGGTTTTCGATTTTCAGCTCAATCCCAAAAACAACTTTAATAAGATTCTTGAAATGAGCTAAAAAGTGAGGATGCGTTGTCCGTGTATTTACTCTAGCTTCAGAAAAGAGAGGATTCAGGGCCACGGGCCCGTTTTCAAACATGTAAACTTTTCTGATATTGGATTCAAGAGCGACAGCGGCAGCTAAGGACAAGAATAAAAATGATCGTAGGTGCTGAGCCATGACAGACCTGAATGGTGCAGGCAGCGAGTTTTTACCATTTCCCCCCCCTGCCCACATGGATGCCCATATGTTGAAGCTGAAGGTTATATATTTTTTCTAGCTGATTTATCAATGACTTCTGAATTTTGGCTAGGAGGTTGCTGGAATAATGGCTGACAAAAATGGGTTTGAATCCATTCTCAATGGCCCAGGCCGCTCCTGCTAAAGTATCCAAGCCTCCTGAAAAAAGACAAACACATTTGCTATCGGATTTAGTGGAAAACTCACGAAACCCATCCATGCGTTCCTTGTGTTTGATGAACTTGATGCTAAGATCATCTCGTCCAAGAAATGAAACTGCACGTTCTAAATCCATTCGTGCACCCGACCAGATACGGGGGTTACGAACAGGCATAAGAATACCCAATCTTCTCCCCAAATTAAATTCTCTTTTTGCATGGAGATCCGCCATATATACAACTGCCCCGATGTCGAGCAAATCTTTGATAAGCGAATGAACAGGGTGACCAAGCAAATGTTCTAAGGCATCAAAAGAAAACGAAACGTTTGAGTCTTCTGTATGCATTAAGAAGCGCTTCGCCTTTTTACCCACGACATAACACTTCCTAAGTTCGGAAAGCGACTTCGTTCCAACAATAATATTAACAAAGGGTTTGTGAAGATTTTGTATACTTTTTCCTTTCGGAAGTGTGACTCCAAATACTTTAAAGCCCCCACAGATTGCTCGCCTGCTTCGTGCGTAATCTTTTTCTTTTAAGCACCTCATCAGAAACGGAAGAAACAGCTCTGCCTTTTCTTCACAGCGATTTAGCAGATTCTGTCTCATCTCCCGCTCAGTCTTTAAGGGGGCAAAATATCCCTCCTTTGAGAAATTATACCAGAAGCCTGTGTCAAATTGCAGATTATCCCATGACCTCCTAAATTGATCAATGCAAAGTTCGAAGAAATATTGGCTGAGGAAAAGCTTTAACACACCTTCTATGCCAAGAACCTTTATGTAACGGCGTAAATTATTCTGAATTTTATGTTCATTAAGGTTCGGGTTCGCTTCAATTGCCTTGTGAGTAGCATTCTTTAGACTCAGTATAACTATAGTTTTCTTCACCGCTCTCTCCGCAATTGCACCTAAAGGGTAACAATTGAGTCGTGGCTGCTTAAGACAAATGGTTATCCAAACAGCATCGGGTAGGGCCCAGCCATTAAGACGACTCGAACGAACAAGCCCGTAACTTTCTAAAGAGACGCGAAGAGAGCCCCTCTTTACATTGTTACAAAATCCAACAATTGCAGAAGCTGTTCCACAAAGTGATTCCTCCACGACCTGGACGTTTAATGAACTTAAGGCCCTGGACATTAATGCATTAATCATATTACTAAAATAATTTAAAATATGTAAATCTGAGCAACTGAAACTTTAACCACTTGATCCGCTGCCGCTTCCACCTGCTCCACCACTAGCCCCACCGCTGCCGCTTCCACCTGCTCCTCCACCACCGGCTCCGCCGCCTGAGGTTAACGGTTGCAGCAAATCAGCTTCATCGTTTCTTCTTGTAGGATAATCATCATGGAAATCTCTCAATTCATCATATGTACGGTCCCAATCCTGATGTGTAACCGCATCCCAAAAATTAGGTGTCCTCTCCGCTAAATCTGGCCCATACTGAGTAGCGACATCAGCAATAACTGTCTGTGCCGCTTCAGGTAGATCATTAAAATTAACGTCTGAATCCCGATTAAAATTTTCTTCAAGTCGCCCTTGAATATCACTATGAACTGCCTCGTCTAGTGTATTAGCCTCCTCTTCCGTAATATTTAATGGGTGGTCTTCAACATAATCTTGCGCATCTTCTCCTTGCATGCCAAGGTAAGGTTCAACTCGATCAATTAATTCATCAGGCAGACCCATATTTTCTAACTCTTCCCTACTTCTTTGTCCTAAATCAACACCAGTTCCTATGGTTACTCCACTGTTTCCAATCGGGTTACCATCGCTGTCCTCAGGAACATAACCCTCGGTGTATTGGCCACCCTCCTGCTCAGAAATAAAATCCGTATCTACCATATGTTTTACTCCCCTTTTATCTAACAATTGTATTTCAGCTTTTTTATTTGAATTATCTCTTTTAATTTTTATTAGATAAGAAGTATTTAAATTTGTTGTACGCTTCAAATTAGGTTGTACTTATAACCACCAACCCTATGCGACTTTATTGACTAAGCTAAGACTACATGTAAGACCCACTGCCTCTAAGTATTGTATCAGTTTCACCTCATAGTCTGATTCAAGAAAACGAAATTTTACTTCTATGTTCGTCTTAAGAGAGCCAGTTTTCAACTCTTCGTCGATTCACTCCTCGTCCTCGCCACTTCGTAGCTCGGAGAATATAACAGACGTTAGCAGAAATCCGCCCGCTCGTTTATTCAGGTTTATTTTGTTTCCTCTGTAATGATATTATTAAGTTAGCAATAAGGATCCCTATAACCACAATGAAAACAATCAAATCTTCCATGATCGTCCCTTGGGGTCATTTTTTCTCCAAAAATAAGGGTTAAAGTTCCTAAAGGAACCAGGATCGAAAGAAAAATGTCCGATTTTACAGAGCAAGACTTTCGCAACTAGGTTTAAATGGGGAAGTTGAAATAATTTCGGCCAATGGCGAAATAGCTAGTCGTGGCGAATAATTTTTTCTGTATCATAAAGAGTTACCAAACTGGGATAGAGAATGAAACCCCCGGCTAAACCGCTGTTTTTCTCTCTCATTTCAATAAGATGGTTTCATGAGAGGGGTTGAAGGTTTTTTATTACTTTCTATTTCTATATAAAAATGGCAGTACCTGATCTCTCCCCGGGACAATTTCAGGAAGGGGAGATGGTCATGGTATTCCAGAGAAGAGAAATATACGGAAAACGAGCCTTTCGGTTTCTCCACGGCACATATTGCGGTATGTCAGGGGGCAGGCTAAATTTTTATTATAATCTATTCTACGATCCAAACACGGATTCTTTAAAGTTCCCGCAAGTACATGGTGACGGGTTTTCAGTGAATAATGATAATGAGCTGGTGCACTGCGAACTTACGGTCCCAAAGGAAGAAATACTCGGTTTTGCAAGGGAATCCTTCCCGAACTCGGGGCAGCTGCCTGATGACGTAAGCCTTTACGAACCTTGCATCAACGGTGTCTTGGAAAACTATGATATTGAAAGAACATCTGCCAGGCTGTCAGACATAGAACCAGGCGACGCCCTGATGGTAGCTTCGATGAAAGACTACAGGACATTGAGGAACGCCAGAGTCAAAATACCCTTTGAGGTGCATTCGGGAATATGCGAAGGTAAAGATGGCGGCAAAATACTGGGTTTGAGAAAGGATTATTTTCTCATCCCCGAAGATGAAAGATTTCCCATTCACAGGATATCACCTATCAGTTACCACATGTTCAAACCCGATCGCAAACCCCAGAAGAGATACGCATACGGAGCAGGAATCATGAGAAGGAGGATCGTGGGCGTCAAGGTGGTTAAAGGAAGTAAAGAGGTTCTGGGGACGGGCAAGCAAATACTGGGCAAGCAAATACCGAAGACCGCAGATTTTTAAGATTTTTGAAAAACCGGTTTCCTTTTACCCCCGCTCCCCGTCTTGGTATCTGTAAGGAACTCCCCGAAAAACCGCTCCCCCCTTTTATTTCTTTTTCTGCTACCCTTAAGATGAGAAACTTCGGATATTTTGATCATGGAGGAAGATATTCCTTCGAGCCGGGAAAGATGATAGATGACGTAGAGGCAACGATATCTGAAGGATTCGGGACAGACATCGGGAGATACTCAATCGGGTTCCTAGACAGAGCGAAAGACGCGGCAAGGGCAAGAGAACTGTATGCAAAAAGGATCGCGACATTGGATGCCGCAGAGGACGATTTGGCTGAATTGGAACAAGACACTGACAGGGAATTAAGTGATAAATCGTGTCTTTGCGTCTATGCAGGGGATCTGGGAGAAGAAAAAGAGTATCACGTCTTTTTGCCAAGCGATGAGTTTCTCACTCCCGTCCATCTGGGAGAAGAAATGACCCACGGCGAGCATTTTCGCAGGCACGCAAACTCGGATGGCAGGCCGGATTGGCACGCGTATCTTGAGAAATTCAAATTGCTGTCGAATGAGTTCATTGGTTCACTGGGCTTTTACTTGGTGTGCTCCAAGCTCGAAAGAATCATCGATGATTTCGCAATCCAGCTGGATGGTGATTGCAGCGAATATTCGGATTTGGTGGGCTTGGTCGCTCATCGGGCTGCAAGATGTTTTGTCAAGACGTTTGGAGACATACCTTACAAAGAGATTTTTACCGCTTCGAACCAGGATAGATTGTGGGGCATGGTATCAGACACCATGGGCAAGGACAATTTAATTGTTGTTAAATTGGGTGCTGGACTGCCGGAAACCGGATACGAAAATATTTTTTCTATGATGCTGGAAAGCAAACCAAGGCCGATTGCCGTTGAAACCGTTAGGAATGGAAAGCCTGATTTAATCGCATGGCCTGATTTACTTGTCCGGTAAGGGAAAACCC
>CAZLFZ010000023.1:0-19830 GCA_964559215.1 uncultured archaeon
TGAGATGGAAAAAATAGGCACAGGTTCGGGTTTCGGGAAGGTTATCCTTTTCGGGGAGCATTATGTTGTTTATGGATTGCCCGCGATTGCATCCGCGATCAGCGACAATACCATAGCAAAGATTGAGCCGGCTGAAAAGTACGAGCTTGTCGACAACAGGCCAGCGACAGAAGGATACAAGGAAAAGAAGCAAGGTGAGATGGATAGGTCGATGAAGCTCATTCTGGACTTCATGCACACCGACGTTGAAAAAACCCCGGTGAAAATAACGCTAGCCGGGAATCTCTTCTGCACCAGCGGCATTGGCGCGAGCGCCGCGATGGCGACATCGATTGCGAGGGCATTCTCTGAGTATTTTGACTTGGATTTGGACGATGAGAAAATAAACAGGGTTTCTTACGAGGGCGAGAAGGGTTCAGCAGGAACCCCTTCGGGCATAGACAACACGTGCGCGACCTTCGGGGGGCTGCTGTGGTTCAAGAGGAACATGTCTGGGGGAGAGAATACGATAGCGCTAATTAAGATACGTGAACCGATCAGGATAGTCTTGGGGAACACGGGGATGTCTGCCGTCACTAGCGAGGTCGTAGCCGATGTGAGGCGGGCGAAAGATGAGAATCCGGAGAAGTTCAAGCGTATATTCAGCGATTACGAGAACCTTGCAAATGAGGCAAGGAAAGCCTTGGAGAATCACGACCTTGAGCTCCTAGGGAAGCTGTTTGACGAGAATCACAGGCTGCTGCAGGAAACCGGCGTGTCCTGCAAAGAGCTGGACCATCTGGTCAACCTGGCAAAAGAGAACGGCGCTCTTGGAGCCAAGATGACCGGGACGGGGAGGGGCGGATACATGATCGCCCTGACCCCGGGAAAAGGATTGCAGGAAAGGGTCGCGAAAGCGATAGAGAATGATGGCTGCAAGGTCTTGAGGACAACGATTGGGACAGGAAATTAAATCTGGGGATTCTTTATGCCCGCGACGTTGACTATTATTGAGCTGTCTGGGTAGAAGAAATGAGGATTTCCTACACCGGCTTCTTGCATGACATTGTTCAGATAAGGATCGTTAACAGAGAAGCCGACGTTTTCCAAGCTTGTGATGTACCTTCTGTAATCCTGGTGGCTCTCATGGGGCCAGATTGAGTTTTTCCCAGGATCTCCGTATTCAAGGAGGCCTTTGAAATACTCCTGCCAGAACCTGTAGATATCCTGAATCGCTTTCGCGTCTTTGGGATCCTGGGGGAAAGGGGTTTCTTTCACGCCGTATGTCTTTTTATAATGGGCAAGGCCTTCCTCTTTTTTCGGCCAGTCGAAAGTCTCTAGCATCTTGTAAACATAGTAAGGTTCCTGCCATGTCTGGGGATGCCAGTCCCCTGAAGCGAAAAGAGCCGTAGCGGCAGCACACTCGGAAAACTTGTCGAACGGTATTCTCGGGTCGTGGTGTATGCTGCCAACCTGGAATATTACGTTGGCCTTTCTGCCTTTCATGTATTTGGGAAGATTGTCCTGCGTGTCAACCGCAAGTTCATAAGTCACACCGAAGTCCTTCATCTTTTCTTCCGCAGCTTTCAGTGAATTTACCGATGGGTCAAGAAGCAAGGCATGAATAGACCCCTTGAAATCATCTGGCAAAGATCTGTAAAAGGTCTCGAAGGACAATCCTGTTCCGGCCCCTATTTCCACAACAAAGTAATGCGCCGGCGTCTGCATCGATAAATAGGTTGCAACGACCTTTCCTGTCACATCCCTGAGAAGCTGGTTGTTGTCTTTGCCTTCGAACGCCCTTTCGGAAGCTTTCTTCACCACATCGATTTGACCTTCATCACCATTTTTCCATTCATCCCTGTAGCAATCCCTACCCCTTCCAAGAAGATATAGCAATTCCGCTTCGGTGTCCCATTTCATCCCGTATTTGTGCCAGTCATCCGAGGGGCACCTCAAGGGATGGCCTAATGTAATGGGCATCAATTCTTCATCGTGGGCTGGTACATGGGTTGCCATCCTGAATCACAGTATCAACCTTTTGATGCTTAATTTTTTAAACCTTTTCCTTTCACCAATTTTCCCAGGCGATGGATAAAAATATTAAAAACAGGGCTTCAAACTACATAAAATGAGGAAGTACGATTCCCTGATAGACATGAAGAAATTGGGCCTCAACGTGGGAGAGTTGAAGGAGTTCGAGTACTCCCAGAAGAAAGAGATGTACGAATACGCACAATACTTGTTCAAGAGATACCGGGGCCTCATATGCAGGACGGACTTCCCCAAACACGTGAAGAACAAGAAACCTGTGGGGCTTCCATACCTCACAGACTGCAAGGATTTCAAGGTGTTCGACGATTTCGTGAAGACGCACAAAAACAAATACACGTATATCCTCCTACCGATGATTGGCAACGAGAAGATGGTAATGGCTGCCTACGTATACCTGGACGATTTCAAGAGGCTTCGCGGGGAGATGAATGACGTGGACAGAGTGGGTGACATGAGACCTAGAATGAAGAACGCCAAGAACCTGAAATCCGTTTGCATCGGCCCTGGCGGAGATTATGATGAAAGGCTGAATAAGGTCAGGGCGGACCTCATAAGGGCCAGGATACCTCCCCATGTGATTGTCGAATTAGCCATATTCGAAATAGACGGAAGACCAATACCGTTCTACAAGCAGATGAGAGGCGATTTCTGATTTCAGTGAAACAGAGAATGAGTAAGATTTAGATTTCAAACTAGAGTAGCAACACGCAAATAACGCCTCAAATCATTATCTCGCAGAAGTATGTCACCTTTTCTTACGAAATCCATACCGTGATAAGTCCCTACCATTTCCAGAAGCGCACCGAATGCGGGTGTAACATCATACTCGCCCGGCACGATAAGTTTTTCAGCGGGCTCATATCTGGGGTTCACGCTCACGTCCTCCTTTTGACTGGGCTCAGAAAGTGGCAAGAGGTCAAAAAGCTTCCCTGTGTAGCTTTTCTTAGAATCCGTGTAATAAACCCAAATCCTTCCGTCTGGTTGCACAGCAGCTACCAGTTTATCCCTAATTTTGAGAACAGTGTTATCATGCAAACCTCTGAATTTTCCCAAATTCCCTGGCGCTGTTCTGACATCGGTTTCCTCAAAGGTCTCCCTTCTGGCAGTCCGCAAATAGCTTTCTTTTCCTTCTCTATGTCCTCCTGGAAAGACTAGCTGACCTGATCTCTCGAGGTCGTCTGGCCTGTGTCTGTTATACACCAACAGACCACCATCTTTTTCCACGTGTCCCCAGGCTATAGGTGCGAATAACTTATTCGGAAGATCGAATCCTCTAAGCTCCACACTATTCAACACATCAGAGGCTTTGTGAATACCCATTTTATCACCATCATTTATGATTTATATTATATTATTTACTATAAAGTAGTTAATTTAACTATTTATAAAGCTTTTGCTGTCGGTATCAGTGAAAAATAGGGGAGGAAAGTTATTAAAAACAGGGCTTCAAACTACATAAAATGAGGAAGTTCGAGGCCCTGATGCACTTGAAGGAACTCGGCCTAAATGTGGGCGAGTTCAAGGAGTTCGAGTACTCGCAAAAAAAAGAGATGGATGAATATGCTCGATACCTGATAGAGAATTTCGGAGGCCTTATCATCAGGACGGATTTCCCAAAGAATGTAGAATACAAAACGCCTGTCGGACTGCCTTTCATTTCCCCATGCAAGGATTTCAAAAAATACGAAGAGTTCGTGGCACAGTACAAGGACAAGTACGCCTATCTTCTGCTGCATGTGTGCGATTACAGCACAGTAATTCTGAGCGCATACGTTTATCTCGATGAATTCAGAAGGCTGCATGCTGAGATCAACGATGTCGACAAGGTGAACATGAGGGACGCAATGAAGATAAGCAAGCACCTGAAAACTGTATGCATAGGTCCAGGCTCCGGTTATGACGAGAGGCTGAACAAGGTCCGGGCAGACCTCATGAGGGCAAGGATACCACCACACAAGATTGTAGAGCTGAGCGTATTCAATGTTGACGGAAAGCCGGTCCCGTTTATAAGCAGTACAGAGAGGATTTCTGATCGTTTAAACAAGACAATGTAAGGAGCGAAAAAATGGACGAGATTCTTGAGGTTGTCGATGAACAGAACAGGGTAATCGGGACAGAGAAGAGGAGCGTGATACACAAGAAAAAGCTGTTGAGAAGGGCGGTTGCACTTCTAATACTTAAAGGAAACGATGAGATCCTGCTGGCAAAGCGCCCCTCCGACAAGGACATAAATCCCGATTGCTGGACCTTTTCGGTCAGCGGGCACATGAGGCCGGGTGAGAGACCCGATGATGCGATAAAAAGGGAAACCAAGGAAGAGCTGGGAGTACATCTCAACGCCGAATATGTGAGGCTTTTCCCCCCTGCAAAGGACTGCGAAAATTATTTCATTTATGTCTATATCACCAGGTTGGAAGAAAAGTCAGAAAGACCGGAATTTACTGCAAGGGAGTCGAAGGAAATTGTGTTCTGGGGGAAGGAGGATATCCTGGAAAACAAGGGAAGCAAAGATAAGTTTTCGCCACATTTCTTGAAGGTATTCAGGTGGCTCGTTGAGAACGGGAAGATATAACCAATGAAAAATTCTTAGGCGACGAGCTTATCAATCATTTCAATGCTCATGGGCTCACCGGTGGCCCACTGTTCATTGAACAATTCTCTCCATTCTCCTGCCTCTTTCTGATCCATCACAGTCAGGTTGTGGGCAATCTTACCCTTCTGGTTTTTGTCCCTGACGGAGTAGACAACCCCCAGGTCTCCTATCAATGTCGCATGCCTCATCTCGGGGAGAGGCTCTCCTATCCTTATCTCAAAGATACCTTTGCCCAGTGCAAGATATCTTTCCAGTATCTCCTTGGCAGCGCCGATAAGGTCCGGGTAAGCAAGCAGGTTCTTCCTTGTACCTTCCCTGCTGGCAAAGTACCTCCTTTTTCTGTTCATGCCCAAGTGGCTGTCGACAGAGAGCCTGAGCATGTCGAAATAAGTCGGCCTCATGAGATTCTTTTTCAAAATGGCAACGCTGTCTTTGTAAGCCAAGGGGTCAGCCTCTGTCGGGAGGATGACGCCTGGGGATGTTGAGGTCAGATCAACCCGCTTGTTGTTGGGGAAGAGATGGAAGATTCCGAAATCCTCATAGGCCTCCGTGGAGCTCGTGCCTGGATAGACACTCTCGATTTCACAGACCTTTTCCGCGAGTTCTCCCAGAGGCCTGAATTTGTGAGCCAGAGCGCCCTCCTTCGCCAGCTTCTCTGCTGCCTGGGCAAAGTACTGATCGTGAATTCTGACAACATCATCCCTTTCCATCTGCAGCAACGGAGGATCGGTGTACAGGGCCTTCTCTTCCGCGGTCGGCCAGTTATCCACATAACCCGGCAGCATGCGGGGTATTGTGATCATCCTTGCTATAATATGGTTAAAAGCACCTTTCAATTCACCATCACTCAGCACGCCAAGATTCCTTAGAATATCGCTATCGAAGTCTTCAGGGGCATCAACAACAGTGTTGGACATCTCCCTTGCACTGGTATAATCATGCAGGCTAGAAGGAACTCTGTATTTCGTCATATGGCCGTAGTTGGATACCCGATCCAAGTAGTGGGCAGCTGCCGTGGCTAGCTCATCAACCACTTGGGCTGCATAGAGGTCTTCAAATATTCCAATGACCTGCGGTTTCACATCAATCATCTGATCACACAAGTGCTATTTTACAATTCACAATCTGCAATCTTCTATTTTACATGGAAAAATTTTTAAAGCCCCCTCCCCCTTTAACATTTGCCGAAAGACTCCGCCGAAACCATTTTAAACCTTGGTCCTATATATGAACAATAAAAATTTAAGGTGATGTTCATGAGCTTCAGGAGCTTTGTTGATGTCATGGAGAAGACAGGCAGGCTGGTGAAAATATCGAAGCCTGTTTCAAAGAAACTCGAGGCCAGCGCAATACTCGCTGAGCTTGGAGACAAGCCTGTGCTTTTCGAAAAAATCAAGGAGAGCGGGTTCAGGATTGCGGGGAACCTGTGCATCTCCAAGGACGCGTTCGCCGCCTATTTCGGGGTGAAGGCCAATGAGCTTGTATCCAAGCTGATAAATGCGATTGACAACCCGACGAAGCCCGAGGTGGTTACAGAGGCGCCGTGCCAGGAGGTCGAGATGCCCGAGGTCGACCTTGACAAGGTGCCGATTCTATTCCATTGCTCGAAAGATGGCGGGAACTACGTCAGTTCCGGCTGCTTCATCATAAAGGACCCCCAAACCGGACAGAACCTCGACTTTCACAGATGCATGCAGATTGGCAAGAACAGATTCTCGATAAGGATAGTCAAGAAGAGGGACTTTGACAAGGCGCTGCAGAATGCCGGTGGCGAGATGGATGCCGTCCTTGTTGTCGGGAACTCGCCCAACGTTCTGCTGGCTGCTGCGACATCGATCGCTACGGAACAGGACGAGATTGAGATAGCCAATTCATTAGAGCCTTTGAAGCTCGTTAAAGCGAAGACATGCGACATCCTGATACCCGCGGATTCCGAGTTCGTGCTTGAAGGCAGGATACTGAACGAGAAGGCCGATGAAGGGCCTTTCGTTGACCTTACAGAGACCTACGATTTCGTTCGGCAGGAACCGGTCTTCGAGGTCAGGAAGATAACCCACAGGCACGATGCGATATGGCATGGATTGCTGCCGGGCAAGCTTGAGCACAGGATATTGATGGGCATGCCGAGGGAGCCGACCATATTCAAGAAGGTGAACGAGGCCGGAGTCAAGTGCCTGGACGTCAGCGTGAATCCCGGCGGCTGCTCATGGCTTCATGGGATAATTCAGATAGACAAGCAGAGCGAGGATGATCCTAAGAAGGCCATAGATGCTGCCCAGGCTGGGCACAAATCCATGAAACACGTGTTCATCGTCGACAAGGACATAGACATCTCCGATCCATTGCAGGTGGAGTGGGCGATGTCCACAAGGTTCCAGGCGGACAAGGACTTGGTGATAAAGGAGAAGCAGATAGGTTCTTCTCTCGATCCGAGCGCAGTTCCCGGGACCAAAGAAACATGCAAGGTAGGATTCGACTTGACAGCCCCTGTCGGGGAGGAAAGGAAAAAGTTCGAGAGGGCGGAGTTCCCGAAAGTAAACATACAAGATTTTCTGGAGTAATCTGATGCCTTGGCAGAAATGGTACCCCATTCTTCTGGAAGAGATGAAGCAACAGTTGCTAACAGCACCACATGTTTCTCCTGTCCACAAAACCGACCATATTCTGAGGGTTTGGAGAAAATCAAAGATTATTTGTGAAAGACTTGATGGTGACTTGGAAACGATGGTCGCGGCCGTCTTATTACACGATCTGGGAAGGCATCTCGGGCTTGAGATACACGGGGAAAAGTCGGCCGAGCTGGCTAAACCCATCCTCGAAAAACATGGATTCCCTAAAAAGAAAATACCAGTTGTTTTGGAAGCCATAGCCCAGCACGACTACAGTTTCCCGCCAGAAAAAAGAAAACTCATTGAAGCCAAGATATTGTACGATGCTGACAAGATTGACGCTTTCGGCGTAATCGGGGTCTACAGGCATATACTTTTCATAGAAGACGGAAGAATCAAATTGGAAGATGTTCTTCCTCTTCTGAAAAAGAGATGGAACGGCCTGGCTCTGCCTGAAAGCAGGGAAGTGGCTAAAGCTGATTACGAGTACATTGTTAATTTTTTTAAAACATTGAATCAAGAAATTGGTAAAGGCTGATTAAATGGATCTCACTCAGGAAGAAAAGGACATGCTTGCAGGGAAGTACGGAAGCGCAGTAAAGAGCAGCATGGACATTCTGGTTTCCCTCGGCGAGATTTTCGGCGCGAAGAGGCTCATAGACGTCGCGAGCGTCCAGGTAGCAGGGGTTTCCTATCACAACCTGGGAGAGGCTGGACTGGCATATCTCTCTGATTTGGCAAAGGACGGAAAAGTCAGGGTCCTGACGACCCTCAATCCAGCTGGGATGGACATGGAGAACTGGAAAAACCTGGGCATTTCCCCGGACTTCGCCGACAAGCAGATTAGGGTGATAGACGCCTTCAAGCGAATGGGCGTGATCGCGACGTGCACCTGCACCCCATATTTTATCGGCAATGTGCCCCATTTCGGGGAGCACGTGGCCTGGAGCGAGAGCTCGGCCGTTGCTTATGCGAATTCCGTGCTCGGCTTGCGCACGAACAGGGAAGGCGGCCCCAGCGCGCTGGCATCCGCCCTGACGGGCAAGACACCCGAGTTCGGTCTGCACCTCGAGGAGAACAGGCAGGCGAAGGTCATAGTCAACGTGAGCGCGGAGATGAATACCGTCCCGGATTTCGGTGCACTTGGTTATGTCATGGGCAAGAAGATAGGCAAGCAAGTAGCTCTGATAAGGGGGATAAGGAAAGCGAGCATAGAGCAGCTGAAGAGCTTCTGCGCTTCCATAGCGACCTATGGCGGAACCGCCCTGTTCCACATGGAGGGGATCACTCCAGACAAGACAACCGTGCCCAGCGAATCAATTGAAGTGACGCAGGCCGACATAGATAAAGCGAAGGAAGACCTCAATGATAACGAACCCGTGGACTTGGTGTCGATAGGATGCCCTCACCTGAGCCTCAAGGAGCTGGGCGAGGTCGCGAAGATGCTTGATGGAAAGCATGTGAAGAAAGAGATGTGGATATGCGTCGCAAGGCCCATAAAGAAGATCGGGGACCAGATGGGCTATACGAAGATGATAGAGGATTCAGGGGCGAAGTTCGCGTGCGACACGTGCATGGTGGTCGCTCCTTTGAAGGGGAGGTTCGAGGGCTTGGCTACCGATTCTGCCAAGGCATGCTTCTACGGCAGGGGAAAGAACAGCTTCAAGACAAGGTTCGCTACTATACGGGAGCTCATAGAGGAGGCGACGAAATGATCCTGCAGGGCCGGAAGGTCGCGAAAGGCAAGGCGACCGGGGAAGCGATAGTCTCTTCCGACGGAATCTCCTTCTACGGCGGCGTGGAGCCGGAAACAGGCAAGGTCGTCGAGAAAGGGCACCCACTGGAAGGACAGAGCATTACAGGCAAGATACTTGTTTTCCCTACCGGAAAGGGTAGCACGGTAGGCTCCTACACCCTTTATCAGATGAAGAAGCTGGGGACAGCACCGGCTGCCATAGTAAACAAGGAAATCGAAACCATAGTCGCGGTCGGCGCAATCATCTCGGAGATACCCTGCGTGGACCAGATTGACATCGAAAAGATAAAGACCGGGGACAGGGTCGTAGTCGACGCAGACGCAGGAAAGGTCGAAAGCGTTTAAACACGTTCATTTTCTTTTTAAAGCTTTTATGGAAATCCTAAATATGCCCAAGAGAATCATCGTCGGGGTATCGGGCACCTCTTGTGTCACAATTGTAATCAGGGCACTCGAGGCACTGAAGAAGGCGGGCGTTGAGACGCATCTGGTCATAACAGAGACCGCGAAACAGGTGATAATGAAGGAAACCGACCACACGGTGGATGAAATCAAAAAGCTCGCCAGCAAGACGCACGAGATCCACGATTTCTTCGCCCCCATAGCCTCAGGATCGTTCGTGACCGACGGCATGATAGTTATCCCATGCTCCATGAAGACCCTTGCTGGCATAGCCAATGGGAACTCCTCAAACCTGTTGCTCAGGGCTGCGGACGTCGTGCTGAAAGAGCGAAGGAAGCTGGTCTTGGTCACCCGGGAGACGCCCCTGAGCCTGATTCACATAAGGAACATGGAAAAGGCTACTCTGGCTGGTGCTGTCATCCTGCCCCCCATGCCAGCCTACTACACCAAGCCAAAGAACATGGATGATATAGTCGAACACTTCGTAGGCAAGGTCTGCGACCAGTTCGGGATAGAAACAGGTTACAGGCGGTGGGGCTAAGCACCCCAATACATTTCTAGTATATTTTTACTGAATAGTAACAAATTTAAATCCTTTTTTCTAAAATCTAATCATGAGAATGGGAAAAAGAACGGTATTCATATCGGATACGCATATCGGAAATAAGAACTTCGAACCTAGAAAATACATGTTTTACGATTTCTTAGGGCGCGGTATAGACGAGGATGTCGACGACCTTTACTCGCTGGGTGACGGATTCGAGCTTTTGCAAAGCAATTGGGATGCCATCAAGCAAGACAAAAGGCTTGTAAATCGCCTTAACGAGACGGGTGAAAAGACGAGATTCCATATCATCGTCGGAAACCATGACATAGGACTTTCCGGCATTGAGGATTTTGGCACTGTTTTCCCCCATCTGATGCTGCACGCCCCGGAAAAGAAAAGGATAATCCTCAGGGAAAGGGTAGGGAAAGAGACGACCCCGAAAAGGGCGGTTCAGACCTTGACTTCTGGAAAACTGATACACCCCTACGGCAAAGACGTATACATTTCGCACGGCTGGGTGTATGACCATTATTTTTCGAAAGATACTCGCAGATTCGACGACCTGATAAGAGTTGCAGGATATGTGGATGGACAAAAATTTTTGGATTTGCTTGACTCAGCAAGAGGGATTCTTGGGGTTGACCCCGAGATGCGGGGGAACAGAAGGGAATTGTTGCTCGGGGCCAGGGACGTGGCAGAGTATAAAGTCTGCGGTAAAGGTGTAGGAAAGAGGAAGCCCCACCTCGACTACGTGATACTGGGCCACACACACTGGCAGACGAAGAAAAAATTGTACGATGAGGTCAAGGAGAAAAGGAAGCCTTTGAAAACATTTTATGTGAATACGGGCTGCTGGCTAGAGACGGACCGCTACAGGGGATCGGATTTCACGGTTTTGCACGAAGACGGGACAATAAAAAACTACAAATGGGAGAAAATGACGGCGTGAAACTCCGTTCAGCGAAATCAGCAGCAGGATTAAGTCCCTTCTTGCCAGCTCTGCATATAACGAATCATCTCTTCCGTCATAGAGTCATGCTTGATTCCAAGAGCATCTAACTGAAGTTGTGCGATTTCATCATCTATTTTTTCAGGGAGAGTGTAGACCTTGGGTATAAGTTTCTCTTTGTTTTTTACTCCATATTCTATAGCCAGAACTTGGCCGCAGAACGAAGTCGCCATGACCGTGCTCGGATGCCCCTCTGCACAGACTAAATTTACCAATTTCCCCATGCCCAGGCAAAATATCCTTTTGTTATTTTTTAATGTGAACTCTTCTAAACACGGTCTTATCTCCCTTCTTTTATTTGCTATTTTTTGCAGGCCTTTATAGTCAAGTTCAACATCGAAGTGGCCAGAATTCGCAACCATAGACCCGTCTCTTAGCAATTTCATATGCTCAGGCCTTATGACATTTTTATTTCCCGTAGCCGTTACAAAGATATCCCCAATTTTTACTGCTTCTTCGATCGGCATAACACTGTATCCATCATAATGTGCCTGTAAAGCTCTGAATGGGTCAACCTCTGCAACTATCACGTTGGCACCCATGCCCTTCGCTCTCATAGAGATACCCTTGCCACACGGGCCATAACCACAGACTACAAAAATTTTGCCTGCAAGAAGCACATTGGTAGCTCTGAGAATCCCATCAATAGTAGACTGCCCAGTTCCATAATAATTATCTACCAGCCTTTTTGTTTTGAAATCATTCACCGCAAACAAAGGATATTTCAAAACGCCTTCTTTCTCCATTGCATGGAGCCTGATTATCCCTGTGGTAGTTTCTTCAGTACCAATCGCTATCGATTCTATCAATTCAGGCCTTTTGGTATGCACTTTTGTGACCAAATCACAGCCATCGTCTATGGTAACGTTTGGCTCAAAATCTAGAACTTTATTCAGGTTTTCGTAGTATTCCTTTTTAGTTTCCCCTCTCCATGCAAAAACATTTACGCCTTCCTTTGCAAGAGCAGCAGCAACATCATCTTGGGTTGATAAAGGGTTACAACCCGTGATTGCAACTTTAGCACCGCCGGCAACTAGCGTTCTGACCAGCACTGCTGTTTCTTTAGTTACATGCAATGCCATTCCAATCGTGTAACCTTTTAATGGCTTTTCTTTTTTGAACCTCTCTCGAATTTTAAGCAGGCTACCCATTTGCATTTCTGCCCATTCAATTTGTTTCCCTCCCTGCTCGGCCAATTTAATATTCTTTACCTTGCTCATAAGAATCATCAATTTTTTCGATTGTTATTTTTTGTTTGGGGTATTTATAACTATCACCCCAATGCCGCAAGGAAGCCCACATGCATTAGCTGTGGGCAGTTTAGCTAAAAACTTAAAACCCACCCCGCCAAAAATATCTCAGGATAACATGCATGACCTGATTTTGCTCAAGATCGGCGGCTCTGTCTGCACCGAGAAATCCAAGGGGAAATTCAAGGTAAAGAGCAAAACCGTCAACAGGATAGCGGCCGAGATAGCGGAGGCGCGAAAGCACAGGGAGTTCAGGCTGCTGGTGATTAACGGGGCCGGCCCTTTCGGGCATGTCAACGTGACCGAATACGGGATAAACAACGGGCTTGATACAGCCAGGGATTTCGAGGGCTTTGTCAAAACCGTGTGCGATTGCAGCTATGTCAATTACATGATAAGCGAAGGGCTGAGAAAGAACGGCCTTTTGGCTTACCCTTATCCGAGTTCGTCTGTCATCATGCAGTCGGACAAAAAAATAATATTTTGCTGCCTGGATCTGATAAAGAGGCTGTTCGATTCCAATCCTGACATCATCCCTGTCATGAACGGCACCATGGTCCCTGACCTTGAGCTTAGGGGATCTGTTGTGAGCGGAGATGCCGTTATAGAATACCTTGCCAACAGGCTTAGTGTGCGCATGATCGTATTCGCGACCGACGTCGACGGAATTTACACCTCAGATCCCCATAAGAACAAAAAAGCCAGGTTGATTGATGTCATCACCAAGGAGAACTTTGAGGAAATAAAGCACGGGATTTCGGGTTCAAGCAGCGTCGATGTGACAGGGGGGATGCTGGGAAAGGTTGAAAAGCTGCTTTTAGCCGGCACGAAAACCCTGATTGTAAACGGAAATAAGGCAGGCCGGGTCAGGAACGCCCTGCTTGGGCATGAAGTGAAAGGGACTGTCATACAGCCTTGAAGACAGGCTTTAGCCGTTGGGTAGTTCACTGAGAATAACCGGAAAACCAATTTATTGAATCTCCGACAACAAAATAATATGCGGGAAAGGTTATCCGAGGCGGTTGTAAAATACTGGTTGCCGATAGGCCTGATCCTGCTCTTTCTTGAATGGATCGCCATTTCACCGATAAAGCCGGTGCCTGAATGGAACCTGCCCAGCCTTGTCATGGAGCTCATATACTTTTCGTATGTGCTGGGTTCCTACTATTTTATAAACAAGCTGAGGGTGCGCTCCCTTAATTTTCTCTGGGGAGTTTTTTGCATGGGCTTGGCTATCCTCGTCTTGAGCGAAGTGAGCATAATCCCCATAAATGACGTTTTGATGATTGGAACAGTTTCTTCACTTGGCATTCTTGTCATAACCCTTGGCGTCTATTACGCTGCTGCCGAGTGGAAGCGAAAGAACGAGACCCTCAGGACGGAGATTAAAACGAGGAAGAAAACGGAGGAAGAACTTAAAAAAAGGGAGCATGAGCTGGAAGAAGCGCTAAAGAAAACGGCGTCGCTCGAAGAAGTCAACAGGCTCAAATCCCAGTTTTTGAGCATGACGAGCCACGAGCTGAGGACTCCCATCACCCCGATAATGATGCAGATCCAGATGCTTGTAGAGGGAAGGCTGGGCAAATTGACCGGCAATCAAAAAAAGAGCATGCAAATGATACTGAGGGACACGAAAAGGCTGGACAGGCTGATTGCGGATATACTTGACCTTTCCAGGCTGCAGATATCCAGCATGCGCTTCGATTTCGAAAAAAACGACCTCAACCGGCTGATAAAGAACGCCTTGGAAACGATGAAGTACAGCGCTCTGGACAAAAACATCACGCTCAGATACACCGCTAAGAAGATTCCTCCTTTCGTCTTCGACAGGGACAGGATAACGCAGGTGATAACCGATTTGATAAACAACGCGATAAAATTCACAGAGGAAGGCGGAAGAATAGACATAAGCGCGTCCAAGCCGGGAAAATACGTCGCCGTAAAGGTTCATGACAACGGGATCGGGATATCGAAACCAGACATGAATAAGCTATTCAGGCCGTTCTCCCAGATAGACACTGACGAAACAAGAAGATACGGAGGAGTAGGTCTCGGGCTGTCCATCTGCAAGGGGATAATCCAGAACCACCGTGGGAAAATATGGGCCGAGAGCGACGGCCCGGGGAAAGGTTCGACATTTATATTCACGCTACCATTTTTTATTAAGAGACAACAGCTGAGCAGGGAGAAGAGAAAATGACAAACAACCTGATCGTCCAGAAAACCGAAGATTGCGTACCCAATTTGCTGAATTTCATCTCGAATTCAAGCGAAAAAATGTGCATGGTTCTGATGAGCCACAGTTACGAGTTTTTAAAATCAAAGCTGGTGCAGCAAGGCATTAAAGACGCGAAGATTTTTTTCATCGACTGCATCACCAGATCGCTGTTCCTTGGAGTGCAGGACACTCCAGATTGCACATTCATGCATATTCAGATGGACATGAAAGATTTTTTGTATGAAATCTCAGAAAAATTGAAGAAGCAAATCGGAGCGAAAATTTTCATTTTCGATTCCCTGTCCGATTTGAAACAATACTGGTCCCCAAATCCGGATTCCTTTTTGGATTTTGCAAAATCGCTGTTCCCGATTTTGTCGGAGCTTGGAGCGGATTCCTATTTCATTATATACGAACAAGACAAAGAAAGATGCACAGAGCAGCACTTGGCGGCTTTTGATGCTATATATTTCAGTTTCAGCAAGGAGAAAGAATCAAAGAGGTGAAAAAATGAAAAAAACAGTGTTTGTAGTCGACGATGAACCAGACATAAGGGAAAGCGTCAAAACCGTGCTTGAACAGGAGGGGTACGAAGTTTTGATGGCGGAGAACGGCGAGCAATTTCTCAAGAAAATGGAAAAATCGAGTCCGAATCTGGTGCTGCTGGATATAATGATGCCGGGCCTGGCCACGAAAGACATACTGGAAAAACTGAAAGGGGTATCAAAAGGCGTTAAGATAATATTCCTGACGGTTGTTCGCCTTTCCGACGACGAAAAAAGCAAGCTGCTTAAAATGGCAAACATCATAGACTATATAACAAAGCCCTTCGATTTGGACGACCTGGTAGCCAGGGTGCATAAAGCCGCGTAATGAGGTCTTAGATTCCACCATCCCATTTGTCAATCCTTTCGCCAACGGCCAACAGGCAAAATTTAAATTGAGATGGACACGCAGGAACAAAAATCTTGAATATTTATATTGAAAATCCAAATTTAATTCAAAGCGATTTAGATGAAAACCCAGAAAAGGAAGCTGGACCATCTGCATGCGTGCCTGAGCAAGGACGTTCAATTCAGGCGTTCCAATGGCCTCGACCGGTACGAACTGGTGCATAACGCGTTGCCTGAGATTGACATGGAAGAGATAGACATGTCTACGAGATTTCTGGGTCACGATTTCGATGCGCCTATTTTTATCGCGGCCATGACAGGCGGGACCGGCGAAGCGTCCAAAATCAACAGGAACTTGGCGGAAGCTGCACACGAACTTGGAATAGGAATGGGCGTCGGCTCCCAGAGGGCCATGATCGAGAATCCGGATGCAGTGGCGAGTTACGAGGTGAGGGATGTCGCGCCCGGCATTTTCCTTGCCGGCAACATAGGAGGGGCACAAATCCCGGAGCTGCATGCTGGACAAATCATGGACGCCCTTGAAAAGATTCATGCGGACGCCCTCGCAATACACCTCAACCCTGCGCAGGAAATCGCCCAGGACGCTGGGCATGAGAAATGGGGAGGGGTTCTTGACGCTATAAAGGAGCTGCGCTCTCGTATCAAAATGCCGATAATCGTAAAGGAGGTCGGTTGCGGGATATCTGGGGATATTGCTCTCAGGCTGGAAAAGGCAGGGATTGATGCCATAGACGTTGCCGGCGCTGGGGGAACGAGCTGGGTAAAGGTTGATTCGCTGATAACCGGAAAGCTGCTAGATAATTTCTTCGAGTGGGGAATACCGACAGCCGAGTGCCTAGCTCAATGCCTTAGGTGCGTCAAGATACCGGTCATAGCGTCAGGGGGCATCAGAAACGGCATAGAAGCGGCCAAGGCGCTTGCCATGGGGGCATCGTTGGTTGGTTTGGCGCTGCCTTTGCTGAGGCCGGCGACAAAATCGGCATCCGCGGTGAAATCAGCGCTGAAGCAGATAATCGTGGAGCTGGAAATTTCGATGTTTTTGGTTTCCGCCAGGAATCTGGACGAACTGCATGGCAAGATAGCCAAAACATGATTCCAAAAAGCAAGGCATGATTATGAAAATCCCCAAAAAAGAAGTTGTGAAATTTGTAACAAAATCGGTGCTGCACAAGCAAATCGCCAATTCGCAGGCTGAACTTACGGAACTGGTAAATGAAGAGCTAAAAAAAGTGGACACTGATTACGCTATCTCCGGCAAAAGGCTCAGAAATATCGTCGTTTCCCTGCCCGAGGTAAAAATGAAAGTGGAAACCAAACTAGGCGATAAACCCAAGAAATGCCCGGCCTGCAGTGCTGGGTTGAAAAGGGTCTATAGCAGGAATTTGCGTGGGAAAAGGATTTTGCAATATCTGAAATGTCAGAGGTGCGGATACAAAGGTCATAACGGAAAATGGCTGCCAAGGAAATACGGATTTTGGGTAGGTAAAAAAGACTAATCGGGGTCTTAAATTTATTTGAAAGGAGCAAATACATTATTATGCCTGATGAAATAAGAAAGGACATATTCGAAAGGGCTGTTATACTATCCCCATCGAGGTCAAAAAGACCAGGGGCATTTCTTGATAAAAAAAGCAGAGAAGCCGCTTGTCCTTTTTGTTCAGGAAACGAGGCAATGACAGAAAAAAGCATACTAGTAGTTCCAGAAGAAAAGCACTGGAAGGTCAGGGTATTCAAAAACAAGTATCCTGTTCTTCATACAAGAAATTTCAAGCCCATCGTTAAGAATTCCTTTTCCACGTTCACACCTTGCGGAGCGCATGAAATTCTGATCGAGACAAATCATCACGAGAGGGAGTACTTCAACATGCCAAATGAAGATATAGTTCTCATATTAAAGGTGATGAAAGAGAGATACGAGAAATTGATGGAAATTCCTGATGTCAATTACGTGACCATTTTCAAAAACAAGGGAGTCAGGGCAGGGGCTAGTCTGGCTCACCCCCACATGCAAATAATAGCATCCCCCCTCTTCCCTGATGTGATTTCCAACGAGATGGAGGAGTCTGAGAAATTCTTCAAAATTCAAAAGAAGTGCGGCAACTGCCAGATGATGAAAAATGAAATGAAGGCCAGAAAAAGAATGGTAACCCACAACAAGGACTGGGTTGTTATCTGTCCATTTGTTTCTAGGTGGCCTTATCAGACCACGATTTTGCCAAGAAGGCACTACAGCGAGATTACAGAAATGGGCGAGTCCGAGATGATAAATTTCGCAAAGGTTATAAGGAAGCTTTTCCACGGCTACTCGAAGCTGTTCAACGACCCTCCCTACAACATCATGTATCACAACTTCCCGCAGTCCGATTTCTGGCATTTCCATCTACATGTATATCCAAGGCTGGTAACCCATGCCGGCTTCGAGTTCTTCGGGCTGAATGTGAACATCACTTCGCCCGAGAAGGCTGCGAGAGAGCTGAAGCAAGCGATAAGATAGAACGAGCTCAGAACTTGTGTCCCATCTTTTCAAGCGTTTTTAACATGACCAGGGAATCACGTTCCAGAATCGGGGATTCCGATATGATGGTTATCTCGTCAAGGTCGCTGTGCAGGATTATTTCAGCCACTTTCCCAAAATCCGGTTTTTTGTGATCCAGTGCAAGATGTCGCCTCTCACCCTTCTCCGTGAATTCTATGTTCGAGAAGTGGGTGTGGATTTTTTTGTACCCGGCGGATATAACCTTGGATAAAATTTCCTTGAAATCCACATGCCCCTGGTATTTTGCATACAGATGGGCCCAGTCGATGACAGGGACGCAGTTTTTTATCTTGGCGCAAACAGCGAGGATCTCATCAACGGTCCCGAACTGGCACACCTTCCCTGTTGTTTCAAGACCCAGGTTCACTTTCCACTTGTTTTTCAGCAGAACAGCGGACATCTCCCGGCAGGCTTTTCCAACCATCTCCAGGGCCTGCGCATGCTCAACTTTGCCGTAATATCCTGGATGGAAAACGACGACTTGCGCTCCCATGTGGTGAGCCCTTTCACAGGATTTCAATATTCTCCATTTGCTGGCATTAACTTTTTCTGGGTTACAGAGGTTGATATAATATGGAGAATGCACGCTTAGCTTTATTCCAAGTTTTTTTGCTGCTTCACCCACTTTTTCTGCTTCCTCGTTTGACATGTATACCTGGCGCACGAACTCTATTTCCATGGCCGAAAGAGACAGCTCTGCGACCCTCTCGATCCCCGATATAGTGTCGTGGTTAGCGGCCGTTATAGGGACGCCGGCGGGACCGAGGTATATTTTCATAACTAATAATTGAAATCCATGGAAAATAAAAAGGTGCCGAAAAGACGATTTAAAATTCACATGACGAATTTGAGCATTATCTCTATCGCTATCAGAATTCCGCACACGATGAGCACATGCTCGGGCTTTATCTTTATGCTTTCCTTTGATTCGTCAAAATAGCGTATAAGGCCCGCAGTTGACTGCGGCATGTAGCTCTTGTCCCTTTTGGCCATTTTAACACCATTATATAGTTGAATATCCAATTTAAAAGCTTTTGAAATTAAAAAGCGCGTGCCGGAAATAGCCCACTTTCTGTCATCTCCGCGCCTTTTAAGGCGCACGGAAACGGTGGCATTTGTCTTAGCACCTCAAACGGTTTGCACCCCATGGCGCCTACTATTTCACCCGGATCAGGGTTCACAGCTCAAGCAGGTTTCATCGCTCTTGCATGACCGGTTTATTTCTGTGTAGGTCGCAGGCTTCTCAGCCTCTGCATAACTGCAGCGTGTTGGACGGGTGAGTGGAACTTCCTCACCAGCAGGCCAGAAATCGCTCTCAGGCATGCCAGCGAAGCCACCTTCCCGGCTCGCGCAATATGAATAGTGAATGAAGGGTTTAAAAAGGTTACGTTTATAAATATATTTTTACTATAAAATAGTGAAAAGCTGATATTATGCCAGAACCGAAAATTGACGGATTCAGATGGGTAGAAAATGTAGACCCGGCGTTGACTGTATTCGATACACACGAAAAAATATCAAATGTATATGCGGCGCGGATGAAAACTACTCCAGACCAAATTCTAGTTAGAGCCGCTTCCAGAATTGGTTTAGAGGCGGTTTACAGAAGAACAAGCGACGATGTTAGGCGAGAATCAGAGGTTCCAATGCATAGATGGGTAATAAACGTAGATTCTACGGTACCAGTCCGCACAGATGAAGAAATAGCCCAGGAATACGCAAGACAAATGCGAACTACTCCAGACCAAGTTCTAGTTAGAGCCGCTTCCAGGATTGGTTTCAAGGCGGTTTACAGAAGAACGGGATGACCGCAAAAACAATCAAGAAACAAAGGACGAAGAGCCCACAAATTTTATGCAGAACGATACAGCTAATTCTAGCTACAATTAATCGATATAAAAAGGAAAAATAACGGCGAGTCGCTCCTTTGGCTAGGGTCAGTCAGGCTTTTAGTAACCGTGG
>CAZLFZ010000024.1:0-19316 GCA_964559215.1 uncultured archaeon
ATCCCGAGGGGGAGATTTGAACTCCCGACCTATCGGTCTCTCTCGAGCGACTGCGTTTGTCAAACACACTCATAAGACCGTTCATTCATCACAGTGTGCTCGCCTTTAGCCGGCATGGAAGTGTTGCATCTTTTTCCACTTCCATTCCAACAGCCGATCGCTCTAATCCACTGAGCTACCTCGGGGCTGTAATAGATTATAACTAATAATGCTTAAAAATTTAATGTGAATCGTGTTCGCAGAGATTAGGTGTGGCAGGTCCGGGATATTCAGGCGGCCAGAAATGTTTGCTTGGACGTGACTTTTGACCTCTTCCCGCCAGCCGTCAAATACTTCATGTAAGCCTTGGGCAGCTTGAGGTGACCGTTGACCACGGGCCTTACGTTATAATGAATTATTCTGTGGTCTCTCGGCTCTATCGCACCAAGCGACCAGACCAGTTCGGTTCCGTCTTCTGTTTGCCTGATTGCCGGTTTCACGGTCTCGAATTTTCCCTTGACCTCGAAAAGAGGTGAAACTTGGTCCCTGATAACAACGTTTGTTATCTTTTTGCCGGCGTTCTTGATTTCCAGAACAGTGGTATAGTCACCCCCTTTCTCACCTCCCATTTTCTTGATCAGCTTTGGTGCGTTGGCCTTGTTCCACCCAAAGACGAAAAAGGATACCAACAAAACGGCTATCACCAGGCCTTCGACAATGAGCGGCCAGTATTCGATCCTGTATATGATTTGCAGGCTTTCCTCGGGGTTAAGTTTTCCGACAAGCCATTCACACCAGTCATCCTCGCATTTGACAGGCTGCCTGGAAAAACTCAGGAAACCGGTGGGAACCTGGCTTTTGACCTTGTAGTCCTTTTCTATCACATTGCCCTCGTTCGCTATGGTTATCTTCACTTCGTGAAAAAGCGGGGTGTCCGTTTCCTCTTCCCTCTTCACCATCCTGTGCACGGACTCTATGTTGAAATATGACTGAAATTCAATATCGGTGCCTTTCACCTGAACCTTTGCCGTGTATTTGCCTGCGACTATGTCAGTGTGAATCGGAATCCTGTGAGTGACGTTTTTTTCGCCTTCCACGGTGCTTGTCCGCGTATCTGTGGCAATTATCACGCCGGAATCGCTCACCAGCGAGAAATCCATAGTGATGGCCTTTTCGGTTCTTGAGGACAAGGTCATTTTGAAATTCACGCCTTCCGCGTCCTTCCATATTTCATGGCCAAGCACCCCGATCTTCTCTTCTCCCTCACCTATTACGTTGAGGTAGATTTTTTTGCTCACCATCATATTCGGGTTGCTCACTGACTGGAAAAAAACCTCGTAATCGTAATCCCCAGGCTTGTCATTTGGGTAAAAATTGAGCTTGAAATTTCTGCTTGAATGGGCAGGCATCTCCACATAACTTGTATCGATATTTATCCAGTTTGCTGGGGAGCCGGCTACAAACATGTAAAAACTCTCTGCACGCTCGAGATTATTTTCTCCGGTAATGTAGAATAAAGCGGGCTGTTTAACGTTCACTGTCCGCACCAGAGGCGAAACATCTATTTTCAGGCCTTGGGCATCCTGGGCAGCAGCTAGGCTGATATTCATAAGAAAGATTGCGGCAACAAGACCCAAGATCAACTTCTTCACGTTATCAACTCAGTATATTATGGTCTTTAATTGTATATTAAATTTATAAATTCAAACCCTGCTTCGTAAGTTTGCAACTATAGCCATGCTAACACCCAAGGAAATCATCGGCCCAATTTTTATTTATATTTTATTTATAATCACCAATATGATAGATACATGGGGCCGTGGTGTAGCTAAACCCTTTTTGCCATTGGCAGGCGGAAGGGCTCTGCAGTGGTCTAGCATCTGGGCTTAAAGCAACCCAAGGGGTCAATGCCCCTGGGGTAATTGCCTAGCGGGTGACGTCAGGCGTCAGAAATAGTCCAAGACCTGAGTTCAATAACCTTTTCGCGCAAGTAAACGCCATAAAAACGTCAACGAAAACACGCTGACGCAAAAATCGTGCAAAGGTTGGACGAATCTCGGCGGCCCCATTCCATATTTATATTAATTTTTCATACAATACATCACCCCCAAAACGGGGCCGTAGTGTAGCTTGGTCTATCACTCGAGACTGGGGGTCTCGTAACCGGAGTTCAATAAGCTTTTTGCCCAAGTAAACGGCGGGAGCAAGTTCCTTGTTTCCGCTCATGCGTAAACGGATAAAAACAATAAGGAAAAGTCCGCTGACGCAAAATGCGAGGAGCTTGGACGAATCTCCGCGGCCCCATCAAATTTATTTCCTTTGCCGCAAATATTACTAATGCTCGGCTTAATTTTGCTCGTTGTTGGAATAGCGGGGTTTGGCCTAGGGGGGTATCTGGATTTGCGCTACACGGAGTTCCCTGACTGGTTGCCATACTCCATGATAATCCTGGCGCTTGTGACAAGAGGGGTTTTTTCTTTCATCATGAACGATTTCTCAATCCTGACCAATTCGATTTTAATCGGTTTGGGGTTCCTAGGATTTGGCCTGTTGCTTTATTATGGCAGGCAGTGGGGGGATGGCGATGCCTGGATGCTGGGCGCTCTCGGTTTCCTGTTCCCGGATGCGACCGGATTTGCGCCTGTTGTTGAAAGCGTGATACCCTTTTCAATGACCATGTTTTTCAATTTTTTCATGACATCTCTTTTTTACCTCATTTTTTATGCTGTTGTGCTGGGTCTTAGGTCGCCTAAGGTGTACGAGACCTTCATCAAAAACCTCAGGGGCAATGTGAGAAGAATTGGTTCGGTATTCTTTGCTTTGTTGACCGTATCGTTATTATTCACCATCTATTTCGGGCAGCTATTATCCATACCTGTCTACGATTTTTCCGGCATACTTAGCATACCTGTTTTGGCGGTGCTTATACTCCTGTTCTTCCAGTACGCCAAGGCCGTGGAATCAGACCTGTTCAAGAAAAAAATTCAAGCGAAAGAGCTTAAGGTGGGAGATGTTCTGATAGCGGACAGGTGGAGGGGCCTCACGGAAAAAGAAGTTGAGCGGATGAAAAAGAAAGGCAGGCAGGTCTGGATAAAGGAGGGTGTGCGCTTTGCCCCTGTTTTTATAATCTCCCTCATCGTCACGCTTTTTTACGGATTCTTGGGTGGGCTGCTGTTCCCGGTTCTCTAGTGCGTTAGCATGCCTTATAATTTTTCAGAATCACAATCACAAAATCAGATAAAAAGATATAGTAAAAAATAAATAAAATAAAAAAGAAGTCTTGCGCCAGACTAGGCTTAGAACTTCTTTACTCTGTCAACGCCGGCTTTGCTCACAACTGGCTTTTTGACTTTCGCTGGCAACCATGATGGCCTGTTAGCAGGTGCGCTGATTACCTTAACGGAACCCTTGAACTTGTGGATGGAGTATGTCCCGTCCTTGTTTCTCCTGCCCCTCTCTCTGAGCTTTATGTCACCGAAGCCTCTAGCTGCAGCCTTGAGAGCAGCCTGTCGTGGTGATTTCCCTGTAAATACGTGCTTCTTACTGCCGACTTTCATTTCATAGTATTTTTTTCCTGCCATGTTTATACCTCCTGATAAATTTTCAATATAACTATATTCCCCTGCTTTATAAATGTTACGCTTGATGTTTATTTCGGATTAAGAAGTAACAAAAAACAATACAAAAGCAAACGCATGAGCGTTTATGAAAATAAAACCGGAATCATCCGAGGCCAAGATACCATTCCACCATCCGCTTGACTTCGCGCCTGAAATCGGCTTTTGGCCTGTATCCGAGCTCTTGTTCGGCTTTTTCTATGACGTAGTGGCGGTTCATGGTGAGGACGTCGAGATAGGTTTTCATGCCTTTTAGCCTGGCGAGCAGATTCACCGCAAAGAACGGCATCCGGATGGGTTTTTTCCCGAGCAGCCTGACTATGGTCTCGGCAAAATTCACGAATGGAAGAGGCTCTTTGTCCGCTATGTTGTAAATGCCTTCCCCTTTACTGACAGCCAGTTCCAAGGCCTGGACCATGTCGGCCACATGGACCACATGGGTTTTGTTTTTTGTGTTCGGAATGGGGAATCCGTGCTCCAGCAACTTGAGATTCTTCTTCCAGCTGGGGCTTCCTTTGCCATAGGCAGGGGCTACCCTCAATATTACGTGATTGATCCTTGAATTCAGGATGAGACGCTCGGCCAAGGCCTTTGACTCACCGTACGGTGTCCTCGGTGATAATGGATAATTCTCGTTGGCCTTCCCTATTATTTCACCATAGACCGAAACGGAGCTCGAGAAGATGAATTTCTCAACGCGTTTGCAGTGCTTGAGCAGGTTCTTCGTTCCGGCTGCATTGATTTCATATAGAACCGCCTTCGGCTTCAAGTAGGAGACCAGCCCCGCGAGATGCACCACTGTGTCAACACCCTTTAAGGCATTCCTCAGGGTTTCCGGTTTTGTTATGTCCCCCCTGATCACCTCTACTTTCGAAGAAAGGTCTCGGACGTCTTCGTCGGGGAGGCAAAGTATCTTTACATCATACCCCTTTTTGAGCAACCTCAGGGTGAGGTTCTTTCCAACAAAGCCCGTTGCACCAGTAACAAGCAGCATAGATAAGTATATCTCGAGGACACATTTAAAAACTTGGGACATAATTTATTACAATGGACGGAAAGGTAAAGCGATACGTTCAAAGGATAATACCCAGAAAAAGGTACAAGGTAAAGATAGGCAAGGTTGAGAGATACATAAACGGTATTATTTCAAGTGGCCGGGGCGTGTTCATGGGCCTCATAGACCCGGACAAGCAGAACCCGAACGAAGCCCTGCGACTTGCGAATACGATGTACGAGGGTGGCGCGGATGTTATAATGCTCGGAGGCTCCATAGGCGCCCAGGGCGTTGCGCTCGACGAGATGGCAAAGCTCATAAAGGAGAATGTCAGCATACCGTTGCATCTTTTCCCCGGCAACACCAGCAATATAACCAAATACGCAGATTCGACGTATTTCATGAGCCTGCTGAATTCAAAGAACCCTTACTGGATAACCGGGGCGCAGTCGCTGGGGGCGCCTATGATAAGGAAATACAAGATCGAGGCTATACCGACGGCTTACCTCGTCTTCGAGCCTGGCCAGACGGTCGGGTACATCGGGGAGGCCAAGCTGCTGCCCAGGGATAAGCCGGACGTGCCGGCGGCATACGCCATGGCCGCCCAGTACATGGGGATGAGATTTGCCATTCTCGAATCAGGTTCCGGGGCACCAGCCCCCGTTCCGGTTCAGATAGTTTCTGCAATAAGACAGGTGTGCGACATAAACATTGTGATAGCCGGTGGGGTGAAAACACCGGAGCAGGCGAGAGAGCTCATACACGCCGGGGCGAGTTGCATTCATATTGGAACGAAGATCGAGGAAGACAAGAATCCATTGGAAAAGGTAAAGAAATTCGCAAAGGCCATACACACAAAGGCCAAGGCCAAGCAGAAAATAAAATAAAGAAACGGCTGAATTCTTATGAAACTAAAAACTCTTGTCAAAAAGAAAAGGGATACACAATATTTCCTTTTTGGAGGAAAGGGCGGCGTTGGAAAGACGTCCCTGGCCGCAGCCGCAGCCCTGCATTTGTCCAAGGCCGGCTCGAAGGTCCTGCTCATTTCCACAGACCCCGCTCACTCGTTGTCGGATTCCTTCGAGACGAAAATCGGAGGGAAAGCCAAAAAGCTGAGCAAGAACCTGTTCGCTGTGGAGATAGAACCGAAATTAGCGATGCAGGAGTACAAGGCTCGGTTCATGCCGCAAATAGAGAAGGTAGAATACCTGCAGGGCCTTGGACTGGGAGACACGTTCGATATGATGGGAATGACCCCCGGCATAGACGAGATAGCCGCCATAGACAAATTCCTGCATTACATACAGTCACCAGATTACGATGCGATGATATTCGACACGGCCCCGACAGGGCACACCCTGAGGTTTCTCTCCCTGCCCGACGTACTGGATTCATGGGTCGGCAAGATGATAATGCTCAGGATGAGGCTGTCGGGAGTAACGAACCTTGTCAAGCGCTTCCTGCCTTTCGCGCAGGAAGATGAAAAAACAGACTCCGGACTTGAGCAGTTGCAGGCCATGAGAGCCAGAATAGCGCAAGCGAAAAAGATACTATCCAATCCAGACAAAACGCACTACAATCTGGTCATGATTCCCGAAGAGATGAGCATACTCGAATCCGAGAGGTCCCTGGCTGTTCTGAGGCAGTACGGGATTCCGGTGCATGACATCATAGTGAACCAAATAATACCCAAAAATGTGCACTGCCCGTTCTGTAGCGAAAAGAGAAAACAGCAGCTTGTTCGGCTTAAAAGCATACGGAAAAAGTTCAGGGGATTCCCCATCCGGGAAGTCCAAATGTACAGGAAAGAGGTGAAGGGGTTCAAAATGCTGGAGACGGTCGGAAAAGAGATATTCCTATGATGTCCGGTATCTCTGAACATTTCGTTTCCGAATAATGGATGTCTCCAAATAACGATTTGCCCGAATAATGACGCTTTTACGCCTTACCAGTCTACACTAGTAGAGGCCCCACGGGTGGGAAAAATATCACTAAAGATAAATAGCAGCCCTGGATAAAATAGTTAACTATGCGGAGTGGAGATAACTTTAAATACCGCTTATACCTTCTATGTAGGATTGCAGTCCGATTTTCGCTGGATGCAAGGCTTAGCTCCTAGGGCCTTGCTTCGTCCCAGGTCCCTGCTGCCATATTAGGGCTGGAGGACGGAAGCCAAGAATTCCTATAACATAAGTTAGGACTGGCCCCTTGCATCCAGAATTCCAAAAAATCTCTCGTATCTATGTGGGTCATCTTTTAGGAGAAAAAGATTCATCCCCAAAATTAGTAGCACTTTGAGAAGAACAAAGTGATAGGGGATGCGTAGACTCCTGTACCTGCCACGACTCTTCTATTCATGGCCCAGCACATATGGTTTCTTTGCATAGTCTACAGATAATAATTAGCGCACAAATATATAAACGTTTTCCTCTTCATGCCGGTTTTCGGATAATTTTTTTTCTATCTTTTGTTCTAAAATGGCCAAAAAATCTGGAAAAATATTCCAATCCAGATTTTTATTCCATTTTGAAAACAAACGCCTGATGAATTTTCTGTTACATTTCCCCGGCCCAAAACGTTCCCGGTTTTGGGTATTTTTTATGCCATTTTTTATCATTTTTTTATTAGTCCAAATCATTTAATACTCATGCCTATAAAAGCCGTCTTGTTCGACCTTGACAACACGCTGATAGATTTCCTGAAAATGAAGAAGATGAGCTGCGAGGCCGCCATAACAGCCATGATAGACGCGGGATTGCCGATGAAAAAAGAGGCGGCTATGCGCGTTTTGTGGGACCTGTACGACGAATACGGGATAGAGTACAGCAAGATCTTCCAGCAATTCTTGCTTAAAACGCTGGGTTCGATAGACTGGAAGATACTGGCCAGCGGCATTATCGCGTACAGGAATGTTAAGACCGGTTTCCTGGAGCCGTATCCGCATGTGATGCCCACGCTGCTCAAACTCAAAGAGCGGGGCTACAAGCTTGGCGTTGTCAGCGACGCCCCCAGGATGAAGGCCTGGCTGAGGCTGGCTGCGATGCATATTGCTGATTTCTTCGATGTTGTTGTCACGAAAGATGACGCTAATGGACATCTCAAGCCGCATCCGACGCCGTACAAGGCAGCCCTGCGCAAAATGGGTCTCAAACCTAAAGAGGTCATATTCGTCGGGGACAATCCGAACAGGGATATCCTGGGGGCCAAGCGACTCGGAATCCAGACGGTCCTTGCGAAATACGGCGAGTGGACGAAGGCCAAAGGCAAGTCCCTGCGTCCCGATTACGAAATCAATGACGTCAAGGAGCTGCTGAAGATACCGGGCCTGGTCAAATGATATGGATATTGTCGCTGACGATAATATGCCTGGTTTTGCTGATTTTCTGGCTGGCAAGGTCCTACCTCAAGCTAAGAACAAAGCTGCTCGAGGCCTTGTCAAGGAAACAGAGCCTGAGCACCAAATACGGCAAGATGACGGAGCAGTTCATGCCCCTGCTGGACATGTACCCCTATGACGAGCATAACTTCAGGTTCTTGGGGAATCCCGTAGACGGCGTTCAGTTCAACCCTGACGGCATAGTGTTCGTTGAGTTCAAGGCAGCGGACAGCAGGCTGACCCCGGAACAGAAACGAATAAAAGAACTGGTCGGGGATAAAAAAGTGGGTTTCAAAGAGATAAGGATCCCGAAACCGGATTAGCCAATTCAATCAACGCTTATTCCGCCTTTGTCTTTCTGGGCTGCTTTTTCGTTGAGCTGTTGCAGCTCCAGACCTAGCTGGTTCATGGAATTGCCGATCTTTTCCATCTCCAGCTGCAGCTTCGTTTTCACCCTCGCGATCTCCTTTTTCCTTTCCCCTATGATCGACACGGCCTCTGGCAGTGTCTTGTTCGCCATTATGCCCGCGCCTATCTCAACCATGAATTTGTTTTTATCCAGCAGCTTCCCATGACCGTAGCACCCCGCACCGAGATGGAACAGCGCCCCCGAGTCTTCCTTGACGCTTTTCATCTCACGCAGCGCATTCTCGGTTATCTCAAGCTCGCCTAGCCTCGTTTCCAGCACCGTTCCCTGCTTCGCGAATTCTTCAAGCTGGTTCTGCAGAATCTGATACACCAGCACCTTTTCCTGAATTTCCTTTTGTTTTTCATCCACCAATTAGACCACCACAATGTTCGAATACAATGCCAAGATATAATGGATTGTTATTTAGATTGTTATCTTAGTATATTAAAGCATTTAAACCCACAACAAACTCACAAAATCATTCAAAGAAAGTCCTTCAAAGCCATTCACAGCATCTTTAGTCCCCCCGTGATCCTGTCTATCTCGTCCTCCCTCCACGGGCCTATACAAAGGGCCGTGACCGTCCCTGGTTTCACCTCCGTTCTTCCCGCATCCTTGATGAGCGCATAAGGCATCTTGGTTTTCTTCACTTTTTCGTACACCCCGAGCATCTCTTTGAGGGTTTTGACCTTGAGCACGACCTTTTTCGAGCCCCACGCCTCCCATTCCAGCTGGGCCTCGAACGGGGACTGCTTGTAGGATTCAAGCGATGCGTGAGCGACCTGGGCGGCCAACTTCCCCTGGCTCAGCTTGAGATCGCGCCGGACAACAATGACCTGCTTCCACATAACCATATTTGAGCCGGTATATTTAAAAAAATAGAAACAACAGCGATTGCAAAAACCGCTACATGACACGAACGGATTCGATCCAAAATCAAACGGCCTAAACTGTAGATCCGGTGACAGTGCCTATGTCGGTCTGTGAATATACTCCGCTGCCCTTTGTGTAAGTTACTGATACTAGTGTTGAATAACTGCTGCCCGCTGGGGTCAGAGCTACACAGTCGTCAGCGTCGGTGTACAACTCTATTGTGCCGCCAGCGCCAACCGTCCAAGGTGGAACTACTGTCGAATTCAAGATAACATTTGGACTGCCTGTGGTGCCACACTCTGCCTTAACTTCGGTTATGCTTATCGAAGATCCAAGCGAGTTCTTCATTGTTATGTTAAATTCCCCGGTAGTTGCGTAGTATACCCAGTCCGTTGGCTGTCCGATGTTCGCAAAACCGGTTGACCTTGTCCCTGTCCATGTCGCTGGGTTGAACACTCCAAGAGCGTAGAGTGCTGCGGCCACTATGATCACTATCAGGATAGCCCATCCGTACGTCATCAAATACTCCATTGCTGCTTGTGCTTTCCTTTTCATATTTATCTGTATATAATTGGCTGACCTTGTTTATAAAACGCAATGAAAAAAGACAATAGTCAATATCGGCGTCTCATTGCCTATTCCAAGATAATAAGGAAAAGGCAGGAATGCCCAGCCAAAGAAACAGAAATAATACTAAAACTGAAAAAATCAAAGAGTGTCCTATCCGGATGGATTTACTGTACTAATCCCTATGGATTTAGACAGTGGAGCCTGTCACGGTTCCGGTGTCTGTCTGCATGTATGTTCCGCCCGCTTTCGTGTAAGTTACTGATACTAGTGTTGAATAACTGCTGCCCGCTGGGGTCAGAGCTACACAGTCGTCAGCGTCGGTGTACAACTCTATTGTGCCGCCAGCGCCAACCGTCCAAGGTGGAACTACTGTCGAATTCAAGATAACATTTGGACTGCCTGTGGTGCCACACTCTGCCTTAACTTCGGTTATGCTTATCGAAGATCCAAGCGAGTTCTTCATTGTTATGTTAAATTCCCCGGTAGTTGCGTAGTATACCCAGTCCGTTGGCTGTCCGATGTTCGCAAAACCGGTTGACCTTGTCCCTGTCCATGTCGCTGGGTTGAACACTCCAAGAGCGTAGAGTGCTGCGGCCACTATGATCACTATCAGGATAGCCCATCCGTACGTCATCAAATACTCCATTGCTGCTTGTGCTTTCCTTTTCATATTTATCTGTATATAATTGGCTGACCCCCCTTATAAATGTTTATCTCGGGGATGTTTAAGCTCAAGGTGCCTGTTTATCTCAAATTTTTTACAACATCAGTTTATTGTGCCACCTATCCTTTATCACTACCCGATATCTCACGCCTTTCCATTAACCTTGTAAACGGTTCGAAGATGAGCTCCGGTTTCTTGCCCCTCAGTATGATGTTCGCGTACAGGTGCGGACGTATGCGTATCTTCTTTTTGCAGTTGCCGGCCAGTCCCAGTTCCAGCCACCCGATTGAATCGAAATCGATTTCCCTCGGCAGCCTGAAACTGGCATCGGTGCCTGAGGCCCTCTTCGGCTCAACGTTCAGGATGGACATGGTCGCCGGCAGCAGCACCCTCTTCCCTTTTTTCAGATTTATTGCCAGGGAGGCGGAGCTGACCGAAACCGGTGAAAAGCTGTCGTTTACTATCTCGTACCTGATACGCACGTTCCGGATTTTTTTAATCTGATCCAGCCTTTCAAGTGCTCCGTACAGGTTCACCATCCTTATCCTGTCCGAGTAAAGCTGGCATCCGAGGATCCTGACGAAATCTATTCTGGGAACGTACTGGTCCAGCATCCTTTTCTGGAATTTGAGCTGCACGTAGATGACAACTATCAGAACGAGCAATAACAGCGCAATCAGGGAATTGAGGCCATTTGCATTCCCGGCGCTCACGGCCATGATGAAGGCGAGCACTATTATCCCTGAGAAAAGCAGGGCCTCCGTATGCCTTGCCAGCTTTTTCATTCCGTACCACGCATCCTCGGCCGCATAGCGCGCTGACCGCCTCAGCCTGCTGAATTTGTGCCGGATGGGGTAAAAGCGGTCCCTGGTGCTCGGCAGTTTCTTGGCGTTGTGCCTGAGACCGTCATGCACCCTTCTTAACGCGTTCAGGATTTTCTCCCTGATGGACAGCCGCCGTCTTAAAGGGAAAAACATAATATATTATTGCTCTTTTCATGTATTAATTATGATTAATTATGTTGATTGTCTATTCCCCGCAATGCCTTGAATACGAAATCCCAGGCCATCCCGAAAGCCCGGCCCGGGTGCTAAGGATACACGATTTTCTCCTCGAACACGGGTTCAGATTCATTCCAGCGGAACCGGCGACGAAGCATGATGTCCTGCTTGTGCACACGGCGGAGCACTTTGCCAAGGTTGAAAGCAGGGATTACGGTGATATCGAAACACCTCCGATAGACATAAAATATCCCCTGCTTGCAGCCGGAGTAACGATAAAAGCCGCGGAAAATCTGGGGTTTGCCCTCACCAGGCCCCCGGGGCACCATGCAGGCCGGAATTCCCTGGGGGGCTTCTGCTACTTCAACAATGTTGCAATAGCGATAAAAAAACTCGGGAAGAAAACAGCGATTCTAGATCTTGACACGCATCATGGAAACGGCAGCCAGGAGATATTCCTGGGTGATGAAAACGTCGTGTATGTCTCTCTGCACCAGTCGCCCCTTTATCCGATGACTGGTTTGAGCTCGGAAAAGAACTGCCACAACTTCCCCATGTTTCCGGGCACGGACGAGAACACCTACCTGAAAACCTTGGAAAAGGCATCGGCGATCATTGGGAGGTTCAAACCGGAACTGTTGGCCGTTTCGATGGGGTTCGACACGTTCAAGGGAGACCCTCTGGCAGGGCAGCAGGTGACAGAAAAGGGATACGAAAGGATAGGGGAAATGGTCGGGGAGCTGAACCTGCCCACCTTCATAGCCCTGGAGGGCGGCTATTCGGATAAAATCGGTGAACTCTGTTATAATTTCTTGCGCCATTTCTGAGTTCTGAGATTGGTTTTAAGATTTCCGGCCGCTGCAGCCTCGTGTCATACCAGTGGGAGTCAATGCAAAAAAGCTTATAAATCTATATTAACCATTTTAAAGTGATAACATGAACGAGATGAAGGGAAAACCTGCTGGGCGGTTACCGATAAAGGAAGACTGGATTATTTGCATCGAGAGATTCTGTCTTCCCATTATATGCAGGACGACCCGGAATCAGGTGTTATCGGCGAGGCAACCCAGCTTCATAGAGAGACCAGGCAGCTAGGTGACAATACAGGTGACAATACAAAGGCACACGAAGTGGTATTGCAAAGAGGTAAAAATGTCATGGGCATATTGGGATACAGGTCTGGCAGTGGTATCAGGCCCGGTTTTGATACAGATTATGGGACCGCCCAATCTTTCGACATAGTAAATAGTGATGGAAATCCTGAAGCGGCATTGAATCGTGTGCTCAGGGATTTGCGGAAACACGACAGTAAGAAATGTTAGATTAACAGATTCGATGAATTCCCCATACGTGTTTAGCTCGTACAAACCAACAACTTTCAAAGGCATCGAAATAAAGTCAATCTGCCTTTAAAAAATTCTGAAAATTAATAAGCGATAGCATAAGGCTTTTTATCGGTTTATTTCAAATTAGCCAGAGCACCATGATGTTTTGCAGGAACCAGCACACTGAATGCCCGTGGGGAGTAGCTAAACAAATACGATTCTCCTAGTCCTCTTTCCAGAAGAAGGTGTCCGTGCCCTTTATGTGTGACAGGAACTTGCAGGACTTCAGTACCCCATGGACATCATGCTCATTGAATCCGAAGTCCTTCGCCACGGCCTTTTCAGCCACCACGAGCCTGCCCGATACCAGGTCGGCCAGGCGCTTCAACTTGGCATTGAAGTTATACGGCTCCTTTTTCTGGTTGAACCAGCCTGAATAGCCACGCGTGATCGGGTCGTTGATGTTGAAATAAAGATTCCCTTTCCTGGGCTCCACCATGTAAAGCGAGAAGCCCTTCTCAGAGAAGCGGTTAACGAAATTGACCAGGTCCAGCTTCGCCCCGTCGCTGACCAGCACAATCAGCTTGTATCCCTTATATTGCCTGGACAGCTTGTGCAGGTACGCCGTCAGGGAGTTCGCGTCCAGTTCAGCGGTTTCGCCAAATGATGTCACGATCACGGACGCCTTGACTTTGGACATGAACCACCTTTTTACCTTGATGGAGATCACGAACTCGCCGTTCTTTTTCTCCATCTTCGCATTGGCCTTGGACAGGAACTCCTTGGGCGTCCAGTCTATGGGACCAACCTTCCCGAGCCTCTTGTCCAGCCACCTGGCGTATTCACTGGTGTAGAATATCAGCTTTGCCATTCTCGAATCATCGGACTCTTCCAGCATTGCTCCCAGGTCCACCTTTATATCCTCTTCTTTGAAGAATTCCTTTTTCTTCGCCTCTTCCTCAGGGTGTCCGTAAACAGCGCGCGAGTGGTCCTTGCAGAACCTGTATTTCTTGACGTCCCAGCATTCCCTGCACAGCAGCTTGTCACAGCCAGACCACAGGCATTTCCCGGCCCAGTCTGTCCGTGAGCCTATCTTCTTGTTACACCTTGAGCAGAACTCCATTTTATTCTCGGACAAGATTTCGTCGAGCTTGGCCTTTGCCTCAAGTTCCCTTTTCTCCACGTCCATCTCAAGCTCTTTTCTGGCCATCTCTATTTCTGACCCGAGCTTTCTCCCTTCGTTGTCAGCCTCTCCTCCCATTTCAGCCTCCAAGGGCATGCCTTCTTCTCTTGAAAACAACCAGCAAATCGGATACGTATTTCTTGAGCAGGGCGCATCGTCTGACCATGGAGCCCCCCTTCCCGTGCATCACATTCTCCTGCATTTGCTCGAGTATTTTTGTCAGCTTGCGGCTGTTCCGCATGATGGTGACGTCGGCCTTCATAAGCCTGACAAATTTTTTGTAATCGGCCTTTTCGCCCCATACCAGAGGCAGCCCCAGTTCCAACAAGAAAACGTCAAGCCATTGCATAACGTCCTCGAGCGCCCCGGCATTGTCAAAATCCTCTTCCAGGTACGCGGCCTCTATCATGGGAAAAAGGAAGTCCCTGGACTTGTTTATATCATCGGCGATCATGCGCCTGAATTGCTCATCGGTGCTCTCCGCCTTCTTTGGATCCTTGTAGCCGTATCCTGGAACGGCCTTTTCCATCTCCTTGAATTCAGGCTTGCCTTCTCCTTTCGCTTTAACCCATTCGCTCATCTCATTCCCCCGTGATTATTTTCTCCCTGGCATCCAGCAATGAGCTTATCCCATCGCTGTATTTTTTAATTTTGCCCAGGTTTTTAATAAAGTGCCTTTCCTTCCCTTTTTCGAGCAGCGCCCTGTAGAGCAGGTACACGGTCCTTTTCATGTCTTTCACTTCCATGACCAGTTGCCTGTCCCTTCTCAGTATGTTCTGGATGTCAGACTCTATCCTTTCTTTGCACTCCTCGCAGTATCGCTTGTTGCCTTTTAGCTTGGTGGTTTTGCTGTTTTCGATCATGTCAACGAGGGAGTCCACGTCATCCCAGGCATCCTCTGCTGCATCGCTGAGCTTGTCCCTCTGCAACTCGTAGCTCACCTGGACCACATGAAACAGGTAGTCCTTTATTTTTTTCATCTCGGCTATAAGCAATTCCCTTACCAGCTTGTCCGTTTTCACGATGTTGGACACGCTGGAATAGCTGTACTCAGGGACAAGGCTCTCCATCCTTTCCATGACATCAAGCATGTTCTCTTCCATTTCACTTACCCGGCTTTCCAGACTTCTCCATCCTGACTTCCAGCTCAGTCTTTTGCTCCTCGTAGCGCTGCATGAGTTTTTTGAACGTTCCCTTGTCTATCTTCCTGTTTAAGAATTTTCGCTCGGTCGCTTTGATGATACGCTGCAGTTCGTCATACCTTTTTTCCAGTTTGCCCTTTTCGGCGGTGGGGAATGCCCCTTTCAGCGCATCAAGTCCAAGCTTTTTCCTCTCGGAGCCCCTGACGATTCGTTGCTTGTCATGTATCTCTTTTAGCTTGAGCGCTTCCATGGCGTCGCGCATGTCGTGCTGGGTTTCCTCCGATTCGATCTCCATTTCCGCCTCCCTTTTGACCCTTTCCCTTTCGAGCTCGTCCAGGACCTGCTCCCTGCTCTCAACGGTGCCCTTTATTTCCCCGACTTCCCTCTCATGAATCGCCTTCTCGGTTTCGAGTTCGAGTTCGGTCTCGGCCTTTTCCGTTTCCTCACGTATCACGCCCCGCTTTCTCAGGTAATCCTGGTACTCACCGGGCAGCACGAACTGCACCGAGAACGAGAGCAACTCAAGGCCACTAGGTTCGAGCTTCTTCCTGAGCCCGACCTCGGCGGATACTTGGATCTCACGTCCCGTCTTCCTGTCTCCCTGCAACTGGTCTATGCTTTTTTTCTTTACGACCGGCGCCATGACAGATGTAACGATTTCGCTTTGCAGCTCTGACCATAGGTCCTCGTTAGTGATGACATCCTTCCTGCTCATCGTGGCGGAGCTCAGCTTATCCGGGTCAGCCACCACGAACTTCATCTCTACGGCAGCGATGATCTCCTTGTCATCACGTGTCCACAGGTCTTTCACCTCCCTCCTGATTACGTGAGGGGACTTGTCCACGAAAATGATGTTCCTGGCGGAACCGGAGAACAAGCCACCCACCTTGTGTGTCCCGTGTTCGAATGTTCTCACGACCTTGCCTTCCTCCTCAAGGAGAGCCACTTCCCCGTCCAGAACATGGATTTTCTTGCTTAGCAGGCCACCTACCTGGAAGGAGTTGATTCTCTGCGCCACGACTGCATCAGACCTCTCCCATTTCTTGGCCATGTTTATCATTTATAGTCTTGTATTTTAAATTCATCCGAAGAAGAAATAAAAAACTTTAAAAAACTTCAAACATCTGTCCTCTGAACGACAGAGTCACTGATTTTCGTTTTCTTCTCCGTGACCTCCCCATCCTCGCCGCCGCTTGCTATCTTCGACCTCTGGACTATGGAATCGACTATGTTGACTATCTTCTTTATCTCCACTTTTTCGACCTCGCTTGCATCGGTTTCGGTCTTTATGGTGTACCGGATTATATTGGCCACCCTCTCCAGGGTCGGAACCAGGGTCTCCCTGTTCTCCGAGCATAGTTTAAGGATGAGATGAACGAACCCCTCGTCTTCCTTGATGACTATGGTCAGCATGTAATGGATTTCATCCAGCCTGAAAGAATAGAGCAGCATCCTCTCGTGCTCGAACTCGTGCTTTGCCACCAGCGCCATGTCATGGCAGTTCTCCTCAACGTGATGCAGCACGACGTCCAGGCCAGCTCCCCTCAGGGTGTACCCCCGCTGCTGGTTCCACTCCTTTTTGCTCAGGGACACGTAATAGCTCTCGCTAAGCGGGTAGGCCGTTATGCTGCTGTCAAAGTGCCTCTTTTCCTGCCTGAATTCCTCGCGTTTGGCGAACACCTTGCGCTCCGGGTGTTCATGTTCCAGCACCTCAGCTGTTATGTCGGGCACCCTGGCTTCGTATTCTATCCCGTTCTCATCAAGCATAACGATTCTGCCGCTTGCGATTTTCTGCATACCGAGGATGCTTGGCTTTATCTTCCAATCCGTTCCCTTTTCCTCACCAGGGGCTATTTCTTCGAAGGCGCTCGGGCTTGACTGCACCGCCGTTATCTGGTCCGCGAAGTCAACATCCAGTTTTATATCGTGCACCGATTTTGAGGAAAGATTCTTTACAAGGATTACCAGTTCGCTGGTCTTGTTTATGATGGGATCCGGGCTTGTGTACGAGTTTACCTGTATCCTGGGCCTGACGAGTACCCTTGCCGGCTCCAGTTCCATGTCAATGGTGTTACCCTTTGCATTCTTCCAGGTGATGAAATTGTAAGGTGACAGCATCCGGCCAAGCCTACCCGTGGTGTCGTACGAGAAGATTTTGACCTCTCCGGGCTTGAGGCCTGCTATCTCGTGCGTCAGTTTCGCGTCCCTGTCCCCGATCGTGATGTTCTTGATTACGCCCCTGCTATGGTTTTCTATCACCACTTCGAACCTGACAGGGTCGTATTCCACCACCTCGCTCTTTTCCGCGTACTGGTCCACCGTGGGATGCGACACGAGGTGCTTTAGCCTGTCGATCTCGAGTTCCGTTTCATCGTCCCTTTCAATGTCGTATGCCTTTCCATAGAATTTGATGGCCTTTTCCAGGTCTCCGCCATCCTTGCACGCTTGGCCAGCTATCTGGTAGCACCACTTCGCTGCATAGTTGCTCTTGGAGAGAGTGAAACACTCTGCCCCCTTGATGGCGTAGTCGACAGCGTTTTTGTAGTCGTTCTTATCTTTTGATGCTATGGCAGCGGACCTGTAAGACCAGCCCGCGTTGAACAGCTTCCCATCCCTTTCGCTGTTGCCTGCGGCGAGCAGCGCGTACTTTGCGCTGTCGTCCCATTTCCTGGCCCTTCTCGCCAGGACAGACGCCATCTGGTACAGCCAGGCGGTCCTCGCCCTGTCCCCCTTTTTCGAACTCGAGTCAATTTTTTTCAGTAATTTGACGATTGATTTCTCGTATTCTCCCCTTTTCAAAGGGGCCGATTCCGGCTTTTCGGCCAGCCAGTCAAAAATCGACATAATTATTTAATGGCAGAAAGGATTATATTTATAGGTGTTTTTGCAATTAATCGTAATTCATTTTGGCGCCTCAGGTGATTATATGGCAAAATACGAATGTCTCAAGTGCGGGTGGACTGGGAAGCCCCTTGTGATGCAGCCCGTGACGAGGGTCTGCCCAAAATGCGGCTCCGTGCAGCTGGAAAAGATAAAGAAATAGCCGCCGACTTTTCCCACTCCTAGGGGGGGTTAAGGTTTTAAAACTTTTACCCTTCGTACTTTTATGATATATGATATATAATGCTAGGAGATTTAGGAGATAATATGCCAGAGACGTTAGAAACAGACAGCTCGCTTAGAACATTAAGAGGTACTGTCGGCGATATATGTCAGGGTGGCAGGGCGTTTGACCTGTACACCAAGGGGATGTTTGACGACCCCGTAACTGTTTATTTGAATGAGCCTGACCCGAGCTTGGCTGTCGGCAGGGAAGTCGAGGTTTCGATCGAAGAAATGGAAACGGGAGCCTGTGAAGTGAATGCGAAATCTATCAGATACGTGTAAACTACCCACAGCTAAAGCATGTGGGCTTCCTTGCGGCATTGGGTGAAATGTGGGAAATCCTCGGAAACAAATAAGCATCAAATCTTCTTTATCTTCCCTGGCGTTGGCTCGTAGCATATCCCCTCGCCCAGCAGCTCGTTGATGACGTTTTCCAGCTCTTCTTCAGGGATCCCAGCCTTTTCCACCAGTTCGCTGTACTTGATTCCGTCTTTGCTGCCTTCTATGATGGACAGCATCTTACGCCTGAGCTGGTCTTCATCTATCTTGGCAGGTTCCGATGCCTTCTCTTCCTCCCCGGCTTCTTCCTTTTTTTCCAGGCGCGCCAGGATTTCGAGCCTCAGCATGCTCTCCTGATCAGGGCCGACTGGCAGGATGATCTCCGGAACGATGTATATGTCGCCCTCGTACTCCCGGACTTTTCCTATAAGGTTCACAAGGTCTCCAACGTTGGTTTCCACGATAAGTCCAGTCTCCCTCCACAGCTTCCCCTGGATCGTGGCCGTGGAATCGTCCACCGTGATGGATGCGAAGTTGCCGTCCTCCGAAACGAATTTTGTGACGATGGTGCCGATTATCCTGGCCCTGGATATGTTTTCCTTGCGTGGGGTTATCACAAAACTTGGCTCCATGCCTTCTCGTTTGACCCATTCCCCGCTCACCAGGTCCACAATCCTCACTTTGATGGCTGTCTGTCTTTGCACAGGCATAACTAGAATATGGTGCTCATATTTATACCCTTTTCGGCCTTGCTGGAATTTTTAATCAAATTTTTAATCAAAGAAAACAAAGATAGGTT
>CAZLFZ010000025.1:0-7334 GCA_964559215.1 uncultured archaeon
AGCGTTCTCGGTCTCTTCGGGCCTGCTCTGTGATATGCTCCAGTTCTGGCAATTCCCAACAGCAATAAAATTAGCCAAATATGAATGATGACCTTTGACCTCTAAATTATAGACATCTCCAATGTACTTTTCTTTTGAAATACTAAAAACAGGAACGAAATAATAATCATCATTTTCAAAAAATTTCAGACTCTTTTCACTCAACGGATTCAGTTTAATCCTTTTGTTTGGAAATAAAAATTTGTCTCTAAACCTCTGGGCCTTTAGTTTTACGTAATACAAGTCTGATTGTTTTACTTTTCTACCTTCTATCATTTTTTCAGGTTCTGGCACCCATTTGTAAAAACTAGGTAGAAATCCCATTTTCAACAGAAGCCAGTAAACGCCTAAAGCCAATTCTTTGGACACGGAATTTATTGAGACCACCTCTTTTTGGATAGAACCGTCGCATTTTATATATGCTCTTAAAAATTCATCAACAACTTTTCTTGGGGACTTGTATATTATATTTGGTACTTTTTTGTTGGTGGCAACAGTTCCACACAAATCTTTGAAAAGAACAGCCAAACTAGATTTACAAACTGTGACGGTTATGTTGGTTTTCTTCTCCTTCATGGAGGATTTAACTTTAAAGATTTTCTTAATTAAAGCTACTGTTTCCTCGGCCATTTCAGGCTCTTTTTTTCCAAAGGTGAACAATAGAAGATAGCTGTTCAGCCTTTTTTTACTTTTATGCACACACCCTTCCCCGCAATAATATCCTAAAAGCCTTGCAAAATTTTTGTCAAGTTTAACAAATCTGGGAATACAAGGCAGTTTACCTGTTTTAAATTTGATACCACCGTTATTCTCAACAACTATGTTGTCTCCTAAAACTGAACATCCTTTCCTGAATTTTGACCTTAAGGTTCTAACATAAGCTGGATGCAAACTGAACATTTTACCTATTTCCTTAGAAGTGACACCCTTCTCAGTTAAATCCAGGATTTTTTTTATCTCATCCTCAGAAATTCTATATCCTTTTTTAAATTTTGTCTTGGTTTTTGACAATATTTCTTTCAAGTCAACTTTTACTTGCGATTTAGAAAAATTATGGTTCTTTGGTATAACCAAATAATTATCATTTTTTAATTCCCTAGCTCTTACTTTCTTAGTCCCGGTTTTTACATCATAAACAAATAGTTCATGACTTGGTGTGCATTTAATCCCTGGCGTGTAATGTGGTTTTATATTGAATATATCACCTGCATAAGGATGCTTAAAACCATGAACTATATCCAAAATTTCACCAGTATGAGTAACGGCCCTCTGCCCATCTATCTTATTTACCACGCTACCATCAAATCTGTTTTCCTTCTTGTCATTTGATTCAAAAATATCTATAATCTGCATTAAGCCATTTTCAGTAGCTATCGTTGTTTCTGGTACAAAACAGTTGAGGCACCTTAAATTGCACCCTGCGGTCGCTATCGAGAAGGCCCTGGAACCGGGCAGGTAATGGTAGAGGGGCTTCTTCTCTATGGGGTCGACGTGAACTGCGCACGGGTTTCCGTATGCCAGCGTGTACAGGCGCCCGTCTTTGTTCACCTTCACCCTGCATATGCTCCTGTCCCCCGGCTCGAGGATGCACTGGTTCGGGCACACCTGGCACTGCACGTTGGAGCCGAGCTTTATGTAGTGGTAGGCCTCACGTGACCATTTCCACAGCTTGTCAGGGGCTCCTCCCTTGGTGGGCGAGCTCAGGGGGGCGGATTGCTTAAGCCAGCTGTCCACGGCATAGACCCCGACGCCCAGGCCGGCCAATGCCAGGACCCCTTTCTTTATGAAATCCCTTCTGCTGACCTTGCGCTCAAAAATGCCTTTTCCGCTCCTCTTTTTCTTGCCCATATAACTTCCGGTGTTTCACCTTTTGATTATGCCCCATCTTCTCAGAGCGAAGTAGATTCTGATCCCGGAATGGATCACGAAAAAGAAAATCACCAGCTCGCATATGCCCAGATGGATGGAGACGGCGGACCGAATCCCGACCAGTTTGTTCATTCCGTATTCCCTGGTCATGGAATAACCCGTCACTATGAAAATGATGAACAAGAAAAAGAGAATCCAGGCGCTGATCCTGTCCACTTTGATCAGCCATGAGTGGATGGAGGTTTTGCTGGTCATATCAAGTGATTATTCTAGTGATTAAAAAATCAAAGCCAGCAGAATGCCAGATGATTTATCATCTGAAACGGGAATCATTTTGGACCCGCTTCAGGATTCGAGGGCCTCGATGCCCGGCAGCGTGCCCTTCTCTATGAACTCCAGGGTGGCTCCCCCGCCTATGCTCGCGTGGGAGATCTTGACCCCGGTCCTGTTTACCAGCAACGTAGCCTCGCCCCCTGCGGATATGGTAACAACGCCGTGTTTGGTAGCGGCTTGCATGGCCTGGACTATAGCCTTGCTGCCTTTTGCAGCGGCCGGGATTTTCTTGTCGAACATCCCTACCGGGCCCGACATCAGCACGAAGCCGGCAGAGTCTATAGCATCCTTGAATTCGCTAATCGTTTCATCCCCTATGTCCACCCCATGCCATCCGGGCGGAATCGTAGGCCGGGATTTAAGCAACTCACCGTTTTTCATGATGGTGTGGTCAACAGGAAGTATGAGGGATATGCCCCTTTCCCTCGCCTTAAGGATCACCCTGCCGGCCAGCATTACCTGGTCGTGTATCTGGTCGGATGCGACATAGGAATCGCCGATTATTTTTTTGATGTCACCATTTGATATTTTCTTTATCTCATCCGGCCCTGCTTTCACTTTGTCCAGATTGCGTTGCGCTATCATGAATGTGTACGCAACGGCTCCAGCGACGAGAATCTTGTCGATTTTTAGCATTCTGCCCAGCAGGTTCAGGGCGACGGTTATCTTTGAGACCACTCCTGGTTTGGTCTCTATCTTCTTGCCGGCAAGTATAAGCACGAAAGGCTTCCTCCCTTTCCTTTCCAGCTCAAGCGAAATCTTCTCTGCGTAATTTATTTCATCAAGAAGGTGGATGCCTGCATACCTTGGCAGGTACTTGGGCATCGGGACTATGTCTGCTGCCGGCCTGTGCCTCTGGGCGAAATCGTCGGCCACGTAGATTTCCACCATGCCGGCCAGTTGCTTTGCGTACCCCTCGTCACCCTTGTTGTACTGGGGGTCGAATCTTGGATTCTCCAGGACAAGCACCTGCCCGTCCGCAAGCTTTGATATGTTCTCCTGCACCAGGTCGAAGTTTTCCGATATGCTTTTTACATCTCCGTGCAATTCAGTCGGCGCAAGCAAAATCTTGTGCGGCAAGAGGCCTGCTTCACGTAGCCTTTTTTTGATGTACATGTAGACCGGAGCCACGCTTTTATCTTTCTCGATCCCGTCCGGCCGGTCTATCCAGCCAGGCTGCAGCACCACCCTGGCCCCGTTCTTGATCAAATACCCGAGAGTCGGCATGAACGAGTCTATCCTGCTGGTGTCCTTTATCCGGGCAGTGGAATACAGGTCATTGCCATCGTCGAGCGGAACGTCCGCAGAACCCCTGAGATATACTATCTTGCCTTGCAGGTCTGGTTTTTTTAATTCTGTGACAGGCCTGATCAAAGAAATTACCTCCATTTTTTCGCCATGAACTCTACCAGATTCACAAGCCTGTTGGAATAGCCCCATTCGTTATCGTACCAGGCAAAGACCTCTATCAAGTCCCCCTCTATGTTGGTCAGCAGGGAATCGAATATCGCGGAATGGGGATTTCCTATAACATCGGAGCTGACTATCGGTTCTTCGGTGTATTGCATAAGGCCTTTGAGCTTTCCCGCCGCCGCCCTTTTGAAAGCCGCGTTTATCTCTTCCACGCCGTGCTTTTTCCTGAGCTCCACAACCAGGTCCACTATGGAGCCGTCAGCAACCGGCACCCGGATGGCGGAGCCTGTGATCCTGCCCTTGAGTTTTGGCATGACCTCCCCCAGGGCTTTGGCCGCCCCTGTGCTTGTCGGGACGATGTTCAGGTCTGCCGCCCTGGCCCTTCTTATGTCCTTGTGCGGGCCGTCCATCAGTAACTGGTCGGTCGTATAGGCGTGTATCGTGGTCATGAACCCCTTGACTATGCCGAATTTGTCCTCCAGAACCTTCGCTACAGGCGCAAGGCAGTTCGTAGTGCAGGATGCGTTCGAGATCACGATGTCCTGTTTCGGGTCGTAGGTCTTTTCGTTGACGCCAAGCACGATCTGCTTGACCGGCTTGTTCCCCTTTGGCGGGGCTGACAAAATGACCTTTTTCGCCCCGGCTTTTACGTGCATCTCCGCCTGATCCATTTCCCTGAAAATGCCCGTGGATTCTATCACCACGTCTATCCCAAGCTTCCCCCACGGCAGCTTGGTGGGGTCTTTGGCAGAAAAAACCAAGATATTTTTCCCGTTCACCGTTATGCTGGTGTCGCTCCATTTCACCTCTCCCCCAAAGGGTCCGTACACGGAATCGTATTTGAGCAGATGACCCATCATCCCCGCTTCTGCCAGGTCGTTTATCGCGACGACCCTGAACGCCTTGTTGTGCAGCGAGGCCTTAAGAAAATTCCTCCCTATCCTGCCAAAACCGTTAATGGCCACCTTGAGCATAAAAGCACCAACACAATAGATTCAATATAATTAATTAGAATCCTATATAAAAAAGCTTATATCATTCCTCATGCCCAAGGCCGAATTTTTTAAGCCTGGAGCCGATTTTATTGCGCAGGGATTTCCTGACAAACCTGTCCAGCGAATACTGGCCTTCAGGCTCCCCTGCTATGTCCTCCTCTGTATATCCCAGGCCTGCAAGCACCCTCATCGCAGCCGGAATGACCTGGTTATTGACGTAATAGTCGGGGTCGTAGTTTTCCGCGTCTTCGGCAGGCACGGCCTTTTCCGATATCAATCCAGGACCCTTGGTTATGACATACGCTATCATAGAGCCTTGCGCAACGGGCCTGCCCCTAGCCAGGGCCTTCTTGGCGGCAGCCACATGCGGGCCTATCTGCTCATAATCCTTGATTGGTCTGGTGAGCTGGGTGTATATTACCAGTTTCTTTCTGTCAATCTTCCCTTTCTTGATGTCGACTATGGTCTTTCTTGCGATCTGCAAGGCTAGCTCAGGCGAGTTGTCGCGCAGAATGGCCTGCAAGACGCGCTCCTGGGTATCCCTGGCTATCTGGGACCAGTCTCTCCTGACCCTCTCGAACCCCCTGATGGTAATGTCACCGGCGCTGTCTATTAACGCATAGCGCTTCTTGGCAGTCAGGCCTGTCTTGGCAGGGGTGAAAAGCCCGCTCTTGTACAAACCCTGGAACTCGAGCTCCATGACTCCTGGCAAGGAGCGATTCACGGTAAGCAGGAATTTGTGAGCGTCGCCGAGTGACTTGACCTTGATGAAGAGAGAATCGGTGTCACCGTATATGACCTCGTACCCCATTTTTTGGGCCCTCTTGATCACCCTCTGGATGTAATATCTTCCCCAGGCCGTTATGCTCTTGGCGCACACCCTGCTATACCATCTTGACCCTGCATAGCCGTAGTAGCCGTAGCTGGAATTGGCCAGCAGCTTCAGGGCATGCTGCCTGTTATCAAGGATTTTGTGCCCCTTGGATTCAGGGTCAAGGCTTTTCATTTCATCCTTGATCTTGAGCCTCTTTTTGACCAGCTCCTCAAGGGTCTTGGTCACGAAGCCCGGATGCGTCTTGCAGTAGTAATAGTCCTCTCCTGGAACCTTGTGCACCTTGCCTTTTTCTGAATTCTCCCCGTTGCAACATTGACAATAGAGCGTCTCGGGCGATACGTTGTGGGTTATCGTTATGCTCGCGTAAAGGCCCCTGAAGTCGAACAGGGCGATGTTCTGGTGTATCCCCACCTTGGGGGGATAGACATAACCACCCGTGTACGGGGTGGCCTTTCTCCGGATCTGTATCTCTTCGAACTTGGGCCTGTTCGGTATGAGTTCCCCCGCGCTGTACGCCTTCCTTATAAGCAGCCATTCAACCAGCTGTGAATACGTCATTCTCGATGTGTCGAACAGGGTCTGCCCCGTTATCCTGCACAATTCGAATATCTGCGGCAGCAGGGCCTTCGCCAGGGACAACGTGAGCTCTGAGTCGTTAAGGCAGTATTTCACCACCTTTTCCAATCCCTTGCTTTCCTCCCAGGCCCTCTGCATCTCTTCCCATTCGATCTTCTTTTTCCCCCTCCCGACAATTTCCCGGGAAACCATATCCAGGGTGAGGACCTCTGACGACAATGTTGCGGACAGTATGTTTTCGATGAAATCGAAGATATCCACGTGCACCCGGCCTTCAAGCCATGCGGAATAAACCCGGCCTCTCCGCTTGAAGACCACCCCACAGTCCGTCCTGCCCATCGTCAGGTCAATCCCGTATTTCTTCGCCCTTCCTGCAAGATGCTGAAAATCAAACCTGTCCCCGTTATAGGTGACTATTATGTCAGGATCTCTTTCCCTGACGACTTCGGCCAATCTCCGAATCAGATCTTTTTCATCTTCGACCAGTTCCATGATGTCCGATTCCACGTGCTTGTAGGTAAGCACCTTCTTCATGCCCTTGTTGTCCCGGACGGACGCCATTATTATGCTCTCTTCCCCGTCCTGCTCGACCAGTTCAAGGTCGCATGCAAGGATCCTGAAATCGGGATAAGACTCTTCGGCTACCGGCGTGATTTTCTCCGCTTCTATAACCAGGTGTCCCTCCTTGCTGACCGTTCTCCTGCCCTCAACCCACACCCATGTAAGGGGGGTTATCCCCCTGTCAACCATGTATCTTCTGTAGAAGGTGATGGTGTATTCGTACTGCCCCTTTATGTTTACCCAGTCCTTGAGCAAATCCCTGAATTTAGTGACATCAGACGGCTTGGTCAACGTTATCTTTATCAGATTTTTATCCTTCCCGAAAAACTTTTTCCCGACCACCTCCACCTTTTCCGCTTGGCTTCCCTCGATCTTCAGTTCCGATATCTTGAGCACCAGTTCATCCAGTCCCTTTTTCTTCATGTCAGCGGCTGGTTCCACTAAGAAATATGGCCTGCATGACCGGTCCAGAACAAGCGCGGGCTCGCCCTTTTCTGTCTTCCCCCACATCATTATTTTCGGCTCTTCCGAACCGCTCTTCTGCTGAACTTCGAGGATGAAAAACTTAACCCTATCGGCAGCCATGACTAAAAATTTCTTTTACTGATTTAAAATTAAAGGTGTTGTTAACCGTTTTTGGTCAGAATAACCAGATTATCCAGCAGATACCAGATTATGCAGCAGATGGGGGCGGGTATATTCTCCCTTCATGA
>CAZLFZ010000025.1:7434-18924 GCA_964559215.1 uncultured archaeon
CCAGCAGATACCAGATTATGCAGCAGATGGGGGCGGGTATATTCTCCCTTCATGATCGACTTCGATAATTTTTATTGGTGGATGCACTGGCGGGCCAACGCGAAGATAGCTGCAAATTTGAGAAAGGGATGCCGAAACATCCAATTTTCGCTTTTCCAGCTTGTCATGCAGCTCCTTAGCGCCGCCCTTCCCGGTGTACTGCTCCTTGGCAACGGCTTCACCAAGCTCGGTGGCAAGATCGGTGACTTGGAAATCGGCGAATTGCTGATAGTCCATCAGCCAATTATTTACAGGCAATGGACTGTCTAGAAATTGATTAACCTCTCTGATTTCAGTTATCGCTACATCTATCCCAAGCCTCTTGTATCCGTTCATCGGGTCAGCAGGGTTTTCGTTTATCTCGGCAGCACGTTCGTACAAATAATCAAAGAGCCGTCCCAGATGCTCCCTGTACTCCATTTCTGCGCTGTAAGGGCCGATATTTTTACCCAATACAGACCTTATCATACCATCTGAATACATAATATTCACTACTAAATAATGACAAATATCTATTTAAATACTTTTCGGTTACAAAACGGACTATTTTTCCATCGTCAGGGCCGCACCGATAGCAGCGCAGTATTCCGCTTTTGGAGGTACCCCAGCATCCGCCGGGCATCCGGATTAAACAAAGGATTTGGAAACCTGCACCTAACGCATTATTTCATCCCTAGACGCGGAAATTTGCACTTTAAGCGGTTCTATCTGCTCCCTTAACTCACAAGCCGTGTCGTAGTCTTCCTCGAGTATCGCTTGGGCGAGTTTTGCGCTTAAATGAGGGATATCATTCTCAGGAGCACGAGCGCCACCGCCCCATTCAAGATAGTCCACGAAACATCCGTGAATAGGGAAAGGGTGCTTCAACTTCTTGTTGATCGTTATCATACTCATTACTATCGATTCTTTCTCATGCTGTTTAGCTCCATTTTTAGGATGTCCGGATTTGGTATCGGAAAGCACGCCCAGGTTCCAGAACATATCATACAAGACTTTTCTGGTCTTGTCACGATTCCCCAGCACACCACCATACATACACTCAAGAGCAGAGCATGGCTGCGTCCTGTAATCGTCCATGGCAAAGCCCATTTATTTCACCACTCATTAACAACGATTTTACATTTAAATACCTTTCCAACGCCGAGAATCAGCATTTCAGGGACAGGGCCGCTCCGATAGCGGCGCAGTATTCCGCTTTTGGAGGTACCCCAGCATCCCCGCCGAGCATCTTGATGGTTTCCGTGATCCTGTTCTTCACCACGCCGTTCATCGCCACCCTGCCGCACACAAGGATGTGATGCTGCTGCCCGACGCTTCTTGCGGCAAAGTAGGCCATCACGCCTATGGACTCCGCTATCATGTTAAGCAGGCTTGCTGCGATGGCGGGCTTGCTGCATTTCCCCCCGGCTTTCCCGAAGTTCGAAGCGGTGGCGTTGCCCGGGATTTTCCCAATACCCCTGCCCATTATGTCCTTGACCGTCAGGTCGAGGTTTTTCCCGGTCTTGGCAATCTCCTCGACCTTGCTCAGCGGCATCTTAAGCATGAGCCTCACAAGCCCGTATATCGTGCCGCCGCCTACACCTGTGCCTCCAACGTGTCTCGCTTTTCCATGCTTGACCGAGACGAAGGCCGTGCCTGTTCCTATGCTGACTACGAAGACATCCAGCTTTCCTGACAAGTAAACGCCGCCCCTGCCTATAGCATTTATTTCATCCACCACCCCAAAGGGCACAGGGAGATCGGACTTCTTGATTTTCCTCGCGCCGCCTCCTGTCAGAGCGAGACGTACGGTTTTGCTTGCAGCTTTATTTTGTAAAAACTTGCTACACCTGATTACATGTCCCGGCTCGTTACCTGCTACAGAGAAAGTCGATTTCAGGTTCCCCCTCTCTATTAAAACGCCCTGCGTGTTCGTGCCTCCGATGTCTATTCCCACTATCATCCTTTCACCGTCTTAACCGTCTTAACCGTCTTAACCGTCTTAACCGTCCGGCCCCATAGCGCCAAGGCCAGGACCAGGACAGAGATGAAAATCCCGAACATAAGGGCGTTTGACACGAACCCTGGCACTCCAGCAACATACATGGCCTTTGAGCTGAAGCCTGCTATCCCTTCTCCGCCCATCACTCCAGCCGCCAATACGACCCCCGCCGCTGAAAAAATGCCGAATTTCTTTCTGTCGGTCAGATACCTTATCATCCCTCCTATGGCGAGCAACAAACCAAGCATGATTCCGAGAAACAGCCCTATGCCGAAAACCATCGGGATGACGGGAGCCCTCCTTTTCGTAACGTTCTCCAGCACGACCCAGACGAAAGAAAGCAGGAAGCCGATGCAAAAGGCCCATGGGTGGGCAAACCCGAATATAGACCCTGCGACCATCTGGGCCTGGGGCGCAGGCATGAGGGGACTGAAAAAATCAGAACCGTAGGCGTCCACTATCATGCCCAGCACAAAGGGTGCCAGCAGCCCGGCAACGATGACGGCTATCATGTCGACCTTGATGATGTCCTTGGCCTTCGTCCCGATGATCTTTGCCGACTTGTAGTCGTGGCCTATGTCACCGGCCACAGCGCTCGCTATCGAAACGAAGCAAACTATGAGGAATGCCGAAAGAATGCTTAGCTGCATGCTGAACGCGGCAAATACGCCAAGCGCCACGAGGCCTATGATGATCCCGAACTGCTCCAGGGGGTCTATGTCGGTCTCCCCGGTCATCATGGCGGCAACGCTCACCATCACCCAGACGCCTGCGACAGCTATCGCAGCCCCCACAGGGTGTATGCCGGCCAGCGCCAGGACGATGAACGCTATGAACGAGAAAATGGGCGTCAGCTTGATGTACCAGGGCATGCCAGCCCACCTTAACATGGGCATGAATATCTTCTTCGCCCTCGGGATGACGTATGAAAAGAAGAACCCGATTCCGGCGCCGATTACCATGCCCATGCCCGCGTTCTGCATCATCGACGCGCCAATGCCGGGCGCTGCGTACTTGAAGGCGGCAAATAACGGTATAAGGACGATCCATCCAAGGAATGAACCAAAGAACCATGAATTTACGCTAGCCTTGTGGCCGAGCAGGTAGCCTATGCCAATCGCAAGGGGCATTGGATAGATTGCAAGCACCAGCCCTATTTCCGGCAGGATGGGCCAGGCCCAGCCGGCCGGGAAGTACAGCTCCCTCAGCATGACGAAAATTCCAGTGAGCGACAACGCAAGCGCAACATAGAACGTGCTCAAGCCCAGGGTAGTCTCTGCTTTTATCACCTCGGCCCCGGCCCTGCCGCTCGGGTAAGGCAGGTCCTCCTCTTCGACGAACACCCTGCGCATCGGAATGGACAGGAGTACGCCCAGGACGCCGGCCGTGATGCATACGACCGCGAGCGTGAGAATGCCCGGCATTGAAACGTCAACGCCCTGCGCCTGCAGGTAAAGGATGCCCGGTATGGTGAAGACCACGCCTGATGCAAGCAGGCCACCGATCGTCCCTCCTGCCTGGGCGACGTTCATCTCGTGCCTGTTCGTTTTCTTTGACACCCTGGAAACAAGCTGTAACAACGCGCCCGCGACAACCGCGCTGAATATTATGGGCCACGGCAACGCGCCCATCTTCAGGGCAATGTAACTTGAAGTGACAAGCAGGAATATCGTCAGCAAAACAGCGATAACGCAGGCTCTGACGGTAAAGCCGGATTCTCCTTCCTCCTCAAGAAGCATAATTTTTCACCAAAATTTCCAATTTAACTAATGAGGGAAGCATATTCTTATAAATGTTGGTCATGATACTCGACAATTGGTGAACATAATTGGAGCAGGCTTTTAATTTTTTAAATTTAAGGGGCAAATTTAGCCTATGGTTGAAGAATCAAGCTTCGGCTTCGACGAATTTAGCGTGGAGATGGCAGACTTCGAGTTAAAGAGGGTCAAGGAGTTTGACAGGGTTTGGAAGATCGGTTACGGAGGCAGCATAACGAGCTCCATGGTCATGTACAACAACGTGATATATTTCGGTTGCGCCGACTACTACGTTTACGCGATCAACCCAAAGAACGGAGGACTCGTGTGGCGCTTCAGGACAGAGGGGTGCATAGCGGAAGGATCGCTGATAATCCATGACGGCGTGGTGTATGTAGGCTCGTTTGACCAGAACTTGTACGCCTTGCGGGCGGATACGGGAGAGCTGAAGTGGAAGTTCAGGACGAGGGACCAAGTAGCCTGCACGCCCCATGTCGATGAAGGTATTCTGTATTTCGGTTCGCGTGATCAGAACATCTATGCGCTGGATGCGAGAACCGGCGAACTGGTTTGGAAGTACAGGACGTTCGGCTGCATAATATCGGAGCCGGTCATTGTCGGGAACAAGCTTCTCATGGGCTCGTACGACCACAACCTCTACTGCCTGGATAAGCGCACCGGGGAGCTCAAGTGGAAATTCAGGACCCAAGGCGAGGTGCATAACGCAAACGCCTTTGCTGTAAGAGACGGCGTAATCTACTTCTCCTCTTTCGACAACTTCCTGAGGGCGCTTGAGATTGAAACAGGCAAGCTGCTGTGGAAGCTTAGAATCGGCCAGTACGGAAGCTGCGTTGCCCCTGTGATTCACAGGGATGTCATCTACCAGTCATGCAGGGACGGCATACTGTATGCGGTCAGCCTTGACGGCGAGCTTCTTTGGAAATACGTCACAAAGGAAAATGTTGGGATACCCAACATCCAGGGAGACAGGATATACCTGGGATCGTGCGACTTCAGCATACATTGCATCGACTTGCAGGGACATGGATTGTGGCACTACAAGACCAACGGGTATATCTGGTGGAAATCGGTGATGCTGGGGAGAAGGCTCATCTTCGGTTCATGGGACTGCTTTGTCTACTGCATAGACATCGAGACGAGGCAGGCCGTCTGGCGCTTCAGGACCTCGGGAGGGCCGTCTCCTGTTCCGCCTGCCAACGAGGCATTCGAGCTGGTACTGAAGATACCGAAGAGGACAATAGAAGAGGAAAGGAAGAAGACATACGAGCTGAATATGGAAGAAGAAGAGGCTGGGACAAGCGCATATAAATCCAGGATAACCTACCAGGTTTCCACCCAGTACAGGGAGAAGGGCAAGTACCAGATAGATTCCGACGAGGAAGCATTTTAAATTTTCCGTCCATTTAATGGTATGGAAGAATCAAGCTTCGGCTTTGACCAATTCTCGGTGGAGATGGGGGATTTCCAGTTAAGGAAGGTCAAGAAGTTCGACCGCCTGTGGAGGATAACAACGGGCGGGAGCATAGACCAATACCCCCTGATACATAATGGGAAGATATACTTCGGCTCATTGAACCACAACCTGTATTGTCTTGACGTCCGGACAGGGGAATTTGTCTGGAAATTCAAAGCGAGAGACAGGATTGGCATCTCATCACCGGCAGAAAGCAACGGCATCATATACATAGGCTCTTACGATCAGAACATGTACGCCATTGACGCGAAAAGTGGGGAGATGAGGTGGAAGTTCTTCACAAGGGGTGAGATACTCTCGTCTCCGGTTGTGAGAAATGAAAACGTTTATTTCGGCTCCAAGGACAAGAACTTTTTCGCCTTGGATGCCAGGACAGGGGAGCTCAAGTGGAAATTCAGGACGATGGGGGAGATACTGTCTGACGCGACGATTTTCAATGAGAAAATCCTGTTCGGTTCGTACGACAAGAACTTCTACTGCCTGGATGCAGAGACAGGCGCCCTTATATGGAAGTTCAGGACTGATCAGGAGGTCGTGAATTCAGGGCAGTTCGCAATCCTGGATAATCATATTTATCTGAGTTGTTTTGACAACTATCTGCGGAAGATTGACATCAACAGCGGGTTCGAGATCTGGAAGAAGAAATTTGCCCAGTACGGCCTAAGCTGCGGCACCGTGATCTATAAGGATTTGCTGCTGTTGCCAGCGAGGGACGGCAACATGTTTGCCCTAGACCTCGACGGGAACATCAAGTGGAAGTTCCCGACGACCAAGCCGATAGGCACGCCCGTCGTCCACAATGAAAAGATATATTTCACCAGCGAGGACATGAACTTTTATTGTCTTTCACTGGAAGGGAAAGTGATATGGAAATACAAGACCCAGGGATTTGCCTGGTGGAAGCCCGCGATATTCCAAGATAAGGTTTATTTCGGCTCGTATGACTGCTTTTTTTACGCCCTTGACGCAGAGACAGGCACGCTTGTCTGGAAGTTCAGGACGCAAGGCTCGCCGTCAACTGGCCCGGGCCCGTACGAGGGATACGAGCTGAGCATAACCGCGCCGAAACAGGAAGTCAGAGAGGTAAAGAAGAAGACGTACGAATTGCATATGACCGAAGAGGGAGAGGAAGACAGCAGGTTCTACAAATCCAGGATAACCTACCAGGTCAGCACCCAGTACAGGGAGAAGGGAAAGTACCAGATAGACTCCGACGAGGAAGCGTTTTGACTAACTTTTTTCGATCATTTCCATCGAATCACGATTTCAATCGTGGGAGGATGTCACTTTGTTCTCTCCAGGACAAATTTTTTCACCGTCGCGAAATCTACAAGCTCTGTTAGGACAAAAGCTCTCAGTTCCCTTTCCCACAAACTTTCAAGCTCATTTACCCTTTTTCTGAAATTGCTGAAACTGAATTTCATATCAAACAATGCGAGCTTTTCATTTACAAGCCTTTTGTCAAATTTTGACAATCTCAAAAGGAAGAATAAATCATACAAGTCACGGGATTTTCCCCTTGCCAATATAGAATGTATTTTTTCTGCGACCATCTCAACAGGTTTTAGAACCTTGAGTGAAAATGGATTTATTTCCATGTATTCCGACACATAATTTTTTACGTCAAAGTTTCTAAGCGCTTTATTTTTCAGGCTTACGTCAAACCTAAGGGTATTGTATGCTGTTAAAATGCCTTCAAAACCGATTTTCATCAGCAAGGAGCCTCCCGTTTTTCTTACACTTTTCATCTCCCCCATTCTTTCTGCAACACTCCCTACCAGTCGCTCCACATCAAATTTTTCCAGCAAAGTAAAGTCAAGGTCTTCAGAAAATCTCGGCATTTTATAAATTTTGTATAATGCAGTCCCCCCCTTGAAAACAAGTTTGTTTGTTTTTCTGAATAAATTGTAGAGAAATAAGTCTTGGAAATAATCCTTCTCTATATATTCCTTATTGGTTAAACCCTTTTTCCTTCCTATTTCAAGCAAGATATTCTTATCCATTGACTACGACCTTCCATTTTTTATCTTTTCTTCCCACTTTCTTTGCTACTGGATCAAGAAAAATATATTTGCTGTTTACAAAGTTTTTCAGTTTTTCATAAACAGAGAAGCCATTCCTTTCCGCCAAGTAACCCATTCTCTTAACTATGCTGCTTTTCTTTATTTTCTTCAAATAGTAAACCATAGTGTTTATTTCAATTTCATCAAAAGCTTCCTCAAAAACAGAAAACGGAACTATATGCATACTATCTATAATCGCTTTTTCTGGTGTCGCTATCGGAATGACGAAATCTTTGCATCTTTCAGGTTTGAAACCGAAAAAATATTTCGTATGAAAAAAATTTATTTTTGAAATAAAATCCACACTTCCTGTTCGTTTTGTTGTAAAACAAAATATTTCATTTGGTATTTGCGTTATCAGATGGTGATAGTACAAGGCAGAAACAGTCGAAATATAACACGGCTTACTCAAAAAGGCGCTTACCAAAAAAGGATCCTCGTGTAATGTGTAAAAATCCCTCTTTATTTTTTTTATTTCACCTCTCTTTACCATTTTTTGCAAAAATTTTTTCGCATAGTCCTTGTTTTGAATGATTTGCGTTAAATCGGCCAGTCTAAAGACAGGCATTGCTGAAAAATGCTCTTTCACTTTCATTTCATACATAAAAGCATATTATTTTCCTTATTTATAAACTTTTCAATTAAGAAAGTGGATAAAAATATACACTTTTAGGCTAAATTAGGCTAAAAAAGTGAAAAAACCAGATAGACTCCGACGAGGAAGCGTTTTAACAAGCCTACGGCCTCATCCATTCAATTTCATAATAATCGTATTTGGCACCAGGCAGTTTTATCTTGTTCAGCGCATAGTATGTGATCGCAGTTTCCCTGTCTGTGATTGAGAGGATTAGGCTGAGGTTCATTTTCTCGGCCTTGTGCAGCAGCGATGCGAGCTCCACGCCTCCTATGTGCTCTTCCTCGCTTACCGCGGCAAACAGGTATCTTGGACCGTCTTTGGGAGTTTCCCGGACCCACGTATTCCCGTGCTTCTTTCTCCTGTAGGCCACGAAGTCTGCAGGGTAATCGACATAGTCCTGTTTTGTCAGTTTGGGAATCGAAAGTATGAACGTCTTTTTGACCCCGTGCGCCACCCTCACGGCCCTGGCCCACTCCGAGATGAGCATCTTCTCCTCCTTGGGGAAAACGTGCAAAACGTGCCTGGAGTGTATCCACTTCCCGTCCTTGGACTCCTTCACTGGTGAGGCCCCCGGGAAGTATATCCTAAAATGCGTTCCGAACTTGAATCCCGTCTTCACTATGTAGCCCAACATCCTCCAGTCCTCGTAAGCCTGATACATGCTTTTTGCAAATTCCCTCCTTTGCGCAACGTCGGCCATGATTTTCTTTGCGGTGACGGATTTCGAATGTCCGGCATCGAAAACCTTGAGCCCGAAATGTTTCGAGAGCAGAACGACCTCGAAGAAGTTGAGCTTCAGTATATTCCCCCTTTCCTGCTTGTAGACACCGCTCTGGCCCAGCCACCAGTCCTCGAACAACATCCTGCTGGTTTGATCATCCTCGAGCACGCCAAAAGCGGAATCCGGATCCCAGCTTACCCTTGCATGCAGGCGTCCAAGATTCATCCGCCTCGCCGGGTATTTCCTGACGTGGCTGCTCTTCTTTTTCCCTTTCATGCCCTTGGCAGCCCTCTTTATTATCAGGCCCCGGTCCCTCCAGTCCCTGTAAGCGTTGTACTTGATCATGAGCCGGGCTTCTTTCCCTGCATATTCGGACATGATGTCCTCGAAGCCAAGTGTTTTATTTCCGTGCCTTACAACACCATTCTGCAGGTCCACCAGGTACAGAACTTCCTCAGGCAACAACCACAGACGCCCGGCCTTGAACTCACCGAAATAGTTACCCCTAAGCTTGTCGGCGTCTTCGCCGGTTGCCCATATCCCCAGTTTTGGATCGAAGCGCAGTTCGAGCATATTTGATACCCTCTAGCCTATAGTCTATCAACTATCTATTATTCACTAAAATTCACTAAAAAGTCTTTTTATAACAGTCAGTTTTTCACCTTCCTGATTCATGGTGTATATCATAACCCCGTCTGTATGTTGTTTCGCAAGGTTTATAAGCTGCTCAACGTATTCCGGGCTGGTCGGGTAATCAGGCGACCATGGGGTTGCGTATATCCCCAATATCACAGGCTTGTTGAATTTCGTTTTTAATGTGGCCAGTTGGGGCAGCAGCACTGCGGACTCATTCGATTCCCCAGCCGGAAAGTTTGTATAATAGAACTGCATACCATCGAAAAACTTGCTACTGTCATCGAAATATGGGGACTTGACATTGGGATAATAGACCACAGGAATGAACTTGATTTTTGGATTAATCTCATGCGCAGCGCCCGTTATCTCTTCCAGATAGCCGGGGGTGAAAAAGTCGTGGTCCACGAGAACGTTGTCTATGCTCCATGCCTCGAGGTTGTCGTGCTGCAGTGAGAGTTCGGCAAGTTGACGGCCCCATCCTATATAGTCCACATAATCCATGTCAAAGCGCCTCTCAGGAGACAGCTCGCTGGGAGGAAGGATCGTGACCCACACCATGATGCCTTTCTCCCTTGCTGCAGGCAAGATACTTTTGAGCTCTTCAAAGTCCCCCAGTGGTCTTGTAAGTATGTAATTGTAGGTGTTGCTGCCACTTGCCCCAAGCGAATGGAAAAGTTCTGTGATGTTCGCCTGGCCGTTGGCCGTTCTGGGCACAGAACCGTACACCGCTTTCACAAAAGCATGAGAACCTGCTGGCGTGGAAAAACCGAAAATCAGCATTGCGGAAACAGCCAGTACACAAGCGAGTATCATGACAGGGACCGCAGTTTTCATTCCAATTTTCATTCCCATGTTATATACGAGAAATCAGCACATTTAAAATGTCGTGTCATATGTTAAATTGCTGTTAGGATGTGTGACCTAAAGATATACACGGACGGGGGAGCAAGGGGGAATCCGGGCCCGGCCGCCATAGCCCTGCTGATATTCGACAGCAAAGGGCACTTGCTGGCAAGCCACAGGCAGTACATCGGCACCGCCACCAACAACGTGGCCGAGTACAGGGCCGTGCTTAAGGCGTTGCACACGGCCCGCAAATACAAGCCAGGTCCCGTTCTTTGCACCCTTGACAGCCAGCTGGTTGCCAGCCAGCTCAGCGGAAAATACAAGGTGAAAAAGCCGCATCTCAAGGAATTATTCAGCTTGGTTAAGGAAACCGAGAAAAGCTTCGGTTCTGTAAAATACGAGCATGTAAGAAGACACGACAAGAGAATCATGATTGCGGACAGGATGCTCAACGAGATGCTGGACAAGGTTGAGAGGACCCGGAAATGAAGCTCAAGGACGTTCTTAAAGACAAGCTCACAAAGCATGAGCTAGATTTGGTACCCAGGGCGTTCGACATAGTCGGTGACGTCGCCATCATAGAAACCCCCCCAGCACTGGAAAAGAGAAAATCCGATATCGCAAAAGCCCTGCAAGCAATACACCCAAGAATCAAGGCGGTCTGCAACAGGACGGGGGAAAGAAGCGGCGATTTCAGGTTGCGCCCCCTTGAAATACTGCTGGGGAAAGAGACAAAAACGGAGCACAGGGAATCCGGATGCAGATTCAGGCTGGACGTGAGGCACGCCTATTTTTCCGGCCGGGAGGGAACCGAGCGCCAGAGGATAGCAGGGCAGGTGAAGCCAGGGGAAAAGGTCTTGGTGATGTTCAGCGGCGTTTGCCCGAGCCCCATCACCATGGCCAAAAGACAGCCAGCCGTGGATAAGGTCTATGCGATCGACCTGAACCCGCTCGCCCACGAATACGCGGTTGAAAACATACGGATAAACAGGGTACAATTAAAGGTTAATCCGATATGCGGGGACGTCAGAAAGATTTGCCCGGGGATCAAGGAAAAATTCGACAGGATAGTCATGCCCCTGCCCAAAGGCGCGCACGCTTTCCTCGATGTGGCATTCAAATGCGTGAAAAAGCGCGGCATAGTCCATTTCTACCACTGGGACTTGGAAGAGGATCTGTACACAAACGCATTGAAAATGATCAGAGAAGAGGCGAGAAAAGCGGGAAAAAAGGTGAAAATAATTAACAAGCAAAGAGTTCTGCCATACGGTCCCAGGGTCTGGAAGATATGCATAGATTTCCAGGTTATTTAAAA
>CAZLFZ010000026.1:0-18685 GCA_964559215.1 uncultured archaeon
TCATTTGTGCGCGAAGCAAACAACGACCTTGTTCCCATGTACGGAATCGATACTGCCGAAACCGATCCTCTCCATCTGGATGAGGGTTCCGGCCTTCAGCTTAAGCAGACTTATTTCACCCAGGCAGTTGCTGGTACCTTTGGGCGTGAGCAGTTCCACCCTTGCGTTTGGCTCTGAGACCCACTGGATCTTTGGCATGGAAGCCACGATGCTGTTTCCCTTGTATTCGCTGGTTTTTCCCAGCCTTATGTTTCCCATGCCCTTCAATCTTATCGTTTTTCCCAGCAGCCGGGTCCAGTCATGATGCGAGATATAAACCCTGTTCAGATCTACAGGCATGCTCTTCTTTCCCCTGGCAGGGAAATCGGGATGCAGGTCTTCTTTTGCTTCCCTTATCACGCCTGCATTTTTCACTGTTATGCGTTGCGGGTCTATGACCACCATGTATCTGTTCGCCAGCGGGTCTATCAGCTTCCTGTTTATGCCTTCCAGGTTCTCCCAGCCTACCCTGATGTCGGTTTTTGTAAGTCCGCAGGTGAGGGCGAATTTCCGCAGGGCAGAGGGCTGGAACCCCCTTCTCAGCAGGGCCCGGACAGTGGGCATGGCGGGGTCGTCCCAGCCGCTCACCTTGCCATCCTTTACCCATTCCAGCATGTCCCTGGTATGGATCTTTGTCCCCGGCAGGTAGACCATCCCGAAATTGATCACGGCCGGACTGGGCCATTTAAGCGAGGAGTAGATTCTTCCCTGTATGGCCGTGTTGTGCTCATGCTCCTTTCCCCTGAAAACATGGGTTATTCCGAGGTAGTGGTCTTCCACGGCGCAGGCAAAGTTGTACAACGGCCACACCCTGTACATCTTGCCCCGCAGGGGATGAGCCGCGTCCGTTATCCTCAGCAGAGGGGGGTCCCTCATTGCCGGGTTGGGGTCGGACATCGAGGTCTTAAGCCGGACGACAGCCTCGCCTTCCTTGTACCCACCTCCCAGCATCTTTTTCCAGTCCTGAAAATTTTCATTCGCTTGTTTTTTCCTGCATTCACAGCTTATTTTTTTAAGCTTCAATTCTCTGAACTTTTCCGCCCTACAGGTGCAAACGTAGGCCTTTCCTGACGATATCAACTCCCCGGCGTGTTCGTAGTACATCTCCATGTGATCCGATTCTTTTATCATCTTGTCCCAGCGCACACCGGATGAGAGCAGGTCTTCCATTATCATCCCGTAAAATTCCTTTTCTATGTTTCTGGGGTCGGTATCCTCTATCCTCAGGATGAACTGTCCCCTGTATTTCTGGGTGTACATGTAGGGCAGCATGGCAGCCCTCAGCAATTGCCCGAGGTTGAGCGGGCCTGTCGGGGAAGGGGCGAATCTCGTCACGAATTTCCCTTGCACCGCATTGGGCAATGGCGGCAGTTGGGCCTGCTTTTTCTCGGGCTTGACGAGCAGCTTCGGGGACAATTTGTTTAGCATTTCCCTTTGTTTTTTCAGGCCGAGCCCGTTCACTTCACGCACAATCAAATCGATTTCCCTTTTCACCACGCCGATTTTTTGCCTCAGCTCTGGCCGGGTTGCAAGGACCTTTCCCAGAATGGCAGCGGAATCGGCATGCCCGTTGTAAAAAACCGCATTCTGCAGGGTATATTGCAGAACGAGTTCCCTTATTTTGCTCATATAATTATATTCATTTGCTTATTATAATTTTGGGTGAAAAAGACTACCCTTGGCTACGTATTTATCGAATTTGAAATCATGGGTAGAATCGGAATTTTATTTAGCACTTGGGTGCAATTAATCAATATGGGATTTTACATAGGGCCTGAGTACTTTCAGACTATCCATTACTATTTTTTCTGCCTGGGCATTATCAGCTTCATCAGCGTTTTCCTGTTCTGGGGTTACGGCATATACTCTTACATATTCTTACTGTTCTACATCGTGCACTCGGCCATCTCATGGTACGTCAGCTGGTTCATGTATGCCCGGATGAGGCAGATTCTCATTATAAATACAATGAGATATGCTGCCTCCCACGTTCTGCTCACTATCTGGTCTGGCGGATTAGCGCTTGCGTTCTGGTACATGTACTCGGCACACTACGAGGCCGTGCTGACCTCGTTTTTAATGATAAATTTCTTCGCGACTTTTCTGGGCATGATCTGGTACATGCTAAGCAAATTCAGGTTCATGGAGAGAATTTTCGAATGGCAGGACAGGAAGGAGCTCAAAAAGGCAAGGGACATGATGATGGCATTCAGAGAGGAGAAGAAAGTAAGGCTCGTTGATGACGAGTTGTTGAATGGGTACGAGTGGGGCTCAGACAGCAAAATCGATCGTCTCTTTATACAGGCAAAGAGACAGCACGAGGCAGGGGAGCGACTGTTTGCGGAAACGATCAGGGAGATAGAAATCGCCTTGTGTGACCTCCGCATAAGATACCTCGAGAATAAGATTGAGGAGTTTGAAAAAAAGGTGGCATTGTCGGGGACCGACAGGCGGCTGTTGAATACCTACCGGAACTTGATCCGGTCATACAGAAAGAAAATCATGGATTACAACAGGCTTTTTTATAGCAAATTCTAGAAATAATTACAATATCCGGAGGTTTGACATGAGACTGGCTTTTCTAGGTACCGCAGGGGGCCGCTTCGCCGTGCTCAACCAGCTGCGGGCAACAGGAGGCATCGTCCTCGAGCTTGACGATCAGGTGATTCACATAGACCCATGGGCCGGGGGCCTTGGTCCGGGCCAAAGAATACGGCGTAAAGCTCGACAAATTAACGGCCGTTGTTGTTTCCCACTGCCACCCCGACCACTACGCCGATGCGGAGCTCGTTATAGAAGCCATGACCCACGGCACCACCAGGAGCGGAGGGGTGCTGATCGGAAACGAGCACGTGATAAAAGGCGGTGATGACTACAGGCCGGTTGTTTCCCCCTATCACCTGCGTGCCTTGGAAAAATATTACGTGATGAAACCGGATGAACAAGTAAAAATAGGCGAAGTTTCGATAACTGCAACCAAAACCCACCACAGTGAACCGGCTTGTCTGGGCTTTGTCTTCTCTGGCTCAAAGACCGTGGGATACGCATCAGACACCGTTTATTTCAGCGGCCAGGAAGGATACTTCAAGGACTGTGACTACCTCATACTCAATGTCTTGAGGCCGCGGGGGCGTGAATGGCCCAAGCACATGAACACCGATCAGGCGGCAAAGCTCGTCGGACTGGCGAAACCCAGTGTTGCTGTGATAACCCATTTCGGCATCTTGATGTTGAAGGCCGGGCCACGTCGCGAGGCGAAATACATAGAAGAGAGAACGGGGGTCAAGACCATCGCTGCGCATGACGGGCTGGTGATCTCGGATGATGATGAAAGGCGTGGCAAGCCGGGGTCCGGCGGCCTGCAGAAATGGATTAAATGATTATCGAAAGATTCAGCGCCCAGACTACGGCAAGACCCGCGAAGCAGCCGGCGGAGATGAAAGGCATGGCTGGATAGAACCTGTCCTTGCTCGCTTTTACGAAAAGCGTCAGCAGGGCTATTGCCGCGAATACCGATATTATCGAGGACTGTAACAGGGCAGGCCCCTTTCCAAGCCCTGCGAATTTTATGAGCCAGTCAAACACAACGCCCGCGAACAACAGCGGAAAGGCTATGTCCCCGCCTCCCAGTATGGCCGTTCTGACGCCTCCCTTTTCCCCGATTTCTTTCGGTATTTGGCCCTTTATGGATTTCAGCCCGGCTGTTTTTCCGTAAGGTATGACAAAGCCGGCAAACGCCCTGCTCTTCGTCTGGAACTTGGCCAGCGTGACCATGTGCTTTGAGTGCCACACAGCGAACATGTCATATGCGGATATCGCAAGCAGCAAGGCGGCTGCCCACTGCACGTTCAGCAGGGGGACGAAAAGGATGGCTATTCCCGGATATATGAAGAGCTCGGTGAGGTTGTGCAAGAATACGTTCGTCCTGTATATCTCGAGTATGGCCAGGATGAAGGCGATCAATAAAGCCACGAACGCTGAAACAAAAACGCCCAAAGTTATCGAAGACGCCAGCCATACTGCCAGAAAATACATCATTTTCCACAGTTTAAACTGCCCGAGTCTTACGAACAAGAGGATCAGCATAGTCCCCACCAGAACACCGAATAAGATGTAGGCAAGCGATACCCAGCCCTCGATATGGGGCCTCTCCCCGACCACGGTGTCCTGGTGCTCCACCGTGACATCCCCTTGCGGCGATACGGTCACGACCGTGTTCTCGCTGATCGCAAACAGGCCGAAGAACTGGATAAGCAGAAAGGCAGCGACCAGGATGACCGTCACCTGAAGGTTGTGCTTCATTATAATAGTATCATCTTAGCTATTAAAAAGGAATGACGGTAAGAAGCCGTTTTCACTGGACTGGCGCTACCAGCTCCATGTCGGGCCGGAACCGAAGTCCGATGCGGATGGGGTGGAAACGGGCCTGAATGTCAAATTCTTAAGCTGCCTGTAGATCTCTGTGTCATTCCTGTAGAATTCGTTCGTGCCGCCTGGGTAGCATACCTGGACCCCCCTTGGGCCGAAATCGAGATGGTGGCACTTTTCATAAATCTTATCGGCGCTTTTGCTTTCGTATGTCATGTATTGTGTATGGCCAAAAGTTTTAAAAAGAGGGAAGACCCGACGAAGGAATTGGTAAAATGCCCGGCATCTGCGGATGATCATACGCCCGTTGGGGCTGCCGCCGGCTCGGCTGCTTGCTGCCCCGTGGACGGGAAATGGCCCCTGTAGATGTCGTGTATTTTCTTCCTGAGATCCCAGAAAACGGGCGTCCCGTAAGCAAAGAACTCGTTCGTGCCGTCCGGATAGCTTACCTGAACGCCCCTGCCGCTGAAGGCCATGCAGTGATAGTCATCGAGCTTGTGCGGGGCGGAACGTCCGGTTTTTTCGAATCTCATATTCTTTATTGACCGAAAGTTTTATAATCCTTAAAATCACGGCTTTCCAGCACCATCCTTCCAGCCCCGTAATAATTTTTATATGTATCGAATCAAATTATGCTTATTCGCTGCATGGGCTGATGATGCAATGGAGCCGAGACTGAAGGGAAAGAGATGGGAGCCCGGATTCGAGCTCGACATCCTTAAGAAGTGGAAAGCCGGATGGCCTTACGGATTCGACCGGAAAAGGAAAGTCCCTGTTTATTCCATAGACACGCCTCCCCCGTATGTCAACACGCCCGTCCATATAGGGCAGGCGACCACTTATGTCTTGATGGATATGTTCGCCAGGTTCAGACGGATGACGGGCCACAACGTCCTGTTCCCGCTCGGGCTGGACAGGAACGGCCTGCCGATAGAGATGGCCGCTGAGAAGAAATTCGATGTCAAGCTCACGGGCCTGACGAGGCGTAAAGCCATCAATCTTTGCAAAAAGATTCTCGGGCAAGCCAGCACAGCCAGCGTCGAGTCTTTCAGCAGGCTGGGGATATCATTCAACTCCTGGAAAAGGGGAACCGGCATCGGGGACCTGTACGAGACGGACAGCCCTGACTACAGGGCGCTCACGCAGGAGACCTTCATAGACATGTGGAATAAAGGCCTTATCTACGAGGACGAGAGGGTCAACAACTTCTGCCCAGGCTGCCAGACAACCATAGCCGACGCGGAAATCGATTACGAGAACAGGAAAGGGACGTACTACCACATCAGGTTCAAGGTAAAGGAGACGGGAGAGGATATAATCATCGCCACGACGAGGCCTGAGCTGGTGTGCACGATAGGCATGGTGATATACAATCCTGAAGATGACAGGTATAAGCACCTGAAGGGAAAGACGGCCATCGCTCCCGTTTTCGAGAAGGAGGTCAAGATAATGCCGCATCCGTCCGCAGAGATGGGAAGGGGAACAGGGATAATGATGGTCTGTTCCTTCGGTGATCTTGCCGACATCAGGTTCTTCAGGGAGATGAAGCTGGACCCGGTCATAGCGATAAACAAGGACGGCACGATGAACGAGAATGCAGGGTATCTGAAAGGGCTGACGATTGAAGAGGCAAGGGAAAAATACGTTGAAGACCTTGAAGGGATGGACGTCATAGTCGATAAAGAGCCCACAGCAGACCACAGGACTCCCATATGCGAGAGGAGCAAAGACGCGATCGAGTTCATCTCAATGCGTGAATTCTACGTGCGGCAGGTGGAGTTCAAGGGGGAGATGAAGCGCCTCGCCAGGGATATGAACTTCTTCGCGCCAAAATCAAGGCAGATACTGCTTGACTGGATCGATTCCGTTTCGATAGACTGGCCTATATCCAGGAGGAGGTTCTACGCAACCGAGGTCCCGTTGTGGTATTGCAAACAATGCGGCCAGATCATAGTCCCTCCCAAGGGCAGGTATTACAAGCCGTGGCTTGAAAAACCACCGGCGGACAGCGACGGGATGCTGAAAGGGAGGTGCAAGAAGTGCGGCTCGCCTGAGTTCAGGGGGGAAGAGCGGGTGTTCGATACGTGGTTCGACTCGAGCATATCGCCGCTTTACATACTGAAGTACAGCAGGAAACCCGATGGCTTCTTCGGGCATAACCAGCCATGCTCTCTGAGGCCGCAGGGCAAGGAGATAGTCAGGACATGGCTCTATTACACCGTGCTAAAGGACTGGCTGCTGACAGGGAAGGTCATATTCAAGGACGTCTGGATAAACTACCACATCCTCGACGACCATGGCAGGAAGATGTCAAAGAGGGCGGGGAACGCCATAGACCCAAAGGACGTGCTGGACAGGTTCGGGGCTGAGCCGTTCAGGCTGTGGGCCGCGATAGAGGGCAACCTTGAAAAGACGGATTTTCGGTGCTCCTTTGACAGGATAGAGGGTGCAGGGAAAACCCTGACGAAGCTGTGGAACGTCGCAAGGTTCATGTCCATGTTCCCAGCGCCGAAGACGAAACCCGGGCGTCTTTGCGCCCTCGACGAATGGATACTGAAAGAAGTGAACTCGATTGTGAAATATGCAGGGGAAAGATACGAGTGCTATGACTTCCACAACCCGGCAGCAAAGATCAAGAACTTCCTGTGGGAGACGTTCGCATCCCATTACGTCGAGATGGTCAAGCAGAGAGCCTACAACCAGGATGGGAAATTCACGGCTCAGGACGAAGCCGCGGCCCGGTACACGCTGAACAGGGTCCTTGACACCTTGCTTCTCCTGCTTGCTCCCGTGATACCTTTCATAACAAACAGGATATACGCGGACATGAGGGGGAAGGACATACACGTCCTTTCGTTCCCGCAAACCGATAAAAGTCTGGAAAAGAAGAGGATGCCGTTCAAAACCGAGGACATCATGGAATTGAACAGCAAGATATGGAAGGCCAAGAAAGACAAGGGTCTCTCGCTGAAAACAGAGATGAAATCGGTTATGCTGCCGGAAAAACTCGAGCCAATTTCGAAAGACCTTATATACACCCACAACATACTTAATCTGAAATGCGGGAAAACGTTGAGAGTAAGGGTTTAATTTTGGGTTTTGCTTTGCTGGAAAATCCCCTGATTCATTGAAAAAATATAAAGCCTTCTCTTGAAAATAAAAGGGGGTGGGATTTTATGCGCATCAGGGGATCGGCCGCGGCAATAATAACGCCCTTTACCGCAAAGCTGATAAACGAAGTGGATTATGGCATAGACTGGAACGGCCTGCGCAAGAACGTTGAATTCCAGAACAAGCATGCCAATTTCATAGTCGTGAACGGGACCACGGGAGAATCCGCCACGCTTACACAGGAAGAGCACGAAAAGGTAGCCAAGATTGTTCTTGATTCCGCGAAGATACCCGTTGTCGCAGGGACGGGCTCGAACTGCACCCGGGAAGCGCTGCACTACACCAGGCATGCGCTTGACATCGGATGCGACGCCTGCTTGGTCGTTTACCCGTACTACAACAGACCCCCTTACGACAAGGCGAAGGCGAACTACTTCGGGCTGCTGGCAGGGAAAGTGGACATTCCGATCATAATGTATCTGGTTCCTTCAAGGACCGGGAAGAACACCGAACTGCCGGTGGACGACGTGGTCGAGCTGGCCAAGCAGCATTCCAACATCATAGGCATAAAGGAGGCCACAGGGAAGCCGGAGAGGACAAGGGAGATCATGGAGAAGGTGGGCAGGACCGATTTCGTGGTCTTCTCCGGTGATGACGGGCTGAACTGCGACATATGCCTCAACGGGGGCAGGGGCGCAATATCCGTCATGGCCAACGTGCTGCCTGATCTGGTTTCCGAAGGAGTCCGGGTTGCAGCTGAATGCAAAGTCGAGGACGCCAAGGAAATCCAGCGTGTAATAGATCCTTTGTGCAGCGCCGTCTTCCTCGAGACGAACCCGATAGGCATAAAGGCTACGATGAATATGCTGGGCATGCCTGCCGGCCCCTTGAGGCCGCCGCTCGGTTCTATGACAAAAGAGAATTCTGCCAAGCTGCGTGAGCATCTGGATCTGCTGGAAAAGGACGGGTATCTGGAAGACGTTCGCAAATTCTATGGGTAAATGTTGGGGTGTGATCATAATGGCAATAAAAGTATGCGTTTGCGGTGCGTGCGGCCGGATGGGAACCATGATCGTAAATGCCGTGCTCAAGCACAAGGGTATGAAACTCGTGGCTGCCGTGGACAGGCCGGAAGCACCATGCACAGGTCATGACGTAGGTGACGTGGCCGGCGCCGGAAAAGCTGGTGTCCTGGTTTCCGCCTCCGGCAAACTTGACGGGGTCATGTCCAAAAGCAGGCCTGACGTCCTGGTGGACTTCACCACTGGGGACGCCGCGGTCAAGAACATGCAAACCGCGATATCAAAGGGCGTTAACATGGTTGTGGGCACTACCGGCATCCCTGATGATTCGCTCAAATCCGTTGAAAAGTCGGTCAAGGAAAAAGGCAACAGCGCAGTCATATCCCCCAACATGGCCCCTGGGGTGAACATCCTGTTCGAAACCGCGGAAAAGCTTGGCCAATTGCTGCTCGATTATGATATCGAAATCATGGAAGCGCATCACAGCAAGAAGCTTGATTCTCCCAGCGGCACGGCATTGAGGCTCGGGGAAATCCTCGCTGCCAGCACAGGCAGGCGTTTCGTGTTCGGCCGCAAGGGCAAATCCACGAGAGGGGATGAGATAGGGTTCCATTCCATCAGGGCGGGAGACATAGCCGGGGAGCACACCGTCCTGTTCGCGGGTCCGGGGGAGCGAATTGAACTAACCCACCGCGCCAGTTCCAGGCAGCCCTTCGTGCTTGGCGCCCTGAAGGCCATAGAGTTCGTCGCTGGGAAGCATGACGGCAAGGTTTACGGGATGCGCGACGTTCTGGGGATTTAACATAAATTAAATGGTTACTGGTTCCTATGAATGCAAGGGCCCACGTGCTGGTCAGCGGGGATGTGCAGGGGGTCTTCTTCAGGGCAACGGCCAGGGACATGGCGGCGCGCCTCGGCCTGCGTGGCTGGGTAAGAAACACCAGTGACGGCAAGGTCGAGGCTGTCTTTGAGGGCGACAGGGGAAGCATCGAGCGTATGGTTGAGTTCTGCTCCAGAGGCCCGCCGGGTGCTCATGTCGATGACATACAGGTCGATTGGAAAGAATATAAAGAAGAATTCTCGGGTTTTGAGATTAGATACTGAGTGCCGGGCAGGATGCCGGACAGTTAGGGATTTAAATTAGAATTCCACTGATTTTATGAACCAATTGCAAGTGACCGGTGGATAGGTGTGCTATCAGTGAACCAATATTTAAAAGTTTGCCACGACATTTAGTTGTGATTTCAATGGATTTCAGAAAGATGCTCGTTGGTGCCTTGCTCACATCCATCCTGGCCCTGCCAGGCTGCGGCAGCTCAAATCCCAACGAGTGGGACGTGCATGAGAACACGTGCCGCACAAGGACGGAAGCCGTGAGCAGAAAGCCCTTCTATGAGACAAAACGCTTCTCGCTCCACAGCTATGTTGGGGTGAAAAGGTCCAAACCGGATTATAAGCAGATCGACACTGGCGGGGTAGCGATCTACCGAAAGTAGAAAGCCGAAAGGAGATAACATATTTTCCAATGACCCAGCTTCCAATGGTTTCCAATGATTCAGCCAACGATTTGACCTGTTCCGGACGGTACCAGCCTCTGTATGTAATCAAGCTGTATCTGTTCCACCAGCGGCCTCTCTTCCGGGGTTGACTTGTAGACGAGCCTGTTCTTGATTTCGGATGCCAGCTCATTCGCCTGCTTGTCTCCTGGCTGCAACGTGACGAAGTACTTGGCGTACATCCTCATGGCCATCACAGGCCCTGATATAACCTCTGCCTTGGAAATTTCCCTGTCTATTATCACCCCTACGGACATCTTCGCCTCAACGTCCCTGAACCATTCCCTGCTGCCATAGATCATGAAAGACCCATGCGGCAGGCTCGTCCCGCTTGGCGGGCTTTTGCTTACCTGATTGGGTTTTACAGCATAAACGTCCACGTTTCCCAGCCCCTTGCTCCAGGCCCTTGAGCATGCCGCCGCTATCTCGCTTGCCTCTTTTTTGACTTCCGTTGGCATGGCCTGGCCCTCGCCCAGACTGGCGAATTTGGTGCCCCTGGGCGTCTTTGCCTTTATCACAACGAAGGCCGCTCCCTCCATGTCCGTGTGAAAGACCAGGTCGTTCTCGTCCGTATGCTTCTTTATCAGGTTCTCGTTCGTAGCGGCGTCCTTGCCTGCGACTATCAGGAACCTCTTTGACGAGACAAACCACCTGAATCTTTCATACCACCTTTTTCTGGGCCGCCTTTTCTTCTTGATCATAACCGGCTTTTCGGGCGTGGCTGGCGTTTCCCCTATCTGCCTGATTTCTTCTTGCTTCTCTTCCAGTGCAGCCTCAGCGCCGACGGCCTTCTTCCTGGCTGACTTGCTACCTTCATAATAGTCCGCGGCATTTTCCTCGACGGACTTGCGGAAATCGAGCTCAATCTCCTGTCCGCCGAGATTGACAACAACAATTCCTTCATGCTCCCGGATCTCGACTATCGCCTCGGCCTCCGGGGTTGGTTCGCTCTCTATCCTTTCTTTTATCTCCGACCAGCCCAGCCCGCTGGCCTTGGCCTTTTTGATCCCGGTGAGTACGTCCTCCACCAGGCCATAGAAGGAGTATATCGCATCGGCCTTTTCATGCTTCTCGGTCGTTTTTTCATGCATTTGCTCGCTGGTCTGCGTCTGCATGTCCACTATCCTCTCCAGTTTTTCCCTCTTCTCTTCAGCTTCCATTGCCTGCTCTTCCTTCGCTTCTTCCACCACCTTTTCCGAATGGGACTCATCGAGCGGGGCTGACAGACTCGACCATTTCCCCAAGATCGGCACTTTTTTGGTTTGCAGGGGGAAAGGGGAAACAGTCCCGTCCTCGTAGCTCACTGGTGCCGCTTTCCTTCTGCCGAGCTTCCTCACCGTATCGAAGAGGGCGGAATACTCTCCCTGGGAAAGCTCGTTCGCCGGCTTGTCTGGGCTCAGTTCCGACAAGGAGCATATCTCATTTGCATAAACAGGGCCGAAGCCCATCCTGGCGAGAACCGAGACCGTCTTTTCAGGCTGCTTGCTCATGGCATTCTGCCAAGTCTCCAGGGATATGTTGTAGGGATTTACGGGACCGTGTGGGTAACGGTACGGCTTCTTTGGTAATATGGACCTGTCACGCCAGCGCTGCATCTGCAGGGGCATTATCACGTTGTAGAACCTGTCGCACAGTATCACGTTCCCTGGAGGCACGAACTCCAGGATGAGTATGCTGCTGTCCGTCATTATCTCCACTATCCTGTCGAAGCCGATCTGCCTGATGTTCTTTATGGTTTTGCCAATCAGGTGCTTCCTCAGGAACATGCAGAAGTTAGGGGGTGTCATCGGGGCTTCGGGCTTGTGCTGCGCCAGGAAAAGCTTCTCAGAGTCGACGTACACCCAGAAACCCCCCTTGGTGCTAACGTATATCTCGAACAAGAACTGCTTTTGTCCAGGCCCGTACTGGTATATACGCCTGAATTTCCCCCCGAGCAACGAATCTCTCAGTTCTTGCACGATAAACCTGAAATCCAGAGACCTCAATTCGCCTGGCATATTGATTAAAATTATGGCTTTGCTTGAATAAAAAACAGTTAAGTCTAACAAAGAGTTAAGTCTAACAGCATGAATTATGTTATGTAGGATTATGTTATGTAGGCGCATGCCGGACACGACATCCTTAGCAATCTTTTTCGCTTGAAGAAAATAATTTATCTCGCCGAATGTTTCACAATCTTGGTAATTGCTGCCGCCGTATTCACATGGGAGACACTTAGTTATGCCTGTTCTGTCCACGAACTCTCTTCCGCCTTTCCTCTGTAGGGGCATTCGGGAGATATGTCAGGCATGAATCTCATCCTCATTATTTAATCGTTTTATCAAGCTAAACAACTCTCAAGCCATTCAAGCCATATGCTTGAAGAAAATGTAAACGGAGCCTGTCTTGGTCTCTTTGGCGCTGCCTGATATTCTTGCCTTTTTGGCGGGTATCCTTTCACAACTCGTCATTATGCCTTTCCCGGTTTTGTCCGCGATGCTGTACCAGTAGAGGCTCGTGCCCTTTTTCTCGATTTTTTTGAGTTCGGACAGGCTGCATTGCACGGTCACGTCCTTGCCGACAAAGTCAGGGAGATCAGCGATGTCCACCGTGCCCTTTTTCCTGGGGACTGGCCTTGGTGCAGCCTTTTCACCCCTGCCCGGACCTTCCACGGCAGGGCGCATGACAATTTTTTCAATGTCCTCTTTTTTCATGTAGCCGGACAATTCGGACCTGATTTCTTCTATGCCCTTCTTCAGTTCGTTCATATAGCCTTCAGTTTCCGACTCCCCTATCGCCGACACCTGGTCGATCCTGCCCTTCAATGCGTCAAACATCTCTTCCAGCTTCCTGGAGATGGAATCCACCTTCCTGCTCAGGCTCTTGACAGTGCTGTCAACCGACTGTTTGATTTCTTCGACCGGTATTTCCTTCTCCTTCGTTCGCTGCGTGACTTCTAGCCCTAAGGCGGACAGCGATCTCTGGATGCTGGACACCTCCTCCGCCAGCGACTTTTCATGCGACTTTACCCTGCCCATGACGCCCTGGTATTCGTCGAGCTCGTTTTTCAGCCTGGTGAGCTGGGATTTGAGGTACGGAATCTTCCTGAGCGCGGATTCCATTATTTCCATTTTTTTACCCAGTTCTTCCATCTTCCCGCCCATCTGCAGACCACGCATCTTTTTTTCCACCAGCCTGCCCATGGCTGACATTATTTTTTGGGTGCTCACCTTTCCGCTTACGGGGACACTCGGCTGCATCTTCTTTATCTCCATGTCCATCCTCCTCAGCTCAGCCTCGCTCTTTTTCTTGAGGCCTTGGTATGTATAGACCGGGAACTTGGACTGGGCGTGCGCCTCCTCAAGCGAGGCCAGAAAAAGCTCCGCTTCCTGCCTTTTTTTCAGCAGGTCGCCCAGGGTTTCGTGTTTCTTTGGTTTTTCCACGGGGGCTACTTTCTCGGTAACGGGCTTTTTTCCAGCATCTTCATGCTCTGGTTCCTTCTCCCTTGGCCTCTTCGTGCCCAGGATTACCGCAAAACCTGCGCTGTCTTTTTCGGTCTTGCTGGCTGGCTTTTCTTTACGCTTTTCCTCGGACTTCCTTGCGGACATAATTCTATTTTTGACCTTGAATACTAAATAAATTTTCCATTCTGCTCATGCATCATGTTGCATGAATGCTTTTAAGCCCCGGAGGCCATCACGTTCTTTTTCTTGGGTAGCAGCTTCTCCACAATCTCCTGCAAAATGCTCATGAATCCGTAGCCGCTCTGGTACTCTTCCTCTCCTATCCTGACCAAGAACCTGTCGGATGTCTGCATCGCCTGGTAATTTATTATTATCTCCTCTCCCGGGTTAAGCGCCGCGAACCATGTAATATGGTCCTCGTTGCCGTATGTCTCTATCCTTGGCGTCACGTTGCATCCCACGAACGCCCCAGTGGGGACCGCGTCTATTATCAAAACGTTCTCCATCGGTTCACCGCTCCTGTTTTTCACTTTCAAGGTGACATTCTGGCCGCTGACTGCCTTCATCAGTCCAACGAGAGGCAACTGCTGCCAGTAGAAAAACCCGCCTCCTGCAGCGGCTAAGAAAAGCAGGATGACGATTACCAGCCACCAGTTAAATCCGGCGGCCACTAGTGTTGAAACAGTCTTGGCATCGTAGCCTGCCATCGTGGCTGTTATCTGCATGGTTCCCGACTCCTGGGCCAGAACCGAGACCACGCCCTCATTATCAGTAGTCAGGGTTTTTTTGTCGCCGCTGGCGTATTCGATCGTTAACGTTGCCCCTTCTATCGGGTCCCCCTCTTGGGTTATCACCGTAACTTTAAATGTCTCGCCCGCCACAGCGGATGGTGGAGCCATGATAAGCATGGTTCTGCCAACGCATTTGTGCGTGGACAGGTCGCATAACTGATTGGCACCGCAGTCGAAATTAGAACAGCATTCGTATTTGACACACGAATGGTCCTGAATCACGCCGCATTCGCATTCAACATCAACGCAGCTGTGTTCACTGCATTCCTGCTCTTGCAGGCAGTCTTGGTTTGAGCAGCACTCGTAGGCATGGCACGTGTGGTTGGCTGCGTACCTGCATCCGCTGCAAACCATATCCACGCATCTTCCATCCACGCATTGCTGTGCGCCGGTGCATATCCCTGTTTCGTTGGTGTCGCACTCGGCTGACTTTATAGTGAATGCCACGGAAGTGGAATTGGAAAATCCCAAAGAATCGTTACAGGTGACTTCTAGTTTAAAAGAGCCGGCATAAATTCGGGTGAAGTTGTAGTACCATCTATTTGGACTGATATCATACATCAGCATGGGACCTTCCGAATCAAGATAGAATTCACACATGCTTGCATTTCTGGCAAGGGTTATGAGAACATCCATGGCCGTTGTGTTCCAGTAGGTTTTGTTGGCAGGGGTTTGCAAGTCGATGTTGAACCCCGACAGCATTACCGTGAAAGTCCTGCTGTTCATCGTCCATGAACCATAAGAATCATTGCACCATGCTGCTATTTCATGATTGCCATCGGACAGGTCTGTAAGATTGTAGAACCATGACCTGGCAGATTCCCTGGTCATCGAAATGTTAGAACCACCATCAAGGGAAAAGCCGCACCATACTACGTCCTTGTCTATCGTTATATTCACATCCACCCTGTCTTTGTCATAGATACTTTCAAGAGGGGACAAGAAGCTAATCTCATGAGACAAGCTTACGGTAAAATATGCAAAATCGTATCCCAGGTCGCCCAACGAGTCGTTCGCGTAAACCTCTATGACGTGCTGACATTCGGTTTCCACATCAAAGGTGGTGTTATCGCTCACTGTCACATTAGCAGCCCCGTCCAGGCTGTAACCCATCCATTCCGGCGTCCCCGATACCATGAAAATTAGGGGCAGGTTGTCCTTGTAACCATAGGTCTTATTCTCTGGTGAAATTATGCTCACTGCAAATAGTGACAAAACGTCCAGGAAAAAAGTTCCAGAATTGCCCATATTTCCGGCTTTGTCATTGCAGGCAACATCCCAGTTGTAATTGCCTTTGCTCAGCGAAACATCCCAGGAAACTTCAGTGTTTTTCAAAACGTTGTCTGTCCCTTTGGCGGTTTCATTTACAAATAAGGTGCAGTAGGCATATGATGAAAGGCTGTCCGTATACTTGAAGGTGAATTCTACAGGGGACTGTGCCGAGCTTTGATTAGACGGGGAAATTAAATCCACTTCTGGGGGATTCCTGTCCGAGAAAAAGGTCCTCGTAGCCGATGTTATACTTGACCCATTGGTACACGTAATCCACCAGCTGTTGGCTCCGGTGTTGAAATCTTCGCTGGAATACATCCCCTCTTGGGTACCGTTGTCCGCCAAAACCGATTCCTTTGCAAAGGCCGCTGAGTTGATGAACAGGTCGCACACGGCCGTGGCATTGTCAGGATCGGTGTACTCGAAAATGAAGGGCAGCGTGTCATTGGTCTGGTTGGTCCATGATTCGTTTGCTGGGTAAAAAAGTTCTATGTCTCCGGTAAGAGCAGGGACAGGAATGGCAGACGCCAGTAAAAATCCCATCAAGGCAGACAGGACTAGCCATTTTTCAGGTTCCATAAACTATATTTCATTTTCTTTCCTATTAATTTTTGCAGTCAGGCGCTCCTTTATGGCTTCTTTGTTCTCCCCGAAGTATCGCTCGAACTCCTGGGTCAGGCTAAGCGACTTGGTTCTTCCGTACTTTTCGGTCTTTATGAGGCCTTTTTTGACCAGATGCTTGATATATGTATAGGCCTTGTTTCCCTGTACCTTGATGACAGCCGACTGCAGGACAGGCTCCTTGTATGCCACGAGGGCGAGGCACCTCTTTTCCCCCTCCGGCAGATCGGAATATGGCGTGAGACTCGCGACCTTTGGTAGGAACATGTTGTCAACCTGAAACATCCACCCCTCCTTATCTCCGACGAGGTGAAATCCCCTGTGCAGATAATCTTTTTCTATTTCAAGCAATAGCTGCTTGATGTAACCGAGAGAGTGGATGCCCACGATTTTGGACAGGCGTTCCAGGCCCAAGGGCTCGGACGCCATGAAAAGCGCAGCCTCAAGCAACCTTTTCTGGTCCATAGATGCCGTATCTGTCATCTCTTCTCAATCCCTCTATATGTTTAATTTCCTTGCCGAGTCTTAAAAAACCCAATGCACAGTAGTCCAGCGAGACTATTATGGCCGTCTTGAAAAAAATCATCTCTGTTGCCCTGTTCGTCAGTATCTTTACCAGAGCCTCTGTGGACAGGAAACCTACTGAGAAAATCAACAACAAACCCAGCAATACGTCAATCTTTAAAGATTCATGGTACTTCGACCCGATTACGAGTACTAAACCCATTGTGGCGTAGGCAACCGTAAAAAAGGCGGAGCAGAAAAGGTTCCGGCCTTCCACAAAAACGGAGGCTACCAAGGACGCCAAAACCAGCAGTAAAAACCCATAGTATCTCATGTTGTATCCCAGGCCCTTGAAATATCAGCTTGCTTTGGGCTTTTTCCTGTCTTCTCTTTTTCGGATGAATATTTCCTTGAAGATTTTCTCCTGCCTGCAAGAAACCTTTTTATCATGGTCGAGGTGGACGAGCGGCAGGAACGTGTCCACGACCCTCCCCCTTTTCCACCTGCCAACAAGCTTGGTGAATTTTATTTCGTTTTCCTTTATCTTGATGAGCATATCGCCTATCTTTTTGTACAGGTTGTCTATCCTTACTGTTATGTCATCGCTTGATATTTTTATCCTGTTCCTCCTTTGCTGCAGCCTGACCTCCCTTCTTTCTTCTGCCCGCACTACCTTTTTCAGGGAATTCACGAGCTCTGTTATGGTTACCCTTCTCACAGGTATCCGGCGCGGGGCAGCCTCTATGGGTTCCAGATCTATCTTCGATTCATCCTCCTCCAGCTCAGCCATTTCCGCCAGTTCTTCCAGGTCCCTGAATTCATCATCGGGCTCCTCTTCCGTACGCATGATTTTGATGTAATCCGACTTCATCCTGAGCAGAATGCTGGCTATTATTACCCACTTGGCAGGTATCCTGAAATCAAGTTCACTGATTCCTGCGACATAATCGGAAAATCCTTTGCAAAGAACATTGATATCCAGGTTCCACGGATCCATGTCTTCAAGAGCGACGACCTGGTAAAGGACCTGCTCCCATGAATTTTCCTGTTTTATCAGGTCCAGAATGTCTTTCTCATTTCTAACCGGACTGACCGGGACAGGCCCATCCCCGTCCTGCATACCAAAGCTGTGCATGTCAGTATCCTGGCTGTCAGAAATCTTAGGCTCTTTCTCCGCTTTCTCCGTTTTCATATATTTATGTTATTATTGTAGTGTAGATTTATTAATCCTATTCCTGCAAAGCATATCCAGCAAAGCATATTCCTACAAAGGCACTATGCTCTTCACGGTCACACGGTCAATGCCTCTCTTTTTCATATCCCCTATCTGTATTTCATTGCCTTGGCGATGCATGCTTATAGTTTCAACGGGATATCGTCCGCTTCTGAAAGCATCCCCAAGCTTGTCTTCTGAGTATCTCCTCAGATCAGCTCTGGTCATTTCCATGCCACTGCAAAGCCCTATGGTCCCGACTAATTCAAATACGAGCAGGTGTATACTGCCGTTGCCTTCAACAAACACGCCATAGCTGTCCATGATAATCTAGTTAAGCGTGGGACAGTGAGATTTAAATTTGTTTCGTTTCAGTAAAGAATTTTTTAGATATATTTTTAAATGTTTTGTGATAAAATAGTGTTATGGAGTTCAAAAAGGAAGATATGAGGGAAGAGAACCCCGTGGATGCGGCTATCGAACTGCTCAAATCGGGAAACTATAAGAAAGCGAAGATAAAGCTGGGCGAACTCAGGGGCAAACCCGCCGAGTTCATGCGTTTGTACAAATATCTCACCAAAGGCACGAAACTGGAAGACGTGGAATTGAAGATAAAATGGATTCCTGCAAAGGTGGAGTGCACGTCATGCGACTGGAGGGGGGATCCGGACATCCAGCAAAACAACGTGAGATGCCCCAGATGCCTGAGTGAAGTAAAAATCTTGCGTGGGAATGAGTTTCAGGT
>CAZLFZ010000027.1:0-14756 GCA_964559215.1 uncultured archaeon
TGCGTATTTCCCTGTCAGGAATATCCACGAGATGTGGGTCTGGATAAGTTTTATGCCGCCTGTTACTTTTTCGTCATAGGCGGCTGGTTCCAGGCACGCCTCAACAATTTTTTGGGTCTCCATAGCAGTTTATTGGCCAAGATGAATAAAAAGAATAATTGCCCCCGCCGGGCTGGTAACAGATCTCTGGGGGAATATCACAAAAACAATCGCTACTTTTCATCGAAGTTGATTTATACTACTAATTTCAGGCACCGTTTGTTATTTATTTATGAATTCATTTGTTTTCAAAATATTTTTCAATTTTCAATATTTCTTTTTTCAGTTCTGGAATGTCCTTTTTTATTATAGCTAAAACAATATCTAAATCAACTCCGAAATAATGGTGAATCATTTTATCCCTGGTACCGGCAATTTCTTTCCACTTAATATCACTATACCTATTTTTAGTTTTTTTAGAAATATTCTTAGCTGCTTCCCCGATTATCTCTATTTCTCTGACTATTGCACTTTGCTTCAATCTGCTAGAGATCAGTTCTTCTTTATCAATCCCTTTGGAAAAATCACTTATCGCGTTTATGCTTTCTAAAATATGCTTAATGTAGATTAAATCGTTTTTTCCATTCATATTATCCTCACTTCCTGGCTTAGAATTTTATCTTTCAAATAGGGGCTTATTCCATTATAGCTTACCAAATCAACCTTTTTCTTTAGCGTTTTTTCCAGTTCAATCTCAATCCCCGCAAAACCAAACCCAATATTTTTTGTGGGTTGTATTAAGATGTCAATATCACTGTTTTTTTTCTGCTCCCCTCTGGCATAAGAGCCAAATATCCCGGCCCTCTTTATTTTATTTTTCTTCAATATTCTAATGATTTGGGGTTTTATCACCTCTAACCCTTTGTTTACTTTATCTTTTAATAACTCTTTATCTGCCTGATTTTCTTTCTTAGATAATGCTTGGTCAGATAAATTTGCCCCTAAGTAAATTCTTTCCTTTTTAAATTTATTACCCATTCTAACACTTCTAACTCTATAATAGTATTTTCCCCCCTTCATATCTTTTATTTCCGTGTATGTCATATTTATTATACGGGCACATTATTTATAAGTCTTTCTATGTGGACGTAAGTAAAAATGCCATTAAAAATATGTGCTATGCCCGACGATTTTAGTGTGATGCCCTATGGGGGAACCGCATAATTTAATCATAAACGACATCAAGTGGACTTGTAAAAAATTTGTATGCCCCCGCCGGGAGTGGACAATCAATTTCCTCAGGGACAGCACAGTAAGTAGCGATTGTTTCTACACAAAATACCATTGAAGGTTACGTTAATTGAGTGATAACTGTCGCTATTTAGCCTTTTGAACAAGACCTATTTGTTCCAGTTGTGCCAAAACTTTGGATACGTCATCGTTAATTGTTCTCTTATCAACCTTTGTGGCCGTTGCTAACTCATCAACGATTTGTTCCATCGTCCTGTTTCCATCACACATATTCCAAATAGTAACTATTGTTTGATGGGCTTTGTAGGCTTTATTATTTTCATCAACAATTAAAGGCTCGTTCGCTTCAGATTTTGCAAGTTTACCTTTCTTCAAATATTTGATATTTTTACCTCATCGTTATTGAAAAAACATTACCATAAGGAAATCATCAAAATACTCACCATTCCTTTCGGTGTGCTTTTTCAGGACAGCTTCTATCTCAAAACCTTGATTCCTAAAGAAATCAACGGCCCTACGATTATCCGAATTTACTACAAGTTCAACCCTTTTGAACCTGCTCGTGAACTTCAGCTTATTAAGAAGGAATTCCATCAATTCTTTGCCTACTCCTTCACCACCTTTTCCAGGTTTAACTACTACAGGTCCGATGTAAGCGATATGTTTTTCTTGGCCTGTTTTTCTGACACATGTTATAAAACCAACGACTTCCCCTTTTCTGACACAAACCAAATTATATTTCCTTCGTAGCATCTTCTTCCACATTTTCTTAAAATCTTCGTAATTGGTGGGATCATAGTAGAGAAATCGGTTAGCACTTTCACTAAAATACATTTCTGCAACACGTTGAAAATCTTTTCCTTCTGCTTTTCTTATCATCTAATTAGACGCACCCCGCAGAAGAGACTCAGAAATTAGAGAGAAAATCAACTGAACATTCCAATGAAAATCGAATAGTGTTTTTTTCCTTGAAAGTATCATTTGAATACACGAGGTATACTTTTCCTTGTTGATAATTTGCCCTCGGCACTTTTATTTGTTTTGGTGTAAAAGTGGGATTACACTTTCTACAACCCTTATTTTTAATGTGTTAGTGATGTTATCAAAATCCGAAACGCTTTCGGATATAGGCATGCGGTCAGCTCCCCGAAAGATGGAATTGTATTTAAGTTGTAACTGCAAATACGAAATATCACTTCCTGATGTGGACAAAAAGAAACTATGCCCCCGCCGAGCAAAGAACGATTTGTTCACATCAGGCAAGCTTCTTGTTATTGGTATTAATGTTGGGATTTATAAAGCCATCCATTCTTTTCTCAAACATGCCTAGAGTAGTCTCGCAGAACGAGTACCAACATAGTATCACAGAAAGCAACCAGCTCGCCATGATGTACCACAATCTAGGCTACGTATACGCCATGGAAAGACTGTATAAATATTATTACGAAAGGGAGACGAGGAGAATTTAAGGTTTTACGCATCGATCACTCTTACTTTGCCCTTCCTTTTCCTGATCAGGGAACCTAGGAGACTAGCCGTACCTTTCCCCACGACGATTATTTCATCGCTTACGTTGGCAAGCTGCCTTATCATCTCCAGCAGGCTGCCATACCAGGGGAACACCCCCGCAAGGGAGTGCAGGCTGTTGTATGAGAAGTGGTAGTTTATGCTGAATCCGGGTTTGAGGACATCGCTGTTGTCACCGAGCGTGTTGTAGTCAAATCCCCTTGTTATGTCACGGCCTTTCTCACCCTTGAGTTTGAATGGCATGGATATTATAAAAGGAAGCACGAAACCGCCATTGTTTATCAGCTCCTTCACCTTAGAGATATTGTTCTCAGCTGCGGTAGACAGCACCAGGGTTTTTTTCAGGTTCCTTGCGCGGAACTTCGTTCCCCTTATTATTTCAGCAGTCTCCGCTGAGCCGTCGGGTCCGCCGCCATGGACTCTTTTCAAAGACCGCACAAAACGCCTCCTATCGGTCTGATTTCTCATCAGTTTGAGCACCATGTTTTTCAACTCATCGCAGAACTCGGGGTAGTAATTTATGATTCTGGTCAATTCAGGGTCTATCCATTCGTCAAAGAACCCTTGGATTTTCCCGGTGACCACAAATGGTTTTCCCATTACAATGGCCTCGAGAATCTGGATGTAGCCTTTTTTGCATATCCAGAAATCCGACACAGACGCAAGGCGATAGTACTCATCCTTTTCAAGGTAGGGGACGAATATCATATTGCCACTGCTTTTTGTTTTTTGCGTCGTAGAAATGACAAACACAGCCTCCGGCATTTCTTTCTCGAACATCCGGGCAAGCTTAGTCACCGTCTCCTTTGCGTCACTGTAGCCTGTCGAAAATATTATTTTCTTCCCCTCGGGTATGCCGTATTTCCTTCTCAGTGCACTTTCTTTCGATACGTTGATACTGAGACGATTAATGGGTGGAGACACTATCCGAATGTTGTCCTTTTCATCAGATTTGAAAAGGCCAAGACCAGTGAGGATAAGTGCATCGCATGTCAGTGCCGTGTTCTTATATACAATCTCACCCGTCTGCCCCCTCCTGTAGATGTTCTCAAGGACAACGCAAGGTATCTTTCTTTCTCTAGTGGCCATCAGCAGGGAAGTTTGGTAAGAGTGATTTGTCGGGATATCGCAGAATATCACGCATTTCGTATCATCGGGAAGAACGATTTCCGATGGGGGGGTGAAAACATCGAAAGGTACATTCTCGTACCTGTAACCAGCTTGCTTCAGCCAGTCATCATCACCGGAGTGTATAAAAAAGATATCTTCTTTTCTGAAATGCTCGGCCACTTTGAGTCCTCTAGCAAGGACTCCCATCATTCCTTTGTGCGCATAGGTCACGAAAACGTACATAAAGACACTAGAATAATGTTTTTTGTTACTTAAAAATCCACGTCGAGCCCGAATTAGACATAAACATCAGCGTTAAAACCACCACTTTTCCTTTAATAGACCACTTGGTTATAGATTTTGTTAGGATTTATAAATTTTTATGGCCTCTTGGTGTCGATTTAAAAGAAATAGTGCCCCCGCCGGGAATTCCACCCCTCCGCAGCGGATTGCGGAAGTGATTCGAACCCGGGTCATCGGCTTTCTTCCTTGTCATCGCATAAAGCTCGAATCTTTCATCCTGAAGACGAAAGGCCGGTATCCTCACGGCTTTCCGGAATAACCGGGAATTGACCGGATTGTCCCACCCTTTTCCCTGCCCTTCTTTTTGGGCCCATTGTCCTGAAAAGGATGCCTAGACGACAGGGGCAGACAATCTATTATTCTATGCCTTAACATATTAAAAAGTTTCTAAGAGGCGGGGGTGCAGAAAAGATGTTTGAAATTCGCTATCAACGTCTCGTTTCTTGTGATTTTCTGCCCGGTTTCATCATTTCCTGGAGATTCCGGTCGTATGCTACCGATTCTTAAAGCAGGTTGTCCAGATGATTTCTACGCAGCCCAACACGCTTAACCCGGTGACCACGTATAGCAAGATTCGCCGGTCGTCAATTCCGTGAGGTTGAATTCGGCAGCATGCGGGTCGTCAATACCGAACCAGTCAGGCGAATTTCTCACTTTTTGGCACCCTGCTTGCTCGCTAAAATACATGTAAGCCACTCTGGAATAATCCTCGATTTCGAAGGATTGCTCCTCGAGCTCAGGGACGTAAATGAAGGTCACGATACCGTTGGTAGAAGGTGTGTAGTTCTCCTCGAGCCTGTGTAGAAAATCAGGGCCGTTGCCAGGGTAATAATACCTCTCTGCGAGATTGGCGGACCCGGGCATGGACCATGCAGATTTTGTCTGCTCGTCTATGTAGATGGTTTCGTAGCCCGTTGACGTAACAGTCTCATTGGCCAAGTCTACAGCGGAGCTGTTGCCAGTAATATAACAGTCTATCTGACCGGTCAGGTTTTCTTCATCTTCGAGTATTATGCCCAGGTGGCGGCTGTACACAACATCCGTAAGATTCTCCGCGACAAGGATTTTCGTGTTGTCGTCTTCTGACTTATTAAAGGTAACAACGCCGGAGCATGTTCCTGAAGAGTTTTCCGAACCGGCAACCACATTTCTCGAGAAATGGGCTGGCGAAGCCGCCCTGATTATCCTGCGTATGAATCCCTGGGTGTTTAGAGGGAAAAACGGGTCCTCTAACCCCAGCAACGAAATCGTAACAAACTTGCGCGTGTTGATTTTCTCAATCTTTGCGATGCTTAATTTATCGGTAACGGTCACATTCAAATCCATTCCTATCCTGAGTGAGAATCCGTCGATGTTTTCGATGCTGATGTTTCCGTACTCAAGGGAAACGTCGAAGTTTACGGGTTTGGATGATATCCGGTGGCTCCAGTTTGGCATAGTGTTGTTTATCATCATGAAGTTTTCGGTGCCGTTGATCGCCCCAGCAAGCATCAGCGCAGTGGTGTTGGTGGTGGCGTCAGACAGCGGAGAACCCCCGTCTATGACAAAATTTGTGGCCGCGAGCAAGGCCCTTCTCCCACTAATTTCCATGGCTTTTTCGGTGTCAAGCTCTATGGAATACACCAGCTGGTGGAGCTGGTCGGAAATAACCCTGTCCGACACGCTGTAACTGATTTTCTGGGAATATGCGAGATATTGAATGACGAAGATGAATATCGGCAAAGTGAGCACGAGAGCCAATATCGAGTAAAACTGGGCTTTCATGTTCTATATAATGCTAATTATGGTATATATTGGATTAGCCCTTATCGTTACTAGTATATAAGCTCGAAATAGTCGATAAGGGGCCCGCTGCATGATGATTCTTCCACATCACCAATGGGGAATTCCGAAAGCGGTATAGTGCAGGTCATATCCATTCCTATTACCTGGGGAGGTATCTCGGGCGGCAGGTTGACCGCGTTAATAACCTTGTAATACAGAAAGCACTCTGACGAATCTTTGCTGATTTCCACATAGATGCTCAGATACACGTTGCCCTCTCCTACGTACAGACTTTCGGTACCCTCTATTTTCGACGGGACACAGGTGGAAATATATCCAGTGGCTACAAGTTTGCACCCTTCATCTTCCAATGTACAGTACAGGTGGGGTGGTTCTGATTCCGGGGTTCCGCCTCCGAAGCCTTTGCCCCCCTTGGAATCTTCCGGTGCCACGAAGTCAAAAAGGGAGCCCTGGCACGCATGGGGACCGTACTTCTCCAGCTCCTCCGCTGTAAGGTTGCAGGTGTTATTGTAACCGGTTATGTCGTATGACGCCACGCCGGAATCCACGTCTTCAATGACTTCTTCTTTTGTAATGCACTTGTCCCCTTCCCTGTAGACAGTGATCCTAAGCTTTATGTAATTTGTGCTATTTCCCACGGTGATGATGGATGTCGAAGGGTTGCATAATTCCCTGGACTCTCTGACCTTGGACATGCAGTCTTTGTCGCCTGGTAAACACTCTATATTTTCAGGCAATGTTGACAGTGTGAACAAGACTATAATCATGGATATAAAAACCACCACACCCAGCAGGTACAAAATTTTTATGATGTCCATTTTAATCAATTCCTTCTATGCTATTAAAAATCACGTCCATATCCTTATCTCCATCACCGAAGGTCCCCACAACGATGGCAACTCGGAAAGGTAATGGGAGCTTGTTTTCACCTCAAGCATGGTTATGTTGAATTCCGCCAGTTGATTTTGCAGCCTCTGAAATGCGTCATCAGTCGCATTATCTAGGGTCTCGAATACCTCACCGTATCCGACAAGCCCGCTGACTCCCACATGATATATGACCTTGTCATCGGGGGAGCCCCCCGTCATGTCATTGGATGAGAATGCTGTGTCTATGCCTACGCTATTGTTTTCACCCACGACAAGATCATCTATGGGTATGTGAACTATGAATGGGTCCCCCAAATCCACGAATTCGCCCTTTTCACCGTAATCCGAGCTATAATCGCTTAGGTTATAAACCGTTTTCCAGTTCCCGGTAATAGAACTGTTCACAATCAAAGAGCTTGTCCAGAACTCAGATGAATAGGAGGTGGTCTTCGCATCAAGTATCCTTGAACCGGCGGGGATACGGAATGTCCCGTTTTTCGGCGATGTCACATTGCCGCCGAATCTGCCTGACTCCAGTGAGAGTGAAACCTCGCCATATCCAAGAAAATCCTTGGGGGTGTAGTTGAACTCTATATAGGAATCGTCATACAGCGTGCTGTTATAAGCGCCCTCATAATCTATTTCAACGGTCTGCGCAAAATAATCGATTGCTATCTCCTCGGCAATCTGGCGGTAGGTCTCGGCAAGTTCGGTCGTGTTGCTGTAATAGTACTTTCCATGGCCGCACTGGGCAGTCAGGTTCATGGTTTCGTTGTCAGCGTCGTCCCCGTATCCTATGGTGTATACAACGATCCCGTAGTTGTCGTAGGCATCGCAGGCCGCCTGTATCGTATCATCCTTTGCCCTCTCTATGCATTCGTCATCCCACCAGTTGCAGACGTGGTGAGGGGTACATTCGACGTTGGTCTCGCCGTCGCTCATGACCACTATGCTTCTCCTTCTCAAGGAGTCGCTTTGCTCTACCAGCATCTCCGTCGCGTTCAGTATCCCGCAGCATATGCATGTCCAGACTTCGGTGGTGTAATTGCCTACAACGGCTTTGAGGCTTTCGTTGTCATCCGTGAGGTTGAAAGCCCCTAAGGTTGAAGTGGAGTAGTTCACAAGACCTACCCGGTTTCCTGTGTAGTTAAGGACCACGTCTATAAACTCATTGTTCCCCTCCTTTGCTAGGTCGAGCTTGGTCTTGTTGCACTCAGGGCAGACGATATCATGGTTCCTTGTTGTTTCGCCCCCGGCCTGGTTGCACTCATCATCATCACATGTTCCCGGATATTCACATTCCACCCACTGCCAGTTCCAGCAAAAGCCTAAGAACCTGCCCGCACAGTACTGATACTTGCAGTTCCAACTCACGTTGCAGATTACACAGTCGTCCATACTGCCTGAAACATCCGTGACCAGGACAGAGTCTCCAGTACCTTCCCCTCCCTCCACATGGCTCACGTTCCTCAGGCCCATCCTCAGAGGGACGGTTTGGTTGCTCATGCTTGTGTAATTGTTCAGCAGGGGGCAGAGCGTTGAATTTGTGATGTTGAATATTTTCTCTCCTGTTTCGTTGCTCTCGTATATCGTCACGTTTCCAACGTTCAGGAATATGGTGCAGTTTGCTGTACAGCCAGAACTGTAGTGCATGTGGACGAGCATGGAGTTCAGAATGCCTGGAATGTAGAAGGAGGAATATAGGTTTATCACGCCCGCAATCCCCGGGAAGCGGTAGTATTTCAGGGCTGTTTCATTGGACAGCTTAAAGGGAAGCGTGTCCGGCTTCGAGGTGTTGTAGGTAATCTTCATATAGCCGCCGCCGATGTAATTCTTTGCTGACGACTTGAAGCTCATTTCTATCTGGTTATCGCCCTTGGTGAAATTGACGCACTCCTCAGCGGACCCGCATACAGTCCAGTTGTCTGCTGTCATGTTAAAAGGAGAAGGATAATAGTCGCCTTCGAAATCACCGTTCACCCACAAGCTGAAGTTGTTCCCGGCGCTGATCTCCAGATACACCCCGGTTACATTCGCATCAGACGGCAGGATCACATTTTTCGTTATGTTGCCATCACCGACGTACCCCCCGAAATAGACATAGCTTGATGTCGTCTTGGCCATCCTTGAGATGTACGCGCTTGCGAAATATCCAGCTACAGGCTTGCCTAGCTCATAACCAGAAACTATGGTATGCAGCCTTGAAACGTATGATGCGTTTTCTATCGGTTCCCCTCCCCTGGATATGTTCGTTCCTCCCAGCCACACTCCGTAACCAAAGCTTGGAGGCAGCGTACGATTCAGCAACTCCCTGGTGAGATTTTCAGCGCACTCGTTCATTTTTGTGGAATTCTGGGCCCACAGGTATCCAAGCACATCAAGGATCGTCTTTTCCATGTCAGCATCCGTTATGTTGCAATCCTGTGTGTAGTTTTCCGGCAGGAAATCTAATACCGCCGGCAGCTTGGCCCTCTCCAGGACATTCATCACATCCTTCCCGACGTAATAGAACCTCTGATACTCGATCTCCGGGGAAGAGTAGCTTATTGATATGCTGGACAGGAAAGCCGTCAGTATGAACAGGAGACCCACAGCAACCATCGCGTCCAGAGATAACAGAAAAGCCCTTTTCATTAATTAAATTAATGCTGGGCTATGTATATATTTCTTCGAATTTCCATCCCCATCTGTTCCCCCAGCGATTAACCAGCGATTAATATAGCAATAGATTCGAAACATAATCATGTTCACATTTCCGACCCATTTCCTGGTTGGCGCCGCAATGGCGTACCTGTTCGGATTCTCCATGCTGTTCGGGGCATTAGGCGGTATGCTGCCAGACCTGGACTACTTCACCCCGTGGCACAGGGGAGCGTTCCACTCATTTGTATTCGCTCCCATAACAGCAGCTGTCGTCTACGCATTAACCAGGAGCAGGCTTAAATCAATGGGGGCCGGGATAGGATTCGCCGCCCACTCGCTCGCGGACTGGATGAATTATTGGGGGACGATGATATTGTGGCCGTTCTCAACGACCATGTTCAGCCTGGATATAGCGACCTGGGACGACCCTGTGGCCAATGGTGTGCTTAGCATAGCCTCTGTCTTGCTAATCATATTGCTCAAAAAATATAGGGAAAAGAAACCATGGCTGGAAACAATTAAAAAATTTTGGCGGTAAAATAAGCATATAATAAGCAATGTATAAACATATAAATATCCAAAAAACAAAACTTAAGGGGATAATGGACGTGATAACATGAACCTGAAGAACTTCCTCATGAAGAAATTCGGCAAGAATGTTTTTTCTCTCAGTCAGGAAGATCTGCTCACGGAGAGGGTGAAGACCGAGAAGAACGTGGAAAGGCTGTCGGATGACATAAAGGTGATACAGGAAAGCATACAGCGCCTGATGCTGGAAGCGAAAGGGCAGCCGAGAACCCTGAAACTGCTGAACGTGCAGAAGATAAAGTCGCTGAGGCTAGAATCAGCGACCAAGCAGCAGGAGGCAAACCGGTTTCTCAGGGAGCTGCAGATCTTGCTGCTGATAGAGGCGATGCATGAGCAGGAGAAGTTCGAACGTGAATCCGATTTTGTCGAGCGGATAATGAACACGGACGTGGAGCAGCTCAGCGAGGCCATGGTGGACATAGACGTGAAGAAGGCCATAGAGGAAGGCAGGCTGGACCTAGTCAAGGGCAAGTTGTCAGGGATCTTCGGGAAGGAAGAGCTGCCGGTGGATGAGGAATCCCAGGATATAATGAAGGCCATCGACGACCTGGAGAGCGTGGACGAGGAGACAGCGCTCAAGATGGCGGGTGAAAAGGCCAAGCTTCTAGCTGAAGAGGCTCCCAAGAAGAGGGTGCTGGTGGAAAAGGAATAAGTTGGATTTTTCTTGTCAACCTTGGCTACGTTGTCAGTTCGCCTACCGTCGGTCCCTTTGACCGGTGGCATCCTTGCTCGCACCGTTGTTGGTTATCAGGTATATCTGGTTAGCGAATAGCTCAACAAGGAGAAAAAATTATAAATGTATTAAACAAAGCGGCCATATTAAACATTAAACATAGAGAGGCAATATGGGTAAAACTATATTAATTTTATTGGTCTTGGCCCTTCTTTTAGTCAGCGGATGCATTCAGCCACCGCCAAGCGAATGCGGCGATGGGGTTTGTCAACCAACTGAAAGGCAGAGTAGAAGCTGCCCTCAAGATTGTAAGCCAAGGCGAGAAACAGAAGCCTGCGGACCAGACAACAGGGGCTACTGCATTGATTTCAGGGAAGAGTGCAAGACAGGCTATCAAGGCATAGGACCAGACACCTGCAGTGGAGGGAGGTCTGCTGAATGCTGCGTTCCTGGTGAAGTAGAGGAAGGAATGGTTGGCTTTGTTGGATGCTCAATAACCAATAATGCAGTTCAAGGCTATCTGGAAATAGGCGGTGAAAACTTTTGGGATATAGACAGGGAGACAGAGAGTTATAGCGGAGGAAGCCTAGTAGCATGGTATAATCAAGCAGTAGAGTACACTGGACACGGTTATGATTATTGGGGAAGATTTGAAAGATTATTGAATAGGTATCCAAATACAAAGAAGGTTTGGTGGGAACTTTGTGCTAGTCCACAAACTCTTGATTTGGAATATGAAAATGTTCTCTTTGTTTTAAACAAAATAAAAGAAATGGCTCCAGATGCTGAAATATATGCCACGCCAATGCCTTTTTTCCTTGATACAACAGAGGGTATTTGCGTTGGTAATGACGGCCCGTTAGCAACAAAGAACTTTGTTGATAGAATGGTTCTTGAAGGAGAGGTAAAGGCAGGGCCTGTATTGACTGACCTTGGTGCTTCACAAACACAGCCAGACGGCTGCCATGCAAATCCAGCGGGGAGGGCTATCTGGGGCCAGGACTTGATGCATTTTTTTGATTCTGGTGAGCCACCTGAGCCGGTTACACCAGATGTTCCTTATTCATTTTTTGTGGTTCACATCAAAAGGGGACCTGAATCAGACTACTTTGGCGACTTTAATAATTACCTGAAACCGCTTGTAGAAACGGCTGATTCGTATAATGTTAAACTTACACTGCAATTTTCTCCTCAATGGGTTGATTATATTTTAGGAAATGAGGATGTAGAGAACATTGTTCGTTCATGGCAGGAAAATGGCCACGAAATATCCATAATACACCCGGGCCCCTCCCATTTGAGTTGGGATGGTTATTCCAATATGCCAGAACAAGACGCAATAAACATCAGTTACATACGCGGCACAAGCCCCGATGACATACATGAATTTCTTGGCACAATGAACGATTTTCTTGAAATGGCAAACGAGTTAGCTTCTCCTGAGACAATCAAATCAGGGACTATTACAAACAAATGGACCGACGTCCCGGACATACAGTATCTTACAGCTGACGGAGGGGGGAGGAATCGTAAGGCCGTAGAGCAGACATGGAACGGCCACACCACTTATTTGCTTGGCATTCAGGGCCTTTGGACAGCAGGCATGTTGGAGGATGCGAAAAACAAGTACGAGACTTTGAGTGAAGATGAGATTTTTGGGGGAATAACCCACCACCATAATTTTGAAGGTAGGGGAAAAGAGGCAATAGAAGGATGGTTTGAGTATCTATACAACGAAGACCCTGAAGGAGTAAAAAGAAAAACACTTACAGGGGTTATGGAAGAATATGTACTGCCAAACAATCTGACAATTGATAGTGATGATGCCTGCGGAGACTCTTTTTGCGATGATACAGAGAGACGGATAGATTCGTGCCCAGCAGATTGTGCGGGGTGCGTTTTCCCGTCAGATTGCACATGGTGCACTGATAAAGAGGATTGCCCTGAATGTGCAAATGTCGGGGAATGCAAAGAATGTGGCCCCGGCATGCGTCTATGCGAGCAAGGGACACCTGGCACTTTTTATAATTTTGTGTTTGGTCAGTAGATAAGATGAATAAATCAATCATTTTAATTGGATTAGTTAAAGTTTATGGACTTCGTACATGAGAAAGACCCAACAGGGGAGAGGAGCAGGACAGTTAGTGAAATAATTGAGCAAGGATTACTTCCTGAAGAGGGGATTGAAATAAAATGAAGGGGCTCAGAGAAAATATGATAGAGATATTAGAACGAAATACGGGAAATAATTTGAGACAAAAACAGTAAGCAATAACAAAGTCACAATAACTTTAACAGAGACCCCTGTTTTTGTGGATTAAATAAAAAAAGAAAATTATAAAATCTTTTTTATATATTATATCCAAATTCATTTTATCGCACTCCTTATAGGGAGTTGGTTTAAATATTTGGGGGAGCAAAACGGAGGGAATTATTCTTATGGGAGAACTCAGGCATTATATTCTTAAGCAGCAGCTGCAACAAGAGCTGGAAAGAGCCCGGCAGCTAGAGAGCAAAGGCAATGATAAGGGGGCCGGCATTCATTACAGCAAGGCGGGGGCTATTGCGAGGAGGCTTGCCTACCAGGCCCCCCGGGAGGACGCTGAGAATTTCTTTCAGACAGCTTCCCAGTACGAGTCCGTCGGCAACATAATCAGGACTACCACGGAACAGGCAAGGGCAAACTCGCCAGACTTGATTGACCAGCTCATAGTCACCCAGAAGCCAAGCACGACATGGGAGGACATAGGCGGGCTGGAAGAGGCCAAGGGAACGCTTAGGCAAGCCATAATACTGCCTTTCGTTCGCGGCAAGCCGGATTTCGTTACGATAACAAAATCGATACTTTTGTACGGCCCTCCGGGCACGGGCAAGACCATGCTGGCCAAAGCGAGCTCCAGCACGCTGAATGCGACCTTTTTCGAGGCAAAGGCGTCGAGCCTGCTGTCGAAGTACTTCGGGGAGTCGAGCAAGATCATCTCGGCACTTTTCTCCAAGGCAAGGAAGCTGCAGCCGTCTCTGGTTTTCATGGACGAGATCGATTCCCTGGCCCCGAGCAGGGACAGCGGGATAGACGAGAGCAGCAGAAGGGTTCTGGGCCAGATGCTGGAAGAGATGGACGGGTTTGAGAGCAGGCACGACGACAAGGTGCTCTTCATGGGAGCCACGAACAAGCCCTGGGACCTCGATGACGCATTGCTCAGCAGGTTCCAGAGGAAGATTTTCGTCCCCCTGCCGGATGCCGCTTCCAGGAAACTGATATTCGAGATTCACCTGCTTGGGGCCGACCTGGGCAATGTGGATCTGAATGAGCTGGTTGAAAAAAGCACCGGGTACTCGGGCAGGGACATAGCCGCCCTCTGCCAGGAGGCGGTAACACTGATGATTCGGGAGAAAAACCCGGGCCTTGAAAAGCTTAATGCGAAACAGCTGGAGGTATACACCCTGAATACAAGGGGCCTGTCGCCGGAAGAATTCGACAAGGCGTTCGAGAAGGTGAAGCCAAGCTCAAAAGCCGACATACTGGACAAATACGATGAATGGGGCAAGGAATTCGGCTGAAGGGACCTAAGATATGTTAATAAGATATGATTTAATTCTGGACAAATTCCGGATAAACACGGGAGCCATCAGATAATATGACGACGCTGCGGGAATTGGAAAGGGAGATGGAAAAGATAAAGGAGAGGAACAGGAGGGTGGAGTCCGACAAGGCATGGGAAACGTCAAAAACGAGGAAATTCATAGTAGTGGTTTTCACATACCTCGCAATCGCCATCTACATGTACGCGATTAACCTTCCAAATCCCTGGCTTAACGCCATCGTCCCAACAGCCGCTTTCCTGTTGTCGACATTGACCTTCCCTTTATTCAAAAAGGTGTGGATAAACCGGGTTTACAGAAAACAGGACTATAAGGACTACAAATAACAGGGTTATCAAGCTATATTCTTCCAATCCTTTCCAGGGCCCCCTTTATCCTGTCGAGCGGCTGTGTCAGGGCGAACCGGACAAAGCCCTCACCATGTT
>CAZLFZ010000028.1:0-14229 GCA_964559215.1 uncultured archaeon
ACGCCGGGGGCAGGATTTCCAACCTCACTCTTCCATTTTTTGCTCGCCCACTTTTAAGGGGACGAGACAGCTCCTGGAAAAAGCGGGCTTTTGAACCTGCATGGGCATACGAGCATAGAAGCAGGCAGAGCCTGCTCAATCTTTTCGCCCACCAGATATCTTACTCCTCATATCCGCCGCACCTTCCGCCAGGAAGGTTTGATCGGAGTCAAGCCATTAAGTCATCTTGGGTTTGGCCCAATCGTAATATCTGGTCTCAAGTCTGGCGCGTTAGCCCACCACCTTCTCATGAAGGACAAAGTGGTCTGGTGCTTAGCCAAGTTCCGCCACCCCGGCACTTCCCCCACTTGCCTTACAATCAGTTCAAATCCCGATTGGCTATCCGATAAGGACTTCAACTGCTTTGTCAGGCATCTTCTTATTAATTGTGCCGCTTGTTTTTTATTATTTCTCTTTTCCAAAAGCAAGAAGTTTGGATAAGATTCAGAGCTTTAGCTTATGCTTGAATCCGTTCTTTTTTGCCTTTTCAACTTGCCAAGCATCATCCAATAGCATATCAGGGACGCTTTTATCAAGGACGGGATACGCAAGCTTGCATCCTTTACAGATAATGAACATCTCTTTTTCCTGCACATCCCCCTTGCAACGCGGGCACGCCAGAATGGCAAGCAGGTTTTTTGGAACGGACATGAACCATCTTTTGTTTTTGGATATAAATATCGAGGCTCTCGAGACTCTGCCATGAATCAAATATCGAAGCTCTGCCCCGGACTAATCCAGGAAAACCCGGTCGGTTTTTGCCAATGTGTCTCCCTTGCCAATGAAACGCGCCAGGCAGATGATGCTCCCCTGCTCGTTGAAAATCCCGACATAACCGTTTTCCTTAACCCCCGCTACTTTGGGCATACTCCTGACAAAATCTCTCCGGACGGGGGAACCGTTCCTGATTCTCTGCTCGTATTCGTTTGAGATCACGATTCTTGGCAGTTTTATCATGTCAAGGGCGTGCTCCAGCGGGATTAGGATCTTTTTCACCTTGCTTTCCGGCATCTTTTCCAGTTCCGAAACAGTGACTGACTTTTCCAGACTGAAAGGCCCGACCTTGGTCCTCCTCAGTTCTATGAGGTGCGCACCGCAAGAAAGGCTCTGCCCAACGTCGTGGGCGATCTTCCGGATGTACGTTCCCGCCTCGCACCTAACCCTGAATTTAACGTCTCTCCCCTTTGTTTCGAGAATCTCGATTTCATGCACCACCCTCTTCCTGGGCCTTCTGGCGACAGCTGACCGGACAGGTGGCACTTGGGTTATCTCGCCCTGAAACGACATCAACGCCTGGCTCAGCTCCCTGTCTTTGACATCGCCATGCAGCCTCATAACGCCCACGTATTCCTTGTCGAGCCCTGTCAGAACGGGCATGGCCTTCCTGGCCTCCCCCAGGGCTATGAGCAGCAGCCCTGTCGCGTTGGGATCCAGCGTTCCGCTGTGGCCTGCCTTTCTTACGTGAAGGAATCCGGACACGAGCTCGACCACGTCAAAGGATGTCAGGCCGGCAGGCTTGTCTATGAGAATCACAGCTCTGAGCAGCTCGTTTTCCGCTTGCATATTTAATTTTGGCTTGGCTAATTTATTATATGCGCGTGGAAAGCTATTTGCACCACATGAACAGGACATGCAGGCTGTGCTATACCATCTTTGATTTGCGCAGGAACTACTGCTGCGTCAAGGACAAGGACGAATGCTTCGCCGACCTGGGGCTCGTGAGGAAAGGAATACTGCAGGACGAGGAAATGAGGAAAAGGCTTTACATGAAAGGCAGGATAGACTCCAAGGGGAATATAATCAAGCGGTCGTTTTTCACTGGATGGTTCAGCAACGAATGCCTGGTTTTCGACTACAGGCCTCCCGGATGCAGGTCACATTTCTGCAAGAAATGGGATGAATACATGAAGAAGAATCCGCTTGATTTCGTGTACGCCAACCTGAACATCGTGTCCACGCGGACCCTGCTCAAGGAGATGAAACTCGAATTCCAGTACGGCATAAAGCTGGCATACCCGGGGGGGTTCATAATCTTCACCGACAGACAGAAAAAAATCAAAAAGGGGCTGTCGGAGGTGTTCGATGAGATGGAGATAAAGTATTTCTTCACCGACGCCGAATCGATGGACCCTGACAACAACAAGCGTGCCGGGATCGAGATTATAATTGACAGCGACGGCGTCATCGAAAAGCCCGGACTCTTCGGCACCATCATCCAGAACAACATGTTCATGCTGGTCAGAATGAAGATGAACATGGGCTCCACCGGATTCGGCCATTCGAATATCCTAATCACGACCGCGAATCCGGAAAATCTGGCTGCCGAGACATCCGCGTCACTAAAGGCCTTCCATGCCCTGCGTGCATTTCAGCTGTAGGAGATGTATTTAAAAGGTTAATTCCAAAGAAATTAAGAAGCGATTGAAATGGCAAAGCAAAGATTTCCCGAAGCCGAGAACAGGATATTCCGCAGAATTTTCATATGCATGAAGTGCGGTGCAAAGTTGCGCTCGGACCTGACAAAGGTCCGGGCTAAGAAGGTCAGATGCAGGCACTGCAAGTCGCATCAGTTAAGGCCAATACACAAGGAACATAAAGCTTAGGGGGCTGGGATTCTATGTGGTCGTGTCTCGAACTCATAAGGCCCCTGAACTGCGCAATGGCCGCCGTGGGGGTGCTGATAGGCGGATTTTTGGTTGCAAAGACTGTGACATTCCCGATTTTGCTGGCCCTTGCCACCGCTTTCCTGATAACCGGTGCAGGCAATTCTATCAATGATTTCTTCGATGTCGAATCCGACAAGATAAACAGGCCCAACAGGCCCATACCGGCCGGCAGGCTGTCGAAGAGGTGCGCGGTTTTGTTGACGCTTGCCCTTTTCGCAATTGGCATCTTGGTGTCGGCGACGATCAACTGGCTGTGCTTCTTGCTCGCTGTTGGCAACTCCCTGCTGCTGGTGGTGTACTCCTTCAATTTGCAGACCAAGATGTTGCTGGGTAACATGGCCGTCGCCTATCTGGTGTTCTCCACCTTCATTTTCGGGGGAGCGGCTGTGAACAACCTTGTGCTGCCGCTTATGCTCGCATTACTGGCAGGTCTGGCCACGTTCTCAAGGGAGATCGTCAAGGACCTTGAAGACCTGGAAGGCGACAGAATGTCTTTTATAAAGAGGATCGCATCCAAAATGAAGGAGTCCTTTGCAGACAGGTTCAGGGTCCATCCCTGGGGCATCAAGCTGAGGTACAAGACCGTGTACGCAATCCTGATTGCGTCTTTCAGCCTGTGGATGGCCGTGGTGATATCATCCCTTCCCTACATTTGGGAATTACTGGGACTAAGCTACCTTCTGGTTCTAATACCGACAGACGCTGTTCTTATACTGGCCTCTTACATCCTCATCCGGCGCAGGCTATACAAATCTGTAAGCAAGATGATAAAAATCGGGATGGTTATGGGCCTTTTGGCATTCATGGCTGGGGTCTTGTTTTAGCGCCCATCTGCTGGTTCCTGAATGATTGATTTTTAAGTAAAACGGCCAAGATATAGTTTATGGGTCAGTTCAAATACATAACCAACAGGACGGTCAAGAACAAAGCAGGCGAAGAAAAGGGCAAAGTCAGGGTTCTGGTCAAGGCGGACTCGGACATAGCAGAAGTGGACTACGTGTGCCCTGAATGCGGATATAGCGAGCATGTTGAGCCTGCCTGGAAAAGACCATTCAGCGTGCGCTGCTCGAAATGCGGGGTTGTTATCAAGATTTCCAAGCTGAAGGACGAAATCAAGAGAGAGAAGAAAGCGAGGAAATGAGTTCTCGCATAAAGAACGTATAATAGCTTCTATAATTTGCTATATCTATTGCATATCTATTGTAGAAACATATAAAAATTTATGATCCCTTTTTCACTTTTTCCTGCTCTCGCCCTCCACATGGGCTCAGTGATGCTTGCTTGTTTTAAAGAAAAAATTCTTGGAAAAATAGTATAGATATGCAGCAACAGATATGATATTAGGTTTGTACTAGTTTGTACTATAAGCCAAGATCTTCAGGTTCAAAGGATCAGGGTTCAAAGGAAGCCTGGTAGTAGTAATTGCCTTGGTTTGTCCGGATTACAAGGGTTGTGTTCTGCTCTTGCAGGCCGGGTGGAACATCGCCTATGGTGAACTTGATATTCCTGTTCTCAGCGCTAGCTATGAAATCGCTCCAGCCAAAGCCGACCGAGCTGTGCATGATCCCTGTCTCGGCTACGATGGAAGCGCCTTTGATGCTGAATATGCCGGAATCGCCAGCGTTGGTGATGAGCAGATAAAAATCATACCTGTCCTTTTCATCTATGTCCTCTTCGCCTGTTTCTACCTCAGCCCTGAGAATCTCCAGGCTGAAATCACCCTTTTGCTGGGGATTGTCTTCCAAGACGAGATGGGGCGGCTGGGAATTGCATGCACCCTGGAAGCATCCGTGTTCGCATTGTTCATAAAAATACCTGCACTTTCCGGTCTGGCAGACTCCGTTGTACAATCGCGTATCGCCTGAGCATGTATCCTCACATGAGACGTCCCTGCATTCATCGAATATGGAAGTGCATCCCGATGCGGATAAGACAAGCAGCATCAAAGCAAGAGCCGGAATTTCCTTGCGCATTGAATAACCTTTGGTAGCAAGGTATTAAAATTTTAGCCGATTGGTTCTCAACGAAAGTTACGGGAAATCTTTGCTTCCTGTTTGCCATGTGAAGAAACAGCCTAAACGGCCAGATGGTTCATCATGCCAGGATTCTTCCCGATGTCGGCAAGCGCGTATAGCAAGGGACCCTGTTTGAACATGCCCCTCAGTTTTCCTCCGCAGGGATAGTCCGACGGGTTGTCCTTGTGATCAGATGCGTATCTCTTTACTTCTACGTTCAGGGCTATCATCTTTCTGCTGTCGGGGATGCTAAAATCGGTTATGTCATCGGCGAAAAAACTCTCCCTGAAGGCCGTGCAACCGGGGCATCCGCACCCGAACTTGTGGCCCCTCTCAAACGGGCTTTTTTCGGCCTCGGGGTCTTTTAGTTTCTGTTGCTCGTCCTTGTGTGAATAACGGGCGTCCTTGTCATGCTGCAAGCGCTTGAAATCGTATCCCATGTCCTCTAGGTCGTGTTTGATTATTTCGATATATTTCCGGAACTCCTTTTGGTAGCGTAGCACCTTATCGGCAAGCGTACCGCAGGCATATTCTTCCTCCTCATCATCGTTGTCTTCGTCATCGTTGTCTTCCTCGTCTGCGTGAACAGAACCGGACATTTGGGCGATATTTGCGAGGACGTCCTCAAGCGAGAAAACGAGCTCTTCCATGTCAATGCTCCCCTCTAGTGGGAATGCAGCATCTATCTCTTCACGGGCTATTTCAGCCATCTTGAAGATGAACGTGATTGCTTATTAATATATTTATCCAGTCCCCTGATTACGTCGCCCTGCTTCTAATATACCATGCCCGCCACGTATAGGATTATATGGATAATTTTTGAAATATTGCATAATCGGTATCCTCTTCTGGATTCTTGTAGATTACACGACCGCATTCAACCCCGATTTTCAGGACTGGATTCGTCACATGCCGCTTATATGGCTGTTCTACATCGGATATCCTTTGTCCTTTGCCTTTGTAATCTATAAGAAGGGGTTCGATGGCAGGAAATTGTTTTATTCCATGATTGTTGCCATTTTCATTGTCGAGATCGTCTTTACGAACAACGCGTTGCTCTATACCTTCCCTATCATGATTATCATGATACCCGTTTCTATATGCATATATAGCTTTATCACATATTCCCCGAAGTGGATTGCCGAAAAAAAGGTGACAAAGAACAAGAAGAGATTAATCTTCTTGCTTATTGTCTGGGTAATTGTGTCGATTTTGAATTTCGCAACCAAAACCAACCTGGGCTCGGGACCCTGAGATACCGGAACCCTGAACCTCTCTGCTGCCCTCATCGCTGCGTTGCCCTGCCTTGCTCAAACATTCCTGATCTCGCAGGCAGCGACGTTCTTTTTTATCTTTAGTCTCAGGTTCACTAGTTTCTCCACCCTGAACGGTGTTGCCTTACTAAATTTTTCATCAATCGTGTTTTTAGGCAGGAATTGCTGCAGGACATAGTGCTTGGCGCCCTTAATCTGCCTGGATATGTCAACGATGTCTTTTTCCGTGTGAATCTTTGGCACCACGGTGGTCCTGAATTCATAATCCACGTTAGAGCCAAGCAGGATTTTCACACTTTTTTTAACACTTTCAAATAGCCCCTTGTCCGAGATTCCGGCGGCTTTTTTGTATTTTTCCCAGGCAAGGGGGGCCTTGATGTCCATGCTCACGAAATCCACAAGCCTGTTCTTGATCAATCGCTCAATCATCATCGGGTTTGTCCCGTTGGTTTCCAGCCCGACAAGAAAATCGAGCTTTTTCACCTTTCCAAGAAATTTCGGCAGCTCTTTGTGCATCGTCGGTTCCCCGCCCGTTACGACAACGGCGTGATACAGGCCCCTGTTTTGTTCAAGGTATTCCAGTACGGTTGACTCGTCTATCGGCGGCAATTTTTCCGGGTTCAGCACAAGGTCCACGTTGTAGCAAAAGGGGCACCTAAAGTTGCACGAACCTGTAAACAGCACCGTGGATATTTTCCCAGGGTACTCTATCAGACTCGTCTTCTGCCATCCACTGAATTTCATAAATCACACCAAGACTTACACCAAGATAGTCCGGAGCTAAAGTAGCAGGATCAGTACCCTTGCAGATCGTGTTGCCCGTACAAACCCTTGTCGTTAACCACCCACTCTTCAACGCTGTAAATCTTCTTGCCGGCCGGGGTCTTGACCACAACCTCCTTTATCCCTGCATTGATTATCATCCTTTTGCACATCTTGCAGGGTTTGGCCTCTGCTATGGTGCCGTCACGTACGTTTTCACCGTAAAGATACATCGTGCCACCGAGCACGCTCACACCGCTCCTGGCAGCGTTGATGATAGCATTGGCCTCGGAATGAACAGATCTGCACAGCTCGTACCTCTCCCCCGGCGGGATGTTGGCCTCTTCCCTCGGGCACTTGCCAATGTCGGTGCAATTCGGCGCCCCCCTCGGAGCACCAACGTAACCCGTTGAAACTATCTGGTCGTCCCTGAGAATAACGGAGCCGAACCGCCTGCGCAGGCACGTGGATCGTTTGCTGACTTCCCTGGCTATGTTCAAGTAGTAGTCTGCCTTCTCCGGCCTCTGAAACATACGAAATATAAGGTTCTTAAGATTAAAAACGTTTGGAATCCTAAGGGTATATTTCATTAATAAAAGCGAACAAAATAAATATAATTACATGAACCCCAAGCATGCAGTTTTGTTGACAATTTTATTTTCTTTAATCATTTTCCAATCCATCACAGCAGTCCTGTCATGCCTCACAGAGGCTGACAAAGACTGCAATGGTGCAGTCAACCTCACAGAGCTAAATGCCCACATAAATGCATGGTATCTCTGCTCGGCCTGCGTCCCTGACCTGTTCCAGGCCATTGAGGCTTATTATGGTATAAAACACTGCGTTCCTGATTGTACTGGAAAGGAATGCGGACCAGATGGTTGTGGAGGTAGCTGCGGAATATGTGAGCCTTGGTATGTTTGCCAGAATGGTGCCTGTATACCTGAGCAAGAACCTTTCGAATGCCTTCATGAAAACAACTGCTTCTATGTTTCGGTAAACGGGTTCGGAAGCCATAATGGCACAGAAGGCAATGAAATGAGCCTTGAAGAGGCTGAAAAGTATCCTATAGACCATCCTGACCAGAAAATATTGTTCTTATTGGAAGACGGGTATTACAATCTTTATATGATTGCATTCCATTATGGCTATGAAGTGCCGGAGAGAAGCGGATGGGCCACGTTCGGGCCAAAACCAGGACACAATCCAATTTTTTATTCAATAAATATTGACAATTACGGCAACAACCCCGGGGATGTTAACATGAAATACAGGTTTAAGGATATGGTTGTCAATCCAAGGCCCGATGACCGGCCCATCAGGGTGGGAAGAAGCGCAAGCGGTTTTGAATTCATCAACCTTACAATCAAGAGGAATGAATACATGTCCCCGAACACTGCGTCAAAGGCAATACACCTCTGGAACTCGAACAATGTTTTAATAAAGGACTGCAGGATTTCAGGTCCGCAAACCGACAACCTCATTGCCTTTGGCAATGGCATTAGCATCAGCGGAACCAATGTTATTGTGGATAACTGTGAAATAAGTGAAGTATCAAATGGCATTTCAACCGGAGGAGTGGATGTTGTTATCTCGAACAATGATATACACAAGATTTATTCAGACGGCATCACATTTTCCGGAAAGGACCTGCTCATTGTAAACAATTCCATACACGACCTTGCACTTTACATTCCTTTGCAGGTAGAAAACCCAAACGAAAGTGTTTGGAATGAAAACGGCACGATTATGACCAACCCCGATGCCAAGTGGAACACCCCCGGGCAAACGCAGATAACCTCGGGCATGGAGATATGGATCCGCAGTGGGGTCAATGTCCTGCTGGGCGACCATGAAATAGGGGTTAAGGAGGTTGTTAATGACAATACCATAATACTAGGTGATTCTATTATGGAAAATCCTGATGGACCAGCTCCTTCAAATGTTGATTATTATCTGCGGTCCCAGGCTCATGCTGACCTCATCCAGGGCATGGGTGTAAGGCTGCATTCCTACACAAAAAATGTGGTAATCAAAAACAACAGGCTTTATGACAGTCTTAATGCTTGGGCCTTTATGCACGTCAACCCTGCAATCCTGTACTATGCAGGCACTAATGTTACCCACAACGGAAAGGAATATCAGTGTATTGCTAATCACTGGTCTGATACAGACCGTGTTCCTGGGACTGGGGAGAACTGGGAAACATTCTGGGAGGAAAAAGAGTTGCCTGGAACCCAGCCGGTTTACGTACTTTATGGAGGCTATAATTTTACTATAGAAGGCAATCTGTGCTGGAACCATTATGAATCCTGTAATCAGGAAATCGGCCATCCGCTCAATGTTGGGCATATAGACGGTGCAGTTGTAAGGAACAATACTATAATCGGGATATTGTCAGTGTATGCAGACAATGACGTTAGTGTTAGCAATAATATCATTAGCTATGGGTCATTTGGTGTTGATATTGAAGGCACAATTGAGCAGGATTACAATATAATCAACAGGGGGTCAAACAAATATGCAGGAGGCCATTCAATAATTCTGTTTCCAGGATACAGCTGGGACGAATGGGATCATCCAGACTTCACCGGCATATTTGCTGATTATTATGCCGACAATTTCCAGCCCATAATGTCTTCGATTGCTTGTGACGGCACAGTCAACCCAATCGGCCAGGCTGTTGGTGCATTGGCTTGCCAGGGCTGCACTGATGATAGCCCGGTAGCAGTGTTTAAGTATGACCAAGCTGACGACTATGATCCTGAAATTGATTTTGACGCTACTGATTCATTGGCCTGTGATACCAGCATTACTGATTATGACTGGGATTTCGGTGATGGATCAGCAGGATTCGGAGTTAAAATCCAACATACATACGAAGCTGGAAGCTATAATGCAAGACTGACTGTTACCAACAATCTTGGTAACAAAGATTCGTTTTCAAAGACCACTACCATTCTACCATCAGCCGACCCTGACCTTAACGTATACATCAACTTTGACAACAATGTGGTTGACCTGTCGGGAAAAGGCAATAACGGTATCTGGAATGGGCAGCCTTCATATGGTCCTGGTATAGACGGACAGGCAATGGTATCCAATGGTAGAGTGGACGGGGGTTGTATTACCTTTGCCAATCATGAAAGCCTGGATGTTCACAAAGAGTTCACAATGTCCATTTGGGCAAAGAAAAACATTGCTGATTCAAGCGCTTACCTTATTTACAAACATCTGGCATGCTGGCTGACCATGGATGAGGAAAGGATATCATACCACCTTTATAATGGGAGCGGAAGCACAGGCCATATCCGCACCAATACAGAATTGGTTCATAATGCAGACTGGCATCATTACGCCCTAACCTACAATGGGTCAGTTTCAATACTGTACATAGACGGGAATGAAATCAGAAGAAGGGACTACTCAGGAGACATCCCGTCAACAGGCTGGAATCTGGTTATAGGTAAAAACCCCTGGGGCAATAGCATCAACGGCTCAATTGACGAATTCATGATTTACAACAGGCCATTTAATGAATCAGAAATCCGGCAGATTTACTGCAGCCAGGGCGGAGTTTGCTGATGTATTTTTTCACACAAGTCTGGGATTTTCTTATTTTTTCGGCATCGTCTGCACATGCAGCTGTTTGTCGTAAGTCTTCCTGTCCTTGAACTCGGCCTGCTTCCCCGCGTTCCACTGCTCAACGGGCCTCAGGTAGCCAACAGACCTGGACCACACCTCGCATTTCGCTCCGCATTTCGGACACTTATCGTGCTCCCCTGAGATGTATCCGTGACGCTCGCAGATGCTGAAGCTCGGCGTCACCGTGAAGTAGGGCAAGTGAAAGTTCTCGGCTATCGTCTTTACCAAGCTTTTAGTTACTGCAGTGGAAGGCATTTTTTCTCCAATGAAACCGTGCAAAACAGTACCACCTGTGTACATCGTCTGTAATTCATCCTGCATGTTAAGGGCCGTGAATATGTCGTTGGTGAACCCAACCGGCAACTGGGTGCTGTTCGTGTAGTAGGGTTCCGATTTTTTGCCGCCATAATACATCTGGTTGTACACCTTTATTTTTGGGAACAGCTTGTTGTCGATTTTCGCCAGCCTGTAGCTTGCCCCTTCAGCGGGTGTGGCCTCGAGGTTGAAGATGTCCCCTGTCTCTTCCTGGAAATCCGCCAACTTCTTTCTCATGAAGTCCATAACCTTTATCGCGAATGCCTTGCCTTTGGGGTGGGTTATGTCATGCCCGGAAAAATTCAGCAGGGCGTCATTCATCCCTATGATCCCTATGGTTGAGAAATGGTTCTTCCAGTACTGGCCGAAAGCCTTTTTTATGCTTCTCAGGTAGAACATGCTGTACGGATAAAGGCCATTGTCGGTGAATTTCTCCAGCACGTCCCTTTTTATTATCAGGCTTTCCTTGGCGAGCTCCATCCTTTTCTCGAGTAGGTCGAAGAAATCTAGCTCGTTCTCCGATTCATAGGCTATCCTTGGCAGGTTTATCGTTACGACGCCCACCGATCCCGTAAGCGGGTTACTGCCGAAGAGCCCGCCTCCTCTCTTTTTCAGATCCCGCTTATCCAACCTCAGCCGGCAACACATGCTCCTGACATCGTCCGGTTTCATATCGGAATTCACAAAGTTGGCGAAGTACGGGATTCCGTATTTGGCCGTCATCCTCCATATTGCTTCAAACTCGGGATTATCCCATGGGAAATCCTTGGTTATGTTATAGGTGGGAATGGGAAAGGTAAAAGGTCTGCCGGTCGCGTCGCCCTCGAGCATGGTTTCAGCGAACGCCCTGTTGAGCATGTCTATCTCTTTTTGAAAGTCCGAATACGTCTTGTCCTTCATTTTCCCGCCAACTATGATTGGCTGGTTACGCATGAATCCGGGAACGGTCAGGTCCATTGTTATGTTTGTAAATGGTGTATTTCCTGTGATAAAGACTTTACCCTTCCTTTTTGCAATAACCGTTTCATTGTCGGTGTTCGGGCACCAAATAATGCCGTTGTAGTGGACCTTTTTAATGTTATTTATGTACGTATTTTTGTGCCTGATTAGTCTTAGCACGTAAATTGTCTTCTTTCCTATACTGGGTTTTCTTTTTAGAACAGTGAAAGCGTATCCAGCATTTACTATTATATGCTGGAGCTGCTTAAGGAGATCTTCATTTGTCAAACTAATCTTTGACTTTTCAAAACCATCCCCCTTGATAAAAGTCTCCAGAAAAAGTCTACTCTGTCTTTGGTCCATCTCCAAAAGATTTTGTGGAATGAATTTTACAGAATCCCTAGTTCCAAACCATTTATGTATTTTTCTGGAACTTTCTGCATCGATTCTAATCATTTTTACGGATTTGCCAAGCGATGGTTCTGAGTCCCTCTCAGAATATTTGATTTTGAAATAGTTTAGCAATTTTTTTATTTCTTCGTAATTTTTTTTATTCTTAATCTTGGATTGATAAATCGTTGCCCTGTAGCATACTCTATGTTTTTTCCTTTTTTCTATGGATCCTTCTGATATAATCCACGCCATTAGTTTTATTTGTTCGTCTGTTATCCCAGCTTCTTTGTTTTTATTTTTTGCCGCTATCGGTATTATTATAGGAGATTTTAATTTGCTTGCTTTTTCAATTTCTTCCAGACAATAGGTATCAGTATTGAATTTTTTTCTGACCAACCTATGACCCGGAGAAATCAGCTGATCTTGGATCCTATTTTTTAGATTGTACATCGGACCCGAATATTTCTTTTTAAATACTCTTTTAACGAGGCTGTTTTCAATATTTTGTTTTTCTACATTGAATGTTTTTATCATCTCACCCCTTTTTACTTGATTATAATTCTTCCAGCCGCTCGGTGTCAGTATTTCTGTGTCAGATGATAAACACTGGAAGCCGACGCGAGTTGGCACATTCATGTTGAAAAGAAATTTCTGCATGGATTGCTTGACCTGCTTGTAGTCAAGTTTGTCGTAATAGATGAAAGGAGCAAGCAGGGTGTCGAAACTGGACAGCGCCTGGGCACCCGCGGCCTCCCCCTGCAATGTGTACATGAAATTTACTATCTGCATCAGGGCCACGTCAAAGTGATTCGGCGGGTTGCTCTCTATCTTCCCTCTCACTCCCCTGAAACCTACACGAAGCAGGTCTTCGAGATCCCAGCCGACGCAGTAGGCGCCGAGCGTGCCGAGGTCGTGTATGTGATATTCACCATTTATGTGGGCGTCCCGGATCTCCTTTGGGTATATGCTGTTCAGCCAGTAATTGGAGATTACCTTGTGGGTGATGTGAACGTTCAGGCCCTGCAAGGAATAGGTCATGTTGCTGTTTTCCCTGACCCTCCAGTCCACCTCCTGCAAATAGTCATCCACGATCGTGATGTCCCTGAGCAGCTTTGTCAGTTCCCGGATGTTTTTATGCTGCTCCCTGTAAAGTATGTACGCCTTTGCTGTTTTTGCGTGGCCCTTCTCTATGAGAACCTTCTCAACGATGTCCTGCACATGCTCGACGGCAGGAACGGAGCCGGGTTCGTATTTCCTCTCAAGCACCTTCAGAACTTCGCCGGAAAGGAACTCGGCCTTTTTCCTGTCCTTGCCGCCAACGGCCTGGGCAGCAGCCCAGATTGCATTCGTAATCTTTTCCTGATCGAACGGGACAACCCTGCCGTCCCTTTTCCTTATCTTTTGTATTTTAGCGTGCTTCATTTTTACACCCCCATACACCCAATTATCTCCTCATTTGCCTCTCTCATTTCCCGGTTTTGGACTCTATGGTTCGCCTCAGTTTTTTCAACTCTCTCTCGAAAGAGCCCAGGTCTGTGAATTCCCTGTACACTGATGCGAACCTGATATAAGCCACCTTATCAAGATCTCGCAGCTTTTTCATCACGAGCTTTCCTATGACGTTGCTCGGGATTTCCCGCTCTTCGTAATTCCTGAGTTCGGCCTCGATTTCGCCCACGAGCTTCTCCAGCTTTTCCCTGGGTATCGGCCTTTTCTCGCAGGCCTTCAGAACGCCCGTGAGCAGCTTGTCCCTGTCGAAGCTTTCCCTCTTGTCGTCCTTCTTGATGACAGTGAGCTTAACAAAGTCCACCCTTTCGTATGTGGTGAAGCGCTTCCCGCAATGCAGGCACTCCCGGCGCCTTCTGATGTCGTTCAACTCCGGGATGTCCCTCTTGTCCACCACTTTCGTCTTTTTATTCAGGCAATATGGGCATTTCATATCGATGCTTTTTTATCAACATTTTCCAAGGCCATGGAGCGAGGCCAAATTTATACCATCAGGTAGTAAACCACAACATATTGTGTTTTTTCTCATTACCAAATACAATATATGTGCAGAGCCCCTTTTAAAGTTTTCTATTCTCGGACATATAGAATTGGAAATAGATGGTGAAGAATCATAGAATTTTTAGGAAATAGTCGCCCAGAAGCGGGAACCCCGCGCCCTTAAGGGCGCGGATG
>CAZLFZ010000029.1:0-11532 GCA_964559215.1 uncultured archaeon
TTTGCTTCGCGCACAAATGAAAATCAGAACGCTTCCTCGTCGGTGTCTATCTGGTACTTGCCCTTTTCCCTGTACTGCGTAGAAACCTGGTAGGTTATCCTTGATTTGTAAAAAGAACCTATTCCCTCACTCTCACCTGTAATGTTTATTTCGTATGATTTCTTCCTTCCCTCTTCTCTTGAGGTCTTCGGTATTTTCAGCTGCAATTCAAAGGCTTCGTACGCTGGCGGGATTGGACTTGGGCTGCCTGACGTCTTGAAGCGCCAGATGACCTGCCTTGTCCTGGTGTCGATGCAGTACAAGAAACAATCCCATGAGCCGAAGTAAAGCCTGGAGCCTATTAACAAAGACTTCCAATAAACATACCCGTTAGTCTTGAAATGCCATAACTCCCGGCCGGCAAAATCGAGGCAGTACATGCAATAATCGGATGATCCTATGTATATATTATCCTCGTGGACACATGGTATGCCTATGACATCCTTGGTTACGAATTTCCATATCTTTTTCCCGGCAAGATTCAGCGCAAAAAGTATCCCGTCCCTTGACTGTTGGAGAATCATCTCATTAAAAATTACAGGGGAGGCTGTAATACCGTAATTTCCAATTTTCGTTTTCCACGAAAGTTTCCCCGTATCTATATCGACAGCCCTCAGGTAATTGTCGAAAGAACCGAAATAAATTATCCCGTCTCTGACGGGAAAGGCATTCGTGTTATGTATCTCCCCCTGGGTCCCGAAGCGCCATACAGGCCGGCCCGTTTTCTTGTCCAGGCAGTACAAGAAATGGTCGTCTGAGCCTATAAAAAGCTTGTTCCCGACAATAACCGGCTCTGACATTATGCAGTCGAATGTCCTGAATTTCCACACGAGTTCGCCGCTTTTCGCATCCAACGCGTAGACGTTCTGGTCTTCCCCCCCAAAATACAAAATGCCACCATCAAAAACTGGTGTCGAGCCAATCTTGTCGTTTGTCCTGAATTTCCATATCATTTTACCCGTGTCAGCCTGGATGGCGTACATGTTGTGATCAAAGGAGCCAACGTAAAGGACGCCGTCATGCACTATCACCGACCCAACTACTATTGAACCTTCGGTCTTGTATTTCCACAACAATTTCCCGTTAGAGGGGTTAATCGCGTAAACGAAATGGTCGGCGGAACCGAAATAAATGGCATTTTTATAAAAAACGGGGGGACTCGCTATGCTGCCTCCGTGCTCGACCCTCCACATCCTGTCATATTTCTTGACCTTCTTTATCTCGAAATCCCCCATCTCGACGGAAAATTCATCAAAGCCGAACCCAGATTCTTCCATAATGTAGCTTTAAAATGAACAAAATATTAAAACGCTTCCTCGTCGGTGTCTATCTGGTACTTGCCCTTTTCCCTGTACTGCGTAGAAACCTGGTAGGTTATCCTTGATTTGTAGGCACCAGCCCTTTCCTCCTCTTCTCCCGCGAGGTCCAATTCATAAGTTTTCTTTTTCCCCTCTTCCATTTCCCTCTTTGGTATCTTAATCTGAACTTCAAAGGCTTCGAAAGGGGATGGTATGTAACACGGGCCCCCTTGGCTTCTGAATTTCCACTTCAGTTTCTTTGTGAAGATATCTATGGCATACAAATGGCAGTCAAAAGAACCAAAAAAGATTATGTTATTACAAATCAAGAGCCCCCCGTATATACGGCCCTGTGTCCTGAAGCGCCACAATTCCCTGCCGTTTAGGTCCAGACAGTAGAGGTTATAGTCTCCCGAGCCAAAGTATATTTTATCGTCACAGCCTGCCATCGCTTCGAGTATCTCCTCATTCTTTGAAAACTTCCATAATTCACGCCCTTCCAGGGTTAATGCATGCAGAATCCCATCCCTGGAGCCTTGATAGAGAACATTCTTGTACAGGATTGGTCCTCTCGAGTTACCATACATTCCAGTCTGAAAACGCCAAACCAATTTCCCTGTATTTACATCGAGGGCATACAAGAAATTGTCGAAGGAAGCGAAATAAACCAAATCTTTATGAACCACCGGCTTTGAAGTGCCCCATATTTCCGCATTTGTCCTGAATTTCCACAACAACCCCCCGTTTGACGCATCCAGGCAATAAAAATTGTGGTCAAATGAACCAAAAAGCACCTTCCCTTTGTATACGGCAGGCGAGTACAACACCCAATCCTGTGTCCTGAACTTCCATATCAATTCCCCCGTTTTTGCATTAACAGCGTAAAGGTTATTGTCCCTAGAGCCAAAATAAACGATATCATTATCAATAAAAGGCGTGGAGTAGATATAATCCTGTGTCCTGAACTTCCATTTTAATTTCCCGGTCTCGGCGTCTATGGCGTATAGATTATAATCATCGCTACCAAAGAACATGGTCTCGTCATGAACGACAGGAGAGGATACGTGTATCTTATCCTGGGCTCTGAACCTCCAGATTTCTTTACCTGTCAACTCATCCACGCAGTAAAGGTTGTGATCCATGGAACCAAAGTATATCCTGCCTTTGTAGAACAGGGGTGTTTGCGAAATGGAGCCGCCTGGACCAACTCTTCCAGGCCTGTCGAATTTCCTGACCTTCCTAACCTCGAAGTCCCCCATCTCCACGCTAAATTCGTCGAAGCTGAATCCGGGCTCTTCTTCCATAATCCCATATAATCAAGATAGAGATTAAAATAATGGAGGCTTAATCGAATGTTTTGACGGCCAGGGAAACGGGCAAAGATATAAACATTTAAAAGCATGCATTATAGATAATTAATACCTTAAAACCTGAAAAATGACTTTGGGTCCTGCTGCATTTGGGGCGGCGGGCTCTTAAAGGATTAATGGAGGTTTGCAAATGCCAGGAGCATACGTGAAATTCGAGACATCAAAAGACCTAGCCGAGAAGACCTACGAGGCTGTGGAGAAGGCAAGGGACACAGGAAAGACGAGAAAGGGTGTGAACGAAGTAACAAAGGCGATAGAGAGGGGCATTGCCAAGCTTGTTGTGATGGCCGAGGACGTCGAGCCCGAGGAAGTGCTGATGCACTTGCCGGTGTTGTGCGGGGAGAAGCACATTCCTTACTCCTACGTGCCATCAAAGGCGGAGCTTGGAAAGGCCGCGGGAATAGAGGTTCCCACATCGTCCATAGCCATAGTAGAGGAAGGCGGGGCAAAGAAGCACATAGAGGAAATATCGAAAAAAACACAAGAGCTGCTAAAGTGAAGGAGTTGTTCTCATGGCCGTTCCGGCTGAAGTTTTGAAAGTGCTTGGAAGAATGGGGATAAAGGGCGTGAGCAGGGTTAGATGCAAGGTTCTTGACGGCCTGGATAAGGACAAGATACTGACCAGGAATGTCGTGGGTCCCATCAGGGCAGGGGACATCATCATGGTCAAGGAAACCGAGATGGAATCCGTTGGTGTGCTCAGGCAGAAATAAGCAGAAATAAATGAAATATGAAATGGATAAAATGACTTAAATGACTGTGTTTGGTGATCATAATGAAATGCTCGTTTTGCGGTGACACAATCCCGCATGGCAGAGGAAAATTATTTGTTAAAAATTCAGGGCAGACTTTTCTATTTTGTAGTTCGAAGTGCCAGAAGAACAGCAGGCTTGGCAGGGACGGAAAAAAGACAAGATGGACCAAAACCTTCGCTGAGCACAAGAAAAAATAATTTATTCCCCCTTTTCATTTGTATATTATGAAAGTGAAAATCGGCAACAAGGTTGAATATAGCAGGACGGTCTGGCTCGAGGGCTCTGTCGTCAAAATGATAAACCAGCCCAGGCTGCCTCATCACTTCGAGATTTTCGAGTCAAAAGATTATGAACAGACGGCAGATGCCATCTCGACGATGATAGTCAGGGGGGCTCCGGCCATAGGTGCAACAGGGGCCTTTGGGATGGCCCAGGCAGCCATGTCTTTCAAGGGGAATGACCTCAAAGGGTTCAGGGAACTGATGAAAAAGGCGAGGGAAACCCTGCTCAGCACAAGGCCGACAGCCTATGATTTGTTCCACGCGGTCGATTCCGTTTACTCCGGGGCGATTAACGTAAATAACGTGGAACAGGCAAAGAGATTCGCCCTGGACGATGCCAACCAGTACGCCGAATGGTCCGTGAACAATAGCAGGCTCATCGGGGAATTCGGTTCGAAACTGATCAAGAACGATTCGGGGATCTTGACCCACTGCAACGCAGGGGCGCTGGCCTGCGTGGACTACGGGACAGCGCTTGCGCCCATCAGGTTCGCTAACGACGCTGGCAAGAAGATTCACGTTTTCGTGGACGAGACAAGGCCAAGGTGCCAGGGGGCAAGGCTGACCGCATGGGAGCTCGCGATGGAGGGGATACCCCACCACCTGATTGCCGACAATGCCGCAGGATATTATATGCAAAAAGGAGAAATAGACATTGTCATAGTCGGCGCCGACAGGGTGGCAGCGAACGGGGACATCGCGAACAAGATAGGCACCTACGAGAAGGCGGTGCTGGCAAAGGAGAACGGGATTCCCTTCTACGTAGCTGCGCCAAGCTCGACGATCGATTTCAAGTGCAAAAGCGGGGATGACATACCCATCGAGGAAAGGGGCCAGGATGAGGTATTATACATGTTCGGATTCTCTGATTCCGGGCACTTTGAAAAGGTCAGGATTGCGCCAAAAGAGACACCAGCCAGAAACCCCGCCTTCGATGTCACCCCAGCGAAATACATCACCGGGATAATAACGGAGCATGGCGTTGTGAAACCAAAACAAATAAAAAGTGCCGCACTCAGAGATAAATCATGATTAAAGCAATCATTTTCGACCTGGACGGCGTCATAGCGGACACCGAGCATCTTTCTGCCAAGGCGGACGAAATAGTGCTGTCAAAACATGGAATTGAGATGACCGAACGGGAAAAAATGGAGGCCTTTGGAAGAAGGATTGAAGAGATTTTCGATGACATCCTGCGCACCAGGAAAAGGAAGATGAGCATAAAGAAACTCGTGCACGAGAAGGACGCTGTTTTCAACAAACTCATAAAGGGCAACATCAAGCCAATAAAGAATTCATTGGCGCTTATAGATTTCTTTAAGAAAAATGGATTCAAGCTCGCGCTGGCCACGAGCTCCCACAAGGAAAAGATGCTGCCGGAGCTGCACGAGATTGGGATTTCGGATCTGTTCAAAATAAAGATCAACGGGGATGAAATAAAGAAGGGAAAGCCGAACCCTGAGATATTCTTGCTTGCCGCGAAAAAGCTTGGCGTCAAGCCCGCCGAGTGTGCGGTTATAGAGGATTCCGCCTTCGGGGTCCAGGCCGCGAAAAGCGCCGGGATGTTTGCCATAGCCTTGCAGAGCCCGAACAGTGCGGGGCAGGACCTTTCCCAGGCTGATATAATCACGGACGACCTCGATCTGGTTAAAATCTATTTCCATGAAAGCGGCCTCAAAGAGGAGGTGAAGGTCGCCGCCGTCTCTGATACCCATCTGGGACAGAGAGAGAAAATACCGGGAAAAATAATAGATGCGCTGCATGGCGTCGATCTTATATTGCATAGTGGCGACATACTCGATCTGAACGTCGTCAGGAAACTCGAGAAAATAGCAAAGGTCAGGGCGGTTTACGGTGATTCCGACCCCAAAAGCGTCAGGGAGGAGCTGCCTGAGATTGATTTCCTGCACCTTTTTAAATTCAAAGTCGGCATGATTCACGATGCTGGTTCTTTTGGAACCGGCAAGGCCCTGTCTATAGCCAAACGCAACAAGTGCGATGTCCTCGTCTACGGCCACAGCCACTGGCCAGCGATCAAGAAAAAGGACGGCATCTGGCTCATTAATTCAGGCTCCCCGACCATGCCATTGCTGGCGATACTGATAAAGCCAACCATTGCGCTCCTGGAAATATCTGAAAGCGGAATCAGGCCGGAACTGGTGAAATTGTAAGGATGTTCGAAGAGGGCTTGGGTTGGGTTTCCCAAAACTTTTTATTTCAGGGTCCCTTTTTTATACTATGCCGATGGAGGGGTACGTGGATTACAAGAGAAGGCAATTCTGCAACGACGTTAAATGCCCGATCCAGTTATTGCTGAACCAGGAGGAAGAGGGATCGGAGAAGTATGAGAAAATAAGGCAGATATGCAAGAGCAGTTGCATCTTTACCACGTATCAATTCCATCACTGGCTGATAGACAAAGGCTTTTTAATCGTTAAGCCAAAAAATGATTGATTATATCTTAATATTTATGTTATTAGTGGGAGGTGAATGGATATGGATTGGGGAATGCGAAACAGGCTGTCAAGGATAATCAATCCAAAAACAGGCAGAACGGTAATGTTGGCAGTTGACCACGGATACTTTCTCGGCCCTACGAGCGGGCTTGAAGACTTCAGGGAGGCTGTGCGTCCCTTGATACCTTACTGTGACACGCTTTTTGTGACGAGGGGGATGTTGCGGACCTGTGTTGACCCAACGACTGACGTGCCGGTAATGCTCAGAGCTTCAGGCGGGACAAGCATAGTCGGCAAGGAGCTGCTGCACGAGGGCGTCACCCTTTCAATAGAAGACGCTATCAGGCTCAATGCGGTAGGCATAGGCTATTCGATCCTGGTCGGGGCGGACTGGGAAAGGGACACGATACTCGATTTCGCAAAGTACGTCGACGAGGCCGAGAGATACGGGCTAATCGCCATGGCTGTGACGGCCGTTGGAAAGGACATGAAAAAGGATGCGAGATACCTCGCTCTGGCCAGCAGGATGGCTGCCGAGCACGGGGCCCATATAGTGAAGACATACTACTGCGAAGGATTCGATAAGGTGGTCGACACCTGTCCGGTCCCGATTGTGATGGCGGGCGGAAAGAAGATACCTGAACTGGACGCTCTGACGATGGCTTACAACGCTATCCAGGAAGGGGCGGTCGGCGTTGACATGGGCAGGAACATCTTCCAGTCGGAGTCTCCGGTTGCGATGATACAGGCCATCAGGGCAGTGGTCCAGGGAGACGCGACACCAAAGGAGGCGCTGCAGCTCTTCGAAACGCTCAAGAAGAAGGAAAAACCGAAAAAGAAAAGGGCAGGCAGCGTTGCAGCAAAGGACGATTCCGCAAAGGTCTGATAACCGGAAGCTTTGCCAGATTTTTAATTTTTAATCCATTTTTAATCTAGGTTGCTTAAATGATATTATGAAAGTCGCGATGTACTACAGGAACGATGACGTCAGGCTTGAGGAGATGCCGCTACCCAGGATTTCCGAGGGCGAAATACTGCTTAAGGTAATGGCCAGCGGGATATGCGGCTCAGATGTCATGGAGTGGTACAGGATAAAGAAGGCCCCACTGGTGCTCGGCCATGAGGTAGCGGGAGAGGTCGCCGAGGTCGGGCCTGGGGTAAAGGGCTACAAGTCCGGCGACAGGATTTTTGTCACGCACCACGTCCCATGCTACGAATGCCATTACTGCAAGAATGGAAACGAGACGATGTGCGAGACCCTGAGAACGACGAAATTCTACCCCGGAGGCTTCGCGGAATACCTGAGGATACCCAGGATTAACATCAAGAACGGCACTTTGAGGCTGCCTGATGAGATCTCCTACGAGGACGGGACGTTCATCGAGCCCCTCGGGTGCGTTGTGAGGGGCCAGAGGATAGCAGACGTCAAACCCGGCCAGACCGTCCTTGTCCTGGGATCGGGCATCACGGGACTGCTGCACATACAGCTGGCCAAGGCTATGGGTGCCGCCAAGGTCCTGGCCACAGACATCAGCGAATACAGGCTCAAAGCTGCCAAGAAATTCGGGGCCGACCATGTGATAAACGCCAAGGACGATGTTCCCGCATCCGTCCTGCACCATAACGGGAACAGGCTCGCCGACTGCGTCATCGTATGCACAGGGGCCATGCCTGCCATGCGACAGGCTTTGGAATCCGTTGACAGGGGCGGGACGGTCATGTTCTTCGCCCCAACGGAGCCGGGGACCGAGTTGCCGATAAAGGTGGAGGAGCTGTGGAAGAACGGGATAAAGCTGGTCACTTCGTATGCAGCCGCGAAGCAGGACCTCGAAGAAGCGATGGCGCTGATAAAGGACGGGCATGTGAAAGTCGGCGATATGATAACGCACAGGCTGAGCCTTGATGAGGCAGGCAAGGGCTTCAAAATTTTTGCAAGGGGCGAGGATTGCATCAAGGTGATAATCAAACCGCACGGCTGATTGGTCTTAGAAATAGAGGATTATCATAATTTCTGAATATCTAGTACATCGTTGTGCATCTCTTTAATTAGTTCAAACGCTTTCTCAAAATTTGTTGCATAGCTGAAAACTCCACCGTTGGGGATATGATATGGTACCAGAACACCGAAACTATCGTACTTACCACCCCCTTCCCTTGCGACGCCGTTTACGGCTCTTGAGAATTCGGGCGTGCCGTACTTTCCAGCAAAGTTCGTCAATCCAACATTATCGTACCGTTCAAGAATCTTTTTAGTTGCAGCTGTGACAGCAGGATCGTGGCCATGTACAATTGCATCAAAAGATAAATCAGAAATACTTGGCATTAACCCATCATAGTATAATGGACCTTCCGAGGATGGCTCGTATCTTTTCGGCGACCAGACGGAAATTGTCATCTTCCCATCTTCTATTTTAAAGCCCGTGATAAGCACAAGGTCTTCCGGTGCCTTCAGATTGCTTATAGGTATGCCGCTTGGTGTGATAAGAACCCTTGGATTGCCTTCGCCATCGATATCAAGCCTTCCCGCATTGCTAAAATTGCCTCTTTTACCTTTGTGAGAGTAGGGAGGGGCAATTCCAAGCCTTTCCAGCTCGTGAGCACACTCTATGATTTCTAGAGCATTATCCCTGTTCGGAGGTTCACATTTATCCAAAAATCTTATATCATCGAACCTTGTCCCTTCATATTGAGCCCATTTCGCCATTCAACGTGAATGAATTTATAATTTTTAAACCTTTCGGTCATTTTTCAGAACTTTCCAAGCTTATATTTATTGAAGACTTTCATAATTATAATTTGTATATAAGTCACTGAATTAATGCTGGTGAAAACATGGGCGAGCGTTACGAGGGCCGGAAATTCGAGACAACTTTCATGGGTAAGAAGACGCCTGAGGACACAAGGACAGCGGAAATAATGGGATGGGGAGCCAAGCTCCATCGAATGGGCCTGCTGCCTGCAGAGGCTGGAGGACACGCCGGCAACCTGAGCTTCAGGAACAGCAAGGGATTCGTCATAACGTCTGGGGGTGTGAACAAAGGCAGACTGACTCCCAGGAACTTCGTGCAGGTCCTGGCTTGCAACATGGACACGAAACACGTCGAAGTGGAGGGCGAACTCGAGCCGAGCTCGGAGGCCATGGCGCACTATCTGATCTACAGGGAAAGGGCTGACGTCAATGCGATAGTCCATGTGCATGACAAGATTGTGATGGAACATGCCAACAAACTGGATTTGCGCTCAACGAAGAAGGTGCACCCTTACGGGACCGTGGAGCTCGCCAACGAGATCGGAAAGGCTCTGGGCCACGAAAGATACATCGTTGTCAAAGGCCATGGCGTTATTTCTCTAGGGAAGAGCGTGTGGGAAGCCGGCAAAAGGGTTTTGGCTGTTCACCAGAGCGCTGAGCAGCTATCAAAAAAATGACCGGTTCCCGGCCATTCTGTATATGGCGGCGCCTATCAAAATGAGAACTGCCTCGATCCCCAAAACAACCGGGTCCGAGTGGGCTAATAAAACAAGGGCCGAGACAATCCCAAGGACGGCTATCACAGGGAATTTCCCGATATTCAAAGGCGCCCTGAATGCCCGCTTTTCATCGGGTGCGCTGTATCTGAGCGAAATCAGACATGAATTAACAAAAAGGTAGGCTATGAAAATGCTTGCCGTGGTGAGCTTTGCCACGAACGATAGGTTTCCTACCAGAACAAATCCCATTGCCAGCGCCATGGTAAGCAGGACAGCAACAAACGGCGTTCTGGTTCTTTGATGTATTTTTGACAACGCGCTTGGCAGCGAGCTATCCCTTGCCATGCCGTACATCATTCTCGAGGCTACTATCAAGCATATGAGGATCGTGTTCCCTGTTGAGAAGAGGGCTATCACGCTCATTAAAAGCGCTGCGCTTGGCCCGAAGGCATTTCCCAGTATCATCGACATTGGTGCGCTGGATGTTGACAGGGCCTCCCATCCTATAACGGAGACTGCCGCTATCGCAACCAGTATGTAAAGCACTGTTGAGATTATAAGGGAAAGCAGCACGGCCTTGGGTATGATTTTCTTGGCATCCCTGGTTTCCTCGGAAATATTGGCTATATCCTCGAATCCTATGAAAGCGAAGAACATCAAAGCGGCTCCGCTCATGACGCCGTAAAAGCCGTTAGGGGAAAATGTCAGATCAACGTTCGGGTTGAAGAAAAGAAGTCCGACGATTATAACGAGCACCAGCCCACCAGCCTCTATCAAGGTCGCTACTATGTTGAAGGAGCTCGACTCCTTTATCCCCCAGAGATTGAGCACACTGAATGCGATTATGATAGCCAATGCTACCGGCGTCATGCTGGTGCCGAATATCTGCCCGAAATATCCCGCGAATCCAAAGGATACAGCCGCAGCGGCTATTATCATCGCAAGCATGAGCACCCATCCCACAAGAAAGGCCTTGCCCCTGCCGAAGGCCTTTTTCGTGTAGTTGTATTCGGCCGCTTCCCTTGGCATCATGCTTGACAGCTCGCAATAGCTCAGCCCGGTGAATGCCGCCACCACGGCAGCTACGATGAAAGAAAGCCACACAGCATTTCCGGCAATCCCTGCTCCTTCCCCCAGCAGGGCATATATCCCTGCCCCAAGAATCATGCCGACTCCGTACATCGTTGTTTCGAACAAGCCAAGGCTTTTTTCAAGGCGGGGAGCTTCCCCGGTCTTTCTGGAAATTCCCATAGATGCCACCTGAATATAAAGTTATTCGAAATCTTTAATATTGTTTACGATTCAATGTAAAATTAATGTTAAAGGCAGGGGGAAGGTAGATTGGCAAGAAAACGTGAACAATTTCTAACAGATATGATATTCAAAGGGCTGTTGTTCTATGCGTCCTATATGGTCACAGTTTCGATGGCGGTTCGATTCTCTCCTTGAAATAGTTTGACCTATAAAGACATTCAACTCCATTATTGTTTTTGATAATGACAAGATAATCCCCAATTCCTAAACCATCATAAGCGAATTTTACGTCTGTTGTAATAGCAGTACCGTCACTTGCTTCCGCTGCGGGTTTTGGAAAGTATATATCGCGAATAAGGTAACGTCCCCCAGGTGTGAGACCGACCGACTCTACATCTTTTTTATCAATAGCTGTCACAACGGTTAACATGAACTTTTCTGCCATGACCCTATTAATTGACAGTTAAAATAAAAACTTATACGTATTCATTCGCCAATTATTTGGACAATAACGTCCCTATTCCTGGGCCTCGTGTCGAAGTCGAGGACGACGATCTGCTGCCACGTGCCGAGCAGCAGTTTCCCGTTCTCGAACGGCACCGTCAGGCTTG
>CAZLFZ010000030.1:0-9356 GCA_964559215.1 uncultured archaeon
CCCAGGACCGTAACATTTATAAAGGTCTACATACTATAATATATAGAAGTATAATACAAAATGTATAGACATATACACTAAAACATGGATACAGTCGAGGTATCAAAATGGAAAAAGGCGTAGACATCGGACCCATAACGAAATGGATAGAGAGGTACTATGAGGAGAAGCTCGACAAGAGGGATAAAAGGAGCGGGCCGGGCGCCTACATGAAGACCAGAATTGCAATGCAGTTCCTTGAACAGCAGCTATACCTTAACTAATACTAGTGATTGCTATGAGGAAGGACCCCCTGGAGATAATCGAGGAGATATTCAGCGCTCTTGAAAAAGGCAGGCCTTTCTCCATCAACGAGCTGTCGGAGGAGACGGGCATCCATAACGTGACTATCAGGAAGTACATCAGGATAATAGAAACCGTCCGGCGTGAGCCAGTGGTGGAGGTAATCAAGACCAGGCACTCGATAATATTAAGGATCAGGGAAATCAGGGAATAAGGATACGGGAAACAAAGGAGAAGGTGAAAAATAAAGGCGAAAAAATATTAGTTAAAGAATAAGAATATGTTAAAATATCAGTTAATAGTTAATATTTCAAGGTAATATTTGAAGGTAATGCAGACAAGGTGATGCGGATGGAGCAAAAGGAAATAAGCTTGAAGGTCGGTGAGCTGACCGACAGGACGGAATCGGGCAGGGGCATCGTCAGGATAGACTCCAAAAGCATGAGCGAGCTGGGCATCAGGGAGGGCGATGTCGTTAAGCTGGAAGGCCAAAGGAAGACGGCCGCCATAGCCGTCCGGGCATATCCGGCCGATGCCGGGCTGAGCCTGATACGGATGGACGGCATCACGAGAAGGAACGCCGGCATAGGGGTCGGCGAAACGATCAAGATAGAAAAGGCGGAACTGAAAGGAGCCAAGAAGGTTGTCCTGGCCCCGGCCCAGAAGGGCATGAGATTGCTCGTAAGCCCCGATCTCATGAGGAAAAACCTGCTGCTGAGGCCCGTGATGAAGGGCGACATACTGACGCCGTTCCCGGTCGTGAGGCGCAGGGAAAGGAGGTCCTCGAGCCCCTTCGACGACATATTCAGCTCCTTCGGCATCGACATAGAAAACTTTGAGGATTTTTCTTTCACGCCGATGCCGGGTGGGACAAAACTGGCCGTCGTTTCGACCAATCCGGAAGGGGTCGTGAAGATAACGGACGAGACCGACCTGGAGATAAATCCGGAGGCCATGGAAATAGAGGAGAAGGCCATACCCACTATAACGTACGAAGACATAGGCGGCCTGCATCCCGCGATAGAAAAGATCAGGGAGATGGTGGAGCTGCCGCTCAGGCATCCCGAGCTTTTCAGGAGAATCGGCATCGACCCTCCTCGTGGGGTCCTGCTTTACGGTCCCCCTGGCACGGGAAAGACCCTGCTCGCCGGGGCCGTGGCAAACGAATCTGGAGCCAGCTTCTTCAACATAGCAGGCCCGGAGCTCATGAGTAAATGGTACGGCGGATCGGAAGAGAACCTGAGAAAGCTGTTCGAGAACGCGGAAAAGAGCGCCCCGAGCATAATCTTCATCGACGAGATTGACGCCATAGCGCCGAAGAGGGAGCAGGTAACCGGAGAAGTTGAAAGAAGGGTAGTATCACAGCTCTTGTCCCTGATGGATGGCCTGAAATCAAGGGGCAAGGTCATAGTGATAGCAGCGACCAACCGGCCCAACGCCCTGGACACGGCCTTGAGAAGGGGAGGCCGGTTTGACAGGGAGATCGAGATAGGCGTCCCCGACACGAAGGGCAGGAAGGAAATTCTGCAGATACATACAAAGAACATGCCCCTCGCCGCGGACGTAAGCCCCAAAGAACTGGCGAACGTAACCTACGGTTTTGTCGGTGCCGACCTGGAAGCCCTGGCGAAGGAGGCCGCCATGTCCGCCCTCAGGAGAAACCTGCCGGGCATCTCGTGGAAAAAATCCGAAGAGCTCGATCCCAAGCTTCTGGAAAAGCTGCAAGTTACGAAAAAAGACTTCGAGAACGCCCTGAAGATGGTGGAACCGAGCGCAATGAGAGAGGTGATGATCGAGGTCCCGAACATCAGATGGGATGATGTAGGCGGGCTCGAGGAGGTCAAGGAGACGTTGAAAGAGATGATAGAGTGGCCGCTGAAGCATGCCAAATCGTTCGAGAGGGTTGGCATAAGGCCGCCGGCTGGGATACTGTTGTACGGACCCCCGGGATGCGGCAAGACCCTGCTCGCCAAGGCCGTGGCGACGGAGGCTGGGGCGAACTTCATTTCAGTCAAGGGCCCCGAAGTGCTCACAATGTGGGTGGGGGAGAGCGAGAGGAAAGTCAGGGAGATATTCAGGAGGGCGAAGCAGGTAGCTCCCAGCATAATATTCTTCGACGAGATAGATTCGCTTGCCCATAGAAGGGGGCTTGAATTGGGAAGCAGGGTGACTGAAAACATAGTATCACAGATACTCACGGAGATGTCAGGGCTCGAAGACATGCATAACGTCGTCGTGGTTGCCGCCACGAACAGGCCGGACATACTCGATTCTGCGATGCTCAGGCCGGGCAGGTTTGACAGGCAGGTGCTTGTCCCGTCCCCTGACGAGCCCGCAAGGCTTGAGATTTTCAAGGTCCATACGAAGAAGATGCCACTTGGAAAGGACGTGAATCTCAAAAAGCTTGCAGGGGAGACCGAGGGCTATTGCGGGGCCGACATAGAGGCCCTGGTGAGGGAAGCCGGGCTCAATTCACTCAGACAGGATATGGCAGCGAAATCCGTCAGCAAGAAACACTTCAGCGAGGCATTGAAGAAGATCAGGCCCAGCATAGACGATATAATGATAGAGTACTACGAGAAGATGATGGACAGGATGAAAGCCAAGGCGACGAAGGGAGAAAATAAAGAGGATCTGGGATACGTCGGCTAAAGCCGGCTGGGTTCTGATTCTAAAGATTGTCATCTCGGCTAGATTTATTTTTCAAAGCCATGCATGCGGCACCATATGCGTTTGCGTTGGATTTCCCGACCACTATTTTTGGCAATGGTATGAACATCCTTTTTTTCATCTCGGCAAGCATAGAGTCTTCGAAATACTTGCAGGCCTTGGATATGCCCCCACCCATGACGATGATGGCCGGGTCGAGGATGAAGCAAAGGTTGGTCAGGCCGACTCCGAGCATTTTACCGTATTCTCTCCAGACAAGCCTGGCGTGTTTGTTTCCTTTTTCTGCTAGTTTATATACTTCGTGTGGTTCCATACCTTTTCCAAGCAACTTAGTGGAGAGGCGCCTGACGGAGCGGGCTGAGGCGTATTCCTCGAAGCAGCCTGTGTTCCCACAGACGCACTTGGAGCCGTCGAATTTTACGACCATGTGGCCTATTTCTCCGGCGAAGGAGCGGCCGTGATGAACCTTGCCGTTGATAACCAGCCCGCCACCGATGCCTGTTCCCAGGGTCAAAACAACCAGGTTTTTCTCGTGCCGCTTGACAGACTCACCATATGCCATGCAGTTGACTTCGTTATCGACTATGACCTTGGTTTTGAATTTCCCGGAGATTAGCGATTTGAAATCCGTTGAATCCAGAAAAGGCAGATTTGGAGACTTTTTGACAATCCCGCTTTTTATCACCCCCGGCACTCCGGCACCGATGCCGAGCAGGCCTTTACCTTCATCCCCGCAAAGTTCGTCCAGGCACTGTAACACCTTTGAAATGACGAGCTTTTTGTTCAGTCTGGCGGGCATCCGTATCCTTTTTTCCTTTATTATCCGCATGTCAGGATTGATGCATACCCCTTCTATGTGGGTTCCGCCAATGTCGACGCCGACAGCGTAGGACATATTGGACATACTGACCTCTCACCTTATGAAATTTAAGTTATGGTTCGTTATAAATAGTATGCAATCGGAAAGGGAACCCGTCGTTGCGGGAATGTTCTATAACATGGAGCCGCGTCAGCTGGCCATGCAGGTCGGGGAGCTTTTCTCCGGTGTCAAACCGGGAAAGACCTTCAAAATGGTGGTCTCTCCTCACGCGGGATATCCATATTCGGGTAAAACGGCCGCCCATGCCGTAGCGGCCATGCAGCGAACCGGGAACTACATCATACTCGGCCCGAACCACACGGGCCTTGGCCCCCGGTTTTCGGTGATGGGTTCAGGGTCATGGAGAACGCCCCTTGGGGATTGCAGGATAGATAACGGGCTTGCGGACAAATTAAAGGGGTGCGGGTGCCTGACGGAAGACTCCCTCGCCCATTCCCAGGAGCACAGCATAGAAGTCCAGTTGCCTTTCCTGCAATATAAATTCAAAAGCTTCGGCTTTGTCCCGGTTTGCATAGCGAATCTGGGATATTCGGATGATTTCCTGGAAAAATGCGTCACGCTGGGGAAGACGGTGGCCGGGATCGTGAAGACAGGGGATGCGGGCGTCATAGCAAGCAGCGACTTTTCCCATTACCTCCCCCTGGAAATCGCCAACAAGAAGGACGGGGCGGCATTGGAGCAGATATTAAAGCTGGACCTGCCGGGATTCTTCCAGACCTTGGAAGAGGAGGATGCGAGCGTCTGCGGTTTCGGCCCCATAGCCGTGGCGATGGCGGCTGCCCGCGAGCTTGGAATGCATCCCGAATTGATCCACAAGTCGTCATCAGGGGACGAGACCGGCGATTACGGCTCCGTTGTGACCTATTATGCCATAGGATTCGGCTAAACGGAAACGGCTAGAATTTCTTTATCTCGGATTTTCTCAGCGCGGAATTCACGAGCTCGTCAAGCTCAATGTTGGATTCCATTTTTTCTATAACATCAATCTTCCCCCTCGTTTCAGGGTGTTCCGCAACCAGAAAGGAGCAGCAGTCGCTGTAAGGCAATATGGACAGTTCGTAGGTCCCGATTTTTTTTGCCACGTCGACTATTTCCTGCTTGTTCCTGCTCACATTAGGCGCGAATACCGGGAATTTTGCCTTGCCGTATATGACAAGCAGGTTCTCCAGGGTCTGCGATGCCACCTGACCGACAGAATCCCCGGTAACGAAGCCCAGGGCTTTCTCCGATTCCGCTATCTTGTTCGCAATGGCGAACATGACCCTCCTGTACACTATCATCCTGTATTTCGCCTGGATTTTCATGATGATGCTACGCTGCAAATCCTCGAACGGTATCAAGTAAAGCTTCGTCCTGGGCTGGTACTCCGCCAGCACCTTGACGATTTTCTCGACCTTGTCTTTCACTACTTCCCGCTGCCCGGTCCAGTTATGGAAATGCACGAACACGACGCAACATCCCCTCTTGAACATCTCGAACGCCGCGACAGGGCTGTCTATCCCTCCGGATATAAGACTGACGAGGGTGCCGCCCGAGGTGACGGGCAGGCCTCCCAGCCCCCTTATCTTCTCGGTGTAAATGAAAGCCATTTTTTCGGTTACCTCAACAAAAAACTTTGTGTCAGGCTCAGAAAGGTTCACTTTCCATTTGTATTTTTTCCTCAGGAAATCCCCCAGGATCTCGTTCAGCTGCCTGCTCGTGTACCTGAAACTCTTATCCGACCTTGTCGCACAAACAGCGAATGTCTTTGATGTCTTCATTTTCTGCTTTATCTTCTGCTTCTTCGCAACCTCGTCAAGGGCGTGCTTTATCCGGGCTATCTCCCGGTCAGAGCTCAAGGCAAAGGAGAAATGGGACACGCCCGGGATTTTCTGCAGCCTTTCCCGCATTTTCTCCATGTCAGGCTTTTTCGACATCTCTATCACGACCCGGCCGTGAAACCTTGATACCTTTTCACACCCACGCCCCGACAGGGCCCGTCTCAGGTTCGACATTAGCTTGCGCTCGAAAAAGTCCCTGTTCCTGCCTTTCAGTCCTATCTCGGAATAATGGACGACGATGCAGTTCATAACAAGAAGATGTAGCCGGGATTAAAATTTAACATTTCATTCCAATGTAAGAACCCGACTTAAACGACGGTCTTTTTTCTTCCACTTGAAATTCAGCCCCGATAATCTAACGAGGTCATTTTTTACTCAACAAAATTTTTATATGCCTGCATTATTCGCGTAAATATTACCTTCGTTGTATTTCCTGTGGAAATGGTATGATTCAGCTCAATTAGCAGGGGTCCCATATCACAGGCCAATCCGATATCAGCCACGTAATGTCTAGGCAATTTCCCGGAATGTTCCCGGGTGAACTGTTTTGCGAATGAATATACGGTTTCAGGAACTTCCGATACATCGGGGCGACTATACCTTACGATGGCGGTGGCTTCATCACCCACGACCCAGACTCTGTATTCTTTAGTGCCCAAGCTATCATTTTCCAGGGAGATCGGCTGAGATAAAATGAGCTCGGTGTCAGGCCCAACATCCATATATCCTATTTCATCACTAAGCTTATCACCAAGCCGATATGGCAGTCCCTTATCTAATGTACGCAGCACATCGCCGATTTCAGCCACGGTACCATGCCCACCGTAGGGCTTATTCTCCAGATGCACAGTTTTTGCGAAAACTTTACCATCAACACACAAGTCTTCAGCAGCAGAATGCAATTCAGACGCTTTTACAATTTCCACCCTTCTCTTTATAGCATCGCTTTTAACGTACAAGGGCCATTTTTCAGAGATTTCGATATCTGCTTCAGTAAGTGCATTTTCTCCGCCCAGATTGGAAATTGCCTTGATGATGAGAGGCACCCGCCGTAAAAATGACCTTGGCAAGACATGGTATCCTTTCAAGGATTGGACTGGTTCTTTCTCATAATAATCCATCGCTCCTCCAAATTCTTGTACGTGCACCTCTTTAACTATTTTTATTCCATCAAAAGTCGAATTGTCTAATAAGGGAAGCGGCATGAGAAAATATGGCATTTCCCTTTCCCTACAGACCTCTATTTCGTCCTTTATTTGTTCGTTCGGAGGCAACTCATGCCATAAATTCGAGTCGCCAATAGCAAAAGCAAATGCAGCCTTTAACCCATTTTTCATGCAAGACACCCATTACCCTTGCTTAATAGTGAACCATACCAGATTGCCGTAAAATCTGCAGTATCTTTTGAAGTATCCATGCAAATAAAATATTCGTAAATTTTTTATGCTTGATTATCTGGTTCCAAAACCAATCAATTACCTAAAATTAATCGAACTCTTGCCCGAAAGTATCGGTAAATTGATTTAATAAACTTGAGAAAAACGGCAACATGGACCATAATGAATTTAAATATCCGTATAAAATTATAATCAAGAAAGGGCAATTTTATTCAAGCGGAAATTTTGGATTAAAATTTAAAATGGGTAAAGGACCAACCTCTCCAGCTACACATAGTTTATCCCCACCTTTGACAGGGTATCGCAGACCACGCAGACCCCGTGCTTGCTGGGCTCGCCGCAGTGCCTGCATTCCGGGATTTTCCCGCCTGAGTACTGCTTTTTCAGCAGCGGGAGGATGCTAAGCAGATTCTGGATTATGCTGGTCTTGGTCCCCTTGTAATCCCGGTCGATTTCGTCGAGGTGCTTGGCGATGTAGGCCCTGTATGAGTATTTCCTGTACGGGCATCTCTGATACAGCACCCTGAATTTGAGCAGCTTTGTGTAGAGCGTGGTCTCTTTTTCGCTGCAGAAATACAGGGGCTTGACCCTCGGCACAAAGCCAGGATGCTTAACGGCCCCTGTGGTCGGTCCCATCCTTGCCGCAAGCTCTATGCCCCCCTTGAACATGTTCATCAGCCCCGTCTGGGCCTCGTCGTCAAGGTTGTGGCCAACGACGATCCTGGTCGCCCCGAGTTTTTTGGCATATTTGTTAAGCAGCCTTCTCCTCAGGATGCCGCACAAGGCGCACTGGCTTATCCCAACCCTCTTTTTACGCACGATTTTCATCATCTCTTCTATCGTGTGCCCGAATTCATGCTTGAACGAAACTATGACGCAATCGATTCCGTGTTTTTCGCAGAAATACCGCATGTGCTCAAGCTGCTTTTCCCTGTAGCCTTTGACGCCCTCGTCTACACCCAGGGCAAACAGTTTTTGCTTGCGTTTTTTTGCAAGCTTGTCGACCAGATGAAGGACCGTCAGCGAATCCTTGCCTCCCGAACAGGCCACGCACAGCACGTCATCCCGGCTGAAAAGACGATGCTTTCGGATGGTCTTGTATACCTTTCTCTGTAAATACCTGATGAAGCAGTCCCTGCATAAATGGCCCTGCTGCAGTTCAATTACAGGCGTCTTCCCGCATATTATGCACGTATCGCGTGTCATAAAACCACTACCCACCAACTACCCACCACTATCCAATTTATATTATTGAAATAAATGTGAAAGGTATTGTGAAAGTTATTGTTATAGGTGTTATAGGGGTTATAGGCGTTGTCATGCTTTACATGGTTTGCGGTTTGCCCGGGACAGGGAAGACGTCCGTAGCGAAAGAGCTGGCATCATTAACGGGGGGGCTTGTTTTGAGGACGGACGAGATCCGCAAGCGGATTCTAGCCGATCCGAAATACACGCCAGCCGAAAAGCAAAGGGTTTATGACGCCATGTTCAGGACAGCGGAGTCCATGCTCAGGACAGGGATGGACGTAATACTTGACGCCACGTTTTACAAAAATGATCAAAGGGACGCGGTCCGGAAAATCGCGCAAAAAACAGGGGGGAAATTAATCATAATCGAGGCGAGGTGCGACGAAAAAACAGTCTTCGCCCGGCTGCGTAAGAGAAGGGGCGGCCTCAGCGACGCTGATTACGCCATTTACAAAAAAATCAAGCTCGAATGGGAGCCGGGGCTCGGAAAGCACGCGATTATCGATACCGGCAAAAAGAACTGGAAACATGACTTGAAATCCGCAGTGGGGCTTAAATGAAAGGCAGCTACGTCCTGCTTATAAGAGTCAAATCAGCGAAGAAGATAAGAATCGGGAGCCTGGGTATAGTTGAATTCAGGCCGGGATTCTACGCCTATGTCGGTTCTGCGATGAACAGCCTGGAGAAAAGGGTCGGCCGGCATCTGGGCTCGAAAAAGAAAATCTTCTGGCACATAGACTATCTTTTGCGGGAGGCCGAAATAGTAGAGGTTCTCCAGGTAGAGAGCCCGCTCAGGCTTGAATGCAAAATCGCGGGCCAGCTGTCGAAAAAACTGACGGCGGTCCCCGGTTTCGGGTGCTCCGACTGCAGGTGCGAGAGCCACCTGTTCTATTCGCATGACAAAAGACCCCTCCGCACCCGAATACTGCATGCCTTTGGAAATGTTCAAAGCGCTCAGGCGGTATGAATTTTGCAACTAAGAAAAAAGCATCATCTAAACGACAACCTGAAACTCATTCCCACGCAAGATTTTTACTTCACTCAGGCATCTGGGGCATC
>CAZLFZ010000031.1:0-9225 GCA_964559215.1 uncultured archaeon
GAATTGCCAGAACTGGAGCATATCACAGAGCAGGCCCGAAGAGACCGAGAACGCTGACCTGTTCCCCGATGGTGTCGTCCAGAGCGCTATAAACGCCAACTGCACCTCAATCGCCTATACGTACTCCGAGCCCACGGCCTTTTACGATTACATGTACGATACCGCAAAGATGGCCAGGAGCAAGGGCATCAAAAACCTGTGGATAACGAACGGCTACATTAACGAGGAGCCCCTGGTCGATCTCTGCCAGTACCTGGACGCGGCCAACGTCGATCTGAAGAGCTTCAAGGAAGAGATATACAACAAGCTCAATTCCGGCAGGCTGCAGCCGGTGCTGAACACCTTGCTTACCCTCAAACGGCAGGGGGTCTGGTTTGAGATAACGAACCTCGTAGTCCCCACGTACACCGACGATCTGGACATGATCGGGGAGATGTGCGCCTGGATCGTCAAGAACATCGGTCCAGACCACCCTCTTCACTTCAGCAGATTCACGCCAATGCACAAGCTGACAGGCCTGCCGATGACGGATGTAGGCATACTGGAAAAGGCTGCGGCTACCGCAAGGGATGCAGGGATAAAATTTGTATACGTAGGGAATGTCCCGGGGCACAAGGCTACCAGCACATACTGCCCGGGATGCGACAAAGTCCTGCTGGAAAGACGCGGGTACATGATCAGCCAGAACAACATCCAAAACGGCGCCTGCAAATTTTGCGGTGAGCGGATAGCGGGTGTGTGGCAATCATGAAGATGTTGGTAAACGTGTTAAAGGGATTAAAGAAGCCTCTGAAGATGAAGAAGTCTCGCTCAACGGCGGTCATCGCTGTTGTGCTGATGCTTGTGCTGATTTTTGCAGTGATTCTTGTTTTTAACATCTCAGATCAGTCAGGCCTTGGCGGCGAAGTTGCAGATGAGGACGAGGGACCGAAAATCATCAGGGAGCCGGCAGTTGCGGGCAAGTTCTATCCGGGGGAAGAGAGCGCCCTGCGCCAGATGATCAACGACTATATCGGCAAGGCCGCCAAATCGGGCATATCCAACGTCAAAGGCCTGGTCGCTCCGCATGCAGGCTATGTATATTCCGGGCCTGTCGCGGCCTACGGCTTCAACGAGCTGGATCCAGACGCTTATGAAACCGTTATCATAATCGGGCCTTCGCACTACGTCAGATTTGACGGAGCTTCCATTGCCAATGTCACCCATTACAGAACGCCCTTGGGGCTGGTAAAACTGTCGCCCAAAGCCAGGGACATGATGAAAGAGGACATCATGGTCTCGGTGCCCCAAATCCACCTGTACGAGCACTCCGTCGAGGTCGAAATCCCCTTCCTGCAGAGCGTGCTCACTGATTTCGAGGTAATCCCCATAGTCGCGGGCGATGTCAACCCGTATGATCTGGCCTCGGTGCTGTTGCCGTACATCGACGACAAAACTCTCATAGTCGCTAGCTCCGACCTGAGCCATTACTACCCCTATGCTGAAGCGGTATCCGTTGACCAGAACTGCGTAGATTCGATCCCGGGCCTCAATTTCACGGGAATGGGAAAATGCGAAGCCTGCGGGAAAATACCGGTGCTGGCATTGATGAGTATTGCAAAAGAGCTTGGATGGGAGGGCAAAGCGCTGGACTACAGGAACAGCGGGGATACGGCAGGGGACAAGAGCAGGGTCGTCGGATACGTATCCGTTGCTTTTTATCAGGGCGCCAGCAGGCAGGCATTGAGCAAGGAAGAGCAGGGATTTTTGCTCAGCCTCGCCAATGAGACCTTGAACGTTTACCTCAGCTCAGGATCGCTGCCATCCACCGACCCAGGCAAGATCACACCGAACCTCGGCAAAGTCCAGGGGTGCTTCGTCACCCTAAGCAAGCACGGCAACCTGAGAGGGTGCATCGGCCACATATTGCCCCAGCTTGAGCTGTGGCTTTGCGTCCGGGACAACGCGATATCCGCAGCCTTGCACGACCCGAGATTCCCCCCCGTGAGCTACGATGAACTGGAAGATATCGAAATCGAGATTTCGGCCCTTTCGGTCCCTGAACTGCTCAAGCACGATTCGCCGGGAGACCTGCTGGACAAGTTGAGGCCGGATATAGACGGGGTTGTCATAAAATACCAGGGACGCCAGTCCACATACCTGCCGCAGGTCTGGCAGTCCTTGCCGGACAAGCTTGAGTTCCTGTCCAGGCTTTGCCTGAAGCAATACTCCCCCTCAGACTGCTGGAAAATGCCTGGAGTGGAGATATACACCTATCAGGCGTTTGTCTTTCACGAGCCGCACGAATGAGGCATGGATTAGGGATTTTATAGGGATTTTACTTCAGAGCCTTCTGAGCAACCCCAGGCAGAACCTCGTGTTTCTAAGCGGGCATTTCCTGCAAAACCGGTTCATGATTAATATATATTTGTGACATATTTATTGCAATCGCTCACGAGAATAATGAAGCCGGGGGCGATACGAAGCCGGGGGCGATGATTTTTTAACCAATGCTTGCAATATAATTACATGAAACTCTTCCTCGCTTCTGTCTTCACCTTGCTTCTCTTGTCAGGGTTTCTCGCAACCATCCTGTTCGCTTTCATGTACGTCGCAGGTTACATCGACGCCATCCTGCTGCCAATCCTGGTCGTCCTGCTCAATTTTATCCTGTGGCTGGTTTCCCCGACGATATCGGATTTCATTTACAGGTATTTTTTCAAGGCAAGATGGATATCGCTAAGCGACCTGAGGTCGAAGAGCAAATCCGGGGCTGATTTGATAGAGGCGACATGCACAAAATACGGGTTCAACATACCCAAAGTCGGGATAGTGCCGGACAAGAACCCAAACGCGTTCACCTACGGCTCAGGCCAGTGGAACGCGAGGATAATAGTCAGTGAAGGCATCTTCCACTACCTGGACGACAAGAACATCGCGGCTGTTTATGGCCATGAACTGGGGCACATAAAGAACAGGGATTTCATAGTGATGACAGCGGCGTCCACCATAATCCAGCTGTTGTACGTCATGTTCATAATGGGCGTCAGGTCAGGGCGGGGCGGTGGCTCTAAAAAGGGCGGGGGGTATCTCGCCCTGATAGGGATAGCTTCGTACATTTTTTACTGGATAGGCCAGTACATCGTCCTGTATCTCAGCAGGGTCAGGGAATACTATGCCGACCAGTTCTCTGCCGAGGAGACCAAGGACCCGAACTCCTTGTCCGTCGCCCTCATCCGGATAGCTTACGGCATACTTACAAACCCGGACGACGTCAAGCTGGTCAACACAACGAAGAACCTGGGGATCATGAACTTTTCGGCCGCCAAGGCTACAGGCCTGACCTACTACATGTCGCAGAAGTTACACGAGCCCAGCATGGTCGACAAGTCTTTCCTGTTCGACCTGCACAACCCGTGGGCGTTCGTTTACGAGCTAGGTTCAACCCATCCCCTGACAGGAAAGAGGATAAGGAGGCTGAGCATGCTGAGCAGGAAGTTCGGTAAAAAGCCTGCATTTGATTTTGACGTGATAGAACGCGCTTACCAGATTGACAAGGGAAAGCTGAGGGCAAACTTCCTCAAGGACCTGTTAGCGCTCAGCATCCCACTCATCGTTGCGCTGGGATTCCCGCTCTTCTACCTGTACGGCGTTTTGGCAGGTATGGTCTCCTTCCAGTTATTTCAGTTCCTGGCGTTATGGCTCATGTTGATAGGGCTTGGCATGATAATCAGGACCGTATACAGGTACCCGGGCAAAAAACCCGAGAGGCTCACCGTCCTGCAGCTGATGGGCGATGTTTATGCTTCCCCGGTCAGAGGCAGGAGGGTCCTCCTTGACGGCAAATTCATAGGCAGGGGGATTCCAGGCTTCATATTCTCGGAAGACCTGATGATGCAGGACAAGACGGGGCTGATGTACCTCAACTACCAGAGCTGGATACCATTGTTCGGAAACATTTTCTTCGCCTTGAGCAGGGTCAAGAGCCTGATAGGCAGGCCTGCCCAGGCAAACGGCTGGTTCTTGAGGGGGATTTCCAGCCGGACCGACCTGAGCTCGCTGCACACCGAAGGCAGAACTATCAGCAGCTACATCAAGGCGATTTCCATCTTCTGGGGCCTTTTCTTCATCTGCGCAGGCCTCCTCATAGGCATGCTTTTTGGTTTCACCTTCACCTTAATATAGCTGTATTCCACGATTCCACGAAGAGCTTGCATATGGGAGGTTTTTGTTCGCTTTTTCTGCTTTTGCTATTTTGTTATTTGGCTTGGAGCGAAAGAAATTGTCCCTTCAGTCTGTCTTTTCAGTCCCATTTGTGGCTTGGGTTTCTGGGCACTATTATCCACATTATTATGTAAAGCAGGATACCGAATCCCCACGCCAACGTTCCGATGACCCAGAGAATCCGGACTATTGTCGGGTCGATGCCCAGGTACTCAGCAATGCCTCCGCACACCCCTCCGAGAATCCTGTCCTGGCCAGACCTGTACAGCCTGCGGGCTTTGCCGGATTCGAACCTTTTGGCGACAGAGACGACGGATCTCCTCTCGATAGTCTTCTCCCCAGCCATCCCTACTGCTTTCCCTGTGCCTATCTTCACCAAAAGAACCATGTATCCGACAAAAAGGAAAAAGCAGAATATCAGGAAAAGGTTTTTCTCCATGAAAAGGGCTGTGTCAGACAGCAAAGAAATCTCCAACGAAAGATTCGTAATGTTTATCGCATGCACGGCGAACCAGAAACCTATGCTAATTCCGGCCGCTGTCACGATGGGTGAAAAAGGCATGTACAACCTTGGGGAAACCTTGGAAAAATAGGACGAGTACGAGAAGAACATGAATATCAGGAAAAACAGGCCCATGTTAGCGAGCAAGAAATACTGTATGTTGTACAAGGCCCCGCTTCCTACGGGCATGTTCACGAACATCAAGGCCCAAACGGCCAATCCCAAAATCACCAGGCCGAATATGCTCGATATAACCGGGCCAAGAATCCCGAAGGTCGAATGAAACCAGCTGTCCCACTCTTCGCCCTTTTTCTCCATCTTCCTGGACAGCCGCTCCCCAAGCCTGTGCACCTCTTCCCCGAAGTGTTCCGTGCCCCTTTCCAGCGTATGTTCAACTTCATTTTTCCGGCGGGCGCTCCGCCCTGGCGCCTTACTTCTGGCAACTTTCTTTCTTGGCATGCTAATCTATAATGCGGATTTCCGTCTTTTAAGTGTGAACAGGGTGCCGGGTTATCTTAAGCAGCAGACCGAGGAAGGCTGCCATTTTTGTTCATTTTCCCGCCCTTTTTCCGTTCCCCTCCATATCATACATCCGTAATATTACATTCGTTATTATACATTTATACTATTTTCCCCTTTAAAAATTCTTTCAAACAAACAAACTTCACTGAGCCTCTGGGAGGGGGGGACATTTGAAAAGTCGAAAATGGGCAAGAATTTTTTATATGTTTATACTATAAAGAAAAAACCCTCCATCAGAAGAACGGCTGGTCCCGTGAGTCCCATTTCGGGTAGCTTTTTCGCATCAGCAGGAATGACAACGGCAGGAAGGGGGGCATGGCTATCAGCAACAGCACAGGGTTTACAAGCGAGGTGATTATGGCCAGGACGAGGCACGGCACTATCGCGGCACTGTATCCAAGGAACGTTTTTGCGGAGTAGATGAGCACGTTTGGGCTGAGGCCGGCAAGGTATACCGTCACCGAGACCGAATAAGCGGAGATTATGGCGAACGTGAACAGCCCAAGGGGCAGGTAACATACCTGTCCTGTCAGGCCTGCCGCGGCAGCTATGACCGCTATGGAGCCACAATCGAGGATGAGATACCCTTTTAGCTTGCCCCTGATCACATCCGAGATCCGGACCGGGAGGAAGGCGTAGGATGAGAAGACGTCGAATTCCGTGAGCCAGTTGTAGATCGAGCTTGACAGCGCCCCCACCAGGACCGAGAAGGCAAGGAAGATAACGGCCTGGGAAACGTAGAAAAGGCCTGAAAGGATGAACAGCATGGCCCATATCAGTATGAGCGGGAATATGAAGGAGAAGAATATCTTCCCTATCCCGCCCTCGCTCCTCTGCAGGTCCAGGAAGTCCTTGCTGACGAGATGGGGATCGTCGAACAGCCTCCCAAGCAACCCAGAGAGCCTGTCCAGGCTGTTTTGCACGTGCCTGACCCTCTCAGGGGCTTCTATGCGCAGGAAGACCAAGGAAAGGGCCGAGGGGACTATTATCAAGAGCAAGGAGTGGAAAAGGGAGTCTAACGAGCCAGAATAGAAGAATTCCAGGCTTGGCAAGGCGTGCAGCAAGTCAAGGCCGAACATCAGATTCCCTCCAAGCACGAGAACTGCGCCCCCCACGACCATGAGCGAGACAAAGAAGCGGCCCGAATGGACGTAGATAGTGGACAGGAAAAAGACGACCGACATCCCTATGAGGAAAGACATGGTTATCGTAGCCATGAGCAGCAGCGAGAATGCGGGCACCGCAGACGTGACCATCGCCGCACCCGAGAAACCCACGAAGAACGGGATGATGTACAGCAGGAAGTAGAACATGATGTCGTTCGCCACTACGTTGAGCATTATCCTCCTCTCAGAGACGGGCAGCGTCCGGCTGGAGTACGCTACCATGCTAGCCTGGCCGAACCGCCTGTTCATGACCTCCCGGCCGAACATGGCGAAGGCCCCGATCGAGACCCCGACCAGCAGGGAGCAGTAATGTATGAGCATGTACATGTCCCTGAGTGATATCACCGCCTCGAACAACGGTATGAAGACCGAAAAGCCGAACGTGAAGGCTGCTATCAGGACCGGGAAAAGACCGAACATCACGGAACCGAAGATGCTGGAGTGCAGGCGCCACTCCTCCTTCGCCATGGACTTGAGAATCTCGAACATTCAGCCTTTCACCAGAGACATGAAAAAATCGCCAAGATGCCGCTTCTTCTTTCGCAAGGCGCTGAGGGGGCCAGCATGGATTATCCTGCCCTTGTCTATGATCCCTATGCTTGTGCATATCTCTTCAGCGATTTCAAGCACGTGGGTCGACAAAAATATCGTCCCGCCGTGCCTGGCGAATTTTGTAAAGTATTCCTTTATCTTTTGCTGGATGATGGGGTCAAGGTTTATGAGAGGCTCGTCGATGAATGCCAGCCTGGGCTCGTGCAGGAACGCCTGCGATACCATGAGCTTCTGCCTCGTCCCCCTCGACAGGTCCTTGCACAACACGTCGCGCTGGTCCTCGAAATCAAGGTACCTGAACCAGTGGTCGCATCTCTTTTCGATGTTGTTTAGCTTCCTTATCCGGGCAACGAAATGCAGGTACTCGTCAGCGGACAGGAAGCTGGGCGGCGTTTCCTGCTCAGGGACAATCCCGGTCATCTCCCTTACATGCACAGGCTGTTTCAGCGCGTCTATGCCCAGGACCGAGACCTCGCCCCCGTCCGGCTTCACCTGGCCTGTCATGACCCGGATCATGGTGGTCTTGCCTGCCCCGTTCGGCCCTAGCAGACCGAACAGCTCCCCTTCCCTGACCGTCAAGTCCACGCTGTCAAGGGCGTGAAGATTCCCGTAGATTTTCGTCAGGCCTTTTACAAGAATCGCATACCCTGGCTTTGCCATAATAAAATTTTGGGATTTGAATAATAAAAGAAAAAGAGGGGAGAGAATGAGGTACCCCATCCCAAAGGTGCGGATAAAATCAGAATCGACACGATGAGAGCAACTCCAGAAAAATACGCAATTTAAAGAAAATCGATACCATCAGGCTAGACAAGAGAATTCATCCACACGAAAGTAATTGGATACCAATTATTCAGAAAGTTTTTTCTATATCCTTTAAATCAAACAATAAGCAGTTCTTCAGTTTTGGCCTGCTCCTAAAGGACTTGGCAATTATGCAGTAACGCTCTTTCCTGCTATCCTTGTTCCAGTCCACGAATCCGGCCTTTTCCTTCAACTTCCTTAAAACCTTCTCTGGATTTACTCCCGCTTTCCACTTGCATTCAACAAAGAGGATTTGCCTTGTTTCGCTGTTAATTCCTACCAGGTCTATTTCTTTGTCCTTTTCCCACCATCTGCCTATCTTATTGAATTGCAAGCCTCTTCTGTCCCTTATATTTATCAAAAATTCGGCACAAATATCTTCGAATACATGTCCCATGTAAGAGGGATAATCCCTTTTGAAGAAATCCAAAAGGCTGTCTGTTTCATCTATCTCTATGTCGCTCTGGAACGGATAAACATAACTCAGCCAGAACCTGAAATAATTATCGCTTATCCTGTAAATATAATTCTTCCTTTTGGGTCTGTTTACTATCACAGGAGATTCCTTCCTCATGAATCCCAGATTTATAAGGGTATTAAGGTATTTGTTTATGTTTGTTATGTCCACCCTGCTTTTTGATGCTATCTCGTTCAATTTTGTTGAACCCCCGAAAACACTTCTCATGATGCTGAGGTATTTCTCCACCTCTCTCAGTTCCTCTTTGAGCAAGAATTCAGCCTCCGCATTCAAAATGGATTTGCTCTGCCAGAACGTGTTCCCTATATTTTCAATGAAACGTTTCTTGGGGTCAAATTCCTTTATATAAAACGGTATGCCATCCGCACTGCCATAGAGTTTCATAATCTCTTCCATATCTAGATTTGGAAAAAATTTTGTGAAATTCTTAAAAGACAATATGCCCAGTTTGATTTGGCCGGTTCTTCTCCCGTAAAGGGGAGACTTGTATCCTATCACGTCTGTTTCCATCATGCTTACAGATGAACCGCATAGTATGAGGAATACGTTCTCCTTTGAAAGGATTTCATCCCAGGCGTACTGGAATTCAGAAACAATGGATTTGTCCTTTTCAATCCAGTATGGAAACTCGTCAATAATTATTAAAAATTTCCTCCTGGAATTCCTTATAATCTTTTTGGCTATACCTTCAAATATGCCCTCCCAAGAGTCCGACCTGTCCAGGAATACATTGAATTTCCTTGATATCTTCTCAGCGAACGGCTTCATCTCAAGCTCAGGGTCCCTTTTCCGCGCAAGAAAGTAAAAATGCGGTTTGTCCTGTATGAACTGCTTAATGGTTTGTGTCTTTCCCACCCTCCTTCTCCCATACATGGGGATAAACTCGGCTGTTCTGGAACGGTATCTCTCATTTAGGAATCCCAATTCTTTTTCCCTGTTTATAAATTTTAGTATCATGTTACTAAGTATTTAGTTACTATATTTATAAAGCTTTCGGT
>CAZLFZ010000032.1:0-9001 GCA_964559215.1 uncultured archaeon
CTGTTTCTTGTAAAATTCCACAGCGGTTTTCAACTCCATTTTCCCTAGCGGGGTGATTTTGTATATCTTCCGCCTGCCGGCCGTCTTTTTGCTGACGAATCTCCTTCCCGTCAAATAATAGAGCACCCTGTACGCAGTCACGGTCCCTGGCTTGAATCCGAATCTCTTTTCGATTTCATGTCTGAGCATGTAGGCGTGCGTTTCCTTGTCAAGCAGTATCCTGAGAATATATATCCAAAGACAATCTTTCGTATTGAGGTCAGCCAGCCTCTTCAGCAATTTATTGGACATGATTATCAATTATTTTACTGGCGTAAAATATATAAATCTATTTGGCTATATTTTATACAGGTAAAATATATGGCAAAAGAGATAAGATTTGCAGTCTCGGGTGTTGGGAACTGTTGCAGCAGCCTGATTCAGGGTCTGTCATATTACAAAGACAAGGAATCGGGCGACATCCCCGGTCTGATGCATGTCAACTTCGGGGACTACCTGATCAAGCATTTGAAACCTGTCGCTGCATTTGATGTTGATTCGAGAAAGGTAGGCAAGGATTTTAGCGAAGCCATATTCGCAAACCCTAATTGCACCACTATATTTCACCCCGATGTCCCGAAACTGGGAGTTGAGGTGAGAAAGGGTCCCGTGCTCGACGGGGTTGCCCCCCACATGCATGAACATCCTGAGGATAAGACGTTTGTCCTGTCCGACGAGTCTCCCGTTGACGTTGCAAAGGAACTGCTTGAAAGCGGCGCCGAGATTCTGATAAACTACATGCCTGTCGGTTCCGAAAAGGCCACGAGGTTTTACGCCCAGGCTGCCCTGGACGCAGGCTGCGCATTCATAAACTGCATGCCCGCATTCATAGCCTCAACGCCCCATTGGGTAAAGAAATTTGAGGAGCATAAGCTGCCAATGGTCGGCGATGACATCAAATCGCAGGTAGGCGCAACTATCGTTCATAGGACCTTGGCAAAGCTTTTCGCGGACAGGGGCGTCAAAATAGTTTCCAGCTATCAATTGAACGTTGGCGGTAACACCGATTTCAGCAATATGCTTGCCAGGGACAGGCTGAAGTCCAAAAAGATAAGCAAGACCCAGGCAGTCCAGTCCATCCTGCCCGTGCCGATAGACCCGTATAATCTGCACATATCGCCGAGTGACTACGTCCCATGGCTCAAGGACAAAAAGCTATGCTTCCTGCGGATAGAAGGCCGGAAGTTCGGTGACGTTCCGATGAACGTAGAGGTGAGGCTCGAGGTAGAAGACTCCCCAAATTCCGCTGGTGTCGTAATCGACGTCTTGAGGGCTGCAAAGATTGGCCTTGACAGGGGAATCGGCGGCCCGCTTTATTCCATATCCGCGTACTGCATGAAGAGCCCGCCAGAACAGTATCCCGATCCCGTCGCAAGGGAAATGGTGGAAGAATTTATCAGAGGGGACAGGGAAAGATAGGCGCCTATAGCTGAGTTGCTGTTGCTGAACTTATAAGAGACGCGTAAAAAATATAATATGAAAAAAGTCATATTCTTGCTGCAGTTTTTGTGGTCAAGCGGATTTAACTTGCTGTACAGGATTATGCCCTCTTTCTTGTCAACTTATATCAGCTCCGCTTTCCAGATAGGACTGGTTCACACGGCCTACTCCGCATCGAGACTGCTGAACTTGCCATGCGGAGCTTTGGCCGACAAGTTGGACAAGAGAAAGATCGTGTTCATGGTCTTCTTTTTGTTGCCTTTCATAGCAATATCTTTCACGGTTTCGGGGGGCCTGCTACACTTCGTGTTCATGTTTTTCATTTTTGGGTTGCTCGCCAATTTCTACTACTCAACAATCGGCTCCCTTACAACGCTTTTATTCAAGAGAAAGGTACGGTCTTTGTTCAGCTTGGAGGCCATGTACCAGCTAGGATTTGCAATCGGGCCCATAGCCGGAGGCTGGCTCACCTTGGAGTACGGTATAGAGGCCGCGTTCTACACCTGGACCGCTCTCGGAGTAATAGGCATGCTGCTTAGTACCCTGCTATTCAGGGAAAAGGAAACGAGACAAGAGGGGGGCGGAAAAATGAAATTCTGGGCAGTGTTCAAGGAGCACAGGCTGGCATGTATAATCTTCCTGGTTGCGGGGGGGTTTCTGACGGGCTGGCTGGACGCGATAGCTGGGCTGGGGATACCCTTGTACGCGACCGGCATCGGGTTCGACATATACCAAGTAGGACTGATACTGGGCATCTCCGCCATGATCAGCGTTTTCGGTTTCTACGTCTTTGGCAGGTTTCTTGAAGGCCTGCCGAAAGAACTTTCACTGGTTTTGTTGCTCTTGCTCATGGGTTTGCCATTCCTGCTCTTCACAAGCGCCCGGGATGTCCTATCCCTGTCGTTGCTTGCAGGCATCTTCACCCTTGGGAGGGCAGGCTCCCTGAACATCGCAAGGGCGTTCGTCGCGTCCCGCACGAGTCCCGGCAACAGGGCCAAGGGAATAGCAACCGTTGACACAACAATGTACGTCGGGAGGTTAACTGGCCCCATATACGCCGGTGCTTTGATAGACCTGATATCAATACGATTCGCATTTCTTTCTGCCTCGGCCGTAGCGTTAGGGGTAATTGTCTTCGTGGTGGCCGCTAGTCGGCTGAAAGGATTTAAGAATAAGATATAATGGGTGATATAGGATATATTATATGAATTCCAAAAACCCTGCTAAAAATCGTCAGAACATGGGAACCCAAAAAGAAACCGGTATACAGGAGTTTCAAATGCGGGCTCTGCAACAAGTTTATAAGAAAGGCCTGGCACATCTGGCTGCTCGACGGCGGATATAATGTTGAACTAGATCCGTGCAACAAATGCTGGAAAAAGTTAAATAGAAAGAAAAACAAGGAATAACTATGACCTTCTACGAAAACAGGCAGCGGTTCGAAAACCTCAGTGTGAAGATAGGCATGGTCTTCAGCAAGTTCAGGTTGTCTCCCAACCAGTGGACATTTCTGAGCATCGTTCCCGCCTTCGTCGCGCTGTATTTCCTTGTAAATTCACAATTCTTGTATGCGGCCCTTTTCTTCATATTTTCCGGGTTCCTGGACATGGTGGACGGTGCCGTGGCGAGGGTCATGGGAAAGGTCACAAAGCTGGGAGCCTACCTCGACACCATGATGGACAGATATGTTGAAGCATTGATAATTCTGGGCTTGCTTTTTGTTTCGTTGCCGGACTTTTATCTCCCGGCCACTGCATGGCTGTTCCTTTATTTTATTGGCTCCATGATGACTACATATGCCAAGTCAGCCGCAAAGGAAAAAGAACTCGTGGACAAGGAGCTTAAAGGCGGTATTCTGGAGAGGGCGGAGAGGCTGCTCATATTGTTCGTGGGTATCCTGCTGGCAATCTTCGACAAAACGTACCTGACATACGTGCTGGTCCTGCTTGCGGTTCTTACAAATTTTTCCGCGATACAAAGGGCGTACATTGCGAAGAAAGGGGCGGAAAAGAAGTGGTCTGTTTGAAATTTTGACATAAATCGAATTGAGCAGTTAATTTAATAATATCTTTTAAATCACCCCAGGAAATAATAAAATATGAACCAAGAAGAAAGGGCTATAGTGATCTGGTCTATCTTTTTCGTTGTCTCAGGTTTCGTCTTCATTCTGGCCTTCGTGTTCTCTCCTATAATAGGTACTCTGGTAACGCTGGCCTATACTATGCTTTATGTCGGACTCTGTGCTGTTTTCATATTAGTTTTCAGGGAGATTGATACCCTGAGGAAGGACACGGTCGAAAAACTGCGTGAACGGAAAGATGAACTGGAGGAAGTGAAAAGCGCAATCAAAAGCAAGTACTACAAGAAGAAGATTGACGCTCCTGCATTCAGGCAGATAATACAGGACTATGAGAAGAAGTTGACGGAAATCGAGGTCAAGATAAAGCGGCTTGAGGGGAAGAGATAGGCTTTTTCTATCATCGCCCGCCCTTCTGCTGCGTGTACATCTTGCTTATCCGGTCTATGTCGTCCGCCTCTTCCGGGCTTTTGTCCGGCCTGAGTTTGACGAGACGGGGAAATCGGAGTGCATAGCCAGAATCATAATTTGGTGATTTCTGTATTTCCTCGTATGCTATCTCAAGGACTATTTTTGGTTTAATTTTTACGGTATTCCCTTTACCACTAACGATATCAGGCCTTAACATCTCGGTCAGGTCCTTGAATGTGATGTCAGTCTCCACCGTTTTCTTTTCCTTCACCCCCGTTCCCATCATGCCGCAGTCAAGGAACTCTCCGCTGGCCTGGTCCCTGCAGGCAAGAACAAGGGAACCCAGCCACCCTGCCCTCTTACCTGTTCCCCACTGGGCCCCTGTTATTACAAGGTCCAGGGTCTCCATGACGGGCTTTACCTTAAGCCAGCCTCCGGCCACCCTCTTTCCGGGCTGGTACGTGGCATCGAGGTTCTTCACCATCACCCCTTCCTGCCCGGCATACAGCGCATCCTGGTAGAATTTCTCAGCCTTAGGCAGGTCTTTTGTAACCAGGGGCTCCGCCAGCTGGAACCTTCCGTGTGTTGTCTTTATCACGGATTGCAGCAGGCGCCTTCTCTCCCTGAAGGTTTTGCCGAACAATTGTTTTCCCTCCAGATAAACTATATCAAACCAGTTCATCTGTATGGGGATTTCCTTGACTATCCTGTCTATCTCATACTTCCTGTGAATCCTCTGCGAAAGGACCTGGAATGGCATGGGCTTGCCTGTTTTCAGGTTCATGGCCATAGCCTCCCCTTCTATAATGCACTTCTTGGCCTTGACGCCCTTCTTGACCATATCGGCCAGGTCAGGGAACTGCGTCGTGACATTTTCAAGCCTCCTGGTGAACAGCCAGACCTTGTCACCATCCTTATGGCATTGTATGCGAGCACCGTCAAATTTGACTTCTATCTGTGTATTTTCAAAGGATTCTAGGGCCTCTTTAAGGCCGGGTGCCTTCTCAGCTAGCAACACATGGAATGGCTTCCCCAGTTTGAGGGTCGCCCTCTTCAACCCTTCAAGCCCCCTCTCCTTCGCTATGCACGCCACCTCCCCGTAATCAGGTCTGAGGAACCATGCCCACTCGATGGCCTTTATGGCCTCTTTCTTCTCGTCCCCTTCTTTGCCAGGGAAGAAGGCCTTGGCGATTGCGTCTCTGATCACGCCCTCGGCAACTCCCACACGCAGCTGGCCGAGCGATGTCCTTACGATATACCTTGCCTCTTCGGGTGAGGAATGCATTATCAGCTCCTTGACTATGCTTATCTTCACCTCCTGGCTTCCCTTCCCCTCCACAGCAGCGAGCTTCTGCAAGTTCTTGAAGACCTTCTCTATATCGATGTGCTTTAAGCCGAGAGTCTGCTGCTGCTTCTTTCCCATCAGGACCTCCACCGTCAATCCAAGGTCTCCAGTCTCATTGTAGCTCTTAATGACCTCCGATTCCGGGAAGCCTGTTGCCGTTGCTACTATCTTTATGACCATCTTATCGGCAATCCCGATGACCATCTCGCTCCATGAGGGGAAGACCTTCCCCTGCAGTAGCAGAACTATGCGTGGAAGGTTCTCAGAATCGGATTCTTTGAGCAGCCCTGCGACGGCATCGATTTTCGCCAGCCTGGAAGGAGTCTTTTCGAGCTTCGCGTAAACCTCGACGAGCTTTGAATACAACATATCCATATTTTGTTTTCGTTTTTAATAAAATTGGAAATGGGAAGATAGCGGGGAGTGGATTTGAACCACTGACCTTTGGGTTATGAGCCCAACGAGCACTCCAGGCTTCGAGGACAAACCGAATCAACGGTCTTGCCTTGCTCTACCCCGCTGTTGCTATTATAATGAAAGGGTGGTTTTAAAAGTTTAACCAAATCAAGAATATATTGCTGTTTGATAAAAATTAAGACGTTGGTCGTGTTTATGAGAAGCGAGATTATCGCTGGCTGTGATGAAGCGGGCAGAGGTTGTATCATAGGCCCCCTTGTTATCGCTGGCGTTTCCGTAAGTCATGAAAATGAGAAAGAGCTGAAGAGGATAGGGGTCAGGGATTCGAAGGAGCTGTCCCATCCCAAAAGGGAGGAACTAGCCAAGCATATAGAGGATCTGGCGAAGGATATCGTTGTTTTCAAAGTGGGTCCCTGTAAGATAGATACTTTTCGCAAGCAGGGCGTTGGCTTGAACAGGATAGAGGCCATGAAGTTCGCTGACATAATAAGATTGCTGAATCCTCATCTGGCGTACATAGATTGCCCAGATACGAACATCAACAAGTTCCATCTCTTCATGAACAAGCTTGTCGGCGGGGGCCCGGAGCTGATAGTGAAGCACAAGGCGGACAGGGACCATCCGGTAGTTTCCGCCGCGAGCATCATAGCCAAGGTGGAGAGGGAGCTGGAGATAGCCAAGCTCAAGGAGGAGTACGGGGATTTCGGAACAGGCTACACATCCGATGAGAGAACTATAGAATGGTTGCGGGAATGGCTGCAAAGCAACAAGGAGTTTCCCGAGCACCTGGTCAGAAGGAGCTGGATAACATCGTCAATCCTGAAAGGTGAAAAAGAGCAGACCAACCTGTTGGACTGGTTCAGAGGGCTGGTCAGGAAATAACCAATAAAAAGATGAGTTGCTTATATGGTGTATAGGTGTATATGCAAAGGACGTATTCCAACGAAGTGAAGGGCGGCAAAAAGGTCCTGGTAAAAGGATGGGTAGCCAAGGTCAGGGACCTCGGCGGCCTGCAATTCTTTTTGCTAAGGGACAGAATGGGTGTAATCCAGATAACCGCCAAAAAGGGCAAGGTAGCTGACAAGATTTTCAAGCTCATAAGCGAACTTGGCAGGGAGGACTGCGTAGCCGTGGATGGGAAAGCCGTGGAATCCAGGCAGGCTCCCGGGGGGCTTGAAATAGTTCCTGAGAAAATCGAGATAATCAGCAAGGCTGCAACATCCTTACCAATAGACGTTTTTGGGAAGATTGAATCAGGGAAGGACAAGAGGTTCGATTTCCGGTGGATGGACATCAGGGACCCCAAACTGCAGGCCGTTTTCAGGGTGAAGTCCGTTGCCCTGAAGTACATCCGGGACTATTTTGAAAAAGCAGGCTTCGTTGAGGTTCACACGCCCGTTGTGCAGGCCGCGGGAGCAGAAGGCGGAGCTACCATGTTCCCGGTGATATATTACCAGAGGGAGGCCTTCCTGAGGCAGAGCCCCCAGCTGTACAAGCAGATGCTGATGGCATCGGGCCTGGACAGGGTCTGGGAGATAGGGCAGGCGTTCAGGGCTGAGAAGTTCCACACGTCAAGGCATGTTTCCGAATTCGTCTCCGTGGATTTCGAGCAGGCATGGATAGACAGCGAGCATGATGTGATGCTTACCCTTGAAAACATGGTCGTCCATTCGCTGCGCGGCATCGCCAAGGACTGCAAACAAGAACTGAAAATGCTCGGCAAAAAAATAAAAATCCCTAAACTGCCTTTGCTTAGGCTGACCTATGATGAGGCTGTTACGATGTTGAAAAAATCCGGCGTTGCCATGGAATGGGGGGACGACATGGAGGATGCCCAAGAGAAAAAACTCGGGGAAATAATGGCCAAGAAAGGTCATGAATGGTATTTCATCACAAAATTCCCTAGCAAAATAAAGCCATTCTACATCATGCTTGACGGCAAAGTCTCAAGGGGTATCGATCTGGACTACAAAGGCATGGAGATGGCGAGCGGCGGCCAGAGGGAGCATCGCTACGAGGTGCTAAAGAAGGTCATGAAGCAGAAAGGCCTCGATCCCCACAAGTTTGAATTTTATCTGGATGCCTTTAGGTACGGGATAGTGCCGCACGGTGGGATAGGTTTCGGCGTGGAAAGGATGATCGAAAAGATTCTGGACTTGCCGGACATAAAAGAAGTCATTTTGTTCCCGAGAACGCCGGAGAGGCTGGTGCCTTAGGATTGAGAGCTTAGGGTTTCTGGTATTCTTTGTAAAAGTGTCCAAGTTCGAATTTAACAAGAGGGCAGCCGCCTCTGCAATAAACACCATACTGCTTGCACTTGATGCACTCTTTGCTTGGATATCCCCTAAGAGTTGTCCTAATTTTGTTCAATCTTGGCGAGTTCCATTTCTTTAGGAATTCGTCTGGTGAAATGATTTTTCCGTGCTTTTTCAGATTGAACATGTGATAACCAGTCCAATTAATGCAAGGAAGCAAATTCCCATCAACATCTATGTTCAGTGAATTCCCATCCATGACGTGGCAAAGGTTTTCAAAAGCCCTGTCCAGCTTCATCTCCTCGACAATGGATTTGCTGAACTGGCATAGTGGCATCCTGATGTAGAAGCCTGCGGACACTCCTTTCTTTTTGGAATACGAGTATAACTTCTCTACGAGCTCTGCTGTTTCCTTGTTTGATAGAACGTTCTGCTGAGACAGCTTATTTACCTGAGGTGTCTCCCTGAAGAACACAAATCCTGTTTTCAAGTATGTGAATTTGTCGATTATATCCTTGTAAATTCTGCAATCATTATAGCACAAAACCGTCAACAGCCTCAATTTTATTCCGGCCTTTTTGCAGTTTTTTATCCCGGCAAGTGTTTCTGCATAACTGCCCTTTACCCTTGTAATCCAGTCGTGCTTTTCGGGGTCTGTGCTCTGTATACCTATCTGCACAATATATACACCCGAATTTTTCAGTTTCTTTACATAATCCATGTCGGAGAGCTTTCTGCCGTTCGTGTACAGTGAAATTCTTAAGCCGAGGTTGGATGCAAAGCGGATTATCTCAAAAAGGTCTGGATGCATGGTGGGATCCCCTCCTAAGAATCCTATGTCTTTAATCCCCAGTGATTTGCACAATTTCAGGTACTCGTGTACGTTTTCCGGATCCATCATTTCCTTTTTAAATCTCATTGGACTCGCATAGCACCACCTGCATCTGTTGTTGCAAGCAAAAGTTAGATTAAATAAAGCAAAATCTGGACTGATCAGAAAAATCACCCTGACTATCC
>CAZLFZ010000033.1:0-8912 GCA_964559215.1 uncultured archaeon
AAGCAAGAAATACCGCTCTACCAGCTAATCCGCCACTCATAATACCCACAAATCAGCACCATTGCACAGTATATTAATTAATGGATTGGTTAATTAGTTTAAAAGAATATCGATTCTGGGCTCCGCCAATGGAAAGTGTCACAATTTTAAGAACCGGCGTCTAAATATTAAAGATGAGGAAAGCGCTGTCTCCTTTGGTCTCTGTTACCATACTTGTGGTCATCTCCCTGTCTATAGCGTCCCTGGTTGCTCCCTGGATGTACGAGATCGTAACCACAACCACAAATGAGACAGGCAGTGACCTGAGACAGCAGATAAAGTGCAGGAACGCGGGGCTGGATTTTGACCCCGGCTACGGCTCCTACGGCGCTGACTGGAACTTCACAGGCGACGAGAGCGACTGGCTGAGGGTCAAGATCGTGAACACGGGAACCATAGACCTGTGGGGGTTTAGCTTCGAAGTGACGCTGGAATCGCAGTCAGGGGAAGAGATACTACACTACGATCCCACCCCTGCCACGGAGATGACAGCATCGAACCCTCTCAGGCCGCCCACCTCAGCTGTCATTGAAGCGAACATAACACAAGACATTAACGACACCATCTCCACACTCAAGGCGATCAAGGTGCTGAACTCCGTGTGCGTTGAAATCGCACCGCGATTGGATGTATGAAGGTTTAAATTTATATCAAATCGGCGGAAATAATTAATAGTATAGTATACAAGGTTGGGACCATGCCGGAAGAAGGAAAGGAAACGGCGGAGGAATTGCGTAGAGCAATACGCGACAAGCTCAGCGAACTGGAAGACAGGCAGCTCGTCAACAAGCTGGACATAATCAACATGAAGAACGAGCTGGACAAGATCAGTCTTACAAGCGCTCCTTCTCCCGAAACAACAGAGAAGATTTCCGAGCTCGCGCAACTTGCGGAAAAGTCTGACAAGTTTAAGCGCTTTGAGCATGCTTACGCCGATCTCGAGCGCCTGAAATCCGAGTTTGAGAAGGCCAAGCCAGCGGCCACGGAGGCCATGAGACTGGAGATGGACACGCTCAAGAAAAAAATATCGGAGCTGGAATCCGGCGCCCCGCCAGGCGCCGTCGCGCCCGCCGAATCAAAAGAGATAGCAAAGATAAAAAAGGAAATCAGCAGCATTCACTCGATTCTCGAATCCCGCAAGGAACAGGCAGCCGTTCCGAAAGAATTGCAGGAGAGGCTTGACGAACTCGAGAAAAGCATGGCCATTGCCGCTGCCAGCAAGTCGGTGGGAGTCGCACCAAAACAGCTGCAAGAGGTATCGAAAAGGATCGAGAGGCTCGAATCCAGGCCACCGGCCACTGCCCAGCATGGAATTCCCGATGATGTCAAGGCCGAGATAGCGTCCCTCACGGAAAAAGTCACAGAACTTGAGAAGAGAAGGCCGTCCGCTCCGTCGGCCGCCAAAGCAGCTGGAATCGGGCCAGAAGAGCTGCAAGAGATATCGAAAAGGATCGAGAGGCTCGAATCCAGGCCACCGGCCACTGCCCAGCATGGAATTCCCGATGATGTCAAGGCCGAGATAGCGTCCCTCACGGAAAAAGTCACAGAACTTGAGAAGAGAAGGCCGTCCCCAGTCCGAGGGGGAATACCTGCCGGGTTCAAGTCCGAGATAGCGTCCCTCAGGGAAAAGGTAGCGAAGCTCGAGAAGAGAAGGCCGGCCGCTGTAGCGCCAGGAATCCCGCCTGCCGTTCTCAAGAAAGTTGAGGATATTGATAATGTCTATGCTGAGATTGAAACCCTCAGGGCGCTGCTGGGCAAACAGAAGGGAAAAATCCCCGGCGTTGGAAAGGGTGGAAAGAGACTCGGCATGGTAGTGCCCACCGTTTTTTCAAAGAGGCTGAAGGCCATCGAGAGGTCCATGGCAAAGCTCGAACTGCTGAAGCCCGATGTCAAGGGCGATAAACAGGCGATAGCCGGGCTGGAGAATACCATAGCCAAACTGTCCGCCAAGGAACCTGGGCCGAGCATTGAAGAGGTTGAGAGCATGCTGGAAAATGTCAGGGCCTCCATGGAAGAGCAGGGCAAGGAGATTCTGGATCTGCATGAAGAGGAGAAGAAAAGGGTGGAAGAATCCGCAAAGAGGATTGACAAAATAGAGAAGATGCTTGAGGAGACGAAAGAGCTGGCAAGGGAGGACGAACTGGAAGAGCTGAACAAGGATGTCCAGATATTGAGCGCCTCGATTCCCAGGGGCCTGCCGCCACCTGAAAAATTGAGCGCCCTGCTCAAAGACTTCGCTGGTCTTAAACCGAGGATGCTGGAGCTGGAAAAAAGTACGGGAGAAATGAAGGCGGAGGCCGGCACGGCGGAAAGGCTCGATTCAATTTCCAATGAGGTCACCACCCTGAAAACAAAAATGGGCGAAGTGGAGGAAAAGGCGGCCGGGTTTGCCATGGCGCCGGACGCCCTGGAAGAGCTTAAGAAGATGAAGGGGCGGTTCCCTGTCGAAGACCTTACAGGAGTCAAAGACAGAATGGCCGAATTGGAGAAGAAGCTCGATAAGACAAGCAAGCTGGCAGCCGTCCTGAAGCCCATAGAACTGCCCGATAAAGCCGGTGGTCTATCAAAAACCTCCACCGATCTGGAGAGGAGGGTCAAGTCACTTGAGAAATCGATGGGTGAGGGTGTAAATCCGGAAAAGATCCGGGAGCTGGAAAACCGGATATATGAGTTCAGATCCAAACTGCCCGAACATATCGAGAAGGGCACACAGCAGCAGATGAAGGAACTTCAAGAGAAAATGGAATCCAAGTTAGAAGAGATGGAAGGCCTGAAAAACGAGATGATCGAGAGCACCATAGAGCAGCTACTTGCACAGCCGGGCAATGTGAGCAAGTTGATTGACAAGAGGCTTACCGATGAGGTCAAAGAGCTGCATGAAAGGGTTGAGAAGATGAGTCAGAGAGTCAGCCCCGCGGATGCGAAGCTCACGACCCTGATCAGGGACAGCGAGGATAAAGACAAGGAAATGGAAAAAATAAAGGCGTCTTTGAAGGAGATGGAATACAAAAAGGAGCACGATATCGAATCCTTGGAGATAGAGATCAATGCGTTGAACAGCAAGCTGGGCTCGATGACAACAAGCGTGAAAGGCATGGAAGGCGCGGGGGCGGTCGGGGTTCTGAGGGACCTGGAAATACTCAAGACGAAGGCGGAGTGGCTCGAAAGCACGGTCCAGAAATTCGATCTGAATCCCATCTACGAGAAGATTCAGGAGCTGGAAGAGAGACTGAGGTCCGCAGGCGGATACTCACCAGTCGTGATAGAATAAGGTACGCTTTTTTTTGCATAGTTAATGTCCAAAGGAACTGATAAAGAATTTCATAAAATGCTGAAAAACGTGTGACCGGCCTCTAAGGAACAAAAGCTAATCCATAACCCTTTTCAATACAGCCGGTATCTTTTCGATGACATCGGTCGGCAACATCCCGGGTCCAAGCTCGTCTGCGGCGAGGTTTCCAGCTTCACCGCACAGGTATGCGGCCCCCGCAGCCGCTTGCATGGATTTTATCCCCATGGCCAGCAAAGCGCCGCATATGCCCGACAACACGTCCCCTGTCCCGCCAACGGTCATGTACGGGTTGCCCGTGCTGTTTATGGCCGTGTTTTTCCCGTCAGCAATGACGTCCTTGTATCCCTTCAGCAGGACGGTCGCCTTGAACTTAAGGCTGAATTTCTCCACCGCCTTTATCCGATCTTCCAGCTTATTTCCAGGTTTGACGCCACTGAGGGAGTAGAATTCATACTCGTGGGGGGTTATTATCCATCCGCTCCTGAGCAGCTTTTTGTTGTCATGCAACAGGTGTAGGGCGTCCGCATCCAGCACGCACGGCTTTTCCATCTCCGGCAATAATCCCAGCAGGGTGTCCCTGGTCTTCGCCATCCTGCCCATGCCATTGCCTATGACGACCGCGTCGAATTTTTTTGCCAGGGCAACCAGTTTTTGCAGGTTGCCTGGATTGATGTAATCACCCTCAAGCGGTTCCGCTATCAAGCTCGGCGAGAACCCCGCTATGACGTCAGCCGCTGATTCCGGAGCGGCTATGGTGACCAGATCGACACCTGAGCGCAGCGCAGCAAGCCCGCACATGGCGGGCGCGCCCTTGTATCTCCTGCTGCCTCCTATGATCAGCAACCTGCCATGATCCCCCTTGTGGCTCCATTTTTCCCTTGCCGGATAAACCTGGCGTAAAAAATCAAGTGTCACGGTTTGCATAACTAATCTATAAGATAGTCATTAAAATATATTTATACGTGCATCGCGTGGATCGGAGATGATATATTTCTTAAGCAGCCTTAATTTTCTTCGCAATCCCTTTAGCTTCCGCTAGGTCTTCTTTAACCTGTTTGAGCGTGAATTTAATGACCTCCAATGCCTCGTCACCGAATATCTCTCTCAGTTCCTTCTCTTTGATTTTTCCCCTTGCATATTCGAGAGCAATCTGTGTTCTCAATGTGTCAAGGGTTTCCTTTATGTCGTATGCGATTTTGTTTCTAAGCCATTCCGACTCGGAGACATGCAGGACTCTCGAAATTATTCCCACCTCTTTCTTCATCTGAGGTTCCATTCTCAGGCAATAAAGTTCCTTTTTCATGTATAACATTTGTATTACGTTATTTAAATATGTTGTAACAGCCGCTAAGCATCCATAACTGGTTTTATCATAGTAATAACACTTATTAAATCAAAAATAACTTAATTGATTTTAATAAATAATTACTATTTTTATAGTAAAAAGACCGTTACATTTTTATAGTGGCTGTTGTAAGAATATGATATGATTTTCAAATTCAAGAAAGAAGAAACTAAAATAATAGTGAAAGAGGATACATCAGTGGAGGAGTATGAACTAAAAGAAGTTCTGGGTGGCCCTTTGAGACAACGCGATGGTGTCATGTTACAGGCACATCTGGACATTGACAAACTGAGAAGAATATTGCATGAATGGAAACTTCTTAAATCTGATAGAAGGAGAAGCGTGGAAGTTGAAATTCTAAAATTTTTTGACAGCATACCACACGATACGGTTGCCGTATCTGAGATTAAAAAGGGCGTTGAAGCGAGTGCCCCCAGCATACAGAGAGCATTGAAGAACCTGGTGAAAAAAAAGATTCTTTTATATCCAGGAAGAGGCACGTACAGGAGGAGTTTCGGGCGGCTATGAAGCTAAAAATAGCAATCGATACCGGTGCACTGATTTCACTCCAGCTTTCCGGTCTTTTGAAGAATTGTTTGCGTTATTTTTCATTGATGATAGGAAGTACCATTAAGAGTGAACTTGAAGATATCGGAAAAACGCCGGATGCTATAGGAGCAGCATCCGTTAATGTCTTGCGGTTTGTAAGAAGCGGTGATATAAAAACCGTGAAAATCCCCAAAGAAATGAAAGGCGAGAACGAAGCAATCTCGATAATGAAAAAACACGGATGTGATTTCATCGTTTCTGACGATATAAAGTTTGTAATCAAGGTGAAGAGAAAGCACAAGAACGTGCATTTCAGCGTCTTTCTAGTATCCGTTCTGCACGAGCTTGGCGAAATCACGAAAGAGGAGACATGGGAAGCTGTGAACAAAATCTTTGAAAAACGAGAATGGTCGGAAAATCTAATCTACTCGTTTGCCAAAGAATTGCTCGGCTAATACCACCTTAAACGTCCATTAAAATATGTTTTTTCTCTGATTCGCAACACCCTGTTCCCAGCAGGGTTTCTTTATGTACTTGCAGGCGGAACACGCGGCCCTTTCCCCAGCCGCCTTAACCTGCGGATTTTTTCCTTACCGCCAAGCACCTTTTCCAGCCTTGAATAGAACCTGTTTGCCATTGATATCTGCGAGTCTATTAACGGTCCCTGCTCCCCTTTCCACACCTTTCTCGGGTTATCCCTGACAAAGCGTGCCCACCTTTCAATTTGTTGCGTATGCGTTTTGTCCCTCATCTAAGCCTCAGCCTCCGAATCATTCGCTTTATCTTTTCAATTTCCGCCTCATTGATCTTGCCCTCGTAGACAATCCGCAGGTGTCTGGCATCTTCCATATCTTTCTCGGACCTCAACAACTCCTCCTTGAACGCTATATTCATTTCTATGCTTGAGAAATAAAGGCCGAGCCCCGTAAAGGGCAACTTCTTCCTTGTTTCAAGCTGGTAATCATCCAGGGAATCCTTTGAAAGCCTGAGTTCCATTTCCGGGATATGCATTCCTTCTCTCACGTATCTTATGCCGGTACCTTTCGAAAGATATTCCTCATACAATTCGTTTGGGTGGGAAGACTGGATGCAATCGAACCCATTTTTTTCAAGGTCTTCATGCATCTTTGCGAATTCGCTCCTTGATATGCGTTCAATAATAATGTCTACGTCCTCCGTGCCTCTGCTCCTGCCGTGCGCTATCGCGACAAAACCTGAAACGATTGCATACTTTGCATGCTTTTCAGCTATACGCACAAAATCCATTGCAAACGTGTCAAGGACGGTTTTATCTTTCACATCCCTGCTCATATTGAGTAATTGCGTGGATGCTTAAAAAACCATGCTGATGCGAGAACATACCCCCATTCCAGGCTCACTGCTGGATTTATTTTGACCTCAGGCAGTCCCTTTTTCAGACTTACTTCCAGCAAGGTTTCTTCATGTCCCAGAAATCACAGAAATAGCGGGTTTTGCCGCTTTTGATAAATAATCATGTATCGACACCGCGGCTTTTCTGCCCTCTCCCAGTGCCTGTATGACCGTTGCTCCCCCGCTTATCGCGTCCCCGCCGGCATAAACACCTTCCATGCTTGTTTTTAGATCCTTGTCAACCCTAATTCCACCCCATTCCTCTATTTCCAGTCCCGGCACATTTTCAAGGAACAGCCTGTTCGGTTTTGTACCCAGGGCTATTATAATCGTGTCAAAATCCATGGTAAACTCACTACCTTCTATCTTAGCCGGTCTCGGTCTTCCGCTTTTATCCGGCGGGCCGAGTTGCATCCTTACAAGCTCGATCCCTTTAACCCAGCCATCCTTTCCCAATATCCTGGTTGGGGAAACCAGTTCCCTGAATTCAATGCCTTCTTCCATCGCGTGCCGCAATTCCTCTTTCCTTGCGGGGGCCTCCTTTTCCGTTCTCCTGTAAAGAATGCATACATCAGCGCCAAGCCTTCTCGCGGACCTGGCAGCATCCATGGCAACATTCCCTGCGCCAATAACCCCCACCATTTTCCCGACTTTAATGGGCGTGTCATATTCCGGGAATTTGTACGCTTTCATCAGATTCACCCTGATGAGGAATTCATTGGCTGAGTAGAACCCGTTAAGTTCCTCCCCTTCTATGCCCAAAAATTTCGGGGCGCCAGCCCCCGTTGCTATAAAGATGGCATCATGCTCATTACGCAATTCCCCAAAGCTTACGTTTTGCCCTACTATGCTGTTTAATTCTATCTTGATCCCCAGATCTTTCAAGTAAGCCAATTCCTTGTCTATTATCTCTCTTGGCAATCTGAACTCGGGTATGCCGTATTGAAGGACCCCGCCGGCTTTGTGCAAAGCCTCGTATATGGTTACCTTATATCCATTCTTTCTCAGATCAACCGCACAGCTTATGCTGCTTGGTCCTGACCCGATTATAGCAACATGCTGTTCCTTTTCCTTTATCGTAAAGTCTTCCCTGATGCCGTTTTTCCTTGCCCAGCCCGAGAGGAATGCCGCCAGTTTACCTATGTTAACCGGGTCCCCGATCTTTCCCAGCGTGCACACACCCTCGCATTGGTTCTCCTGCGGGCAAACGCGTCCGGTGATCGCCGGGATGGCGTCATCTTTTTTTATCTCCAGATAGGCCTCTTCAAGCTTTCCCTCCGCCAGTTTTTTTATGAACGATCCGACATCCATGTGAATGGGGCAGTTTTTTGAGCATGGAGAATCCGGGCATTGAAGGCAACGCTTCGCTTCTTCGATTGCCTGTTCTTCGGTATAGCCCCTGGGAACCTCTTTGAAATGCTTAATCCTTTCCCCGGCAGGTATCTCCGGCACAGGAACCCTGGCCTTGCTTATCTTTGCCATCATTTCAGCCCCCCCTGTATTTTTCAAGAGCTATTGCTTCTTCTTCTTTAAACGTTTCATTCCTGTTTATCACTTCATCAAAATTCACTTTATGAGCATCAAATATTGGACCGTCAATACATGCCAATTTCATTTTTCCATCCACAAAGACCCTGCATGAGCCGCACATTCCCGTGGCATCAACCATGAGGGTCCTTAGTGTGACCATTGCAGGCACATTGCAGGATTTGGTAATATCTGCTATCCTTTTCAATCCTGGAAAGGTTCCTCCCGCAAAGATCATGTCAACCTTGTTTTTTTGCAGGAGTTCCTCCAATATATCAGTATGAAGGCCTCTCCTCCCATAAGAGCCATCTTCGGTTGCTACATAGTGTTCATCACTTACACCCTTCAGTTCCTCTTCCAGATATGCCATACTTTTGGTAGGGAAGCCCTGAATTGAAATTACATAGTTCCCTTTTTCTTGCAATGCCTTCGATATAGCATAATTTTCAGCATGCCCGCAAACCAGGTCTGAGGCAACAACAACCTTCCCATATTTTTTAACCTCAACAGGATTTCCCAATGGACCAATCACGTCTTTTATCGTATCTCCCACTTTATAGGAGTCAAGCTCATAAGAAGTCTTTCCCAACCTTTTTATGAATATAGAAATGGTGTCCCCGACCACTTTTTGAACGGACATAGGAACTCTTTCACCTTTATCATGAAGCCTGAGAACTACAAAATTACCGGGTTTCCATTTTTTGGCTACAATGGGGGCCTTTATCTGAATCAAATAATCTTCGGGATTGAGGTCTTTTTTATCTACTATTGCATGCATCCTTTTCACCA
>CAZLFZ010000034.1:0-6868 GCA_964559215.1 uncultured archaeon
TTTATCCTGTCGAGCGGCTGTGTCAGGGCGAACCGGACAAAGCCCTCACCATGTTTCCCGAACCCCACGCCCGGGGTCGCGACTATGCCCGTCCTGTCAAGCAGGTATTCCACGAATGCCATGCTCGGGGACGGTTTTCCAGTGAAATCTGGCGGAACCTCGGCCCAGATGTAAAAGGTCGCCCTGGGCTTCTCTGCTTTCATCCCCAGTTTTTTCAGGCCCGAGAAAAGCACATTCCGCCTCTTTTCATAGATCCCGACATATTCAAGCGACTTTTCCTGGGGGCCGTTCAGGGCTTCGATCCCGGCATCCTGGATAACGCCGGCCACCCCCGAGTCTATGTTCTTCTTTACAGACAGTATGAGTTGGACCAGTTTGGCGTCGCCAGCGATCCAGCCCAGTCTGAACCCTGTCATTGAGTAGGTCTTGGACAGCGAATGGAATTCCACGATACCGTCGAATCCGAATTGCAGCGGACTCGGCGACCTGTACCCGTCAAATGCTATTTCGGAGTGTGTGTTGTCGTACAGCAAAACTATGTTGTTTCCCCGGCAGAAATCCACAATCTTGCCGAGCTCATCTTCATCTATGGCGGCGGCGGTAGGGTTGTTCGGATAGTTCAGCCACATGTATACCGCTTTTTTGGCGTGCCTTTCCAGAAAATCCAGATCAGGCATGAAATTGTTTCTTTTGGTTATCGGGAATTGGACGACATCGCGGCCTGCGAACCTGGCCCCGCTGAAATAAACGGTGTAAGCCGGATTCGGAACAAGGGCAGGACCATGGCCAAAGGCGAATGCTGCGTTGTGTATCGCCTCCTTCGCGCCCAATGTTGCTATTATCTCCGAGCCCGGGTCCGGTTCAAGGCCAAACCTCCTCTTATAGAAAGCTGAGACGGCTTGCCTGAATTCAGGCTTGCCCTCATAAGTGGGGTATCGATAATTCATTGGTTTTTTTGTCGCATCCACCAGCGCATTCAGTATGTTTTTTGGTGTTGGCAGGTCAGGATCACCGATACCAAAAGTGATAACATCCATTCCCTTTTTCTTCTTAGCAGCCACCAACTTGTCTATCCTGGAAAAAAGATAAGGAGGCAGTTCCTCAAGCACTTTGGACTGTTTTACTGGCATAATCATCACTTTTACCTTTATCAAAGACTTAATTTCCCCTCAAAACTTATCTCGGCGGGGCCCAGCAAAGACAACGTCTCTCCGTATTTAATTTCAAGGGTGCCCCCTGGCTGTTCGACCTTTATCCATTCATTTTTGTCGCATAACCCGAGCTCACAAGCAGCGATAACGGTGGCTATGGAACCTGAGCCGCAGGACATCGTTTCCCCGGCTCCCCTCTCCCAGACTCTCATCCTCAACCGGGTTTTGGCGTGGACGTGCACGAACTCAACGTTCGTTCGGGCCGGGCCGAATTTGGCGTGCTCTTCTATCTCCTTTCCAACTTCCTTCACGGGAAATTTATCAATTTCAGCTAGAAATATCACAACGTGGGGATTACCGACATCCACCAGATGGCATTGGAAGCTGCCGTTTTTAAGTTTTATCTTAGATGTCCCTTTCCATTCCCTTTTACCGAGAACGTCCATCTCCACAAGCGCGGTGTTGCCGCTTTTTTCGGTAACTTTCAATTCCACGGGGCCTGCAAGCGTCTCGACGGTCATCGCCTTTTTGCCCGTTATTTTATAGTATTCATAACCCACGCACCTGAGGCCGTTAACGCAGTTCTCTGCCTCGGTGCCGTCAGGGTTGAATATCCTCATTCTGCAGTCACCGCTCTCCGACGGCTGCAGGAAAAGCACACCATCCGCTCCCACTGACACATGTCTCTGGCAGAATCTCCGGGCGAATCCCGGTTTTTCATGTTCCGGGACTGCAACCCCCTCCAGCTCGGCTATAACGATGAAATCGTTGGAGAGGCCGTGCGTCTTTGAAAAATCCACGTCCATGGTCGTCACCTATAAAAGATAGAGGCAATAGTTTAAATTTTTATCCAGCACGTGGAACCGGAAAGACTGGAAAATTAGAGACACGGGTTGGAAGATAGCCAAGGCTATAAAATGAAAAGAAATAAAAGTAAAAATAACCGAACCTCTTCTCCCGTTCATGCAAATTGGTTTTTAAGCTGTTGTGGGTTTCGATGCCAGGTTATAGACGGCCTTTAGCGCAACCACAAGGGCGGCAGGTGCGACAAACACGGAAACATTACCGACCATCAGGTGAAGGTATTGGAAAATCTGCGCCAGAATGCCCAATGTCGTTGGTGCCAATGCGACAGCGGAGAAGGCATATGATGTTCCCAATAGTGCGATTGCCGCAATAAGGAAATCATTGACTTCTTTGTCGCCTATGTTGATGAAACCCACTACAAGACCAAGTATCACAAGAATCAGCGATACATAAGGTCCGTAGGGTCCAAGAGACTCGAATGCAAGTCCCGCGATTACTGCGATCACTACGCCCAAGATAAAGGCCCATCCTCCGATTTTTTCATATGACATGGTTTATCACCATATAATAATTGGTTCGAGCTTCCCTATATATGTTTTTAGTCTGTTTTCAGGTAAAAATATGCAGAATTTTGGCAGAAAATGGGCAGAATCCAACTCGTGGGAGCAACATAAACCTATCTCTTCCCTCCTTCCTTGCTTGGGGTGATCGCAATCGTGATTATGTATATGAAGATCGTGTAGAATATGAAGATGGATACGAGTTTTCCGATCAAGGCCATGGTTTCTATCAATGCACCGAGAAAGACGAAAAGGAGTGCCAGTCCCAGCAGCTTCACCGCATCTATGGTCACACCGAACACTATGTCCTTTTTATGCCCCCTGATCACGGCTGCAGAGATAATGCCCCCGGCCAGGCCCGCAAGCAGGTAGCCGGCAATCTCCGGTATCCCGTGCGGCAGGAAGCTAAGGCTCACTCCTGGTATGTGTAAGATGGTCTCGGAAAGCCGGCCTATGTACACCCCCAGTATGCTGGCGTTCCAGACCACTATGAAGACGGCCCCGGCGCCGAAGAGCAAGGAGAATATGAATGCGAAGGCCGTGACCTGCAAATTGTTGAGCAGAACCCTGATGAAGGAGGTTGCCTCGCTCACGCCTGCGGAGCCCACCAGAATATTTCCGGCCAGCACCCGGATTTCGTGTATCTTCATCGTCTGTATCTGGAAGGTTCCCGCTGGCAGCATGAAAGCCCAGAACGCAAAGGAAAAGGTGAGCCCGAAGAAATAGAAAAGGAATATCACTATGTCCCTGTCATGCCTCATCCAGAAGCCTTTCTCGTAATGCTTGGCTATGTCGCGCTCGTCCATGCTTTCCTGCCTCTTTATGAACATGGTCAAAAAGTAGACAGATGGTATGATGGTAAATATAACAGAGAACAGGCCGGTAAGGTTTATCAGGTTGCCGGAAACCTGTATCTGGTACGATAGCTGGATGCTGAACAAGACACCCACAGACGAAATCAACAGTGCCCACAGGAACGTGATCCAGGGACGCCTTTCTATTTCGTTGTATTTTATCAAGGATTCCAGCATGTAGAATAATATATATTTAAGGATTTATATTTTCAAGCCGATGTCTTTATTTAAAAGTTGGATATAAAATATCTTATTGGCAGAGGATAGACCGGGCTGCTGGGCGTAGCCTGTTACCGCAAACCGTCTTCATGGCGGGGTCGAAGCCAGAGAGCGGTTTGGGCATGAAGAATCGGCCCTGGCATCCGACTGCGAAGCTCTGCCCTGCAGGACCGTTAGCGTGGTGAACCAGGTCAGGTCAGGAATGAAGCAGCCTTAAGCCCTTTGACCACGGGCAAATTGTCCGCTGTCTTTGGAAGGAAGCTGTGTTGGCGATGCTTGCAGGATCCAAGAGTGGAGGAGGAAGCTGGGACAAACCGGTTCTTGTATGCCGATTCCCATCGACGGCGTTTCTCTGCCATTTTAATGTTCATGCATATACCTGGCGGTCTGCTAGGCGGTTTGGGTAGTATCTTATGTATGATTACCTGTTGCGCAGAAGGAGAACCTGGAGGAAGAAGCTGGCAGTGTGCCTGCTGCTCGTGATAGCCTTTTTCGGCGGCATCCTTATCAGCAATCTCGCCGGCACCAGAACCGTAATTGTTTATAACACTACCGTTCCCCAGGAAAGTGGTGGTAGAATCTACATGCAACCCGTGAGCTACGACATGATTCTGAATGCGAACATATCTTCCTTTTCCGCTGTAAGGATACCCGCCGTGGACAAGGAGGAGAACGGCGTTATAACCATTCTCACCGTCCAGGTGGTCCCAGGCTCAGGCCAGATACTGACCAACATAGACAAGCTGCTTTTCTGGGTCGACACCCAGAACTCAATCCGGAAGGCCACCGCGGTGGCTGAGAACATCACGGGCGTAAACTTGACGAATTATGACATAATATACACAATCCGGGCAAACGCGTCGGTGATAGGCGGGCCATCCGCGGGCGCCGCAATAACCATCGCGACCATAGCGGCGCTGGAAAACAAAACCATCAACGAGTCGGTGATGATAACGGGCAGCATGAACCATGACGGAACCATAGGGCCGGTGGGCGGCGTCTTTGAGAAGGCCATCGTGTCACGTGAGGTCGGCGCCCTGACATTCCTGGTTCCTCTCACGCAATCCACGCAGGTTTCGTACAAGACGCGGGAATACTGTGAAAAGATTGGCTGGATGGATTTCTGCACGACCGAGACATACCCTGTCAAGGTCGACATTGAGGCCGACGCCGGCATAAAGGTGGAAGAGGTCATGACCATACAAGACGCGATGAAGTTCATGATAGTGGAAAAACAGTAAGCTTCGCTCTTCCGTTTCTATCATTCTGCAATTTCTCGTTCTGAAATTTGTTAAAGATTATTTAATGCGATAGTCCTAACCATTTTAATTGGTGTTTGTCATGATAGACGTGCATGCCCATCTGTGCTTCCCGGAATTCGACCACGACAGGGACAAGGTGGTCTCAGCCTGCGCCAGGGAGATGAAAGCGGTCATTGTCAGTTCCGCCAGATATGAAGAGGCATTGTGCGCACTGAAACTGGCGGAGAAGCACGGCCACCTGTTCCCAACCCTTGGCTATCATCCCACCGAGGGCGGGGGGAATCCAGAGGATGTTATTGGACTGATCAGGAAAAACAAGGACAGTATAGTGGGCATAGGAGAGGTCGGCCTTGACTACCACTGGGAAAAGGACCAAGGCAAGAGAAAAGAGCAAAAAGTTATATTTTCCCGGTTCATAGACCTGGCCGCGGAGCTGCGAAAGCCGCTCGTCATCCACAGCTGGGACGCCGAGCCGGACTGTTTCGACATGGTCAGAAACCTAGACATCCCCGTCATTTTTCACTGCTACTCCGGCTCGCGTGAACTTGCTGCCAGGATCCTGCAACTCGGATTCTACATATCGTTTAGCACGCAAATCCTGTTCTCGAAAAATCACAGAAAACTGGCGTCGGTGGTCCCGCTGGCACAGCTCACGCTGGAAACCGATTCGCCATTCCTGTCGCCTTATAAATACCTGCTAAACAAAGGCGAGGCCGGGTTGCTTAAACCAGGCTTCGATCCTGCCAGAAACTATCCGTGGAACATAAAACTGTCAGCCGCCAAAATAGCTGAAATAAAGCAGGTCGGTGTTTCCGATGTGTTGGAAAAAACAACGCATAATGCCGAGCTCGTGTTCGGGTTAAAAAACCGAACCATTGACTGAATGCGGACAGCTCTGATATCTTTATAAGATTTATAAATGGACAATCAAAATATCTTTATATCTTTAAAGAGGATTTAGTGTTTAGTGTAAGTGTAGTGTAAGTGTTTAGTGTATTGTGTATTGTTATGACCGTCATAAAAATTTCTGAGAAACCCAAGCTTAAAAACCCCATATTCATAGAGGGCCTGCCAGGAGTGGGCAACATAGGCCGGGTGGCCGTTGGTTACCTCATAAGCGAGCTGCATGCAAAAAAATTCGCAACGTTGTATTCCGAATGGTTCTTCCCCTTTGTCATGCTGCACGATAAATACAAGATTCACCTGCTGAAGAACGAGTTCTACTACTGCAAGGCCAAGCGACCAGGACAAAGGGACATGATTTTTTTGATAGGTGACTGCCAGTCTCTTTCTCCCCAAGGGCATTACGATGTGATAGAAAAAATCCTGGACTTCCTTGAAAAAGTGGGGGTCAAAGAGATAATAACGGTGGGCGGTCTCGCTACCGGCGAACTTGAGGCGAGTGAAAAGTTGGTTGGTTCTGTCACGGACGAGCATATCATGAAAAAATACGCAAAACACAAGATAGACTTCAACGCCGGCGAAAAGGTAGGTTACATAGTGGGTGCTGCCGGTCTCTTGCTCGGTCTGGGCAAAGAGAGGGGAATCGATGGTATGTGCATTCTTGGCCAGACGAGCGGCTTCCCGATCGTCACCGATCCCAAGGCTGCCGAGGCTGTGCTGAACCTGCTGGTGAACATACTGGCTCTTAAAATCAACATGGGGAAGCTTGAGAAGAAGGTCGGTGAGATGGAGGATTTCATCAAGAAGATTGAAGGCCTGCAGAGAAAGGCGATCATGGAACTTAGCAAGACCTCGAAGGCTGGCCCAACAGGAGAAGAACTGAGGTACATAGGCTAATGTTTATAAAGCCATGCCAACACTATTATTAAATCGTGATTTAATGGGTTTCTCAGGGTCTGATGACATGAGGAAAAAAGAAGACTACACGCATTACGAGAGGGTGAGAATAATAGCAGCGAGGGCGTTGCAGATTTCCCAAGGGGCGCCTGTGCTTGTGCCTGTGCCAAAGAAACTGGTGGACCCTCTGGAAATAGCCAAGATTGAATGGGAAA
>CAZLFZ010000034.1:6968-8280 GCA_964559215.1 uncultured archaeon
CCAGGCTTTTTCTCAATTTTTTTATTAATCTGCTCAACCAAACTCATAATATCACGAATTTGCTTGAAAACGGGAGGCAAACATGATACAGAACGTCAAGATGTACGTGGTTTTAAACAGTTTTGGATCTTACGCTCTGCTCGTGAAGTTGTGGACGCGCTCAGGATGCTATCAGGCGAGCGTCCCCCTTGCGGACGCGAATGAGGAAAGCCTGAAGAAAATGAAAAGCCTGTTTTCTTCCATCCGGCCCAATTTCATAGGCCTGAATGAAGAGGACTGGATATCATTCGATTCCTTCATGACCCAGCTGAATTCCAAGAGCAAGAAGATAGACAAAAGCTTGAGCTTGGCGCTGTCCCTGGCATGCGCAAGGGCGGCGACGCAGAACGAATTATGGAAGATCAGGGGGGTAAAGAGCTGGTTCCCGTACGTCGTCGGAACGGTGGTCCTGGGAAAGGACTGGCGAGAGTTCATGGTCATACCGCACAGGGAAAGAACCGTCATGGACGCTTTCGAAACGCTGCTGGAGGTGTGGAACATCATAGGCGGGGAGCTGCGTGAAAAGGGCGTTCTGAGAGGCAGGAGCATCAGGGGGGCGTGGCTGAGCGATCTTGGTGATCTGGAGACGCTGTACTTCCTTGACCAGATAGCACGTGACTGGAAGATGGGGCTGGGGATCAATATAGGGGGAAGTTCCATGTGGGATGGAAAGGCCTATAACTACAAAAAATCCAAGGGCACCGTGATCAGGCGTAACCCCAGTTCCGAGGAGCAGTTGAGCCTGTTATCAGCGATAGCGGAGCAGTACAAGATATGGTACATAGAGGACCCATTCCATTCATCGGATTTCATGTCGCACGCATGCCTGAGCCACAAGCTTGATGACACCATGATAGCTGGTGGCGACTTGTACGGGGCGGACATGTCGAGAATACAGAGAGGCCACAAAGTCAAATCCACGAATGCTATATCTGTGAATCCCCGGCACTTGTCATCGATATCCCAGCTGTCCAAAATATCGGAATTCGCACATGGCCATGGCCTTAAGCTGATGCTGACAAGGGCTGAGAAGGAAACATCTGACAACTGGCTTAGCGACCTGTCGGTGGCGTTCGGGGCGGACATGCTCAAGATCGGAGTCATGGGGGGCGACAACATATCCAAATTCAGCAGGCTGCTTGAGTTATGGGAGGATGTGCCGGCCCCCAAGATGGGCAGAACCGGCTCACAAGGATGATCTGCTGATTTCTCACAAATTTCTCACAAGGCTGCTATAGCAGGCAACCTCAATTACTATAGAAAAAGCGGCTAA
>CAZLFZ010000035.1:0-6199 GCA_964559215.1 uncultured archaeon
GGGAAGCTGTTGACCGATTACAAGGTTCTGCACTGCGGGGACGACCTTGAACTGATAATGACACACAAGCTCGGCGCAGACAACAAGAAAATACACAAGATGGCTTGGGACACATTCGTGAAGTGCACAGCCGAGGCCAAACGTCTCAAGCTGTACGGGGCCGGTCAGGACCTGTTGAAGGACACTTTCTCAGGCAATGTGAAGGGCATGGGTCCCGGAGTGGCGGAGATGGAGTTCGAAGAGAGGAAATCCGAGCCCGTGATGATTTTCATGGCGGACAAGACCGAACCGGGAGCATGGAACTTCGCATTGTATAAGATGTTCGCCGATGCATTCAGCACGGCGGGTCTCGTGATTGACCCGAGCATGCATGAGGGATTCACATTCGAGGTACATGACCTGTTCGAACGCAAAAAGGTTTTGCTCAAATGCCCCGAAGAGATATACGACCTGTTGGCCCTGATAGGCCAGCCATCAAGATACGTTATAAAGTACGTGTTCAGGAATTCCGACAAGATGATAGCGGCATCAACCTCTACACAAAGACTAAGTTTGCTAGCGGGCCGCTACGTCGGAAAAGACGATCCCGTGATGATAGTCAGGGCCCAGTCAGGTTTACCGGCAGTAGGGGAAGTCCTGGAGCCCTTTTCATTCCCGTATCTGGTTGCTGGCTGGATGCGGGGCTCGCATCACGGGCCTTTCATGCCAGTTTCTTTTGAGCAGGCTACCCCAACGAGGTTTGATGGTCCCCCAAGGGTTATCTGTGCAGGATTCCAGCTAGCGAATGGCAGACTAGAAGGACCATCAGACATGCTCAAAGATGTTTCTTTTGATCTTGCAAGGGAGAAGGCAAATGAAATTTCTGATTATATGAGAAGACACGGTCCATTTGAACCCCACAGGCTTAGCGCGGATGAAATGGAATATACCACCCTTCCGGATGTCTTGAAAAAACTTAAAAACAGATTCAAGCGCATTTAGTTATTTACTTTTTTCAATCTCTTCACTCAGAATTTTCAGGAACTTCTCGCCCAGCTCTAGCAGTTTCCTGGCATCGTCAGCTTCCACGCTGAGCCTTATCAGCGGCCCAGTGTTGCTGGCCCGGATTAACACCCAGCCATAATCGAAATCGACCCTGACGCCGTCTATGGTATTGACGTTGGCGTATTCTGCGGACAGCCTCTTTTTCACCCTTTCGATGACACCGAACTTGAGCTCGTCAGCGCAGTCAACCTTGATCCTCTTGAAGGGATACAGGGGCAAAGAATCAACTATCTGGGACAGCTTCTTACCGGTTCTGGCCAGCGCGCACGCAGCGTACAAACTTGCAGCTATCCCGTCATCCATCGGTATTATCGACGGTATGCAGAAATGCCCTGACCGCTCAACCCCGAAGCACGCATGCTTTTCCAGCACGGCCTGGACCAGGAAGGAGTTGCCGACCCGGACCCTGTGGATCTGCCTGCCGTTCCGCTTCGCTATCTCGTCCATTATTTTGAGGCACTCCACGTTCGCGATTATGGGGCCAGGCTCGGACTTTACCAGGTCCTGCAATATGATATACGAAGCCACCTCAGGTCCCAGCACCCTGCCGTGTTCATCCACCAACGACATCCTATCGGAATCGCCGTCATACGCCACCCCGAAGTCAGCTTCCCTGACGTGCTTTTTGAGTTCCGACAAGGCGGAGTCCTCAACCACCCAGGGCCTCTTAGGAGAATCCCCGTCAACGTCCTTGAACAACGTCTTTACACCAAAGCCCAGTTGACTGAAGAGTTCAGGAGCCACAAGCCCCCCGGTTCCGTTGCCGCAGTCCACAACCACTTTGAGGGGCCTGGCTGCCCGGCTGATTTTCGACAGAATGAATTTCTTGTAATTATCGATTACGTTCTCGGTTTTTGTTTTCCCTGGACTCGGTGCTGACTTGTATTTCCCTTTCAGGACCACCTCCCCGATTTTGCGGTTGTCTTCTTCCAGGAATTCCACCCCATTGTCATATGCGAACTTGATGCCGTTCCATTCCTTGGGCAGATGGGAAGCGGTTATGTATGCGCTCGGCTTTTTCACTTTCCATGCCCAGAACAGGCAAACCCCCCTTGGGACAAGCCCGACGTCTATCACGTCCAGTCCGGCCTTTAAAACACCGTCAATGAACGCCTTTTTCAGGCCGGGGCTTGACACCCTGCCGTCCATTCCTACAACGGCGGCGTCTTTAACGAACCCGTTCCCGAACCCGTTCCCGATACTTTCCATTACATCTTCTGTCAAATCGGTCCCGTACACGCCCCTGATGTCATACGCCCTGAATATGGAAGGGTTAATATTAGAATCAGTCATCAAACCACTACTCCAGCATTTTTACATACTTTTTCAATCTTTTGTAGGTCTTGTCAACAGGCTCCGGCAATACCTTGGTGCCACCTATTATGTCAATGAATCCCAAATCCCTCTTGAACCTCGGGACTATGTGGATGTGCAGATGTTGCACAGATGCTCCTGCTATGTCGCCGCCTTGGTTGATGCCGATGTTGAAACCCATAGGTTTCAGGACCCTTTTCAGCACTTTGACGCATTTTTTGACAAGAATGAACATGGCGGACACGTCCTTGTCATCAAGCCCTTCGAGGGCGGTCACGTGTTTGACAGGCGAGACTTGCAGGTGTCCAGTGTTGTACGGGAATATGTTCATTATCACCATGAATTTTTTGTCCTTGTACAGGATTTCGGCCCTGGTTTTTTTGTCGCCCTTGGCTATTTTGCAGAAAATGCAGCCACCGTCCTGCTTACGCCTGACCCATTTCATCCTCGACGGTGAGTTTAGCCAGTACCTATACATCAGCCAAACCCCTCTATCAGATCCAGAATGACATCTTCTGGCTTGCCCGATTTTACTATGGCCGAGGCCACAAGAACCCCCACAGAACCCAGTTCCAGAGCATGTGCCACGTCTTCCTTGCAGTGGACCCCAGCGCCGCACAGCACCCGGACATGTGGATCAACCCTTTTCACAGCGTCAACGGTGTCTTTTATTATTTCCGGCTTTGAGCTTGACACGGAAACGTCGCCGCCAATCAGCTCGGGTGGCTCTATCGCTATAAAATCAGGCCCCAAGGCCGCTATTTTCATTGCAATGGACGGAGTTGGTGCACAGCAGACGGAAACCAGCTTCAGTTCCCTGCACTTCTGGACACACGCTCCAATTTTTTTGATTTCTATCCGGCGCTCCGAGTGATTTATCAGCGTCCCGGCAACACCTGCCTGCTTAACGGCTTCTGGCAAGATCCAGCCGGTGTGACTTCCAAATTCTATTGGGTCAATATGCTGCGCGTAGACGGGAATCGAAACCATGGTTGATATCTTTTCTATATCGGTCATTTGAACGGCCAGCACTATGTCAGCTTTCTTTTTCCTTGCTACGGAATCGGCTGTTTTCGCCAGTCGCAGGGCATGTTTACCGGTCCCCTGCTCGTATGTTTTGAAATTGATCAGCAGCATTGGTTTCATAGTTATCATCCATTATCATCCATAGACTTTAGTTAATTCTTGTCTGCCCATCTTAAAATGTTTCAGTTTCAGAAAGACCTAATAAATGAGCATTTGACAGTATTAACAGTATATTAGTACGAGGACGAGGAAAGGCCAGGACGAGAAAGGGGATAAAGAAATGAAAATGTTGCTGAATTCTTGACAAACATAGATTTATTGCTGATTCTAGAACCTCATCTGAAGTGAACCAGATTTCCTCAGCATTTTGTAGCACATGGTAAAAGATAAATTCCTATATCTTTATATACTTTATTAGAATAATTTAGTGAATAATATAAAAATTTATATATTAAGTTATATTATTATATAAAATGCCTATCAAATTTGATATCAGGGATAAGAGAATATTATATCAGTTAGACCTGAATGCCCGGCAATCAAATTCTGGGATTGCCAGGAAGTTGAGGGTGAACCCGAATTTTGTCATGTACAGGATCAGGAACCTTGAGAAAAGGGGCGTGATCAACGGCTATTACCCGATAATCGACTACTCTAAGCTTGGTTTCTTCATGGTAAGGGTTCGCATCAAACTCAAAAACACATCTCCCGAACTTAAAAAGGTTCTCATCGAGTTCATCAACAATCAGAAAAATGTTTTCTGGTTCGCGTCTATCGAAGGTGGATGGGACATCATAATAGCGATTCTGGTCAGAACTCACAAGGATTTTAAAGAGTTCTGGGAAGACTTTGAACTGTACTTCAAAGGCAAAATCCATTCTTATGATCAAGCAGTCATGTACGAATTTCTGGCTTATCGTAAAGACTATTTGACGGACGAAGAACACCATCATGAACCAGCCATCAGCGGAGGGCAGCATAAGGTCTTCAAGCTCGACCAAAAAGACGTTAAATTATTAAATTCGATAGCTACCGACGCGAGGAAGAGCCTGTTACTTTTGGCCAGAGAAATCAGGGCCACGCCGATGGCAGCATTGCACAGATTGAGAAGGTTGCAATCAAACAAGATAATCCTGGGCTACAGGCCGATAATAAACCTAAACGCCCTAGGCTATCGATTTTATAAGATTGATTTCGAATTGGAGGATATCATCATCAAGAAGGAGCTCGTTCAATTCGCAAAATTTCACCCCAACATAGTCAACGAGGACAGAACGATAGGCGGGTCGGATTTTGAATGTGACGTGGAGGTAAAAAATCACGAGGAATTATTGCAAATTTTGAACAGCTTAGAGGACAAATTCAAGGAAAAAATCCGAAATTATCGATGCTATCTGGCGACAAAGATTCACAAAATATCCTATCTACCTTCGTTGTAAACGCCTTGTGAAAAACGAAAGCAAAAGAACTTATTTTTGCAGCTCCTCAAGTATCTCCTTTGCCCTGCCAGTTGATATGTTCTTCTCCTCGTTCATCCTCTTTGCGACCTCGTCTATGAGATCACCAGTAGCGCCGGCCAGTACCGCGATGTTCCGGGAATGCAGCCTCATGTGCCCCGTTTGTATCCCTTCGGTGGCCAAAGCCCTCAAAGCCGCGAAGTTCTGGGCCAGCCCGACGCTCGCGACAACCTCTGCCAACTCTTTCGTGCTCTTGGCACCTATTATCTTCACGGCTATCTTTGCTATGGGATGCGTTCTCGTTGCACCCCCAACAAGTCCCAGTGCGAGGGGCAGCTCTATGGTGCCGACCAGATTGCCCTCGCTGTCTTTAGCGTAACGCGTCAGGGGTTCGTATTTGCCGTTTCTGGCAGCATAGGAATGCGCCCCAGCCTCTATCGCCCTGAAATCATTGGCAGTCGCGATTACCACGGCGTCTATGCCGTTCATTATCCCCTTGTTGTGGGTTGTGCACCTGTACTGGTCGTTGGCTGCGAGCTCATAAGCATCCAGAATCTTCTCTACAGTATCCTCACCTATCACGTCCTTGTCCCAGACGGCCTGGACCCTTGCAAGCCTCCTGTCTGCAAGGTTTGTGATAATCCTCAGCCTCACCTTGCCTCCAGTGAGCTCTTCCAGGAACGGTGCGACCCTCTCTGCCATCGTATTCACCGCATTCGCTCCCATGGCGTCCCGGACATCCACGACAAGGTGGACAACCAGCATTTTGCCCCTTTTCGTTTCCATTTCCCTGATTTCTATGTCCCTGACGCCCCCTCCGAACTTGACAAGAACGGAATCGCACTTGTTTGCCATATCGAATATCCTCTCCTTGTTCCTCATTATCCTCTTCTTGGACTCCTCGATGTCAGCAACGCCAACGAGCTGTATCTGCCCTATCATGAGGGGATCGTCGCTGCTCGCGGTAAAGCCCCCCCTGCTCCTTGCGAGCTTCGCCGCGTAAGAAGCAGCAGCCACGACGCTCGGCTCCTCAATAACCATCGGTATCAGATAATCCCTGCCGTTTATCAAAAAATTCGTGGCTATGCCCATGGGCATCTCCGTCGTGCCTATCACGTTCTCTATCATCCTGTCCGCTGCACCGATATCAAGGGCGCCCGTCTTTTTTAAGAGTTCCACATCCTCATCCGTGAGGTTTGAGAACTCTTTGACCACTTTCAGCTTCTCGTCAGGGCTTAGTTTGTGAAAGCCGGACATTCTTGACTTCAATGGCTTGCCGTTACCGTTTACCATATTCTATCTTTTCAGCACATGCAGGTTTTTAAATAAATGCGCTCAGGAACGTTTATCATCGAAAC
>CAZLFZ010000036.1:0-2932 GCA_964559215.1 uncultured archaeon
GGTAACATTTCAATGCCTATAAAAAATATTTAACACCAATAATTATTATTAATTGTAATTATTATTAATTGGTATCACTTATTATATATATTGTTTTTTATTAAGCATACTAAGTAAATACCGATTTTGTTTAAATATGGCTTCCATTTTATTGGGAGGTTTCCTTATTTTTGGCTTGCTTATCCTCGTCAGGATGCGCCTGACGTCCTTCGAGGCCTCGTTCAGATTGCAGGATACCGGTATACCTATAATCTTCACGGGCGGCAGATTGCCGGCGGCCGACATAAGTTTCAGCATCAGGCCAAGGTCCTGGTCATGCGCGGTGACGCTCCTGGCCCTCCCGAATTCTCTCATATCCGGGAACAACGAAACCTTGCCGATTCCACTCACAGCGTCCAGGATGTAGAGCTCATCGGCATCCGCATAATCGAGGATTTCCAATGGTGACTCACAACGAACGAAAGTCACGCCGTTTACTTTTCCCTCGAGCTGCCTGCACACGGAGAATGCGATGTCATCCCCTTTCAAAACATGGCTACCGAAGCAGAGGACCGTCCTTTTCGTCAGATATCACCCTGAGCTTTGAGATGAAAACTAAACTCCTTATTTAAATTCCCCGGGCTACTTATAAATTTATAAAGTCGCAAGTGGTGCATATGTGCCTGGCTCTGGTGGGTAAGGTTTTGGAAGTGAGGGGAAAGGTGGCAACGGTGGATTTTTCTGGGATAAAAAGGAAGGTGAACGCGGAATTTCTCATGCCGAAGGCGGGTGACAGGGTCATGGTCTTCAACGACTTCATAATTGAACTAGTGGAGGCTCGTTGACATGGAATTCAAGGCCTTGCCGATAAAAGACAAGGAGCTTTTCTTGCGCTATGCAATACCCTGCGGCGAGGTTCTTGTCGGCCGGGGCGAACTGAGACACGAGGTGTTGCAGAAGATGAACGATTCGGTAGCGCACGGGCAGGAGATTGACATGCCTGTCGAAAACATATTCAAGGTGGCCTCAAGGATGTGCACGATTCTTGCGAAGCAGATGGGAAAGTCTGAGATAGATGAAGAGGTCATCAGGAGGTATTTCATGCTGGAGCATGAGAAGGCGATCAAATGGAGGAAGCAGATACGCCCTGACATCAAGGTTCAGGAATGCATGGTTTATCCCGGCCGGGTGCTTAAGATAGATTTCGACAAGGCCATCGTGAGGACCCCCCTGGGGGAAGCGATGCTCAGGAACGAGTTCACCCCAGACCTGCGCAAAGGCGACCGGGTGAGCACGCACTACGACTACATCTCGGAGAAGATCGAGCCTGGGCACGTGAACAAGATGCTGAAAAAGTCAAGCAAAATGTAAAGAAATGCACCAGTGCCGAGTTTACTATTTATTTCTGTGAGATTGTATTTTCATTGTGGAAGGAGATATCATGAAATGCGCGGAGTGCAAAGGGAAGGAATGCTATCAGGGGAAGGACTGCACTGGAATGAAGGCTGCGATTAAAAAGAAATATGCAGGGAGAAAACTGAAAATGATGAGAACCGCTGCCAAGATTGAAGCCAGGTTTTACATGAAAAAAACAAGGCTTGAGGAGCTGATCGAATTCGGAAAGGAGATGGGCTACAAAAAGCTTGGTTTGGCATTTTGCATAGGCCTGGAGCGTGAAGCCGGGATTGTAAATGAGATACTGTCAAAGCACTTCGAAGTATTCTCTGTGTGCTGTAAGGTCTGCGGAATTGACAAGTCGGACTTTGGGCTGGAAAAGCTGTATAAAGAAAGAGAGACCGACGTGACCTGCAATCCAATCGGGCAGGCCGAAATTCTCAACGGGAGCGGAACAGAATTGAACATAATAATGGGGCTATGCATGGGGCATGACATCACCTTCACCGAGAACTCGAAAGCGCCCGTTACCACCCTGGTCGTGAAAGACAGGGTTCTTGCCCACAATCCTCTTGGCGCGATATACTCGGGATACTACAGGAAGAAAAGATTCTCCATTCCCTGACAGGCGCCAGTAAATCAGATGGAACAGGTATCCGCTGTGCATGGGGGGCTGTACAGGAATTGTACGAACACTATGAAAAGATATATCGACACGACGGTCGAAACTATTGCGAAGACCGTAAGCGTAATGTTGAAATTCCTTTCGTCGTGCAGGAACCTGCCCATCCTGACCATGCCTCTTCTTGTCAGCCATGCGCTCAGGGCGATTCTCATCCTGTTGTCGAATGAAACGGAGCAAACCCTCCCCCTCAGCTTGTCAACGAAGCAGAGCCAGCCCTCACGCAAGAAAATCCTGTATTTCGGGAAGAATATGCCTGCCACTGCGAAATAAACAATCAATAGCAGGCATGGGATGCAAAAAAATACCATTTTATCTCCTTTCTTTTTTCATCAATATTCATTTTTACATTTTTATTGCACGATTTGCACGGACGTGGAATTCTTAATCGTCATGTTCCCGTACGAGACTTCGCATGTCAGATCGTAAGTGCCTGCCCGAATCCCGCCGCAAACGTTGCATCTTGGCAGCTTGTAAGTGAATGACACCCCGTTTTCCCCGGCATCAAGATTCAGTGTCTTTTCGATGTTCAGCCGGCCGTTTATCCCATTTGCCGTGACCGTGACATTCTCGGCATCTGAACTGGAATAAACAAGCACGGTAAGGTTCATAACTTCCGCGGAATGGTAGACGTCCTTGTCCGCACTGACATTCTGCAGGAGGATTTCCAGTTCTTCTGTCTCGGCTTCCTGCGTCTGTAAATTTATATGTGGTGGACTAGTGGTCCTCTCCACATAGTCCGTAATACACCCGGAAATTAAGAGCAGTCCCAGTATCCCAGACACGACCGTTAAGTAAAGCCTGCTCATTTTTTCGCCTTTGCTTTTTTATTTAATTCGTGCAGCAGAGTTTTCAGGTCAATGCCGTACGCTTTTG
>CAZLFZ010000036.1:3032-6045 GCA_964559215.1 uncultured archaeon
GCTTTTTTATTTAATTCGTGCAGCAGAGTTTTCAGGTCAATGCCGTACGCTTTTGCAATTTCCCCGATTTTAAGCACACCCATCTCGTATGCAGCCATCGGGCAGTGCAGGCACGGCGTGTTGTGCTTTTCCAGTATCTTGTCAGCGCCGGGCTTATGCAGGATTTCAGCCAATTTCGTATCTTTTGTTATCTTTGACATATTTTCCAACCTTCCTTAGGCTGTCAGCCATCCCCCGTCAACAACTATCGTGTGCCCTGTAATGTACTCGCTCTCGTCGCTCACCAGGAAAGCGACAGCATTTGCTATATCGGCAGGCTTGCCAATCCTTCCGTAAGGTATTTGTTGCATAAGCCCTGATTTTGTTTTCTCGTCCTTAAGCATATCGGCAGTCATTGGAGTTTCTATTACACCGGGAGCAATTGCGTTTACATTTATCTTGTATTTACCAAGGTCAAGCGCCAACTCCCTTGTCATATTCACGAGAGCCCCTTTCGTGGCACAGTAAACGCCCGATAAAGCAAATCCTACGAAACCGGCGATGCTCGCTATATTGACTATTTTACCGTAATTCTGTTCCTTCATACTCGGAATAACGTACTTCGTGCAGAGTATGGGGCCCCTTAGATTCACATCCAGGATAGCGTCTATTTTTTGTGTGTCCATCTTGTCCAATTCCTGCTGCATGAAAATTCCTGCACTGTTCACCAGAATATCGATTCTTCCAAATTTCTCTTTTACCGCTTTTATAGTTTCTTTTATCCCATTTTCGTTAGTCACATCCAGTTCCAGAGCCATTGCTTCATGGCCTAGTTTCTTAATGTCTTTGGCCACAGACTCGCAGTCTTCTTTGCTTACGTCGGTAACGACAACCTTTGCACCGTTTCTCGCCAGCCCTAAAGCGATCGCTTTTCCAATCCCCCTTCTTGCGCCTGTCACTATTGCAACTTTACCCGCCAAGTTATATTTGCTCATTTTAAATTCACCTCCTTCTTTAATTTAGATTACCCTTGTATCTGTTTTCAGGCAACCTCCCGGTTTTCTTGTAGTAGTCCCGGATTGCCGCGTGTAGCGCCTCCGCCGCCAGGTTAGAGCAGTGAAGTTTGATTGGTGGAAGGCCCTCAAGGGCTTCCGCCACGTCATCCCTTGTTATCTTCATTGCTTCATCCAGTGTCTTGCCTTTCGCTAGCTCGGTCGTCATTGAAGAGGAAGAGACAGCAGCCACGCATCCGAACGTCTGGAATTTTATGTCTGATATCTTCTCCTTCCCATTTTCTTTCTTGACTTTTATATACACCCACATGACGTCCCCGCATATTTTATTCCCAATCTTACCGATTCCGTCCGCATCAGGCATGCCACCAATGTTTCGAGGATTCTTGAAATGATCCATAACCTCTTTGCTGTACATGTTTCTCACCTACCTTTTGAACGGGCTTATCTTCCTTAATGTTTCAACAGATTCTCGCAAAACCTCCAGCGTATATTCTATCTCCTCATTGGTGTTGTCCTTTCCGAGGCTGAACCGGATGGAGCCGTGGGCTTCCTCGGGCTTCAGGCCGATCGCTGTCAGAACGTGGCTCGGCTCAAGGGACTTGGAGGAGCAGGCGGATCCCGTGCTGGTGGCGATGCCCCGCAAATCCAGATGTATGATCAAGGACTCCCCTTCTATGTATTTGAAGGAGAAGTGGGCATTGTTGCACAGCCTTTCATGTCTTGGTCCGTTAAGCCAACAGTCTCCTATCTCCAGAGCCCCCTCAATCAGCATGTCCCTCAGTTTGGCCATGTGCTCGACGTGCTTTTCACGCATGATATCTGCCGCTTTTGCGAATCCCATGATTCCCGCCACGTTCTCCGTTCCGCTCCTCAGGCCGAATTCATGCCCCCCGCCGTGCAGCAAGGGGTCTAACTTGACCCCCTGCCTGACAAACAGGCCCCCGACCCCCTTTGGCCCGTATATTTTGTGGGAGTTTATCGACAGCAGGTCAATCCTCTGCTTCTCCAAGTCTATGGGAACTTTCGTGAAGCTCTGGCAGGCATCGGTGTGGAAATAAACCCCGTGATCGGAGCATATCTTGCCTATTTCAGCTATGGGCTCTATGGTCCCGATTTCATTGTTCGCGTGGATTATTGATACAATGACAGTATCCTTTCTAATAGCATCCTCTAGTGTCTTCAAGTCAACAAAGCCTTCCCTGTCAACTGGCAGGTACGTAATCTTGAATCCCTGCTTCTGCAGCCATTTGCAGGCATTGAGTACGCAATCATGCTCTAACTTGGTTGTGATTATATGCTTCCCTTTTTCTTTGTTTGCGAACGCGATCCCCTTCAGCGCCAGGTTGTTCGATTCTGTCCCTCCGCTGGTGAAAACCAGCTTGTGGTTCTTCGCGTTAACCTTCTTTGAGATCGTTTTCCGCGCATCGGATATAGCCCTGGCTGCTTCCCTTCCGTAAGAATGCAGGCTTGAAGCGTTGCCGAATTTTTCGGTGAAGTAGGGGGCCATGGCATTGATCACCTCCGGGTCAACCGGGGTGGTCGCCGCGTTGTCAAGATATATCCTATTAACGCTCATTTCTCACACCCTCCCGGACAATGTTTTTTTACATGTTTTTCAACTATTTCCAACAAAGGGGTGACGGTCTCGCTGTTGAGAGAGTATATCCTTTGTTTGCCTGCCTGTCTCACTTTGAGGATATTACAATTGCTCAGTTTCGCTAGATTGTGAGATACAGCGCTCTGCTCCTCCACGACCTTTTTGGAAATCTCCGACACGCTGAGAGGGCCGTCCCGCAACGCCATGATTATGTCGAACTTGGAACCGCTGGCGAAATTCATGAAGAAATTATTATATGATTTATTTTTCATATGAAGATTATTTCATAGAAAGTATTTAAACGTTTCGGTTCTGATGGGGGAGGGGGTCGCTAAATCCGTGCCATTCAGCGCTCATAAAGCCTCATTGTCAAAGCAATACTATTTGATTTTTACAGGCATAAATTTTATAACCCTTTAGG
>CAZLFZ010000037.1:0-4769 GCA_964559215.1 uncultured archaeon
CGAGTCTGATTCTCTTCGTCCATCTGACGGGCTGGCCTATGACAGCCTCGTGCTGAATGAGATGCTCAACTCTTGTCTTGGTTATATTGCTCACGTTCCCAATAATTGGTGCTGTGATGTTCTCTGTCTCTGTGCCCGTCAAATTATCATCGGATGTGATGTTTGCCATTCCCCCCGAAACTGTTGTGGTAATGTTCTGCTCCTCGCTGAGATTCAAGTAAGGAGCGAACCACGTTTTCTCTGTGTTATTTATGCTATCGTTAGAATCGTTTGCCCAGATTGTAACGTTATAGGTTCCCGCAGGTGTGAATGAAACAACATAAGAGTCGTTCCAGTAGATGTCGCCTGAATCCCCGTTGGTCATAGAAAGGTTCTGGAAATTGGTTCCGTTCGGGTAATATAGCAAAGCGGTCACCGTATCAACAGCGGTCGAACCTTTGAGTATCGTAACATTTGCTGTTATGTTAATCGCAGTCGCGTTTGATGCCTTTTGCGGAGTGGCGGTTACATTGAAAACACCGACAGGGATTGCTACGGTAAAGTTGTGCACATCGGTTTGATTCCATTGGTCACTGGTGTCATTTGCATAGAACGTCCATTGAACCAGCGTTCCGCCGGAGGCCGTTATCTGGGTTGTGTTCCCGGATGCGTTTGTTGTGCCGGAAAAGGCAATCCAGCTTGAATTAACCCAGCCACTTCCCTGATTTATTGAAAAGATATAACCACTTAGATTAACACCCTCATCCCATGTTGCGTTAAACTCGATCCAATCGCCTTTGTAAATGTCCATGATGTCCCGAGAATCATTTTCAACGTCCGCCTGACCCTTCTCAGCACCGGGAATTTCGTAACCTGCATCGTCTGTCTGCGACCCAATTCCCGCTTCTTCGTTGATGTTAATAATCGCGGCGCTCGCGTTCAGCGTATGTGATACGAATACAAGAAAAACCGCCGCTATCGAAAAAAACAATATGAATAAAATCCGTTCGTCCCCCCTGAAAAAAGTCTTCATGAGCATTAATTATTTTTTTATCGGCGTTTAATAAATTGGCGTTTGATAAGTTGATAAGTTAGCATTGTCGTGTTTCTTCCACTTGTCCGTTCATAAAAAGGGATGAAAAGGCATCCTCCGTCCCCTGTAACCAGCCCAAGGGGCTTTGGGACAAGCTTTGGGACAATATTCATGCCCAAAGGGGGAAATATTTAAATCCTAATAGTAAAAATAATATGGGAATTAGCCCGTCAGTCCGTCACTGCTCCCGGATGGAGCTTTTAACAGAAACTGTATAGATAATATATAGTTTCAGAAACAAATCCAAAGTAAAATTTGGAGGAGTTTTCAAAGAAAAAAGCGTTAAACGGGAACAGTGAATAGTTTTAAGATAGGTATGTTCTTCCGTTTTCTTCAGTTCAGCTTGAAAATCATCATCGGTAATGCTTGTATATTGATTGAGTCGATAATTGAATCACCTCTTGCTTGAACGTGTTTGCGGATTTAATATCTCTTTTTGGGGGAGGAGCAGGGAGCGGTATCCGGCTGAAGGAAGCTGAAGATATTTATATCCGAGTCCTGAATTTAGTTAACACGGAGTGATTATATGTCCAGTTATGAAGATTTGCTCAAAATGTGCATGAAAAAGCTGCCAAAGGAGGGCGGCGAAGGGGACAGGTTCCGCGTCCCCAAGGCAGATGTGCTCATCCAGGGAGCCAGAACGATCTTTTTAAATTTTTACGACACAGCGAATGCTCTCAGAAGGGACCCGCGCCATCTGCTGAAATTTTTCCTCAAGGAGCTGGCAACATCGTACGAAGAGAAGGACAAGAAGGTCACATTCCAAGGGAGGTTCCCGGGAATTCTGATAAACAAAAAGATCGAACTGTATGTTAAAAATTATGTCCTGTGCCCAAACTGTGGCAGGCCAGACACAAAACTCATGAAGATAGACAGGATAGAAGTGCTGAAATGTGAGGCCTGCGGATCCAGGCAGGCGGTAAAGAAAGTGAAGTAAAGGCTGTTTTTTTAATACCAACATCCTAATCTTAATATGGCTGCCAAAAAAGCCCAGATGCTCGTGGTCACCGCTGTCTTCCTCACAGGCCTGTTATTTGCGGTGCAGCAGGCCTTGCTGACCTACTCCCTGCTGGACCTGTCCGACCCCTTCCAGACCAAAGAGAATTACATCGCAATGAACTTGATAGATAGCGTCAACTACACAATCCGGACCCAAAAAGACACAACTGACCATACGGCTGACTGCCTGGAATTTGAGAACCATCTTAAGGAGTTGCTCTCCGTTATGAGGCATGATCTGAGCGGGCAAGGCTATCTTGTAGAAACCATCTACATGCTGAACTGCAGCTACTGGGACAACGCTCGTCCATTTCCGGCACCGATGGAACTCACCATAAGTTTTACGGGAACCTGCGAGTCTTTTGGTAAAATAAAATTCTATCACAAACAATAGGGCGATAAAATGAGATTTTTCAGCCAGATAGAGATAAGAGACATCGTGATATCGCTGTTAGTTCTGTGCCTGGTCTTCTCTTATCCAGAATTTTTGGTCGATCCCGTCTTCTTCCTCCTGTCCCTGCTGGTGGTCGGTCTGGCTTTCATGGGACATGAGCTTTCACACAAGTTCGCAGCCATCCGGCGTGGCTTCTGGTCGGAGTACAGGATGTGGCCGCAGGGTCTTATGATGGCTCTGCTTTTCACGCTTGCTACTAACGGCGCCATCATTTTCGCAGCCCCGGGGGCGGTCTATTTCGGCGGCGGCTGGTCTTACAGGAGACCCAGCAGGAAAGTGCTGACTGAGATATCAATGGCCGGCATCACGTTCAATATAGTTTTGTTATGGATATCGATTGTCGCTTCCGTCCTGAGCGGGATCTACATCTTCAGCTACATGGCGTTCATAAACGGCTGGCTGGCGATATTCAACCTGCTGCCATTCGGCGGGCTGGACGGCGGGAAGCTGCTCAGGCTTGACAAAACTGTCTGGGGGACCCTCTTTTCCCTCGCTGCCGTGGGTTTCGTTTTATCTCAAATTTTCTAAGAATGGGCCCGCCCGGAATTTCACCTTTTGCGGAAGCCGATTTTCCGTAAACTTTTGTACGCATGGGGGCACAAAAGGTTTTGAACCGGGGACCTCTGCCGTGTGAGGGCAGCGTCATAACCACTAGACTACAGGCCCATTTTATACACTATTTTCGCACTTGTATTTAAATTTTAGTGACATTCATTATTTATGCAGGGGGCGGGGAGACACCAACGCAAAGCCAGACCTTGTTAGTAATCCTCACGAAATGTGCATTAACATTTTTCTTGGGCACAACAGAGCATTGCATGTTAACATGGATGATAACCCTTGCATAGGATGCACGTACGACCCGGAGAAAAACAAGAATTGCCCCCGTTACAAACCTGTCGTAATACATCGCTTCTTTGTTTTTGATACCGGACCCGGCGGGGATGTTCCGCAAGAGTACAAACCGCTTGGATGGGTGTAATTCTACTGCAAGAACCTGATGAAGTTCGCGTAGCCGAAAATCATCCATGCGGAGATGAAAATTGCCCCCATGATCACTTTGCGTACGATGGATATGGCGTAATATCCGTGCGGGTTCGCGTACTGACTATAAACGTTCTTGACGAAGAAAGGCACGTATATCAAGCCTACAACAATCCATAGTATGTACGTTCCCGGCGAGTCAAGAAAACTTAAACTTCCTAAAGTTTCGCTAAAAAAGAGATAGGTTGAATTTATAATGTTTATTATCGGTCTCGTGATGTCTTCCAGCATGGTAGAAAAACCTCACTGAACATTTATCTGGAACTCGCAATGTTTGTCTCCCTTTGCATGGCACTTTGTCTCTACGCAGGCTACCTTCTTGCCCTGAATTATGGATACAGCACCTGCAAAGAACCCTGCCTTGAAGAAGCATACCGGCTTTTGCGCAGTCTGGGTCCCGTAGCATGTCGAGCTCTTCTCGACCTTGAGTATCAGCGGATTCATTCCTGTGATTTCCGCCTCGCCCATACCGGATTTGGAGAACATCAATTCGATGTTTTTCTTGAGATTCTCGGCATCCGTAACTCCGATCCCCTTAACGAAGGATTCCCCAGACCTGTAACCAGCCAGGTAGAGCGCCGAATCGTATCCGACTGATATCTGCTTCAGGGAGAGTGTTAACAGCTTCTCTATATTTATGTCGATGTTGCTCCCTACGGCCCCGTGCCCCTGCAGCAATTTAAGCAGAATCTCCTGTATCTCTTTCTCGTACATCTAATTATAATTAGTCAGGGGTTCTTTAAATTTTTGCTAGAAAATCCATGTCAAGTGCTACGTGAATAACAGCTATTGCGTGGAATAATAATCAGAAAATCAAGGGGTAATTTTATAAGTTTCGCTAACGAATTCCTTGGATTATGAGTGTGACTGTGAGCGTGACTGAACAGAATCTGCCTGCCGAGAGAATGTTGCCTTCAGATGCAGAGTATAGAGTAGTTGCTTTTTATAGAGAATATTTGCAAGATGAGACCATCGCACCCGGTAAGCATGGACAGAGGGCGTTTGCTGATGCGGTTTTGGACAATACCCAATTTTTCCCGTCAGATTTGCAATCCGATATTGATAAACTGAGAGGCGATATGTCACAAAGGGATTTTTTGTTGGCCCATCCTAAGATTACTCACTTTCTCAATCCTTATTTGGGCTATTCTGCTTGTGAAACAGAACCCACTGAAATTTAGTGAAGACGCCGGGGGCAGG
>CAZLFZ010000038.1:0-4585 GCA_964559215.1 uncultured archaeon
CTGTTGGTCAGGACAAGGTTTGCCAGGGCAGTGTGAGATTTGTGCATGCTGCACAGGCCGCAGTCTTTTGGGCAGACCGGGTTTTCCTTTGTCACGTTAGGATTGGAAAGACCTCTCCCGTCACGGGCGAATCTCTTGGCACGCTCGTACATCTCGGCGGAGCCCCAGTAAAGGTCCTCGAAACGCCCGTGCTTTTTGCATTCCTTTCTCATCCACACCTTTCCGTCTCTAGCGAAAACGTCCGCTTCGATTATCGCATTGCATTCAGGGCAGATAGAACTGGTTTTGGTAATGAGAGACTCCCCGGCTTTTTTATTAGATTTATCAGGCATGACATCAACTTTTAATAATTTTTAAAAGTTTTAAATATATGATTTAAATTAGGTAAGGTCATATAAATATATTATAAATATATCTGAGGTGTTCAGGGATGTCCGATGGGAAAAAACTCGAAGAGCAGATATTCTCTATATTCTCGGAACTGGCGAGCACGCTCGGCTATTCCCCCATACACGGGAAGATAATCGGGGCGCTGCTGGTGGCTAGCAGGCCCGTTTCCCTGCAGGAGCTGGCCAAGAAGACCCACTACTCATCCGGCATGATTTCCCTGAGCCTCGACCTGCTCGAGGTCCTGGCGGTTGTCAAGAAAATAAAAAAGCCCGGGGACAGAAAGCTGTACGTCAAGCTGGAGGGGGATCTGCTCGGGATACTGAAGAACGCCGTGATAATAAAGGTGAAGCACGGGATAGACGCCTCGCTCAGGGACCTGCGGGAAAACAAGCTTGAGGTCTCGAAGTTGAGAGGCGAGGAAAGGAAAAACCTGTCAAATACCATCAGGATACTTGAAAGGGAGATAAAAAGGCTGGAGCATTACGTCAACTTGCTCTCGGGAATCAAGCTGCCTTGAGGATAATCCTAAACGCGGCGTATTGCCCCATATTATTTTGGGACAGCACATAACCGAAATGCGATAAAAGTTTAATCGATAAAAGATTAATATACCGAAAACCCAAAAATAAAGAGTATGATGGATGCAATATCTCTGGCCGTTACGTACTTCGCAATACTGCTGGGCTTTGGCGTCCTGGTGGCCAATGTTCTGAAGAAGAGGAACATTCCCGACACCTTTTTCCTGTTGCTGCTGGGGCTGCTGTTCAGTCCCACCGTGTTCACTCATCCGCTGGTGACGCAGTACATAACGATCGAGCTGGTGGATGTCGACGCAATGGGCAACATCCCCGATTTCCTGAGGCTGCTCGCGTTGATTCTGGTGGTTTTCACCGGGACCTTCAACCTGAACTTCAGGATATTCAAAAGGTACTCAGCCGTGTCGCTCAAGATGGCTTTGGTTGGCGTTCTGTTCAACACGGTCTTCCTTGGGATCATCGTGCACCTGATGTTTGGCATAGGCCTGATCTTCGCGATGCTGCTTGGTGCTGTCATAAGCGGCACAGGAAGCGGGGTTATCTTTGCTTTCGAGGGCGCCCTGTCGAAATCGAGGAAGGCATTGACCATATTGAAGGTCGAATCGATCTTCAACTCCCCTATCTCCGTTCTCGTCCCGCTGATATTCCTGGATCTCGTGTACATGACCCCAGGGGCCTTGATAGAGCCCATAAAATACCTGTCCCAGTTCTGGCTGATGGTCACAGCCGGCGTTGGAACTGGGCTGCTAATAGGGCTTTCCGTCAGCAGGATCTTCAGGGGCATGCTGCGTGAATACAGCTCGCTTTTTCTGTTCGCTATCGCGCTCATAACCTATGCGCTTGCGTTAGGGGTCGGCGGTTCCGGCATACTGGCGGTTGCGGTGTGTGGACTGGTTGCAGGCAACTTCGCCTTCAGCGGAAAGGGGGAGAAGGAGAAAATAATCCGGTTTGAGGATCAGTTGTCAGAAACGCTGAGGATATCCGTTTTCACCCTGCTTGGGGCCCAAGTGACGCTGCTTTTTGGGCTGCAAGAATTTATATTGATACTGCTCTTCTTCTTGCTAGTTGTTCTCCTCAGGCCCATCTTTCTCCTGTCGGTTATGGGGAATCTGCGGAAGAAGTTTTCAAGGCTAGACATAATGCTCATGAGCTTCATCGCTCCCAGGGGATTGCCGGCGGCGGCCATGATCCCGATAGTGGCGACGGCCGTTATCGCAGCCGGGCAGCCGGCGGCGGCCGACCTCATGGTCAACATAGTGTTCATGGTCATCCTGTTGTCCGTGCTAAGCAGCACGATAGTGGCGAAGATAGGCTCCATGGAAAGGTTCCAGCATAAAGCAGAGAAAAGGGTAGAGGAAGAGAAAAAGGAACCTGACAAAGGGGAAAACGAGAAGAAGGAAGATTATGAGGACCTATTCCTGATGGTGGAAGAGGAGCCAGAGGATACGAGGGGTTGATGATATGCAGATTTCGGGCATATGCTCCATATGCGGAGGACATGCAAAACCCGCCTATACATGTTCCATGTGCGGCGCGATCGTCTGCTCAAAGTGCTTCAATTCTGACATAGGCCTTTGCGTAAGATGCGCGGCGCAGTCAAGGAAGGGCTTCTGATCCCGTCCCGGGTTTTTGTCATGCTAGCGGAAGAGCTGGACGTCGTTGATGAAAATGACAACGTTATAGGCAAAGACACGAGGTTCAACGTGCATCACAGCAAGAGCTGGCACAGGGGGATTCACGTCATGCTGTTCAATGAGAAAGGGGAGATGCTGCTGCAGCTGAGAGGCCCGGACCGGGACAAAAACCCCAACTGCTATGACCTGTCTGTTTCTGAGCACGTCAGGTCAGGGGAAACCTACGAGCAGGCGGCGAAGAGGGGCCTGCACGAGGAGCTCGGGATTGCGGACGCGAAACCGGAAAAAATCCTGCACTTCAGCATGAACTACGGCGACCCTTACGACAACATGGTGGGCGTCCTGTACAGGATGACATATGGCGGCAGGCTGACGAAGGACAGGCATGAGATAGCGTCCATTCAATTCCTGCCTCTGGAGAAAATAAAGGGAATGCTGGACCGGAAGGAGGAGTTCGCTTTGTGGGCCTACGAGATCCTCAGGTTCTATTTCGGGATGGAATCTAAGGTCAAAGAGATTTAAAATTTGCAGGTAACATAATCGATGATGGTATAATGTTTGATTCAGAGCCGCGTTTCACTCTGGACGAGTTCTCCACAGAGTTGTCTGATTTCAAGGTCAGGAAGGTCAGGAAGTTCGACAGGCTGTGGAAGGTGGGCTACGGGGGCAGCATAGACCAGCAACTTTTGCTGCATAAAGGGGTCATCTACTTCGGCTGCTTCGACCACCACGTCTATGCAATCTCAGCGGCGGATGGCAGCCTTGTCTGGAGGTTCAAGGCTCGGAGATCCATAGGCGAGTCAAGCCCCGTCCTGTACAACGACACGATCTACATCGGCTCTTACGATTACAACATGTACGCCCTGGATGTATATTCAGGGGAAATGAAATGGAAGTTCAAGACCGAGGGTGAAATCGGACTGAATGCGTGCGTCCACAACGGAATAGTCTATTTCGGCTCCAGGGACAAGAGTGTCTACGCCCTGAGGGCGGACGACGGGAGGCTGGTATGGAAGTTCAGGACATACGATGAGATAGACTCCACGCCTGCGGTCCATGAGGGGAAATTGTTCATAGGGTCCTTTGACCACAACCTGTACTGCCTGGATGCGATGACAGGAAGGCTGGTCTGGAAGTTCCCGACCCAGCAGGAGATATACAATGCGAACCCCTTCACGATTCACAACGGAATCATATACCTCGGATCATTTGACAACTACCTGAGGGCCATCAGAATCGAGGACAGGACAGTGTTGTGGCGCTTCCCTCTCGGCATTTACGGAACGGCGGCCTCTCCCGTTCTGCATGACAACATCCTCTACCAGGAAACCAGGGACGGTTCTTTGATAGCTCTCACCCTGGATGGCAGGGAGTTGTGGAGGTTCAAGACGAACAAAGTGATAGCCTTGCCCTTTATCCATGATGATAGGATATATATCGGCTCGGAAGACCAAAACATGTACTGCCTGAGGCTGCCTGACGGGAAAGTGGTCTGGAAATTCCCGACCCAGGGCGGTGTCTGGTGGTGCCCTGTCGTATGGAGAGACATGGTATATTTCAGTTGCTGGGATTGCCATGTATACGCAGCTGATAAAAATACAGGGAAAGAGGTCTGGAGGTTCAACACAGGAGCGGAGCCTTCCTACCTCCCCCCCTTGACCGAAGGTTACGATGTAGAGCTCAAGATACCAAAGAGCGAAATCAGGGAAACGGAAAAGAAAAAGAATTATGATCTCGACCTGCACGAAGAGGAGGCTGGGACAAGCGCCTACAAATCAAGGATAACCTACCAGATATCGACGCAGTACAGCGAGAAAGGGAAGTACCAGATAGATTCGGACGAGGAAGCGTTTTGATTGGTTATCCAAGACTTTGCAAATTCTTAAATCTATATAAAACCTTCTTTTCTCTATATAATTTGATTATAATTTCATGTGTTAAGCCGAGGTGGCGGAACCTGGTAACGCGCCAGACTGGAAATCTGGTGTGCTTCGGCACTTATGGGTTCAAATCCCATCCTCGGCG
>CAZLFZ010000039.1:0-4439 GCA_964559215.1 uncultured archaeon
TGCTGCAAAATCCCCTGCATACCCGTCATAATCGCGTCAAACATATTTTATCTTTAATCCCACTAATTTAAAAGATGGCACGAATGGACACCGAAAAAAGGCTGCGCCTGGAAATAAAGAAATGGACCAGGAAGATGAAAAAAGAGCTGGAGAACATAGAGACAGTTGGCAGGGAAGGAGAGGAGTTTCTGGTTAACATAAAGGCTTATGTCAGCGATTCCGGGCATTTTCTGCTAAGAGGAAATCCGGTCAAATCCTTTGAGGCGATAGTCTGGGCGTGGGCGTGGCTGGAAATAGGACTGGAGATTGGTTCACTGAAGAAAAAGTATAATCTACATCGGAAATCAGCACAGGGCAAGACCAGGTCAAAAAAAAGGTCAAAGTAACAGTTTTTAACTCTTTCCACCAAAAAATAATTATGCCTCATTGGGAAAAGATAACAGGCGAATACGAAGTCGTTTCAGGCTTTTTGTGCGGCATCTTGGTATTAGGCGGCCTGCTTGTCTGGACCGTTCCGGGAATTTACTGGCCTATCGCAGGACCGGTGTTGCTAATCTTTGGCGTGCTGATGTTGCTTGATGACGCTTTCCCTTATGGCAGGCAGCCGCATTTGATGAGCGAGGCTGGCGGCTTTATCGCAGGGTTTTTAGCGGTGATATCATCTTCTATTTTAGGCTTGATTCTGTGGCTTTTGGCTCCATCCGTCTTACTTTCTGTTGTAAAATTGACGATAAGATTGCTGAGAAAAATGCAAAAAGAACGACCCAAAACTTTTAAACCTTAAATGCATTATTTGTTTATGCCAGCACCCCAAAGGATGCCTGCCAAGGAAAGGAAAATATCAGAGATAGGCGGTGAGGACACCAGGGTAAGCATCGTGGGGACAGTCGTTGATTTCAAGGAAAATATACTGGCTGTTGATGACGGGACAGGCAAGATAGATGTTTCATTCGAAGAGCCGCCCAATGTAAAAACCGGCCAGCTCGTTCGGATATTTGGCCGGGTGATAGCGCTGGAAGGGGGGTTTGAATTGCAGGGAGAAGTCTGGCAGGACTTTTCCCATCCAGACCTTGACCTGTGGAGAAGGGTCAGCGAGATGTGGGAAAAATCATTAAAACAGCTGTGATTTAAAGACGATGAAAATGATGTAAAAAGGAGGTGCATTAGATGTTCAAAATGGTGTTAAGCGATACGGATTTGATAAAAAACAGCATACCTATTATAGCTGAAATAATCGATGAAGGGGTTTTCAAGATAAACCAAAACGGTTTGTCGCTGCTTTCACCCGACAGGACAATGGTGTCCGTGGTGGATTTCAACGTACCCAGCGCAGCGTTTGAAGAATTCAAAGTTGAGGGAGAGGAAGAGCTAGGGGTGAACCTCTCTTCGCTGGTAGACGTGATCAAGAGAATAAAAAGCAGTGACAAGGTGGTGATTCAGTCGGGCAAAGAGAACAGGATAAATATCACCATAGAGGGTAATGGAAAAAGAAAATTCGAGCTATCTTTGCTGGAAATAAAGACCGAAAAGCCTCCGATAGACCAGCTGAAATTTTCAGGACGGGTCGAATTGAAATCTGGGGTTCTGGAGGAAGGCATAGCCGACGCGGAAATAGTTGCAGACTCCGTCGTTCTGCAGGCATCTCCAGGTCTTTTCAGGATGTCCACCAAGGGGGACATATCGAGCGCAGAGCTGGAGCTAAAAAAGGGCGAAGATGGCATGGTAAGCATCGAAGCCGACAATAACATAAGGGCCAGGTACCCGCTTGAATACCTGAAAAAGATGATAAAGGCGGCAAAGCTGTCCAAGAACGTCATGCTCGAGTTCGGCACAGACTACCCCATGAGGCTCGGATTCAGGGACGTGGACAAGGTAAGCCTGAGATTCATTCTTGCTCCCAGGGTGGAGGACTAATTAGGACTAATAGTAATTGTGGGGACCTTAAAATTTAGTAGCTTGATGATGTTTCTTATTAAAAGTGGATATTATTACCAAAAAAGAGGAATCTGTAGAGAATCTTTTTAACCTGTAAAAGAGAGAGGGAAAGGTTAATTGGCATTTTATTGCCAATAATTCAAGAAATATTGGCATTTTATTGCCAATAATTCAAAATATTTAAATACCACCGCTGTTTAATAATAAAAATGGAGTACTCAAGGCTGAAAGAAGCAAATCCGTGGTGGGAGAATAAAAAGTTAATAGACCAGGATGTTCACCTGACCAAGCTCGGGTATCAAAAAGTGAAATGGGAGTATCAAATAATAGAGAACCTGGAAGAGGGGATATACAGCCTGAGGGGTCCCAGGCAGGTAGGCAAGACGACATGGATAAAACAGAAGATAAGGAAGCTGCTGGAAAAGAACGAGCCCGAAAACATATTCTTTTACTCATGTGATGATATCAGAGACTTTGAAGAGCTTATAGAATTGATAGACTTATTTTTAGATTTGGCGGACCCTGACAAGAAAAAATACATTTTTTTGGACGAGATTCCCTATGTAAAAGAATGGCAGCGTGGCATAAAACACATGTACGATTCAGGGAAGCTCAGCAGATGCGCGGTTGTTTTATCGGGTTCGCACTCAATCGATATCAAAAGGAGCGTGGAACAGATGCCCGGCAGGGGCGATGAGGGAAAGAGACATTTTGTGATGTTTCCGCTTACATTCGGCCAGTACTTAAAAGCTGTCGGAAAGCACATCCGGCTGACCGGCAAATTCGAAAGAGACCTCGCTTTGCTCAAAGTAAACTTGAAAATGCTTAACAGGGAATACAGGAACTACCTGACGACAGGGGGATTCCTCAAAGTGATAAATGAGCTTTGCACGACAGGGAGAATTTCAGATCCTTCTTATGATGTGTATCTGAAATGGATAATCGGTGATCTGGCCAAATGGGAACTGAAAGAAGGGTTTTCAAAGCAAATTATAAGGAAAATCATAGAGTCGTACACAAGCGTGCTGTCGTGGTCATGTATAAAATCGGGAACTGACATAGATTCGCATCACACCATATCAAAGTACGTCGGGGCGATTGAAGAAATGTTTGTCTTTGATGTCATTTACAAGATGGACTTCAACAAGGGGGTTCCCGATTTACCCAAATCGAAAAAGATCTATTTTTCAGATCCGTTCATATTCTCGGCATGTCACAAGTGGGTGCACAACACCGAAGGCAATTTCCAAGCCTGGGGGAAATACCTTGATAATAACATGGACAAATTGTCAGAGGGCGTCCTGCTGAACCATTTAATCGATGTCATTTATCGGAGAACCAAATCCAATATATATGATTACAAGGACATGATTTATTACTGGACGAATAAAGCCAAAACCAAGGAAGTGGACTTTGTTTACAACGGCATTGCCTTTGAAGTGAAGTACAAGGAAAAGACGAAAGTTGCAAATTACAGGGCATTGAAAGAATTCAAGAAGGGCTTTCTGATAACCAAAAAGACCTTTGACAAAAGAACGTTCCCACTCTCCGTTTTTCTTATACTTTTGGAACACTATACCGAAAGATTTCTGGAATAACTGCCGTTTCTTCGTTTTTATGACGTGCATCTCGGGGAGGGATCTGGGCTGTATAAGGGACGTTAAAGGATGTATAAACGGTTTTGTAGAAAACATCCATAGGACAAATAACATCCCACAAGGTACCGAATGGTGACACCGTTCTGGAAAATGGAGAATTCTTAAGCAATTAGAACAAAAACGGTATCATGGAAAATTTTTACATTACAAGAAAAAAAGGACACCTGTTTAACTGTAACCTTTATATTGGGTTTAAAACAATTATTAATTACCTGTTACACTACACCGGATTCCATGACGTACAAAAGGTACATCAAGAAAAAAGGGAAGATTTACGGCCCATACATATACAAAAGTATCAGGGACGAGAATGGCAATGTCAAGAACATATACGTAAGAAAGGCGGAGCCTGCGGCCCTAAAAAAGATTAGATTTACATTACAAGCATTTTCAAGAAACCTTTTTCTGGCACTTCTTGTAATCTTTATCGCGGCTGGCGGTGCTCTGTTCTTCATGCAGCCGACCGGCTTTGTCGTCGAGGAAGAGACAAAAGTTCAGGCCATGGGCATAAACTGGGATGTGAACGAGACACAGCAAAGGGTTGTCAGTCTCACCGCAGAGCCCATATCAATCTCCGTATCCGGTTTCGTTCGCGGCAACGGCTCCGTCAGGATTTACGCCATCAAAAACGGAAAAAAGCATCTGATTTACGGGAAGGGGCCACCACAGGGCGGGGCCTCTTTTACGGCCATGGTCGTTGGGGAGGAGGACGCAAGTGCCGAGGAAGCGGGAGAAGCCATAGAAGAACCATCCCAGCTAGAGAGTCTGGAGCCAGAACCTGAACAGTCTGAGCCCCTGGCAGAAGAAGAGATACAAACAGATGTCACACCCGAAGAGGGAGAACCG
>CAZLFZ010000040.1:0-4103 GCA_964559215.1 uncultured archaeon
AACGAGAACATGGATTCAAAGGGAACCTTCGATATAAATAGGAGCAGGGGGATATCTATGAAATTCTGTTGTTCAGGCCGCCTTTCTTATACTGTTTTCATCATCTTCTTGGCGAACTCCTACGTATATCCTCAATTTTCTACGCCTTTTCCGAAGATTCCTTCCGGTTCTTATTCGTCTATATATTGGTTTTTGAGAGTTGTAGACCGTAAAAATCCTAAAGGCGGCTGGGTTGTACTTCTTCGCAATAATAGCCGCTTCCCTCACTTCGCCGTCTATTTCTGCCATATTGCCAAGGGTGTTTTCACGCGCAAATTTATTTAGTTTTTTTGTTTTAATATTAAACACTTCGTCTACTCCGGTATCCATATACGGTCGATACAGAGAAAAGCGATCTGGTCGCCTATAATTGGCAGAAGCATCGTCCATAATAGGTCTAGGGATAGAACTAAGAAAAGGGGGCGGAGGCTCTTCTGAGAGCGACTCCTCTTGTGTTTGGTTGTTTGTGCACGGTCTGTATGCCATAATGAGGCTTAAATTAGGGTATTTAAATATGTTTTTATCGATTTGTGGGTGGATATTTCCGTTATTACGTCATTTTTAATGAAAAGTATTTCATTAATTTTAAAAATATGAAAATTTATAGCAAGTATTTCTGAAGCAAATCGAGCCAATCTGATACCAGCCTCGTTATTAAAAAATTCTTTTTTATATGCTCTCTCCCGTTTTTCCCGAGTTTGTTCCTCAACTTATTATCTTCAATAATCTTTGTTACATATCTGGCAAATCCCTCATTGTCTTCTGGGCCAAGCAGGAATCCGTTTACGCCATTAATTACCTGTGAAGGTATCCCGCCAACCTTCGAAGCCACAACCGGCGTCCCCTTGTAAAGGGCCTCTGAGATGGTTAACCCGAAGCCCTCCTTTATAGATTTCTGGATAACAACAGCCGAAGCCCTCTGCAAACAATTGACCAAAAAATCGTTTTCTAGAAAAAGTAGTTTTATGTCATCGCCATATTTGCTTTTTTTTGCTTTTTTATCAACCTTTTCAAACAATATTTGACCCTCAGGATCGTCCGAAGCGAATGAGCCAAGTAAAACCAACTGACAATCCGTTTTTCTCCTCACTCGTTCAAAAACATTAACGACCCCGAGCGGATCTTTCCATTTATCAAATCTCGATATTTGCGAAAAAATGGGTTTATCATCGATTATTCCATACTTTCCCAAATATTTATAGACAACCTTCCATGGTATTTCCTTGTTTTTTTGGGATATTGGATCTATCGCGGGGGGGATAATATTTTGTGGGAGTTTTAAATCTTTTTTCAAAAATTTCTTGTAAGAAACAACGAAGTGGTCGTATTTTTTTATAAATCGCTTGATGTAACCCCAAACTTCGGGATTTGGGGTGGATAGATCAACGTGAGATCTGAATATCCAAGGTTGTGATTTTTCATAAAAATCAATCAATGGTAAAGGTTGTGTATCGTGGATTATGACCAAGTCGTGGTCTATATGTGTGAATTTTGAAAATCTCCTGTTTGTTTCATAATACAGCTTTTTCTTTCTATCAGAAAAATTTATATCTTCACCTTGCAGGGCATTATGGATTTTCTTGGTAACTGTAAAGAAATCGGGATTGCCGTGCAGAATCCTCCAGCCGAAATTTACACCAATCCCGTTAAACAACAACACAGCACTATCGAGAATTTCAGCAACACCTCCACCCTGAAAAGTTGAATTAATGCAAAGTATGTGTTTATCAGAAATCCTTTCTGCCTTTGCCACAATTTTTTCCATTGTCTGTTTGGCAACAATTTTTCTGTAGCTTTTTAGAACATCTATCATATACTTGATTTTATTTTAATCTGGTATTAAAAACATTCAGAAAATTTTAACGCTTGATAAATACTCCGTGCTGAAAGAACAGTGAAGCACTGCGTCTAAAGCCAAACACAGGACAGCTATTTCAATTGCAATGGGCAAAAATATTGGGGGGACAAAAATCTTATCCCTGCCTTAGCGGTACGAAGATGCATCCCCCGTGGTTCTCCTGCTTGAAGCCGTCCTTCGTTTTGTGTAACAAAATGAGGTCCTGGTGGTAGAAGCCTCCGACGGGCGCCAGTATTATTCCACCCTCCTTTACCTGTTCTTTCCAAGCCTGGAATATCTCCGGGGTTGCGCAAGTTACTATTATCTTGTCGTAGGGTGTGCCGGGTTCGTATCCTTTGCTGCCGTCCCCCACCATAACGTGCACGTTTTTGCATCCGGTTCTTTCCATGTTGTTTTTGGCGGACATGGCAAGTTCTGTCTCAATTTCGACGGTGTAAACAGAATTAACTAGTTTGGAAAGTATGGCTCCCTGGTAGCCTGATCCAGACCCTATCTCCAGCACCTTGTCTCTGGATCTTGGCTTTAACAGCTCTGTCATGATTGCTACCATGTGGGGCGCCGATATTGTTTGGCCGTGCCCTATCTGCAACGGGTAATCGGAGTATGCAAAGCTTCTGTCGCTGGCCGACACGAACTCTTCTCTCGGAACTTGCCTGAATGCCTGGATAACCCTTTCGCTCTTTAGGTACCCTTCCCCGATGAGCCTGCTTAAAAGCATTTCCCTGTCGGCAGCGATGTCCATAGTTAATATTTTGAACAGGGATTTAAAGTAGTTTTTGCTGGTTTATTTTTTAGTTGTCCCGGCAATTTCTTATCATGCAACTCTACGATTACTGCGTCTTGGCGGATTCGGATTTAGCAGAAATTGCGAAAAGGGGTGCTCTGCTGGGATGGAACGGCCTGTGCCTGCTGAGCGAACAAGTTGCTGGCAAGTTGAAGGTGAAAAATAAAATTGATCTTGTGCCGGGCGCGCTCATCGAAACAGACAAGCCAAACTATATCAGGAGAGAGGCAGACAGGAAGAGGTCACGCTTTCCCATCATAGTTGCCAGAGGCCTGAACGAGGATATCAACAGGGCCGCGGTGGAAACGCCCGCTATCGACATACTGTTGCCGGCGGAAAACGCGAAAATCGACTACGTCATGGTAAAGCTGGCCAAAAAAAACGACGTGGCGATTGGATTCGAGTTCAGGTTCCTGCTGCAGTCATGCGGGGAGGAAAGAAGCAGGATATTTTCCTGGCTGCGTGAAACCGCGAAAATGGTGAAAAAGTTCGGGGCTCCTTTCGTGCTGACGAGCGGGGCCATGTCAGAGTGGGATTTGAGGTCTCCTAGCGAATTGATGGCTTTCGGCAGGGTTCTGGGCTTCGAAGTACCCCAAATCAGGGCCAGCATGTCGGGAAAGATGATTGAAAATAACAGGAAAAAATTGGGTGAAAAATGGGTAATGCCGGGAGTCGAGGTGGAATAAGGTGAAATAAGAATGAAGCTTAAAAGAATGCCCAGTCTGAGGGAGAAAAGGCACTATGTCACGTTTAGATTGCATTCAGCCAAACCGGTTATGTACAGCGAGATGCGGGGGGCTGTCCTGAACTCCATTCTAAACTGGATGGGGGAAACGGGATTTTCGGGCGCGAGATGCAGGATTATCAAAAACCTGTGGGACCCGAAAAAGCAGACAGGCTGGCTTGGATGCTCGCCCCGCTCAGTTGATGACGTAAAGATTTCCCTTGCATTGATTCACCAGATAGGCGACGAGAGGGTCATATTCCAGGTTATAAGGGTATCTGGGACCGTAAAATCCGGGCGAGAGAAAATTTTTAAATAGCCATTCCTTTATTAAGACTATGAAAGACAGGGTCGTTCATCTCAATCTGAACATTGTGCTGGCACTTTTGCTTGTTGCTTCCGTTGCTGTCAGCGTGTACCTTTGCGTGCACATTCAGGGCGTTTACTCCATTCTGAGAGAATACAACGCCATGGCGACCCTGGTCCAGAGCGACATCAACGACATGAGCGCCCATGTGCAGGAGTGGAGAACAGCCGTGAGCTACCAGGAAACATATCTCAATTATTTTTATCTGAAGACTATTGCGGACGAATACAACGAGAAGCTGCCAACTGTAGAGCAGAACCTGCTCGATTACAAAAATTTCCTGGAAAGGAACAGTGATCTGCTTGTTTCCATATCCATTAATGCCCCACTG
>CAZLFZ010000041.1:0-4063 GCA_964559215.1 uncultured archaeon
GAAATCATTCTCATCTCTAACATCTTCGGGTTCAAATCCTTGCTCAATAGACTCTAAAATTGAATCAAACTCGCTTTGTCTTTTAACTTCAATTGTAGTAACGTTTTTTTCTGGTTCTTTAGGTTCATATATTTCTTGTGAGGTGGGTTTGCTTATTTTTTTTCCTTTTTTCAAAATATCCCAAATCTTTATCCTATGTTTATCGGAAAAATTCTTAATTTGGTCAAGTGTTAATCTGTCCATAATACGATTAATAAAATGTTCTCTTGTAATAGTTCTTTTATATCTTTCCCCAGTAATTGGATTTTGCTCGTAAGGAAGAGGTTCTCCTATACCATAATCTTTACAAATTTTTCTCAAATCAACCATTTCGAATCTATTTAGAATTTGTCGTTTAGTTTGTGCAATTTCCTGTCTTCTTTTAATCTCCTCGGAAATGCTTTTACCTGTTTCTTTTAATGTTTCGCCAACTTTTTTCCAAAAACTCATATTTATAAGTAGAAACTTATTGTTTAAAAACATTACTAAATTTGATGGCACTCGGCGGACTTCTTCGCAACCTTCGGTTGCTCGACCACATTGCATTCTCACTTCGTTCGGGGCGTTGAACAGGCATTTTACGGTTCGGTTCTTGCAGAACCTCAACCAAATTTTGCTAACGGAAAACTTCGTAAAATGCCATATGTTATACGCAATCCGCCTCGTGCCACTACGGAACTCAGAATTTGATACTTATCTGTTTTGATTTACCTTTCTTTCTTCGGAGAATCCCTTCTATAATTATAGTTTTAACTCCAAGATTTTCATAATCATCTACATATTCTTTTATCTCAGAATGAGACATTTTACCGACATCTAGTAAAATAACTGCAACTTCACTGTAAACTTTTTTATAACTATGAACCTGGCCAAGCAAATCTCTTAACTTTCCTTTACCGTCAGCGATTTTTAACTCAATTGCATATCTGTTATCAATTATAATATCAATCTTTCCTTTAGGCGTATCAACTTGTCGTTTGATTCTGTCAGGATATTTTATTTTCAAAAACTGCATTAATTGTTTTTCGAAATCATTCTCATCTCTAACATCTTCGGGTTCAAATCCTTGCTCAATAGACTCTGAACTACCCGCCACTTAAGTGGCGGGTAGTTCAGTTGTTGTAGGCACTGGCAAAGTCCACCTGATATTGCTTGCAACGAAGATAGTAAAAGAATCCCAAAATTTATGAGCATAGAGAAGTTTGAAAACGGGAAATATAAGGAATTAAAAACGCTTCTAAATGCTGAATGGCAAGGTCTGTGTGTTAATAATACAGTATCATTTTTCTGTGGCGATACTCTTAGATATCCTTGTGATATATTTTGTTTTTCAAACTCAGCAGGTATGGATGATATTTTAAAAGAGTTTGGAAGTCCATTAACAGTTAAGTGGGATCAAACTGAATGCATACGTGGGATTGGAAAATGTGGAGATAGACCATGGGGTGGTTGTGTAATGAAGCCTGTTAGCTCTGGTAAATTTAGAGTTAAATTCTACTATTTCGAGAAAAAAGAGGAGAATTCTGAAAAAATAAAATGCATTGAAAAAGAATTTGTAATCAAATAATTTTTAGAGGCTGAAGGCAGAAATGAGATTACGAATAAAAATTACTTATTTTTGAGTTTCCCTTCAAGTTCTTCGATTTTCTTCTTCAGTTCCACCATCCTGAGCTCCCTGCCAACAGCCAGCCTGTTGAACCTTGCAAGTTCCTCGTTTTTCTGCTCCAATTCCTTCGTCCTTTTTTTTACCTTCATCTCGAGGCTTTCACTGTATTTTTCCAGCTCCCTCTTGGATTTTTTCAGGTCGCTGGTCATCTTGTTGAAGGCAGAGGCAAGCTGACCTATCTCGTTCTTCGTTTTAACCTTTATTTTCTCATCCAGATTGCCTTCGCCTATCTCAGCGGCGGCATCCCTTAGGCTTATTACCGGCTTTGTAATCCTTTTTGAGAGATATGTCCCTGCAATTATGGCCAGGAAAAAGCTTATGAGCATGGCCAACGCAGAGAACTGGATTTCCATAGCCACGCTCTCATAAGCCTCTTCGACAGGCAGTTCAACCACGACTGCCCAATCGGGCTTTACCAGATGCGCATGGTTAGCCACGACATCGTTTCCCAGGATGCCTTTTGATACCTCGGCGCTGCTTTTATGAACCGATGAATCACAGTTTACGAAATCATTGACCTCCTGAATGCGAATGAGATTTTCCCCCTTCAGGACGCGGCCGATATCGCCGAAGGCTAACAGATTTCCAAGCTTGTCCACCACGTATGCACGGCCATTCCGTCCAATCTGGATGCTGGCCATAAGGTCCCACATGAATTTCAGGTTCACCTCGGATGTCAGTACCCCCATCATATCGCCAAATATGTTCTTGACAGGGACGGACATCACCACCATCGGCTCGCTGGTCACTTCATCGATATACACAGAGCTTATATATGTCTCCCCCCTTGTCACACTAGAAAGCATCTCATCCTTTTCATACTCGATGAAACTGCCCGAGACCAGGCCTGACAGACGGGATGCCAGTAGCAATTCATGTCCATTCTCATCCAAAAGCGCAAGCTGACGGAAGGAATCGTCGAGGCCAATCAACCTGTTCAGGGACATCTCCTGTTTTTCACGGGAGGCAATCGCCAGTTCGCCGATTGTTGAGGAAGCATACAACATGTCCAATTTGCCATTGATAAAATCTCTGACCTTGTTGGCGGCATCTTCAGCTATGAGGTTCTGCTGATAAGCGATGATTTCTTGCTGGGCCTGCAAGCCGAAATATATATCCATGATGCTTGCAATCAGCAGGACTACAGCATTCAACGCCAAAAAAGCAACAGCCAAAGTAAAAGTGAGGCTTCGGAAACCTGCCCCTTTTTTTGGTTTATTCTCACCCTCAGAAGAGAAATTATCAGCTGCTACCATTTACATAACCTTGGTATATAGCGCATCTTGGCATCTCAATGGATTATCCTGTTCGCCCTGCTCAATAAGGATTCACTTACGTTGATTCCAAATTTCTGAGACACGTTGTAATTTATCTCAAAATAACTCTCCGATGAGACAACAGGGATGGTGCCTGCTGGAGTGCCCTTGAGTATCTTGTCAGCCAGAATTGCTGCCTGTTGCGCCGTTTTCGGGATGTCAACATTTATGCCAAAAATAGACCCGTATTCCCCGACCTGCATAATCAGGCCGCCAATAGGCAAGTCATGCTCATATGCGAACCTGCCCATTACTTCAAAAGCGTCATTCATAGTGCTAAGAGGCTCGGGTATAAACAACATAGCATCAAAGCCAATGTCCCCTGATGCAGCCAGGGCGTCCAGCCCGGCCTGAAGCTCTGATGCGTTGTCAGCCGGGAACTCTATCAGCGTCACGCCCGCTGCTTCAGCAACTGGATACAATGCCTCCATCTGGTTAGCCACAATGGGGTAACCCCTCTGGTATGGTATCCACATTCGCTTGGCCTCTGGAACCAGCTCGCGCATGACCTCAAAGCGCTTTATAGCCAGATCCGGACCAGGGTATCTCACACCCGTTATATGCCTTCCAGGCTGCCTTACACTGTCAACAAGGCCGGTCCCTTCTATATTGGCGATGGCGAAGATATGAGGAATTTCTGTTCCCTGAGTGGCTGCCTTGGCTGCCATTGACACCTCAGTAGGAAACGTGAAAATCAGGTCAACCTCATCCTCCACGAATTTATTGAGAACCTGCATTTCCCTCTCCGGCTCGAACTTCGTTCTCTGAATGTCATAGAATATGTTTTCCCCTTCCACATATCCTAACTCGGTCATCTTGGCCTTAAACGAGACCGTTATTTCATCCAAAAATTCACTCAATCCGTTTAAGATGCCGATATGATAAACCCTTTTTTCTTCTTTCTGAACGCAACCGCTCAAAATAAGACAACCAAGAATTAGAGGGGCCGCAATAAGTATTTGCCACTTAAGCCCGGACTGCTTTCTCGGTAACATTTCAATGCCTATAAAAAATATTTAACACCAATAATTATTATTAATTG
>CAZLFZ010000042.1:0-3490 GCA_964559215.1 uncultured archaeon
TATGCACAGATATGTGAGATGTTGTTTTGTCTTATGGATGATTTCTACACAGCCGTAAGACCGAAAGCTTTAAATATGCTTGTCCACAATACTGAATTCCGCTCTTTTGCGTTCAAAGAAATGGTTAGAAAAGGCGACTTTTCTCGGTCATTTTGCTTCAAAATTCATGTGATGTGTATGTACAGAGATGCAGTATTGGATCCGAAGAGGCTGCATTACTTCGCCGTAACTGATGGTTTCGCCCCGGTATTCGGAGGGGTGTGGGGAGGGAAATTCGAAGCCATTTACGCATATTCAGGCAGAGGCACGAATTTCGACGGCGTGACGGACGGGCATATCCCGTATTACAGGGTTGACGGCAAGGATGTGAACGGAGAACCTGTCCTTGTTGTGCTTTCGACCAGTGGCCCTGAACACGATATGATTAGGACGCTGTTCTCTAAGCGCAGGATTTTGGACCAGGGACCAGAAGGCAATTCCCACCGCAACATGACTTATAGAGAAGTGGTTGAGAAGTGCACGCTAAATACGGAAGCGCCTGTTTTTGAGAAGCCCGAATTAAAATAGCCATTGTTTTAGAAATCAGCGTAGGTTTTCTTGTACAAAGCGGAGCTTGACAGCGCCTTTACGTCCCTTTTGTACGCGTCGTCCTTGAGCTTTTTGCCCGTTTTTCTCTCCCATTCATCAAAGTTTATGCCCTGATCGTGCTGGCTCTTGTCCCTGTACCATTCGGGAATGACGTTGAAGGCGCAGAATGGCACGATCCTGCCGTCTGTCATGGCATAATGGATGCAGCATCTCTTCACCCTTTCGATGTCGTAGTTATACTTATCCTGGAAGTGCATCATGCCCACGAACAAGGATTTGTGCTGCAGTTCGCCCAATGCCCTGTAGTCGTGCTTCCTGAGGACGTTGTAGAGCATCTTGGCGATGCTGAGCCCCTTTGGGGTCTTTTTCTTGTCTATGAATGACCTGAGCCTGTAAAGGAGCTTGGCCCCGACCACGTATTTGCTCTTCCCTTTCTCGAGCTCATCGGACTTCTCGTTGAGGTATTCGATTAGGCCCTCTACATCCAGGAACCTGGGCAGGGGTATCATCTTCCCTCCATCCTCGAATATGTAAGTGGCCATGCCGCAGGCAAAATGGGACGTGAGGTCGTACTGGGCCTTGCCTGTGAGCGCCTCGACAAACCTCGTAATCGCGTGAGGTGTGGGAACCGGGTAGAAATCGTCTTTGCCAACCTGGCCATCCGTCTGTTCCTCGATTTTCCGTATCAGATCGGGAATCGTGATCCTCAATTTCTCCCTTTCAGCCTTGGTTATCCTGCCCACGAGGGAGACGGGCTGGTAGTTCACGCCCCTGACCACGTCTATGTTCTTGAACCCGAACTTTAGCATATCCCCGATTTCATGGTCGTTGACAGAGTTTATTATGGTGGGGACGAGCACGGCACCCACCCCTTCCGCTTTTCTGCAGTTGTCAAGGATAGCGGGAATCTCCCAGTGGTTCTTTGGGTTGGTCTTCGGTGTCACGCCGTCGAAGCTGAGGTACAAGGTGTTCACCCCCGCCTCTCTCACCTTCTTCAGCAGTTCAAGGTCCTTTGAGATGCGAATGCCGTTCGTGTTCAGCTGGACATGGTCGACCCCGTGCCTCTTGCACATCTTTATTACGTCCACCAGGTCTTCCTTCAGCGTCGGCTCCCCGCCAGTGTTGTGTGCAAGCAGAGGACCAAAGCCAGCAAAAAACGCTTCTGTTTCAGGCACAGAAATGTCATATACATATTGGGAATTGGGTTTGACTCTTGTAATTTTACGTACTTTGAAAAATCCAAGGGTGTTGTGGGACAAGTCATTCAGTTTATTGTTAAATTCTATACTTTCATTGTTAAAGAAATTGGTAATTTCGCGGAGATTTTCCTTTGAAATCGATTTATCATATTTTGTTCTTTTCAAAAGATGGGAAATCCTTACATCTGATACTTCATTTTGTGTCAATAATCTTATTTTTTCAGTAATAGGAATCCTCAAATATGACGGGGAATGCCTTTCCTTCGACGAAATATAACTTTTGAATTTCCTCCTTCTTTCCCCATCCAAATACCACAAAACTTTGCTTAGGTTTTCTTTTCCATCGATAACTATTCTGATTTTTTTGGAGCTTGTCCTTATAAATTGCCCCGTCTTTTTTACCATGTGCGGCTTTGTTGTACTGGTTTCAATTTTTGGAACTACGCCAAAGTTAAGATGAAGCCAGACCAAATCGGAAGCCAGTTCTTTACTTACTGTGTTATGGTTTATTTCAAAACCAGATTTTCTCATTTTGACATTCCCATCACATTTGAAATATGCCCTTAAAAATTCCTTTTTCAGTCTATCAGAAACATTAAATATGATCCATGGCACTCTTTTTTCTTTTGCACTCACTCCAGCTTCCATGATGTCGAAAAATATCTTATACAAATACCCTTCGATATAAACCTGAACGGCTGAACCATGGAGTTCCCTTCTCCTTATATTGGTTTTGCCGAAGACCTTCTTCACACAATTCTCAAAATCTTCCAGAATCTGCTTTTCTTTCAATGAGAATGTGAAAACGATACCGTTTCTGTATGTACATCCTTCACCAATGTAATATCCAAGCAGTCTGCAAAATTCAGGTGTTATTTTAAGTTTTATTGGCAATTCCTTGCCCTTAATAGAGTTGAAATATCTCATGTACTTTCCATGTCTTTTATTGGAATTTATGTAAGTATCATAAGAAATACTATTCCAGCTGATTCTTCTTTTTTCAATTTTTTCAAAATATTTCAATTTGCTTTTCGGAAATCCGCAAATAACAGTTTTTTCTAGAACATCCGGTCGCTTTTTTTCTATCAATTTGAGTATGTTTATTTCTTTAACTTTATTTTTCAAGTGTAATTCCAAGCTGCCTAATAAAACATCACCCTCCCTTATATCACTAGCAGCTTTTGGTATGATATTTTCATCCTCCAGTACAAAAACAGAATGCGAGCCAGTTGTGGATATGCCCCATCCGCAATCGGTTTCTATTCTGAACAATTTTTGATTGTTTTTATGCCTTATGAGACATTTTATTGGCCTAAATGTTGTTTTTAGATTTTCATCAAAACTCAGAACTTCCAAGCCACTTAGATCGGTTTTTTCATACTCGATGGGTTTTCTATAAGTTTTTACCATACTTTTTCCCATCATTTTATTTACAAATTCGCCTATCTTTTCAGAAACTATGGTACCATCCTGTGTTTTCAGAAATACACTTTCATCACCATCCAGACTAAGCTGTATCGCATTGCATGCTACCGGTTTCTCGTTCACCAAGGTCTTCACCATCTCCTCTAGCTCGGGCATCGTCGGCTCGTAAACATAGCCCAGCCTCTTGGCATAGAAGAAGCAATACCAGCAGCTTAGATCGCATCTGTTGGTCAGGACAAGGTTTGCCAGGGCAGTGTGAGATTTGTGCATGCTGCACA
>CAZLFZ010000043.1:0-3310 GCA_964559215.1 uncultured archaeon
TTCGTAAATTCCGATGGTATAAGGAATCTGGACGGATCCCCGATACCTGAAGGGGGTACTATAATGACCGGCGAGCGGGTAACCCTCAAAGTCGAAGGTGACCCTGACAAAACAGATTTTTCCGGAGTTAACGAGTCCTGGATAGTGTACAACGTGACCTCCACAGGAGGCTCCATAGAAGAGGGTGTCGTTCCATGTGGAGGTGAAGCGGACAAATGCGAGGTTGTCATAGGTCCATGGTCCAATGATTACGACGTCAGTTATCAGGGCTTCGCAAGAGACAGGGCAGGCAATCTGGGATGGAGTGCTCTCAACTCCTTCCTAGTGAGGGGACCCCTGGCTCTGATAACTACAGCGAGGGAGCTCTATCTGACGCTGGGTTCCTACGAATATGTGAGGATAGACGTAGCGAACAGGCAGAACGTGAATGAAGAGATAAGCCTCAGCATCCAGCCAGATTATCCGTGGAGCAAGTTCGTGGACGTGCCGGGAGGGGAATTCAGTCCCGATAAAAGGATAGTGAACATTACGCTTTCGCCCATGGAGACAAAACCCGTGATGGTTCTGGTCTACACCGCTGACATAGGGAGTTGGGACATGACCGTCTATGCAAACTCGACCATCCTCCCGCAGCATGAAAACATAACCGGTTCCGTTAAGATGAAGATAAAGGTCGTGTTCCCGGCGGAGTTCTCAGGCCTGTCGTGGCCTGCCGTGTTTTTGCTGTTTTTGCTGGCAGGGCTGGCTTATCTGAGGTTCGGTACTGCCAGAGGTTAGGGCATCCCTGCTCCGGCGGATGAAAAAACAGGCTGGTTCTCTTAAGTATTTTATTTCTTCTTGTCCAGACTTTGATATGGTTGCCCCAGCCAGATTGTGCCTGATATGCAAAGGCTCGAGAAGACTATGCGGCCTGCCCAGTTGTCCCGTGTTAAGCAGATTCTCCTTGCAAACGAAAATCAGGACGAGACTCAAGGAAAGCTTCTTCGGCCAGACCACGTCCGTATTCATAGGCCGGCAGAACTATCCGAATGTCTACGTGGGTCCGCTGGCACCCCTCACCAGCGAGAACCTGCAAATGATCGACAACCCAGCCAAGTGGTTCGGCACCGACTATTCATCCCTCATTGCCATGAGATCTAGCCTGCTCAGGTCAAAGAGCAAGGGAAATGTGCATTCAAAGTCCAGAACTGTCGAGAATTTGCAGGAGATAGCCCTGGCAAGCAGGCCACCCGACGTGGAGATGCACTTCAGGGGGAAGCCCGTTTACAGGGTAAGCTTTTCGGATGTTGTACAGCCCATGGGCCCGACCGCGACGTTGAAGAAATTCAGCGTGGCTGAAAATGTCCATGTCAGCTTGCGTGTGGACAAGATCGTCTCGGACGAGTTACTCGCAAGCCAGGCCAGCTTTGAGCTGTACAAATCCGGGCAAGACGTCTACAAGATAAGCACGATTCTGAGCTCAGGCGCACTGGGCATGGCAGAAAACAGGCGCCTTGTCCCCACCAGATGGAGCATCACAGCTTCCCAGACGATAATCGCGGACATGTTGATAAAGGGGGTTAAGCATCGTCCCAGCATCAACGAATATAGGGTATACTCGAGCCACTACCTTGACAACCATTTCGTCATTCTGCTCATGCCGGGCAACTGGGAGTTCGAGAACTTCGAGGCATGGGCACCGGGGACGCCCTGGTCGAGCAACGCGAAGAAAACCGAGATTCTTCTTGAATACGAGCCATACAGGGGAAGAACGAAATACGCGAATCTGCAGGGCGGCGGTTTTTACGCCAGCAGGCTGGGGGTTGTGGAAGGCCTGACTAGGCTTAGACGGCAGGCGAGAGTCGTGGTCTTCAGGGAAGTGCACGAAGGGTACGTCATCCCCCTTGGCGTGTGGCAGGTCTTGGAAAATGTAAGGAATGCCTTCAGGCAGCCGTTCCTTAAATTCGATACTAAAGAAGAGGCGCTAAAGCATATTGATTCTAAGCTCAGGCTCCCCGTAACGGGATATTTGAAACAGAGCGTAATCTTGAAGCAGAAACGTTTAGAAGATTTTATGCCATATGCCTGATATGCCCGGAAGCCCCTTCCTGCTCGCCTTTTTGTATGCCTTGAACAGCAACAGCGCCTCCAGTACAAGCACGGGGGGCATGAGCACGGCGGCAACGGGCAACAGTATGAATGACAAAAGGCAAAGGCCCATGACGATGTCCAGCCAGCCCGTGACCCTGGCAAGGTCCCCAAAATCTTTTGGCAGGCGCAGCAAAGACGCCCCGAAAACCGTTACTAGCAAACCTAGCACAAAGCTCGATACAATGCTGTAAAAGATGGTCAATGACCCCAGATAACTGAGCATGGAATTCAAAACGCCCGCAGCTGGTACGAGAAAGACCGCAATCAGTGATACGTTTAGCAGCAGCTGGTTCTTGAATCTCCTGCCGGCCTCCATCCAGCCCGCATAGGCCACGATGCTTAGCAGGATTTCCAGGATGTGGACGGGCGCCATGCCGGTGCCGGGGTGGAAAATGGAGATGCAGACCTCGGCTGAGTACACGATCAGATACAGCAAGCTGGCGTATGCTGCGTACAATATCATCGCCGGTCTCATCACATGCATAATTAATCTAAAATAAGGTGGAATAAAAAGCTTGGTTAAACTTTTTATAGGTGCAACGGTATTTAATAAATATGAGAGGCGGCTTGCAGGTCAGCGTAGGTTTTCTGATAATCATGGTTGTCTCCGCGCTGGTCCTAATATTCATCATGGGATGGCTCGGCGCGTTGTTCCCGCAGCTGACGAGGATAGGGGAGTACGCGACCGCCCAGGCGGAGCAGCAGATGATGAACGAGTTCGCGGAAACCACGGACGTCATTCTGGCTACCATACCGTACAAGGAGAAGTTCAGCCCCGGCTCCGAGGTCTATTTCAAGATTGGCATCAAAAAGACTGAAGAGGTGGATACATACGACTTCTTTTCACTATGTGTCGGGACCATGGAGAGCACCATCTGCAAGACACCCACAGAATTGAATCCAATCACAATCGGCAACAGCAAAATACAATTCAAGTTCACCCCGGTGACCAAGATAATGAACAGGGGCGAGATAGAGCTGTTGACCGCCATAATGACCATCCCCGTGGATACCCAGCCCGGCATATACGGCTTCAAGATATACGTCTGCCCGGCCCAGACCGAGATGCAGGCCTGCACGGGGCTGAGGAACAGTTACGGAGAGTTCGACTTCATAGTGGAAGTGAAATAAGTCCTGGATTCTTGGACAGCGAATTTCTTTCCCCTTTTCTGTTTTCCAG
>CAZLFZ010000044.1:0-3306 GCA_964559215.1 uncultured archaeon
TTGCGGCTGGCTAGGCCATCTGGACCCCCGCCACTTAAGTGGCGGGTAGTTCAGAAAACTTTAAATTTAGGTAAGCCTAAATATTATTCATGAGAAGGAAGAAAAAGACCGGGAAAGAGGCTACCGAAAGCATCGAGGAATACCTGGAGGCATTGTCAAGGCTGGTCGAGAAAAAGGCCGAATTGACCACAACGAATATAGCCAGGGAACTGAATGTTTCCCCTTCAAGCGTTTCCGAGATGCTGAAAAGGCTGTCTAAAGAGGGGTATATCAGGCACAGGCCGTACAGGGAAATCGCCTTGACCAAAAAAGGCCAAATACTGGGTAGAAAAACCCTGAGAAAGCACAGGGTGCTGGAAAGGTTCCTGGGAACTTTGGGCCTGTCAAGGAACAGAATCCATGACGAAGCATGCAAACTCGAGCATTACGTTTCAGATGAGCTTGAGGGGATTATACTCGACCGGATGGAGCCGCCACGCCACGGCAAAGGGGTTCTCAGCCTGATAGACCTGAAGAATGGTGAAGAGGGCAAGATATTTTCCATGGAGGGCGGCAGGGGCGTCGTAAGAAGGCTTGAGGATATGGGATTGACCCCCGGCACCAAGATAAAGATGAAAAGATCAGCTCCCTTCTCGGGCCCGATAGAGATCATGGTCAGGGATTCGTGCCTGGTCATCGGCAGGGGCATGGCGATGAAGATATTCGTCCTGGTGGGTAAATGAAAAAAATCAGGATAGCGCTGGCAGGGAACGCGAACGTGGGGAAGTCCGTCATATTCAACCAGCTGACGGGGTTGCACCAGCATATAGGTAACTGGCCGGGGAAAACGGTGGAGAAGGCCGAGGGGACCCTGCATTTCAAGGGGCATACGATAGACGTTATCGATCTGCCTGGAATCTACTCGCTTTCCACATTTTCGCTGGAGGAGATAATAAGCAGGGAGTACATAATCGACGAGCAACCGGACGTCGTGATAAACGTCATAGACGCTTCTGTTCTTGAGAGGAATCTTTATTTCACCATGCAGCTGCTCGAGCTCGGCCGGCCTATGGTGATAGCCCTCAATCAGATAGATACCGCCAAAAAGAAAGGCATCCAGATAGACCCCAAACAACTCGCCAGATTGCTTTCGGTTCCCGTTGTCCCGACAATAGCGGTCAAGTCCCAAGGCATAACCGACCTGCTCGAAAAGGCGATAAGTGTTGCCTTGTCAGGCAAAAAACCAAAGCCGCTGAAATACGGGAACGAGATTGAAAGGGCAATATCCAAAATCGAGAAAAAGCTCAAATTTGCTCATCCGAAATATTCGAAAAGGTGGCTGGCAATAAAGATGCTGCAGGACGACAGCGAAGTCAAAAAACTGGTGACGGATCAGAAAGTCATAAACGAAGCGGAGAGTGTGGCAAAATACGTTGAAAAAATTCACAAGCATTCCTGCCCTACTGCCATGGCATGCGAAATCTACGGCAAGGCGGCCACAACAGCGGGACAGACCCAAACGAGGGTGAAAAAAGAGAGGATATTATCAGACAGGCTTGATGACCTGAGCACACACAAGCTGTGGGGATATCCCCTGATGGCGGCGGTGCTTCTTGGTGTTTTCTTCAGCATCTTTACGTTCGGGGATTTCATGGTAGGTCTCATAGAGGATTCTTTATTGGGCATAATGGAAGTAATGGAGCAGTTTTTACATGGGGTTGCCGGCGAATTAGTCCTAGCGGGGATTGAAGGCGTTATAGCAACTCTGACTGTTGTTATTCCCTATATACTCCCTTTTTACATCATACTCGGCGTTCTGGAAAGCAGCGGTTATCTGGCCAGGATAGCCTTCTTGATGGACAACGCTATGCATAAGATAGGACTGCATGGCAAGGCTTTCATACCCCTGATGCTCGGCTTCGGGTGCAACGTTCCTGCCTGCCTCTCATGCAGAATCATGGAAACTCACAGGGAAAGGCTGATCGCGATATTTGTCACCACTCTGATACCTTGTGCTGCCGTGACGACCGTGATACTCGGCCTCGTGGGGAGGTTCGTTGGCATTTGGTGGGCCCTTGGCCTTTACATAGTTGACGCGATAATCGTATTCGCTCTGGGAAGGATAGCATTCAAGGCCTTGCCTGGAGAGCCGACGGGACTGATCATGGAGATGCCGGCCTACAAGATCCCGCATTACAGAACCGTGCTAAAGCAGACGTGGTTCAAGATAAAAGACTTCGTCTACGTGGCCTTTCCGATAATAATAGCCAGCACGATTGTAATAAAGATTTTTGAGATAATGGGTGCCCTTGATGTGATAGCAGATGTCATGTCGCCTGTTACAGTTTCATGGCTTGGCCTGCCAGCGATAACGGGAATTTTGCTGATTTTCGGCATACTCAGAAAAGAGTTAACTCTGGTTATGCTGGCCACCTATCTTGGGACGATAAATTTCGCTACTGTGTTAACGCCGGTGCAGATGATAGTGTTCGCACTGGTGACCATGCTGTACATCCCGTGCGCGGCCACGATAGCTGCGCTAGTCAGGGAGATAGGCATGAGGAAAGCTGGATTGATAACAGTTTTCGAGATTGCGTTCGCGATTCTGATTGGCGGGATTGCATACAGATTGCTGCTGCTTCTGGGGGTTTGATGCTGGAAAGGGAGGAAGGAAATGATACGTTTATAAAATTACGCTGATTTTTACCTATATGTCGAAATTTTTGCCTCACCAGATAAATCATTTAGAGTTAATCGAAGAACTAAAGCAAGCGGACCCTTCTTTTCCGGGCAATCCAACCGAAGTAAAGGATGTCGGTGATTTAGAAGTTCCTTTTTACCCCGGGGTGCACGAAGTTTCATTCGACAACGGCTCAGTATACTACGTTAAAAATTCAGACGGGCTCGCAAAGCATTTCGTTTTCGATGACGAAACTGTATGCAGGGAACATCTTGATGTTTATGAAACTCTGCGCAAAGGGGGGTTTTATCACCCAGCAACAAGGTTTATCGCTTCGGCTGGGGAACACGGTCAGAGGATTGTGGCTGCAACTCCTTGCATGGCCACGGTAACAAATATGAAAAGAAGGCTGAGGAATTTTCCTCAAAAATCATATCTGTCACAGCTCGAGGTGCTATTTTCAATAGGTAGCAGGGAGTTGTTTCATGGGGATGTCTTCCAGAGCAGAAATTACGGTGTAGATGATGGAGGAAAATTGTATTATTTTGATTTGCACCTCTTCAAGGAGATACCCTCCCCCCTTGTCAAATGAAATTGAGAATTAGTTTGGCTTTTCACGGGGTTTGCCTGTTTTGCATGGTTTGCCT
>CAZLFZ010000045.1:0-2112 GCA_964559215.1 uncultured archaeon
CGTCCCCCAAAAAGTGAACAGGACGAAAACCCTCACCGTGACCGTGCCGGTGAACGTGTCTTTGGAGGAATATCTGGAAAACAGCGTTGATTACGAGGACGAGATCGTTACGGTCACAGGATTTCTGAAAAATGATATAAAGTGGGCAAAAGGCGGTGGCGGACTGGGCACATACATCTATTCCGTTGTCGATGACTTTGGAAATGGGATCAATCTAACCGGATTGACGGCCAGGCACAAGAGTGTTTTCGTACAAGAGGGGATTACGGAAGAATTATTCAACGTAACAGGCCAGATCAAACTGAAATACGGCGGGTTCGACCTTGAGGTATCCAGCATAGTTTTGACGCAGAGGCCCACCACGGAGATGGAAAAACAAATCATAGTCGAAGAATACGTTTAGCTTTTTTGACAATGTAAATGAAAGCTTCCGTAGAAAGCGAAAAGAAATGAAAGCTTTTTTCTTTTTTATAATTTTATTTTTTATAAGCTAGGATAACATTCTATAAAGTAAATCTTCAAGGAAAGTCTTTAAGGAAAGAGGGAGACACGTGGCGGGAGTCAACTTATCGCTGAGCGACAAACAGATTTACATTATATTGCTGGCCTTGCTGGCCATCGCAACGGTAATCGGGATTGTTGCGCAGACCTATGCGGGCACCGGCACCGTATATACGGAAGAGGAGAGCCTGGAGATTGCAAGGGACATTGTCATGAACTCCCCGACTTATGCCTTTGATGGCTACGAGCTGGTGCACAAGGAAACCCTTAAAGCCAAGTGCCCGTACTGCTGGGTTTTCGTCTTTGGGTTCAAGTCGAGCCATGGCGGTTACGGCGACAGGAGAGGACAGGTTCTGGTCCAAGTCATAACCCAGCATACTGCCAACGTGGTGGTCGAGCGGGGAGAGATCAAGAGCGCGACAATGGACGGGAAATGGGACATGCGAAATCAGCAATACCTTGAGGATAGCGGTCCCCTTACCCCAGAAGAACCAGCGGCGCCTAAAGAGTTCACGGAGAGGGAGAGCCTGCGTATTGCCGGGCAGTACGTGCTCGACTCGCCAACGTACAAGTTTGACGGTTCATCACTTGAATACAACGAAACCATAGCTCTGGGATGCCTGAATTGCTGGCAGTTTATATCCAAATTCGAGTCAAGTCACGCGGGATACGGTGACAGGGCAGGGCAGTTTCTGGCCCAGGTCATAACCACGCACATTGCAAAAATCACGGTCATCTCAGGAAACGTGAGCGGCGCAATCCTCGACGAAAAGTGGGACATGATCAAACAGCGACTTATTCATGAAGAACCGGCAGTTCCTGCAGAAGGATTCTGCGGCTGGTCGAGCAATGATAGCTGCAATTCGGATGCCGGCTGCAGGGCACACGGGTGCTCAAATCACGTCTGCATTTCACTGGCGCATTATCCCATGAGAACGACCTGTGAATGGAGGGATTGCTACAATGCGTCACTGTACGGTCTGGCATGCAAGTGCGTGGACAACAAGTGCCAGTGGGCTGAGTAAAGAATTTTCATCTGTGTTGCATTATCCACTTCCACAATGGCCTGAAAATTATTTTTTTACCTCCAATATTATCCTCTTCATCTTCTGTTTCTGTTATAATTAAGCCTTCTTTGAGTCGGAACTCGTCCATACATTTCATCAAAGCACGTACCTCTCTTTTTCTTGTTTCCGCCTTGCTGGCATCAAAGCAGACCTGAACGGCTTCCCTTACCTTTGTGCCATTTTTTATAACAAAATCAACCTCTCTGCCTTGCCTGTCCTTCCAATAATATATATCCAGTCCCATTCTGTTCAATTCCAAGAAAACAAGGTTCTCATACAGCCTTCCCATGTCTTGTGAAAATCTGAAAGAAACGGCATTTCTCATCCCCGTATCTATGCAATACGCCTTTCTGGGATAACGCATCTGCTCCTTTATTTTGTATGAAAATATGGGCACGAGGAATGCAAGAAAAGCGGACTCCGTGTAGGCTAAGAATCTGCTCACGGTTTCAAGCGAAATCCTTTGCTTAAAGGATTCCTGCAGAATGCCTGCAAGCCTTGCTATGCTCACAGGTGAGGAACTGTTGTTAAGCAGGACCGTCGC
>CAZLFZ010000046.1:0-1905 GCA_964559215.1 uncultured archaeon
CCATCATGCAATTCGTACTCAGCGCCGACCTTTTTCTTTTCCAAATTGAGCCCGCCGATGAATTTGTCCGCCATGTCGCTATGGACCTTGTAGGCGAACTCCTTGAGCGTGGTCCCCTTCTTGACAAGGTGCGCGTCGGGCAACACATTTCCTTTGGTGTCACACAGCTTATTTATGCTGGCAACGGGATAGACGACAATGTATTGGAGCATGTCGAAAACCAGGGCATTCAGGGCGTTTTGGATCCCGGTCGAGCCGTATTTGCCAAGGACGTTTTCCTTTATGAAACCGAGGGCCTCCATTTGCTTTTCGTTGATTTTATCGGATATTATCTCGAAATTGCGATTGCCCGGTGTATACTTGACAAGTCCGTGCTCCGCTGCCTCCCGCAGGGCGAGCTCGGACTCCGCAGATGTTGGTATAACATGATCGTGCCTTTCTTTAATCTTTTCAAAGTTAAGCTGCGCTGACGGCAGGTCTATCTTGTTGGCCGCTATGATTATGGGTTTTGATTCCCTTCTCAGTATAGTGGCGAATTCCCTGCTGGAGATATCGCTTTGCTTCATCGCATTTTTTATGTCGTCTTCCGTTATTCCAAGTCCTGACAGCTTCTCTGCCAGCAGCCTGGCAATGGGCGTCTTCTTCATTCTGGCGAGGTTTTCAACCTTTTCCACGTTCTTCTGGATTATGCCGAACAACCATTCATCGACTTCGGACTCGAGCACCTTGATGTTTTCATCAGGATCCCATGGATTATCGGCAGGCCTTTGCTTCCCCTCCGCGTCCGTCAAGCCCGAGCAGTCCAGAACGTGTATAAGGCCGTCAGCCTGCCGCAAATCATCGAGAAACTGGTTGCCGAGACCTTTGCCGGCATGCGCCCCCGGCACGAGACCGGCAACATCCAGCAGCTTCACGGATATCCACCTTTTGCCATCTACGCACTTTGAGTTCTGGGGATTGCACTTGGCCCCCAGCCTCTTACATGCACATTCCGTTATCACGTAGCCAACAGCCTGGTTTGCTGAAATCGTTGTGAATGGGTAATTCGCTATCTGAACGTCCGCTAGGGTCAGGGCCTTCAGGGCCGTGCTCTTCCCACTGTTTGGGAGTCCAACGAGGCCTATCAACATACTATATTCTTCCGTTATAGATATAAAAAATGGTCTTTTCCCGGCGTCAGAAAATCAAGAACTTCTTTTTATTTAGCTGCAGGTATATCTCGGTCAGGAACTTGAGGCCAAAGGTCCTGGAAATCGCCACGCCCAGCAAAAATATGCCCCCTTCCAGGTAAAGCCATGTTCTGTCGACATAAACCAGCATGTACACTAAGGCTTCTTCCATACCGTACTGCTCAATGAAGTAAACAAAGGTCGAGACGAGCGGCAGCGCAAAAATTATTATGATTATCGATGAAAAGGCGCCGCCCAGCAGCCATGCCAAGATAACGGGTGACACCCTGTATCTGAATGTCTTGACGCTGTTGACGAGCGCCAGGTAAAAGCCTGACCCCCTCACGATTACGAACTGGTTCACCAAAAGGAATGCCATGGAAGCTATGAGTGAAAGCAATATCCCGATATAAGGCACCGAAGACACCAGGAATGATATCAGCCCCGCTATAATTGCAACCGCAAGCAGGCTAGGATATCTTCGATAAGCAACGGTCCAGCTTTGCCTGAACCCGTCCGGCTTCCAGCTCTGGTAAATCACGGCCCCGCTTATCCAGAGGGTGGCCAGGATCCATACGATGAGCAGTGCCCCTGCCCCCGCAAAGATGTAAGACAGTTCTGATGGGGAGTATCCGTATGAAAACATCTCTAGCGAAAGGGCATTGCTGCTTACAAGCAAGAAAGCAAGGGAGACCGCAACCAAATCCGCGGCAAAGAAAGGCAGGAATCTTTTTGG
>CAZLFZ010000047.1:0-1748 GCA_964559215.1 uncultured archaeon
ATTTTAAACAATTCTCCAATATAAGGACATGTTTGACAAAAAGAACATGCTGTCAAAGCTGAGGAAGGCCAAAGCGAAAAGGGTGCTGATACAGGTGCCTGAGGGACTCAAGACCAAGGTCATCGAGTTCTCCCTGTGGCTGGAAGAAAACGGGATAGAGGCCATTGTCTCCGTGGAACCATGCCTCGGTGCATGCGACCTGAGGGACAGGGAGGCAAAGCAGCTGGGATGCGACGTGCTGTTGCATATAGGGCATAACGACCTCGGCCTGCATGCCGCTGTTCCGGTTATCTACGAGGAATATGAGCTGGATTTTGACCCCGTCACTCTGCTTAAGAGGAATATGAAAAAACTGAGGAGTTTCAACTCGATAGGACTTGTCACGACAACCCAGTATGTCGGTTCTTTGGCAAAGGCAAGCATGGAGCTGGAAAAAAACGGGCATAAGGTTTTTGTCGGCAGGTCCGCCAGGCTGCAACCTGGCCAGGTCCTGGGCTGCGATTATTCATCGGCAAAATCGATAGCTAGCAAAGTGGAATGTTTTCTTTTCATCGGTTCGGGGAGATTTCATCCGCTGGGTCTGGTTGACAGGACAGAAAAGCCGGTATTCTTCCTTGATATCGAGGCCAAAGAGATGACAGAGATTTCGACTCAAAAAACGAAGATCGAAATCTCGAGGCAGCTCAGGATCGAGAAAGCGTCCGGATTAAAGAATTTCGGGATTTTCGTTAGCACGAAACCCGGCCAAATCGACATAGAAAAGGCGAATGAGATAAAAAAGGTTCTGCTCAGGCTAGGAAAAACAGCCTTCATCATAACAGCCGATATGCTGACGCCGGAGAAAATCATGGGAATTCCGATACAAGTCCTGGTTAACACCGCATGCCCCCGGATTTACGACGATCAGGCAATGTTCGGAGTGGTTATGTTAAACCCGGCCGATGTCTATCATCTGTGATATCATTCACGAACTTCATCTAGTTATAGGACGGGATAGTTTACTTGCGAACTCAACCGATATAGGAAGTCCCTGAAGTATCTGGTGATTCCTCTTTCATTTTCCCGGATTTAATCCTCTTCTCGAATTGCTGGACATGCTCCATCATCCATTTGGCGACAGACGCGAACTGGGGAGGTGACATGTGAACTTCCACCTGCAACTCCCGGTCGATTTTTTCCAGCTCCATCGCCCCTTTTGGATCGCTTTTCATTTTGGGCTTTATCCTGTCCAGAAAGAAGACGATTCTTCCATCGTGAGGGTCCAGACCACCAAAAACACCACTGGCGTAAACGGGTCTGTAGCCAGGACTTTCGCTTATCTCTATTGGCGCACCCTTCTTACCGTTCTCTTTCTCGCTTTTCCTTTTCATGCTTATCTTTTCCCTTCTCCATTATTATTATTTTCTCCACCTTTTTGGTTTTCCCCCTCGAAAATGGCTTCGTTATCAATTCAGCAATTTTCCCTATGCCGCACAGTATATGATAGACGAAGTAGATCTCCACCCCCGTCATCGCAAACCACAAGATGTTCTGCAGCGTTATGGGAATCGCCATGCCCAGGAACATGTTGGCAAATATCGGAAACACCCCGGCTATAACAGCGATTAACAGAGCCCTTACAAGAATTTTGACCACCTTGTATGCAACCAAGATAAACAGGAAGAAGAGCAGGAAGAACAGCCAGACCGACGGCTGCTGCAAAATCCCCTGCATACCCGTCATAATCGCGTCAAACATATTTTATCTTT